>NZ_CP108882.1:6662129-7384258 GCF_036347055.1 Streptomyces sp. NBC_00820 | reverse complement strand
GCCGACGAGCCCGGCATGCAGGTTCCGCCGCATCCGCACATCGGGTTGCAGACGGTGAGCTGGCTGCACGAGGGCGAGGTGCTGCACCGCGACTCCACCGGCAGTCTCCAGACCATCGGACCCCGCCAGCTGGGCCTGATGACCTCGGGCCGGGCGATCAGCCACTCCGAGGAGAGCCCGAAGGCACACGCCCGCTTCCTGCACGGCGCCCAGCTCTGGGTCGCACTCCCGGACGAGCACCGCCACACCGAGCCCAGGTTCGAGTACCACCCGGACCTCCCGACGGTCACCGCGCCCGGCCTGACCGCCACGGTGATCCTCGGCGACCTCGACGGCTCCGTCTCCCCCGGTACGGCCTACACCCCGATCGTCGGCGCCGACCTCACCCTCACCCAGGGCGCCGACCTCCGCCTCCCACTCGACCCCGACTTCGAGTACGGCGTCCTGGCCATGTCCGGCGAGGTGCACGTCGACGGAGTTCCGGTCCTCCCCGGCTCCATGCTCTACCTCGGCTGCGGCCGCACCGAACTCCCCCTGCGCGCGGAGTCGGACGCCACGATCATGCTGCTGGGCGGCGAGCCGTTCGCCGAGGAACTGATCATGTGGTGGAACTTCGTCGGGCGTACCCAGGAAGAGATCGCTCAGGCCCGGGAGGACTGGATGGAGGGAGCACGTTTCGGCGAGGTGAAGGGCTACGACGGGGGTCCGTTGTCCGCGCCCGAGCTGCCGCCGGTGCCCCTGAAGCCGCGCGGAAGGGTGCGCTGACCTGGGAAAACCCGATTGTCACGTCCAGAGAGTTCAACGTCGCATCTCGGCTTTCCGGTCATGAGAACCGCACGTGGCGCGGGCCCCCGGATGCCGCCGGACGGACCCCTTCGGGACTGTCCGAGTTACCCAGGTGTGGGCATCACCTGAGAGCAGCTTTGGCCGGACGAATGCTGACCCAAGGTAAGGCTTCCGAAGGTTGGCGCTCCGACGGCAGCCGGTCGGCATCACGTGAACGCCTGGACGGGTGGAAACGGGACCGGCGAGAGCGCTGGGGGCCGCTCTGTGGCCGGCGTCCGCATAGGCCGACAGGTCACCGGCAGCTGGTACGACACGCACGGCGAACTCGGGTTGCAGGACCGTCCAAGCGTCCCGCGATCCTCACCGACCCAGAGACCCAACATCTCGGCCTCCGCCCGTAGACCGTCTCCCACGGTGCGAAGTCGTGCGGCAGGTAGCGCGCGTCTGCCGTGGAGGTGCGGCGTCAAGCCGGTCATCGCTCGCGCTTGAGAGGTGCAAGTAGTCCCCCTCCCAGAGCGGCCCGAGGTCCCCGGCTTCGGTGCTGAGGGGGGCCGCAGCGATGACAGGGCCGACGGAGGCGCCCACGTTGAGCGCCGCGGTCGCATACGAGCCTGCAGCCTGTACCGTCGGCTGCGGTGAGGGCAGCCGGAATGGTGAGTGAGGCGGCTGGACGAGCCCGTTGCACAGGCCGACGTGTGCCGCTCCTCAGGGGGCGACTCTGAGCATCTCTCCCCCCGCACTTCCTGATGCACCATCAGAGAAGTCGGATTCCGGGCAGCGCGAGTCCTGGAAAACCCGGGAAAGCCACCCGGACACGCGACTCACTGTAGGGTATGGAAACTTCAATAATTGACGCGACGACAACGCGCACCACCGAACGCCAGGACGTCTTTCTGGCCCGAGGTCCGGATGCGCAGATGGGGTAATCGGCTTAGGATTTTGGTGCAACTTGACGCCGTTTATCTGAGTTGCAGTGACGCCGGGTCGGCTCTACAGCGTCAGCCGCTAGGCGGTCAAGGCGTAGTTCGGAGCAATGGGGTTCGGTTGGCCCGATGGCCACCTCAAGCGCACCGCCAATTATTTGAATGAGTGCGCGACGATTATTGCGGAAGCTGGCAGGTCATTCATGGAGATCGTCATGCGAACTCGCAGAGCAATCGTGTCCACAGCGGCAGTGCTGGCACTGGCAGGCAGTGTACCTCTGGCGTCAGCGGCCACCACGGGGCCCGCCGTTGGAACCGGAACGTCTGTTGGGGAGAGTACCCACCTCGTCCCAACATTGGGGATCAACGGTGCCAGAATCACAAGCGTGAACCAGACCGGCTCCCGGTGGAAATTCGTCGTCGACTGGAACACGAACTTCACCGAGTTCGATAGCGCCACCCGAGCCCGATTCGAAACATGGTGCGACATGTGGGAGCAGGACAGTGGTGATGACGACCTCATCATGCGAGGCAGGCACGCTGATGTTGCCGCTGTCGGGGGTCCCATGCACGTAACTTTCTCGAACATGTCCAGTGACGATCTGGACACTGAACTGGGGGCCGAGGAGATCTACTTCCGATGCTTTGTAAGGAACAAGGACACCGGTCAGCAACCTTCGAGTTACAGTCCGCGCGTTCAGCTCGGAGTCTGAACAGTTGCACGAGGGGGTAAGGGTGAGGCGGAAGACCGCCGCCCCCTCGTCGGCGATGTCACGGAGCAACTCGTCGATGCAGTGATGTCGCCAAGGCCGGCGGCCGGTGATGAGGTAACAGTAGGTGCGGAACTCCGGCTCCGGATCGTCCGGCAGCCCCGCCTCCTGGCGCTTGTTAATACTCCAGCCGCAGACCGTGATGTGACGGACGAGTGGCGGGAGATGCAGCTAAGGTCTACGCGCTCGGCGGCCCCACGCTGTGCCCTCCTGTACGTCGGGCCGTGGTTCACCAGAGCCAGGGGCCCGTGCTGTTGGAGGATCACCAGTGATCGGCAAGTTGCAGTGCGTGGTTCTGGACTGTCCGGACGTCCTTGAACTCGCCAGGTTCTACCAATCGCTCCTCGGCGGCGAGGTCAACCAGCCCGATCCCAGGTGGGCAGTCAGTGACGACTTTTCGACCCTTCACACGGGCTCTGGCCTCGTATTTGCGTTCCAGCGCGTGAAGGATTACCGGTCGCCGCGATGGCCGGACAGCGCATACCCGCAGCAGTTTCATTTGGACCTCGATGTCCCAGACCTTGACCAGGCCCAGGAGCAAGTCCTCGGCTTCGGCGCCACACTGCTCCACGCCGACACCCGCGGTTGGAGGATCTTCGCAGATCCGGCGGGCCACCCCTTCTGCCTCCTCCGGGGCTGACGAGGAGGGGCTGGACCTCTGCTGGCGCTCAGCGATGACCGTTCTCCGGCAGGGAAACGGGTGCGGCCACCGTTGATCACGCCGGCCGTCAGGCTACGAGTACTTCACCCGTGACCGGCGACAGGCGGGCGAGAACGTGCCCGTGCCGTCCCTGAGCGTGCAGTCCTTGGACCCGCCGGCCCAGGCGCCCGTGCGGTCGGCGATGGCGAGCATGCTGCGTGTCTTCATCCCGTGATCAATCGCCGGACCGCCCGGAGGGTCACGCTGGATGACTTTCGGCCAGCCGAACCAACAGGATCGAACGCATGCGTCTCACCTCTTCCAACAGACTCAGACACGTCCTACCGTAATCGCGCACCGGTGCCCGTCCCTGTCCGCCGCGAGCCGGAGGAACGTCGACGATGCGTCACCCTCACCCCCGCATGTCTCGCAAGCACCGCACCAGAACGGCCGCCGCACTCCTGGCGGCCCTGCTGGGCGCGGGTGGTCTCGCCGCCCCGGCAGCCACCGCCGCGCCTCCCGAATCCCCGGCCGAAGCGCCGGCCGAGGGGCCGGCCCTCACCCCGCCCATGGGGTTCAACAACTGGAACTCCACGCACTGCCGCGCCGAGTTCAACGAGGACATGGTCAAAGGCATCGCCGACCTCTTCGTGGCCGAGGGCCTCAAGGACGCCGGGTACCAGTACGTCAACCTCGACGACTGCTGGGCGCTCCCCCAGCGGGACGCCGACGGCAAACTGGTGCCGGACCCCGCCCGCTTCCCGCACGGCATCTCGGCGGTCGCGGACTACGTCCACGCCAAGGGACTCAAACTCGGCATCTACACCAGCGCCGGCACCAAGACCTGCGACAGCACGGGCTTCCCCGGCGCGCTCGGCCACGAGGAGAGCGACGCCCGGCAGTTCGCCGACTGGGGCGTGGACTACCTGAAGTACGACAACTGCAACAACCAGGGCGTCGACGCCCGGCAGCGCTACCGCGCCATGCGCGACGCCCTGAAGGCCACCGGGCGCCCCATCGTCTACAGCATCTGCGAGTGGGGCGAGAACAAGCCGTGGGAGTGGGCCTCCGACGTCGGCCAACTGTGGCGCACCACCGGGGACATCAGCGACAACTGGGGCTCGATGCTCTCCATCCTCAAGCAGAACCTGCCGCTGGCCCCGTACGCCGGTCCCGGCCACTGGAACGACCCCGACATGCTGGAGGTCGGCAACGGCGGGATGACGGACACCGAGTACCGTTCCCACTTCTCGCTCTGGGCGGTCATGGCCGCCCCGCTGCTCATCGGCACCGACCTGCGCACCGCCTCCCCCGCCACCCTGGACATCCTCGGCAACAAGGAGGTCATCGCGGTCGACCAGGACCCGCTGGGCAGGCAGGGCGCGGTCGTCTCCAGTGAGGGCGGACGCTGGGTGGTCGCCAAGGAGATGGGGGACGGCAGCCGCACGGTCGCCCTGTTCAACGAGTCCGGGACCGCTCAGCGCGTCGCCACCAGCGCCACCGCCGTGGGCCTGCCCCGCGCCTCCGGCTACACCCAGCGCGACCTGTGGCAGCACCGGGACACCAACACGGCAGGCACGATCGCGGCCACCGTACCGGCCCACGGCACGGTCCTGCTCCGGGTCTCGGCCGACGGACGCTGGGCGGAGCATCCGCCCGCCGTCGAAACCGGCCTGGATGAGGCACCGTTCATCGAGCGGGACACCTCGGCCACGCTCACCACGGCCGTCACCGACCTGGGCCGCACCCCGGCCCGCGAGGTCTCGGCCGCGCTGACCGGGCCCGACGGCTGGACCGTACGGGCCCTCTCCCCCGCCACGGCGGCCGGCCTGCCCACCGGGGCGTCCCTGCGCACCCGCTGGCGGGTGACGGCCCCGCCGGGGACGTCCGCAGGGTCGTACGCCCTCTCCCTGCGCGTCCGGTACCGCTCGCCCGCCGGAGAGCGGGCCTCCACCGACCTCCCCGTGACCGCGTCCGTGGTGGTGCCCCCGCCGTCCGGAGCGTCGTACCTGAGCGATCTGCCCTGGCTGTCGGCGGCCAACGGGTGGGGACCGGTGGAGCGTGACACCAGCAACGGGGAGAGCGCGGCGGGCGACGGCGGCCCGCTCACCCTCGGCTCGACGGTGTACGCTAAGGGGCTCGGGGTGCATGCCGCCGGCGAGGTCGCCTACTACACCGGGAAACACTGCTCGAAGGTCACCGCCCAGGTGGGTGTGGACGACGAGAAGGGCACGAAGGGCAGCGTGACCTTCGAGGTCTGGGCGGACGGCGTGAAGGTCGCCTCGACGGGCGTGCTGACCAACGCCCAGCCCGCCCAGCCGCTCACCGCCGACGTCAGCGGCGCGCGTGTCGTGCGGCTGGTCGTCACCGACGGCGGCGATGGCATCGACTCCGATCACGCGGACTGGGCGGACGCCCGGCTGGGCTGCTGAACCGGCCGTGGCCACGGGGGTGCCCCCGTGGCCACGCGGCGCTCAGACCCCGACGGCCGTCGTGTCCGGCAGGGCCGGCGCGGCGACCGCCGCACCGACGAGACCGGCGGCGGTGCCCATCTGCGCGGGCACGGCGGTGAGTCGCCGGACGAAGGACAGCGTGGCGTAGTCGGTGAGAGCCTTGCGCAGCGGGGCGACGAGCACGTCGCCCGCCTTGCCCACGCCGCCGCCGATGACCGCGATGCCGAACTCGACCGACGTCGCGGTCGCCTCGATCCCGGCAGCCAGGGCCCGTGCGGCCCGCTCGAAGGAGGCCACGGCGACCGGGTCGCCCCGACGCGCTGCGTCCGCGACCGCGGCGGCGGACTGCTCCTCGGCGGCCGACTGCACCCCGGCCCCACCGGCAACGCCGGTCATGCTCAGTGACCCTCCGCCGGTGCAGCGTGCACCGCCGGTACGACTTCCAGCGCGAACACCGTCAACTGGCGCAGGTGGTCGGCGTCGGGCCGGTAGGCGAAGCCGTTCATCCCGTAGTCGTGCACAAGAGCGACGAGCTGGTCGACCCACTGTCGCGCCGCGCCCTGGAACGGCACGGCGGACTCGGCGGGCCCGATCAGGCCGTTGAGGTTGTAGATCTCGCGTAGAGACGCGGGGTCCCGGCCGGCCTCGTGTGCGCCTGCGTCGATCCGCGCGACTGCATCCTTGAGCCGGTCCAGTACGAGGAATCCGTACGAGGGCATCCAGCCGTCCGCCTCGTCCGGGCTGGGAAGCGTGCGGCGTCAGGCAGCCGCGGGCTGCGGCTCGGCCTTGGCCGCCTCCCCCGCGACGGTCGGTGTCGCGCGGCGGAACACGTCCTTCAGGTAGAGCACGAGGGCGGCCCCGAGTATCCACACCGGGAGGATCACCAGGGCGCGGGCCAGACCGTCGTCCTGGAACCGGGACAGCCCCTGCACCGCGCGGACCCCCACTCCGACGGGCAGGATCTCGGACAGCGGGCGCAGCCAACCCGGCAGGTAGGCCGCCGGCATGATCCCGCCGCTGCTGCTGTTGCCGAGGATCAACAGGAGGATCGAGGCGAGACTGACGCCCGCCGAGCCGAACAGCCGCAGCAGCACCATGGTCGTGGCGCCGACCGCGGCACCCATCAGCGCGACGACGAGGGCGACGGGCAGGAAGGGGCCTGGCAGCGCACCGAAGCCCGTGCTTCCCGCGATGGTCGTGACCAGGACGCCGCCGACGGCTCCGAACAGGGCCAGGCTGGCCATGCGCCAGCGGTACTGCAGCCGGGGCGCGAGCTGGTAGGTCGTCATGCCGAAGAGGTATCCGGCCAGCACCAGGCCGAAGGCCGCGTAGAACACGGAGAGACCCCGGGTGTCCCCCGCTGCCGCCGGGGCCACGTCCTGGACGGAGAGCTCATGGTGCTCCGCGTGTGCCGCGGAGCCGAAGGCGGTGGTCACGGTCGCGGTGACGGCGGCTCCGTTGGCGCTGCCGTAGAGCAGGTGCCCCTTGCCGAGGTAGGCGGCGTAGACGGACCTGTCCTGGACGGCATGCCGGGCGGCGGCTTCGTCGGGATAGGTCTCCAGCGCGAAGCCGCCCGGGATCGCCCGGGCGAGGCCCTCGCGCAGGTGCTCCTGCTGCGTGCCGATCTCCGTCGTGCCCACGCGGAGGTCATGAGGGCGCGGCGCGTGGAAGGCGGCGAGATAGACGCTGACGAACACGGTGCCGATCAGCAGAACGACCGCCACGGGCAGCAGAACCGCGCGCCAGGTTCCCGGGCGGGGAGGAGGATGGGCCACGTCCAGGGCGTGCTTGTTCGGCTGGCGGGTGGCGACTCGCTGGGACATCGAAACGGTTCCCCAATCAGAAGGTAACTGATAATATGTGTACCTTACAATCAGTTGACTGACAAACGAGGCCGCCTACGTGAACCCCTTCGACCGGCGCACCGGCTACGTCGCCTGGCAGATCGGCCAGATCATGGCGTCCCGGATCGAGCGCACCCTGCGTCCGTTCCAGCTGACGCTCGCCCAGAACAGCGCCCTGACGCAGGCCATCCTCGATCCGGGTGTCACCAGCGCGACCGCCGCACGCAGGGCGGCGATCACCCCGCAGTCCATGGGGACGGCCGTCAACGGACTGGTCGAACGGGGACTTCTCGAGCGCCGGACCGCCCCGGGCGACCGACGCACCCATCGACTGCACGCCACGGAGGCCGGCCTGCGGCTCGCGACGGAGGCCGGGAAGGCGGTGGACGCCACCCACGCCGAAGCCCTGCGAGTACTGACACCGACGGAGCAGGAGCAGGCACACTCACTGTTGCTGAAGCTGCTGGCGTCACTGAATCCTTCAGCGGTCGACGACAGCACGCCCTGAGGAGCCCGCAGGACGGGAACATCGCGGGACGGAAACATCGTTGCCAGTCGCCGACAGGTGGGGCTCGCCGGGCAATCCGCCCGCAAGGTGCCCCGGCTCCCGGCTCCCGGCCATCGGTCGCCACACGCATAGCCGGTCGTTCCACTCCGTCCGAGGTCGAAGGAAGGGTGGAACGAACGCCCTCACGCCCGCTCCGCACGGCGGCCCGAGCGGTCGGCCTTCAACGCGAACACGTGCGGTGGACAGTTGTCGCGGGCGAGGAGCTTCCGCAGGACGGGCAGGCCGCCGAAGGAGGTGTTCGCGGACAGCGCCAGCAGGATCATCGTCGCGAACTGGATGACGTAGAAGGCGCAGTTGTGGCCGAGCGCGGCACCTCCGGGCCGCACGCCACCGACGTCATGGCGTCCAGCGACAGCGCGGCCAGGCCGGTGACGGCGGTCAGCCGGTGCCGTTCACCGGTGTCCGGCGGTTCCTCGCCCGTGGGGGCGGCATCCGGCTGCTCGGTGGTCAGGACGGACATGGGTGCGTGCCCCTTCTTCCCTGAGCCGCGCACGAAGGTCGAAGCGCGCGGGTGCACTCAGGTTCTGACCGTTTCCCGCCACATCCCACTGCTCCTTTCGGCATCTTCGCGCCCAAGCGGCGGACCTTGACGGGACCTTGACGGGTATCGCCGTCAGAGCCGCGTCAAGGTCCGCCGGATCCTCTTCCCCAGGTCACTACCGTCTGCGCCACGGGACGCCCTGACGCATCAGGTGAGGCGACGAACGAGCTGGAGGGACGCGGGAGTTGTGGAGCGCCGCCCGCTGCGCCGGCGTGCTGCTCTCGCTCCTGTGTCTGGTCGACCGGGGGGCCGGCCGAGTCGCGTCTCCTGCCGCGGGACGCCCCGGGTGGCCGCGTCGAGATCGACCCCGACGAGGTCCTGGTACGCAACCCGCGGCCGTGGGTTCCGTCTGCCGGCTGTGTTCAAGGCGTCCGGACCGGACTGGAACGACTCAGTCCCTCCTGTTCACCGGATGCCGCTGTACGCCCGTCATGAGGATGTCCAGCCCGCGCCGGGTGGTCGCCAGGACCACCCGGTCACCGGCTCGCAGCACCCGGCCCTGCGGGGGACACCAGTCGAAGCCGAAGCCGCCCACACGCAGGCTGGTGAGGGTGTCCGTGGAGGACACCTCCGCCGCGGGACCCACGGTCCCGACGGCGAGCACCCGCCACTCGTTCTCCCGGAACGCCTCGTGTACCGAGCGCCCCTCAAGTTCCGGGTGTCCGGCCACGTCCACGCAGGTGAACAGCAGCGAGCCCCGCTCCACCGACATCACACCCAGCACGTGACGGCCCATCATCGCGGCGGCGAAGGACGGCGCTGCCAGCGCCGAGACGCTTCGGCTGCGGGTGAGCGCGTCCGGGTACGAGGCGCGCAGGGCGCGCTGGACGGTCGCCGCCAGGTTGTCGTCGTAGAGCCGCATGACCACGCGCACCGCGGGGTTGCTCTCCCTGGCGGCCATGACGATGTCGAGGTTCTGGCCGTCCTCTCGGGTGAGGACGAGCAGCGAGCGGCTGGAGCCGACCCGGGCCAGGTCCAGCACGCCGGGGGCTGTGGCGTCCTGCAGGATCAGCGGCACGCCGAGTTCGCGGGCGAGCGCGACACCGCGGGCCTTCGGGTCGCGTTCGATCACCACGACCTGGTGGTGCATGGTGTGCAGCCGGGCCAGCATCCGCGTACCGATCTTCCCGAGGCCGACGAGCACGATGTGGCCGCTCGTGTCCTCGTCGGGCGGATGGGTCGCGGAGCCGGCGCGGAAGGCTTCGGTGGCGTTCAGCGTGGCGGCCACGACGAGCGGCAGTACGGCCACGCCCACGAAACCGGCGACGAGCTGGAGGATGCGGCGGGCGACCGACTCGTTCGTGGCCGGGTCACCCATCGTGAAGATGTCCAGCATCGGCAGGTACAGGTTCTTCCACCACGGATGTTCGTCCGCGAACAGCACCGTGGCGGCGGCCAGGGCCAGCACCATGGCACCGAGCGCGCCGAAGACGGCGGTGACCTCATGGGAGAGGAACACCTTCCACGGCAGGTTCGCCGGCCGCGCCCGCAGCCACGCTCCGGTACGACCGCGTCGGCCGCTGCGGGCCGGCCGGGGCGCGTGGTGGTGGGTGACCTCCTCCAGCATCAGCCGGCCGTGCGTGAACCGGCGGTGGTACGCGGTCCGGGTGTCCGGCAGCAACTGGGTGCCGTCCTCGCCCGGCGTCTCCGGGCTGTCCTGGCTCGCCGGGTCGTCCTGGTGCGCGCCGGAGAGGACGGCGAGGGTGGCCAGGTCGGTGGTCTGCGGGGGCGTCCCGGCCGGGCGGACGACACCGCGGAAGACCCTGTCCTCGATCTGGAGGGTATGGCCGTGGCCGACGGTGGCAGCCGCCACGAGTTCCGGTACGGCGGTGTCGGCGCCCGACAGCACCGTGGTGGAGGTGTCCTGCGCCGGGTTCCCGGACAGCCCTGCCGCGCGGTCCAGCAGCCGCTCCAGGTGGCGGCCGCGCTCGCGGTGGAACATCCGCACGACCAGCCGCACGGACGGGTTGAGGGTGCGGGCCAGCAGGGCGGCGGTCATGTTGGCCTGGTCGTCGCGGTAGGTGAGGGCGAGCGCGGCGGCCCGCTCGACACCGGCGGTCCGCAGGGTCCGCTCGTCCGGGCGCGCGGAGACGAGCAACTCGACCGGCGAGCGCGGGTCCTCGTGCAGCGCGGCGATCCCGGCGCCGTACTCGTCGTCCCGGGACGGCACCACCACGGTGACGGCCTCGCTGCACACCGCGTTCAGTTCGAGCGCGAGCCGGTGCGCGAGTCCGTCGTCACCGCATATCACCATGTGCTGAGAGCGCCGGCCAAGTTCATGTCGCGGGTCGAGAGTTGACGTCACACCGAGAAGGAACGGCGGGAGGGGCGGCACCGGTTCCACCGGGCAGCCGGTCCGGCTTCAAGATCGCGTAAAGGAATCCGCCGTGCCCGGTTTCGGCGGCAGGGAAGCCCCAAGCCTGCGGAAGGCAAGACTGCGGCACTGACATCCTCCACTACTCGGTGATACCGTATAGTGGTACTCGGTACTACGCAGTACCGGTGGGGCCGAGGAGGACTCCGATGGACGACCTGACGGAGATGCTGAAGGGCACGCTCGAAGGGTGCGTGCTCGAAATCATCGGCAGCGAGGAGACCTACGGCTACGCCATCACCCGTCAGCTGAACGAGCTCGGCTTCGCCGACGTCGTCGAGGGGACGGTGTACACCATCCTGCTGCGACTGGAGAGGAACAAACTCGTCCAGGTGACGAAGCGACCATCCGGGGTCGGTCCGCCGCGCAAGTTCTACGCGCTCAACGACGCCGGACGCGAGGAACTCGCGAAGTTCTGGGCGAAATGGCAGTACGTCTCATCACGCATCGACAGGCTCAAGGAGGGCGCGAGATGAACTTCTGGGAGACCATCACAGGCAGCGATCTCACCAGGGACTGGAAGGCGTTCGAAGCCCGGGCCGAGGCCCTGCCGGACGACTACCGGGCGGCGTGGGAACAGATCAAGGGCCACCTCCTGCCCCATGGGGACTTCACCGGCCGCAACCTGATGCCGATCCTCGACGCCGCCCTGGGGCTGCTCGAAGAGACAGCGGCGGATGGGCAGAGCGTCCACGAGGTCCTCGGCGACGACATCCGGGGCTTTTGCACGGCGCTGGCCGGTGGAGAAGGGGCTCGGACCTATCGCGACCGGTGGCGCGAGCAGTTGAACAGGAACGTCGCAAGGAAATTGAGCCGGCTGGGAGGCTGACGTGGGCATCCAGGACATCGTCGAGGGCAAGAAGCAGTGGCGGGCGCACATGGCTCGGGTCAAGGCGCTCCCGCCGGACTATCAGATCGTCTACAGGGAGATGCAGAAGTACCTGTTCAAGGTCGGACCGGTCGACCTGCCCGACGGGCCCCTGCTCCCCGGGATCGTCGACTTCTTCGAGGAGGTTGTCGTCGCGGGCAAGGGGGTCCTGGAACTCATCGGCAACGACGTCGCCGCGTTCTGCGACGACCTGGTCAAGGACTCCCCCACCTACGCGGACGTCTACCAGGAATCCATCAGCGGGGAACCCCGCGCGACCGAGAAGTAACACCCTTCGCCTCATGCCGGTGGGCGTAGCAGCCCGCAGGCGCGGTCCGTTCGCCTCGGCCCGGCGCGAACAGGCGCGGGCCGACGGGCCATCGGAAGCCGCCGCGAACCCGTCCACCGGGGCATCCAGGTACCGGGTGGTGAGGAAGTCGGTGACGCCGACCCCGGTGCGGTCCACGTACGAGATCGTGTCGAGACAGGAACAAGCCTCATCCCGCCCCACCTGTCACCCCGCCCGGTCCACGAACTCCCACGCACACCTGCCGCCACGCGATCACCACGACCTCGCACTCCGAGAATCGGTGCACATCAAGGCAATGGCAGCACCAAGGCTGTTGCGTGCGCCGGCCCCCCATTGCACGCGACCGGATTTGATCACCGCACCGACCACGGCGTCCTGGGACCCCGGGTGACGGACGGAGAACGAGCCGTGGCCGTCACCGATATCCAGTGCAAGGAAAGCACGCGTCTGGTCCAGAAATGGACCGCTGCCGAGGCCGCTCTGCAGAACGCCGCCATCGGCGCTCATCGCTCCGACCTCGCCAAGGCCCGGGCCGAGACGGCGAGGTCGGTGGCACGCGCCAAGGACGTACTGGCCGGCCGGGACGCGCCCGCGGACAACACCGCGCGCTGACGCGAGCCGCTCACTGCCGCAGCGCGTCCAGCGGTGCGATGCGGGCCGCGCGCAGCGACCGGGTGGAGGGCCGGCCAGGTCGCCCTCCGCGCCACCACCGTCCCCCGGCGTGAGCCGTCCGGGTGGGACGACGCCGGAACGTGGAACAGCCCCGGACAGGATCGCCTGTCCGGGGCTGCCGCGTGAAGGGGCCGGCCGGCGGTACGGCGTGGCCTACGCCCTTGATCTCACTCGGTGCCGGACATCCCGGAGGCCCAGTCGTCCAGGACCCTGGAGGGGTCCAGCGCGACGGGCAGCTCGGTCAGGCCGCGGAACGCGGGGAAGGGCACCGTCAGCCACTTGGCCTCGTTGGGGGGCATGGCCAGGGAGAGGTTCGGGAAGCGACGGAAGAGCGAGGCCAGGGCGATCTGCATCTCCATCCTCGCCAGCGGTGCGCCGAGGCAGTAGTGCGGGCCCGTGCCGAATCCCAGATGGTTGCTCTGCACGCCCTGCCGGGTGATGTCGAAGACGTCGGGGTTCTCGAACGCGTCGGCGTCCCGGTTGGCCGAGGTGACCGCGATCTGCACCAGCGAGCCCTTGGGGATGAGCGTTCCCGCGATGGTGACGTCCTCGAGCGCGTGACGGAAGGTCGCGTTCTCGACCGAGCCCTCGAAGCGGATGATCTCCTCGACGGCGTTCGGAAGGAGATCGGGCGAGTCGATCACCTGCTTGAGCTGCTCGGGATGCGTGAGCAGGGTGTAGACGGCGTTGCCGATGAGGTAGGCGGTCGTCTTGTGGCCGGCGAACAGCAGCACCCACAGCGTGGACAGCAACTCGCCGTCCGTCAGCGAATCCTGCTCGTCCCGCGTCTGGATGAGGAGGCTCAGCAGGTCGTCCTCGGGGGCCTTGCGCTTACGGGCGATCAGGATCTCGAAGTACTCCCGGAGCGTGGTCTCCGCCTCGGCCAGCCGGTCCTTGTCCTTCTTGCTGAACCCGGTCCGCGCGACGACGCTGCACCACTGCTGGACCTCCTGGCGCTCCTCCTCGGGGACGCCGATCAGCTCGCAGATCACCTGGAGGGGCAGCGGGAAGGCGAAGGCCGACAGGAGGTCGACGGGCTCCAGGGTGGAGCACCTGTCGAGCAGCGTGTCGGTGATCTCCTGGACCCGCGGGCGCAGTGCCTCGATGCGGCGGGGGACGAAGGCCTTGCTGACGATCCGGCGCAGCCGCGTGTGCTTGGGCGGGTCGGCGAACAGCATGTTGTCGTCCAGGGCGATGGAGGAGTCGCCGAAGATGGACCGGTACGCGTCGATGGCCGCGTACATGTCCTTGCTGATCCGCGGGTCGGCCAGGGCCGCCTTCGCGTCCTCGAACCGCGTGATGAGGTACGAGGCCACACCGTGCGGCGGGGTGAGACGGCTCACGGGCGCGTTCTCACGCAGATGCTCGTAGAGGGGGTGCGGGTTGGAGCGGTACACGGGGCAGCCGCGGGATGCCGCGTCCACCGCCTGGGCTGTCTCGTCCGCGGTCTCCTGCTCTTGCATCTGAGTCATCGACGGCCCTTCTTCTCTTCCCGCAGTGGCACGAGACGGCTGAGCGCTGGAACGCAGGAATGCATTGACGCCACTCGTGACGGGAAAACGTGATTCACCCTGACGCCGACCGACCTTTTCGCGGCGGCCCGCACACGCGAAGGACGAGTGAGCCGTCCGGGTCAGGCTCGATTGCCGCCCCAGGGACCCTGTGCCAAGTTCGATCCCAGGGCCGCGCTGAATTCGAATTGCTGCCCGAACCACCGCTGGGTCACTGGAGGAGGACGGGCCTTGGACAGGCGCGACGAAGAAATGGTGCCGGTACTGATCGTGGGCGGTTCGCTTGTCGGACTGTCCGCGTCGGTGTTTCTCGGACGACTGGGCGTCAGCCATATGGTCGCCGAACGACGGGCCGCCACTTCCGAACACCCCCGGGGGCGGGGGAACAACATGCGGACGATGGAGTTGTTCCGCACCGCCGGCCTGGAACCGGACATCAGAAAGGCCGCGGCCAATCTGTCCGGCAATCACGGCATCATGCAGACGGACAAACTGTCGGGCGGTCAGAGCAGATGGCTCTCGGCCCGGCTCACCGGCGGGAAGCCCCCCGAGAAGGACGTGTGCTCCACCCTGCGGTGCGCGTGCAGCCAGAACGACCTGGAGCCGGTCCTGCTGGCCCATGCCCGTGAGATGGGCGGGGACGTGCGCTTCGGTACGGAGCTGGTCTCCTTCACCGAGGACCGGGACGGCGTGACGTGCGAACTGCGCGAGCGGGAGAGCGGCCGCACGTACACGAAGCGCACGGCCTACCTCCTGGCGGCCGACGGGCCGCGCAGCCCCGTGCGCGAGCGTCTGGGCATCGGGCAGAGCGGAGGGGGCGACCTGTTCCACAACGTCAGCGTCACCTTCCGCAGCAAGCTCCTGCGCGAGGTGGTGGGCGACCAGCGCTTCCTCGTCTGCTACCTGAACGGGACCGAGGGCGACGGGGTTCTGCTGCCCGTCGACAACGAGGAGAAGTGGGTCTTCCACATCCCGTGGTTCCCCGAGCGCGGCCAGACGCTGGAGCACTTCACCGACGCGCGGATCGCGGACCACATCAGGGCCGCCGCCGGCGTACGGGACGTGGACGTCGAGGTCACCGGGCGTGCCCCGTGGCACGCGGCGGACCGGGTCGCCGACCACTACCGGCAGGGACGCGTCTTCCTCATCGGTGACTCGGCCCACGAGATGCCCCCCACCGGCGCGTTCGGATCCAACACCGGCATCCAGGACGCTCACAACCTGGCCTGGAAGATCACCGCTGTACTGCGCGGCTGGGCGGGTGAAAGCCTGCTGGACACCTACGAGAACGAACGGCGCCCGGTCGCCCTCGCCACGATCGCCCGGGCCATCGAGCAGGCGGCCCGCGAGGAGCACCCCGGCTACGCCGCCGCGCAGGGCCCGGGCCAGAGCACGGACCTGATGACCGTGTCCCTCGGCTACCGCTACCTCTCCACGGCCGTGTCCGGCGGGGACACCGGAAAGCCGACCATCCCGGAGACACTCCTCCTGCAGGCGGACCCCGGTACCCGGGCCCCGCACATGACCGTCGTGCACGACGGGGACACCAAGTCGACCGTCGATCTGTACGAGCGGAGCTTCGTCCTGCTCTCCGGTCTCGCGGACGGGCCGTGGCCGTCGGCCGCCCAGGCCGCGGCGGCCGAGCTCGGCGTCCCCCTGGTGTCCTACCGCGTCGGCGCCGGCCCGGACTTCGACCTCGACACCACGGCCGCCCGGGGCACCGACGGCGGCGGTGCGGACTGGGCCGACGTCCACGGCGTCACTCCTCGGGGCGCGGTGCTCGTCCGCCCCGACGGAATCGTCGCCTGGCGCTCCGCGGACCTTCCCGCGAATCCCGCGCCCGAGCTGACGCGCGTCCTCGAAGGCCTCCTCGGCCGCTGATCCGCCCTCCAACGCCCCCGGACCCTTCCACCGTACGGAGCCCATCCCATGACGACCGATCTGCAGTCTCCGGGTGACATAGGCCGGCGCGCCGCACAGAGCGGCGACGACGCCCGGCGCGAACGAATAGACGTCCACCACCACTACACCGCCCCCGAATGGGTGCGGTGGGCCGAGCAGAAGGGGATCGCGGACCGGGACAGCCTGCCGCCATGGACCCGTTGGGACGAGAACGACGCCCTGGACCTGATGGACCGGACCGGCACGCGCACCAGCGTCCTCACCGTCGCCATGCTGGGACGCTTCACGGAGGCGGCGGCACGCAAGGAGAGCACGCGGGTCGCCCTCGACGCCGCCGGTGACCTGGCCGCCAGGCACTCCGGCCGCTTCGCCTTCTTCACGCCCGTCTTCCTCGACGACGCCGAACTCTCCCGCTGGTCCGTCTCCCACGGAATGGACCAGCTCGGGGCCGTGGGCGTCAGCGCGCGCACCAGCACGGGCAACACCTACCTGGGCGACCCCGCACTCGACCCGATCATGGCGGAACTGGACGAACGCGCCGCCGTGATCAGCACGCATCCCATGCAGGTGAACACCTCCGGCGCTCCTGAGGGCGTACCGCCGTTCGTGTGCGACTTCCTGATGGACACCACCCGCGCCGCCCTGAGCCTGATCATGAACGGCACGCTGGACCGCTTCCCGCGGCTCAGCTTCATCCTCCCGCACGGCGGCGGGTACCTCCCCTACATCGCGAGCCGGGTCGAGGTCTTCGGCCGCCAGCTCGTCCCCGCCGTCGACCCCGGCCGGGTCAGCGACTACCTGCACCGCTTCTACTACGACACGGCCGCGCCCATGTCCCCGTCGGCGACCCCCACTCTGCTGGCCGCCGCGGGTTCCTCCCGGATCCTCTACGGAAGCGACTGGCCGCCCACCCCCGCACGCGTGGTCTCCGAGGTGACCGCTCCCGCCCTGGACGGGGATCCCGCCCTCGGCGAGCGGGAACGCGGCCGCATCAACCGCGAGAACGCCCTGCGTCTGCTGCCCGCCCTCGCTCCCGTCTGAGTCCGCCGGGGCCGTGACACGGGCCTGCCCCACCGACCGGTGGAACGGCGTGGAACGGCGGTGTCCCTTCGTACCGCTCTCGGGGGAACGGTGCGAAGGGACACTGTCCGGCTCACGGAGCCGTATGACGGGCCGGCTCAGCTCAGCACAGTCCGGCGGGGATCGAGACCTGGCAGAAGTTGCCGCGGAAGAGGTTGCCGTCCTTCGAGGCGTTCTGGTTGACCAGGTCGGCCGGGGCGTTGCCGGCGAACCAGTTCGCGTCGACGCGGTTCTTCTCGTTGCCCGCGCCGACCATGCTCTTGAACAGCACGACCCCGCCCGAGAACGTCGACGCGCCGCTGTTGCCCGCGATCACGTTGTGCGTCAGCGATACGCTCTCCGCGCCGGACAGTACGATCCCGGCGCCCTGCACGAACGGCAGCCGGGCCGTCTTGGCGCAGTACTTGTTGTTGCGCAGCACATGGTTCTCGCGGACGGTGAGCGCGCCGGCCCGGGGCTTGTTCTCGTCCCCGATCACGATCATGCCGGTGCAGTTCCCGACCAGGTGGTTGCGCTGGACGGTGAGGTTGCGCAGGCGCAGGACCGTGAGGCCGTTCCGGTTGCCCTCCAGGTCGTTCCCCTCGACGACCAGGCCCCGGCTGTCCGTGGCCCCCGTCTCCGACATGGTCGTGTTGGCGAGGTACAGGCCGGCGTCACCGTTGTCGCGGGCGACGTTGTTCCTGAACACACCGCGCGTGGAGTGCTCCTGCGAGATGCCCCACTTGCCGTTCTTCTCGGCGCTCACCCGCTGCACGGTCAGGCGGTCGGTGGCCAGGGACCACAGACCGACGCCGGAGAAGCCCGTCAGCTTGAGGTCGGAGACGGTCACGTCCTCGACGGGCTTGTCCCTGAGCCCGACCACACAGATGCCCTTGCCGCCCTCCACGCAGCCGACCGCTGCCCTGGAGCCCGGCGCGGCCTTCTTCTCGGGAGGCACGATCACCGTGCGCGGACCGACGCCGCGGAGGGTGAGTCCGGAGGTCTTGACCGTGACGCTCTCGTGGTAGGTGCCGGCCTGCACCAGGACCGTGTCACCGGAGCGGGCGGCGTCCACCGCCTTCTGGATCGACTCACCCGGGTGCACCGTCAGGGTCCGTGAGGCCGCCGAGGCCGGGAAGGCGCCGGAGCCCGCACCGAGAAGTACGGCGACGAACGCGGCGTACCGAACGTGGTTGCGTTTCATGTCCGGAACCTAGGTCCGAATCGGCCGATGCCCGCGCGACACTCGCCCGCATGCCTCCCAACGGCCGTAAGGGTTCACATGACCGGCCGCGTACCGACGACGTCGGAGTAGCAGCGGTGGCAGCCCGATCGGGTCCTCCATAGGCTCGCTAGCGGAAACGAGCCAGCGGGAGGTAAAGAGAATGCCGCAAGTCGATGAAGAGGAAATCCATGTCGGCGCGATCGACACAGTGACTCGGCCCCGAACACTCAAAGGTGTTCTGCGTTCCGCGGCCGGGCACACCAACCTGCTCCCGGTTTTCCTGGTCCTCACGGCCATGATGATGGCGCTGTGGTTCATGGGAATGCCCTTCCTCCAGGCCCTGACCATTTCGACCGCGCTGAAGATCTCGATGGTTCTTTTCACGGCGCGCCGGCTGCCGCGCGTCTCGAAGGGCTGACGCACGGCGGTCGTCTCTGTTCTCGCGGCTGACACCGAGCCCGGCCCGAGTCCCCGTAGGGCCTCGGGCCGGGCTCGGTGTCAGGCACCGTACGGCCTCGGGGCGGGCCGGGTCTCAAGCGCCCCGTACGGCCTCGGGGCCGAGCATGGCCTCAGACCCCCGTACGACCTCGGGCCGAGCCCGGCCTCAGACCCCGCGGGCCGCCTTCTCGCCGGCCCCGCTCTCCCCCACGCCCTGCCACGGCGTCGCCGTCAGGTCGTCGTGGCCCACATGCGCCCGGCGCTCCCGCAGATCGGCCACGGCCAGGACGAGGGCGACGAGGATGATGGCCGTGGCGGTGAGGAGCCCGAGCTGAAGGGCCGTCGTGGCACGGCCGTGGTTGGAGAGGTGCGCGAAATACACGGAGCCGACCACGGCGATGCCCACGGCCGAGCCGATGCGCTGGCCGGTCTGCATCACCCCGCCGGCCGCACCGGCCCGTCGTACCGGCACGAGCGTGAGGGTGAGGGTCGTGTTGGGCGAGACCGTGAGTCCGGACCCGAGCCCGCCGATGACCAGCGGCACCGCCATGGCCCAGCCCACGCCCTCGCCGGGCACCAGCCGCACGGCCAGCACGACGCCGAGCAGCCCGAGGACCACCCCGCTCAGGCCGATGACGACCAGGCTGCGGCCGTAACGCGTCACCATCCGTCCCCCGAGGGCCGCGCCGACCGCCGAGGCCGCCGCGAACGGCAGGATGGTCATGCCGGCGGCGAGGGCGCTGTATCCCAGGGAGTTCTGCAGGAACAGCGACAGGACGAAGAAGATGGTGGTGAGCCCCGCGAAGAACGTGAGGCTGATCAGGGTGCCGAGCGTGAAGGAGCGCAGGGAGAAGAGACCGAGGTCTACCAGCGGCGCCTTGCCCCGGCTGCCCTGGATCCTCTCCCACATCCAGAAGGCTCCCAGCAGCAGTGCGCCCACCGGGAGCAGCGCCCACTTCGCCCGCCCCTGCCACTGCTGTTCCTGGACCAGGGGGAGCAGCAGCGCGAGCACGCCCGTGCCGAGCAGCAGTACGCCGAACGGATCGAACTTCTCCTGTCTGTCGCCCGGCACCGGGAGGCGGGGCAGCAGCCGGTGGCCCGCGACGAGGGCGGCCACCCCGATGGGCGCGTTGACGAAGAACACCCAGCGCCAGCCGTCGCCCGTGCCGAACGCCTGGATCAGCAGTCCGCCCACGAGCGGGCCCACCGCGGTGGACACCGCGACGACGCTGCCGTGGAAACCGAAGGCCCGGGCCCGTTCGGCGCCCTGGAACATCTGCTGGATCAGCCCCGAGGTCTGTGGTGCGACCACACCGGCGGCCGCCCCCTGGATCAGCCGGAACACCACCAGCCAGGTGGGGCCGGGGGCGAGACCGCACGCCACCGACGCGGCCGTGAACACGCCGAGGCCGAACAACAGCGCCTGGCGGCGCCCCCGCAGGTCACCCAGTCGCCCCGCCGGCGCCAGCGCGAGCCCGAAGGCGAGGGCGTACCCGGACACCACCCAGGACTGAGTGGCTTCGGAGGCACCGAGCCCGCGCTCCATGGAAGGGAGGGCCACGTTCACGATCGAGACGTCGAGCAGCGAGATGAAGCCCGCGGTCAGACAGACCCCGAGCGCTTTCCACCGCCGGTCGTCGAGAGCGGGACGGGCTGTTTCTGTGGTCATGTGATCACGCTATGCAGGCACGACCGGTCTCACCAGCGGGGAGCGGGAGCCGGATGCCGGCCGGCGGCACGGAGCAGGACGCCGGCGCTCCCCCGGAGCACGCGTTCAGGACCTCATCGAGCCACAGGGGTGAACCTCACCGCACGGATCGTGGCCCGCGTCCAGGAGTTGGTTGACGGCCGTCTCGACGTCGGACTTGGCCAGGAGCGTGCCGAACAGAAGTGCCGGCCGGGCCCGGACGCGAGGTGGTCGGCAGCGGCGGAGAAGGCGATCGAGGCGTTGAGGTCGTCGCGGAAGATGTCGAAGCGGTAGGGACAGCGGAAACGGCTCGTCCAGGATGTCGTCCTCATCGGTGAGGCCGGCGGCCTCGGGGAACACGACCGCGCGGCACCGTCGTTCAGAGGTCGTCGACCAGGACCGCCGCGCCGTCGAAGCGGCCGGCCTTCAGGTCCTGGAGCGCCCGCAACGCTTCGGAGAGCGGGTAGGGGTGCGTGGTGGCCCGAATCCCGTGACGGGCGGCGATGTCGAGGAAGTCGCATCCGTCGCGGCGGGTGTTGGAGGTGACGCTGCGCAGCTCCTTCTCGTAGAACAGCTCCTCCTCGTAGCGCAGGACGGGGATGTCGCTGAGATGGATGCCCGCGATGGCGAGCACCCCGCCGCGATCGAGGCCCCGCAGTGCTACCGGCACGAGATCGCCCGCCGGTGCGAACAGGATCGCCGCGTCCAGCGGCTCAGGTGGTCTGTCGTGGATGCCGACGGCCGAGGCGCAGCCGAGGCCGAGCGCCAGTCGCCTGGCGGCGTCGCCCCGGGTCAGGACGTGCACGGTCGCCCCCTGCGCCAGGGCGACCTGCGCACACAGGTGGGCGCTGCCCCCGAACCCGTACAGCCCGAGGCGGCCGCCGGGCGGGAGTGAGGTCCGCAGCAGGGCCCGGTAGCCGATGATGCCCGCGCACAGCAACGGCGCGAGGGCGACCTCGTCGACGTCCGGCGGCAGGCGGTAGGCGAAGGGCGCGGGAACGGTCGTGTACTCGGCGTAGCCGCCGTCGGCGTCCCAGCCGGTGTACCGGGAGCCGGGACAGAGGTTCTCGTCGCCGCGCAGGCAGAAGCGGCAGGTGCCGTCGGTGCTTCGCAGCCACGCCACTCCCACGCGGTCGCCTGGCGCCCATCCCTCCACACCGGGTCCCGTGCCGGTGACCTCGCCGACGACTTCGTGGCCGGGCGTCACCTCCGGCCGATGCTCGGGCAGGTCGCCCTCGGTGACGTGCAGATCCGTGCGGCACACCCCGCACGCCCGCACACGCACCAGCAGCTCCCCCTCCCCCGGCACCGGGGCGGGCCGCTCCACGAGCCGCAGCGGACCTTCCTCGACCGGCCCCGGCCGGGTCACCACCCATGCGCGCATCGCTCGCCCCGTCCTGTCGGCGGCTCCTCTCCCAGTGTGGGCCGCAGGCCCGGCAGCCGCACGGGCCGGCCCCCGGCGTCACCACGTCAAAGCTTCAACGCTCCGCACCATGTGGTCGAGGCCGGTTCGCCTCACCGACAGCCGCGCAGCGGCCTGGTCCGGCCCGGGATGTCGGCGGCGATCGGCTCCGCCATGGGGTGACGACGTGCGGCTCCCTCGACGGGGGGAGAGAGAACCCGGTACCTGACACGGGCACGCTGGGGGGGGACCTGCGCGCACTCCTCACCCAGGCCGTCGGGCTTATCGAACGGGCCGAGGTCGGGCGGGTCACCCGCACCGGGGTGTCTCGCGCGGCGAACGACGACGAAGTGGTGCGAGCCAACGAGGAGTTCTGGGTGCTTCGGTTCACCGGCGCCGCCGCGATCGTGAGCCGGGCCGTCGGGCAGGGTGAACTCCCCTCGGACACCGACCCGTACGAGCTGATCGAGGATCTCACCACCCTCACGTACCTCCGGCTCCTCACCACCGACCGCCCTGTCGACGACCGGCTCATCGACCACTCCGTGGAGCTCGCACGGTGCCGACAGTGCATCCGCGCCGTGTCCGCGTCCGGGCGCGGGGACGGCGGACACCGAGGCGGGCGGAAAGACGTTCGACTCTGAACTCCGGCCCAACCACGAACCTGCCGCCCGCGCTGGGCGGTCAAGGCGTTTCAGCTCCTCGCTGCCGACAAGGCGGGTGGACCTGACGCGTGGGACAATGGGGGGAATTGTCCCCGGCCGGTGGGCGGTGGGCGGTGGGAGGAGCGGACATGGAGATCAAGCCGCAGGCGGCCGTCATCCCCAAGGACACCGACCAACTCGAGCAGGGGAAGTACGGCCCCGTTTATCCGAGGACACCGGCGTGTTATGGGTTCACCATCGTCGCGAAGGTCAAGCCCGGCCGGGCCGACGCGATACGTGAGCACGGCTACACCTTGGCCAAGGCCTTGGAGGAAGATCCATATCTTCTCGCGCCGCTGAAGTTGCACTACCTGCGCTGGGTGCTCTTCGACGACGACACGCGCTTCATGTATCAGGGGATCTTCGATACCGACTTCGACAAGTACACGGAGGACGCCGTCGCGCTTTTCAGCAAGGCGGGGGTGAGCACGGCCTTCGAGAACCTCGAAGGGTTCCCCGAGGACTGGCGGACCAACCCTGAGGCGTTCGTCAGGTTTGTGCGTGAACACCACTGTCCGAGCTTCATCGAGTACGGGGAGTACCCGTATGTGACCGCTGATGAGATCAAGAAGGCTCTGCGGATCAAGGGTGCTCTGTCAGAGATGCTCGACCAGCTGCAGTGAGAGCGGGCTGTCGCGCACTTGTCCCACTGCGGATCGGAGACGAGATGAGCGAGGCCAGTACCGCGCGCACCTACAACCAGAACCACGTACCGCGCGAGTACACCCCTGGTCGGCGACGTGTGAGCATCTACGTCTCGTGGAGCTATCCGGCCGAGGCGGGCAGAAATCCGGCCGGGCTGGACAACCGGTTCTCCACCATGACGGAGGTCAGGCGGGTGGCGTGGCCCGCCTACGAGGACCCGAAGTGGTCGGACCCGTTTCAGTTCCAGCAAGGCATCGCTGGATCACTGGAGTTGTTCTTCTGGGCCTGGGTGCCGTTCCAGCAGTTCGTCGAGGAGGTCACCGGGCACCCCGTCCCGGTGTATCAGCGCATCGACCACGCCGGTTTCCGGACCCCGCTCGACGAACGCGTGCTGGCCGACACCGACACCCTGTTCGTGTTCGGGCTGGACCACATGGTCACCGGGCAGGCGGCCCAGCCCGAGGAGGTCGAGGCACTGCGGGCTTTCCTCGGCCGAGAGGACGCCTGTCTGGTCCTGGGGCCCCACCATGACGTCGGGGCGTCGGACGATCTGGCCGTGCGGGACGTGGAGTACCGCCATCACGGCGATCCCCTGGTACCCCGCCAGCAGCGATTCGCCACGTACGTGCGGGACTTGATGCAGGGCCTCGGGGTGCCGGTCGAGAACCGCTACGGACTGCGCCCCGCGGCGGGGGAGAAGAAAGGGATCGCCCCGCTGTCCACAGTCGGTGACCTGGATGCCAAAGGGTGGCTGGAAGGAGTGACGAACTTCAACTTCCATATGCACCTGCCGCATTACGCCGTGACGACCGACGACCCGGATGCCATCCACGTGCTGGCCAGGCAGCCGATCGACACCTCCAGGCCACATCCGTTCACCGAAGCCGGCAACACCGAGTTCAACATGTTCCTGTGGATGCCTCCGAGCGGTGAGCGGGCCGGCGATGTGCTGCTGGCGGACTCCACGATCTTCAGCTCCTTGTTCGGCGGCGACGAGAGCCTGCGGAATTTCTGGCGGAACCTCGTCTCGAAGTAGTCCCGCAGGGAGGCGGACTGTGAGCGGACCTAGGCAAGTCGCGTTGGAACTCGAAGATATTCAGCGCGGGGTTCTCAGCCCCCGGCCGACCCCTTACGCGGCGACGTACCTTGTGTTCCGCGTCGATGACCGAGAGGGCGGGCGGGAGTTGATGCGGCGCGCGAGTTCGGTGGTGACCTCTGCCGCCGACTCGGTCAGCCCCCTGGGGGATACCTGGGTCAGTGTCGCGGTCACCTGCCACGGCCTGGAGGCGCTGGGTGTGCCGCGCGCATCACTGGACACGTTCGCCTGGGAGTTCAGGCAGGGGATGGCCGCCCGGGCCAAAGCGCTGAGCGATGTCGGCGAGAGCAGCCCTGAGAACTGGGAAGCCCCACTGGGCACGCCGGATGTCCACGTGGTGGTCGCGGCGGTCGCGCCCGACGCCCCGCGGTTGGAGGCGGTCCTCGACCGGGCCGCGTACGACCGCCTTCGCGGTGTGACCGCGATCTGGCGGCAGGACTGCCACGCGCTGCCCACCGAGACCGAGCATTTCGGATATCGCGACGGCGTCAGCCATCCGGCCGTCGAAGGAAGCGGCATCGCCGGGTCGAACCAGCTTGAGGTGCCGTTGAAGGCCGGGGAGTTCGTGCTCGGCTACCGGGACGAGATCGGCGGTGTCCAGACCCCGCAGCCAGAGGTGCTGGGACGCAACGGCAGCTATGCGGTCTTCCGTAAGCTCCACCAGGATGTCGCCGCGTTCCGCCGCTATCTGCGGGACAACTCCACTGGTTGCGAGGACGAGGAACTGCTCGCTGCCAAGATCATGGGACGCTGGCGCAGCGGTGCTCCCCTGGCGCTCAGTCCGCAGCACGACGACCCCGCTCTCGGTGCGGACCCGCACCGCCGCAACACCTTCCTGTACGAGCGAGACGACCCCGCGGGATTCATCACGCCCGGCGGCTGCCACATCCGCCGGGCCAACCCCCGCGACGCCTCGGTGGCGGGAGAGGTGCGACTGCACCGCATGATCAGGCGAGGCGCCGTCTACGGTCCGCCGCTGCCCGAGGAAGTCCTGGAGGACGACGGGGCCGACCGCGGCCTGATGTTCGCGTTCATCGGAGCCCACCTCGGGCGACAGTTCGAGTTCGTCCAGTCGGAATGGATGAACGACGGCGTCTTCTTCGGCGCAGGCAACGCCAAAGACCCCGTCACCGGATCCCACAACGGCGTCACCGGCTTCACCGTTCCCCGGCGGCCGGTGCGACGGCGCCTTACCCCGCTGCCGCGGTTCGTCGTCACCCGCGGCGGCGAGTACTGCTTCCTGCCGGGCTTGAGCGCCCTGCGCTGGCTCGGCGATCTCCAGGACTGACTTAGAGCGCGACGCGCGCTCCGTCACGAGGGAAATGTCCTCGACTTGGCCTCGACACGGTACGGGACATATCAGACATCCGGCCGCTCACGACGACACCATCAGTACTCGGAAGAAGCGAGGCCAAGCCCGTCGAACCGGGCTCAGGCGGACGGTGTGATCGCGGCTGCGGACCGCATGAGGGCAGGGGCGATCAGAGCCGCAGGTACGACGCAGCTCAACAGGACCAAGGGCCACACCGGCAAACCCACGAAGAACGTGGTGGGAAGACCGGCGCACACTGCCGCCGTTGCGACCGCGACGGCGCGAGCGGATGGTGAGGCCGGATTGCTGCTCACCGCGTTGCCCCAGAGCAGCACGACCACGATGATCCCCAACTCGACGGCCGCTGCTGGAGCGGCGACCTGGAGTGCGTCCGCCCACCGGTCCCCGCTCGGCGTGCTCACTCCGGACTGCCCCTCGAGCGCGCTGAAAAGGAGGTAAGGGAAAACCGCCAATGGCGCGACCGCCGACACGACGACGCATCCGAGCCGAATCAGAAGCCAAAAGATTCTCACCCTTCACCTTCACCTCTACCCCTGGTCTACCGGGACGGTATCGGCGACCGGAAACCGGAGCGCCGATCCAACGTGGGGCGCGGCGTCACCGGCGGCGGCGGTAAAGGCGAAGGCTTCCTCCATGCTCGGCACCGGAGCGGACGTCCGCGCGGTCGCGCCCCTGTCCCAGGGCACGCGCTCCTACGGACGCGGTGATCTCGATGTGTCGCCCTCTCGCCACCCGGAACAGACGCGTCATCGGCGCGAGGACGACCTTGCTGGTGTTCATGCCCTGCTGGGCGAGCAGCGGCTCTGTCCGCTCCCACGCCGCGTCCGTCAACTCACCTCGACCCACCACAAGATCAATGATCAGAGCACTCGTGATCGGACTCGCACACGGGGTCCGTCACGAACCGGCTCAGCCGGTAGGTGGTCGGCAGCGCCAGGCGGCCGCACAGCGTGTCGATCCGGATCATCGACCGGTCGACTCGCGCCTCCCGAAGACGCCACAGCCGCGCCCGCAACTCCGATTCGTCCCGAGTCTCGAAGATCACTTCCCACCGCCCCGCGTCCGGCGAAGTGCGAGCGGTAAATCGCTGCCTCTCGACCTCTTGCCGCCGCTTTCGTTTCCTCTGTCCTGGCACCGGCCCAGGATCGTCGCCCGGCGTCAGGACGGCAAGGCACGCACGTCCGTCCGCCCGTGGTCGGCCGGTCCCAGGGCGACCGGATACAGTGCGCGCGACGGCAGCCTGGTCAAGGAGGGGAAGCGTGACCGACACCAGCAACACCCGACCCGCGGACAGGGAGGCGGAAGCACCGCGGCAGAGCCGCCTGCACCGCCTGATGCGCTACATCCCCCTGATCGCCCCCGTCCTGCTGTGGGCGGTGCCCTGCTGGGTGCTGCTGTACACCGGCCAGCACTGGCCGCTGCCCGTCACGCTCGCCGGCACCGCCCTGTTCGTCCTCGGCCTGATCGGTATGCCGCTCGCGATGATGCGCGGCCACGGCCGGCGTCAGCAGGACCGGGCGGCGATCGTCGGTGACACCCTGCTGGGCGCCGGCTGGGTCCTGTTCACCTGGTCCGTCCTGCTCGGAGTGCTGCTGCGGCTCGCCCTGACCGTGGCCGGCGTCGGTGACGGTCAGGGCCGGGCCCGCATCGTCACTTGGGCCGTCCTCGGCGTGGCCGCCGCACTGCTGGCCTGGGGGTACGCCGAGGCTCGTCGCGTGCCACGCGTGCGCCTACTCGACGTGGAACTCCCGCGACTGGGTGCCGGGTTGGACGGCACCCGCGTGGCCCTCATCACCGACACCCACTACGGCCCCCTCGACCGCGCCCGCTGGTCGGAACGGGTCTGCGAGACGGTGAACACCCTGGAGGCCGACCTGGTCTGCCACACCGGCGACATCGCCGACGGCACGGCCGAACGCCGCCGCGCCCAGGCCGCCCCACTCGGCACCGTGCGGGCCACCCGGGCCCGTGTCTACGTCACCGGCAACCACGAGTATTACAGCGAGGCCCAGGGCTGGGTCGACCTGATGGACGAGCTGGGCTGGGAGCCGCTGCGCAACCGCCATCTGCTCCTCGAACGCGGAGGCGACACCCTCGTGGTCGCCGGCGTGGACGACGTCACCGCCGAGTCCTCCGGCCTGGCCGGCCACCGCGCCCACCTTGCCGGAGCCCTGGACGGAGCCGACCCCGACCTGCCCGTCCTGCTCCTGGCACACCAGCCCAAGTTCGTCGACCGCGCGGCAGCCGCCGGCATCGACCTCCAACTCTCCGGCCACACCCACGGCGGCCAGATCTGGCCCTTCCACCACCTGGTCCGCATCGACCAGCCCGCCGTCGCCGGCCTCAGCCGCCACGGCACCCGTACCCTCCTCTACACCAGCCGCGGCACCGGCTTCTGGGGCCCGCCGTTCCGCGTCTTCGCCCCCAGCGAGATCACCCTGCTCGTGCTCCGCTCCCCACAGCAGCCCACCGCGACGTAGCACCGAGCAGCTCGAGATCGCCGATGTGCGGGCCTGGTCTCAGCGGGCCGCGCCTGCTGACCGGGCAGGTTCCTGCCGACATGCACGCGCCGGGCTTGGAGCCTGCGCCGGTGCCGCGCCGTTCGATCGAACGGATCGTCCGACTCCACCGGTTCCGCGGCCCCCGGAGACCGGTGCGCCCCGGTGCGCTCGGGAGAGCACCGGGGCGCCGCGGGTCACGCGGGGGTGAGGTGGAACATCACGCTCTCCGCCGGAACGCTGATCGGGTACTGCTCCACGAGGCGCCAGCCGGCCTCCTCGAAGACCGGGCCCCACTCGTCCAGCGTGGGCAGGTAGTCACCCATCACGGCGTGGGCGAACTCGAAGGCCATGCTGAAGATGGGCATCTCCGAATCCGGGTAAGCGGTGGTACGTGTGGCGTCCGCGAGCAGGAAGTGCTTCAGGTCGGGGAACACCTCCCGGATGCGGCGCAGCGACGCGACCGCCTCGGCACGGGGCCAGAAGTCGTGGCCCATCATGAACGACGTGAGCAGGTCCACCCCCGCGTACTCGGGCCGCGGTTCGAGTGCCGTGGCGTCGCCCTGGACGATGCTGATGCGGTCCGACAGGCCGGCCTCGGCCACCGCCTTGGTGGAGACCTCGATCGCCCCGTCGGCGAGGTCGATGCCCAGACCCCGTACGCCCGGCCGGGCCCCGGTGAGGCGTATGAGCCGCTCACCGCTTCCGCAACCCAGGTCGGCGACGTGCTGGAAGTCCAGCGTCTCGACGACCGGCAGGAAGACCGGGTCCCACCACTCGGCATTGATCTCGCGGCAGGCGACGCTGATCGCCGCGGCGTCACGCCGGTAGAAGGAGCCGCTGCGGTTGTCCTTGCGCATCAGGTCCGGGAGGGTGTCGAACAGCTCGCCGCAGCCTCGGGTCATCCAGTGGAACAGTGACTTGGAGCGGTCCGCCTCGGCGAAGTTCGGGCCCGGCCGGACGGTGTCACCGTCCCGGCTGACGATGTCCGCGGAGGACAGCGCCCGCACCAGTTCGCGGACCGACCCCGCGTCGAGTCCCCGGTCGGCGGAGAAGGCCACGGCGTCCAGGCTGCCGTGTTCACGTATCGCGTCGAAGAAGCCGACCTCCCACGCCGCACTGATCGACCATGCCGCGAGTGCGTGGTTGTACACCTCGGCCATCGTCGCGCCGCTCTTGTTCACGCCGTACTCCTCTTCATCGTGTTCGTCAGGCTCTTGGGACGCAGGTCGGTCCACTGCTCTTCCACATGGGTCAGGCAGGTCTGCCGGTCGCTCGGGGGATGCGCGGCCTTCCACCCTTCGGGTATCGCCGCGTTCGCGGGCCACAACGAGTACTGCGCCTCGTCGTTGGCCAGCACCATGTACGAGCCGTCGGGCTCGCCCCACGGTCGGGTCATCAGCAGGTTCCGTTCTCTGTCAGTCAGGGCTCATGTCGCATACGGGCCGGCGGGTCGAATGGGGAGGGGTGAGTCTCAGAAGGACGTCGGACGCAGGGCGTTGGTGATGTGATCGGCGATGGTCCGCTGGTGCCGGTTCAGGAAGAAGTGGTCGTCATCCAGCGAGTGGAGGTCGAAGGCGCCGCTGGTGTGCCGCTTCCACTCGGCCACTGCCCAGGTGGGGACCTGGGGGTCGCGGGTCCCTGCGAGGGCCGTCACCGGCACGGGCAGCGGTGCGCGGGGACGGTACTGGTAGCTCGCCAGGACGGAGAAGTCGGCCCGTATGCGCGGCAGGCACAGCTCGATGAGGTCCTCGTCCTCGAACACCTCGCGCGGGGTGCCGTCGAGCTTGCGCAGCCGGTCGACGAACTCGTCGCGGGGCAGGTCGTGGATGCTCCAGTCGGGCCGCTCCACATCGGGCGCGGCACACGCCGAGACGACGAGCAGTTCGGCCGGCCGGCCGGTCGACTCGAGCAGCCGGTGGGTGACTTCGTGGGCGAGCAGGCCGCCCATGCTGTGCCCGAAGAGGGCGTACCGTTCGCCCGTCCAAGGAGCGATCCCGCGGGCCAGGCGCTCGGCGAGGGCGTCGAAGTCCTTCTCGGGTTCCTCCGCCATCCTGTTCTCCCGGCCGGGCAGCTGCACGGGCACGAACCGCGCGGCCGTGGCGGCGTGCGCCACCCAGGGCCGGTAGAGGCCGGCGCCGCCGCCCGCGTACGGCAGGCAGAAGACCCGCACGGAAGCGTCGGGGTCCGGGAGACCGAAGGGGAACAGTGCGCTGGCGTCGGCCGGTGTGCTCATCGGGTTTCCTCCCGCAGGATCTCGTCGAGGGCGGCCGCGCAACCGGCGACCGTCGGGTTCTCCATCACCGCGCGGACGGAGAAGTCGACCTGCCACTCCTGGCGGATCCGCGACGCGAGGAGGGTGGCCTTGATGGAGTTGCCGCCGAGGAAGAAGAAGTCCTCGTGTGTGGCGACGCTCTCCAGGCCCAGTGCCCGTGCCCACAGGTCGGCGAGCCGCCCCTCCAGTGGGGTGGCGGGTTCGGTCCTCGCCTCGGCGGGGACCGTGCGCTCGGGCGCCGGCAGGGCGGCGTGGTCCAGCTTCCCGTTGGCGGTCAGGGGCAGGTGGGGCAGCGTGACGAAGGCGTTGGGCACCATGTAGTCCGGCAGCTTGCCCCCGAGGAAGCCTCGCCAGTCCGCCGGCTCGTGCGCGTCCCCGGGTGCCAGTACGAGGTAGGCCACCAGTAGCTGATCGCCGTCCGCCGCGCCTGTCCGGACCTGCACCGCCGCGTCCTTGACCGTGGGGTGTTCCCGTAGCGCGCTTTCCACCTCGCCCGTCTCGATGCGCAGGCCCCGCAGCTTGGTCTGTCCGTCGGCCCGGCCGACGAAGTCCAGGCGGCCGTCGGGGCGCCAGCGCAGCAGGTCGCCGCTGCGGTAGAGGCGGGAGCCGGCGCGTGAGGAGAAGGGGTCGGCCGGGAAGCGTTCAGCGGTCAGACCGGGCCGGTCGAGATAACCGCGGCCGACGGCGACGCCGCCGAGGCACAGCTCACCGGGAAGACCGACCGGGACGGGCTGTCCGCCGCTGTCGAGCAGGTGGAGTCGCACGCCGCGCACGGGCCGGCCGACGGAGGGGCGGCGTCCGTCCGCGGCGCACTCCTGCACCGTGGCCCAGATGCTGGTCTCCGTGTGGCCGTAGACGTTGAAGACGCGGCGTCCGGGTACCCAGCGTGCCATCAGCTCCGCGGACACCGACTCGCCGCCGAGGACGATGCCGCGCAGCGCGGGCAGTTGGCCGGCCGCCCCTGCCGGCAACGCCGCCAGCGCGGAGGGGGCCATGACCAGCCAGGTGACGCGCTCGCGCGTCAGCAGCTCGACCAGCGCCGGGCCGGGCATGAGGTCCTCCTGCGCGGCGAGGCACAGGACCGCGCCCGCGCCCAGGGCGAGGAAGACCTCGAACACGGAGGCGTCGAAGCTCGGAGACGCCCATTGCAGTACCCGGTCGTGCGGTCCGACGCCGAACACGTCCCGCTGGGCGAGGCAGCTGTTCACCACCCCGTCGTGGGTGACGAGGGCACCTTTGGGCTGCCCGGTCGAACCCGACGTGTAGATGACGTACGCGAGGTTGCCGGGCCGGACGTCGCCGGTGACGGGGGCCGTGTCGTGGGCATCGATCTTCTCGCGCTCGTCCGCCGGCTGGAGGCAGGGTACGTCCAGGGCCGAGAGATGCTGCTGGGTCCTGGCATCCGTGAGGAGCAGGGAGAGTCCTGCGTCCCGGCTCATGAAGTCCAGCCGGTCCAGCGGATAGGCGGGGTCCAGGGGTACGAACGCGGCGCCCGCCTTCAGCACGGCGAGGATCGCGACGACCAGGTCCACGGACCGGTCCAGGCAGAGTCCGACGCGCGACTCCACCCCGACGCCGCGCTCCCGCAGGAAGCGGGCCAGCTGATTGGCGCGTCCGTCGAGTTGCCGGTAGGTCAGGGTCTCGGGGCCGTGGGCGAGGGCCGGGGCGTCCGGTGTCCGTCGCACCTGCTCCTCGAACAGCTGGTGGAGGCAGATCTCCGGAAGCGGCGCAAAGGGCCCGCGCCCCCATGTCTCGATCGCCTGACGCTCCTCGCCGGTCAGCAGGGAGATACCGCTCGGCGGACGGACGAAGTCGGCGGCGACGCTCTCCAGGACGGTGGCGAGATGGCCGAGCATGCGGTCGATCTCGGCCGCGCCGAAGCGGGCCCGGTCGTAGCCGATGCGCAGCGTGATCTCCTCGTCCGGGACGACGAGGACGGCCAGCGGATAGTTGGTGTGGTACCGGTACTCCCCGCGCTGGACGGCGAGTTCCCCGGAGCGGTTGCCCAGGGTGTCGATCCTCGGCACGTTGAGGATCGTCATGATGCTCTCGAAGAGAGGCTCGTCCGGTTCCGCGTCGCTCCACCGCTGGACTTCGGCCAGGGCGCTCTCCAGGTGGCCCCGTACGCGTGTCTGCGCGGCCCGCGTATCGGCGCACGCTTCGGAGAACGGGCGGTCGGGATCGACGCGGACCCGCAGCGGAAGCGTGTTGATGAACAGCCCGAGGGTGTCCTCGATCCCGTCGAGGTCGGCCGGGCGGTGCGTCATCGTCATCCCGAACACGACGTCCCGCCGGCCCGTGTACCGGCTCAGGACCAGGCCCCAGGCGGTCTGCAACACGGTGCTGAGCGTGAGCCGGTGGTCGCGTGCCAGCCGCCGCAGGGCGTCCGCGGTGGCGCGCGGCAGCACACGCGACACCTCCGGGTTCTCCCGGTCCTGGCTCCCGGGCTCCCGGCACTCCTCCGGGATGGCCAGGGCGAGCGGTGCCGGCCGAAAGCCGGCGAGTTCCGTGCGCCAGAACCCCTCGGCCCGGCTCAGGTCCTGGCGGCGCAGCCAGGTGACGTAGTCGTGGTACGGCCGCACCTTCGGCAGGGGCTGCCGCTCCCCGCGCACCAGGCGGTCGTAAGCGGCGAACGCCTCCTCCAGCAGCATCAGGGCCGACCAGGCGTCGAGCAGGATGTGGTGGTAGCGCAGGACGAAGACGTGCCGGCTCTCGGCCACGCGGACGAGGTGCAGCCGCAGCAGCGGCAGGCGGTCGAGGCGGAAGCCCCGGCCCCGGTCGTCGCGCAGGAAACTCTCCAGCCGCTCGTCGACCGCACCCGCCCCGGCGTCGGCGGCGCCGGTGTCGCGCCAGTCGTGCCGCTCGATCTTCGCGACGCCCTGGGCGTGGACGACCTGTGCGGGCTCGTCGATCTCCTCCCAGTGGAAGGAGGTCCGCAGAATGGTGTGCCGGTCCACGACCTGCTGCCATGCCTGCTCCAGCACGTCCGCGTCGAGGTGTCCGTCGAGGCGCTGGACGATCTGGTCGACGTAGAAGGACGTGTCGGGGTCGACGATGGAGTGGTAGAGCAGGCCCTGTTGGAGCGGGGAGAGGGGGTGGACCCCTTCGACGCTCGTGGTCATCCGTTCTGCCTTTCTGTGCGTGCGTGCGTGTCATGGGCGTCGACGGCCGCGCCTGAGTGTTCGGCGTCGTCGTCCGGGGCGACCATGACGCCGCCGATGCGGGACATCAGCCGTCGCAGGTCGCCCTCGCCGAGGTGGGTGGCGGGTGCGTCCGCACGCGCGGGCCGGCCGGCTCCCGACTGCGGGGCGGGACCTGTCGCGGCCCTGCGAGGCGTGGGAGCGGCGTCGGTCTCGGCGGCGGCCGCGAGCTGCGCGATGGTCGGGCGGCTGAAGAAGTCGGCCTCGGTGAGCCGGATGCCGGCCTGCTTGGCCCGGCTGATGATCCGAAGGCTGGTGATGGAGTCGCCGCCCAGCTGGAAGTAGTCGTCCTCGATTCCGATGGGGTGGATGCCGAGCAGCGACTCCCAGATCGAGACGAAGGCCGCCTCGGTGTCATTGCGGGCGGCGACGGCGGGACCGAGGCCTTCGGGGCGGTCGTACACGGCCTGCCCCGCTGCGGACGGCCCCCGCGGGACCGTCCGGGGTGCGGCCGAACGGACCTCGGCGCCCTCCCCTGCGTGGACGTAGGCGTGGGGGACACCCGCCCGCAGGACCTCTTCCAGGGCCTGGAAGGCGGGTCCGGGCTCCAGCATGCCGAAGCCGCTGTCCTGGACCCGGCGTCCGGCGTGCTCGTCGAGGGTGGCGACCATGCCGGCGCCGCTCCACGGTCCCCACGCCACACTCGTGCCTGGCAGTCCGAGGGCCTGCCGGTGGTGGGCGAGGGCGTCCAGGAAGGAGTTGGCGGCGGCGTAACCGCTCTGTCCGCGCGAGCCCATGAGGGCCGCGACGGACGAGTACAGGACGAAGAAGTCCAACTCGGCGTCCCGCGTCAGCTCGTGCAGGTTCCAGGCGCCGTGCATCTTGGGGGCCAGGACCGTGCGCAGCCGGTCGGCGGTCTGTGCCTGGAGGCCGCCGTCGTCCAGTACGCCGGCTCCGTGCACGACCCCGCGCAGCGGCGGCAGGGAACCGGACACCTCGGCCAGGACTCGTGCCACGTCGCGTGGGTCGGCGACATCCGCCTGGTGGACCTGGACACGGACTCCCTCCTGCCGCCATGCGCCGATACGGTGCTCGGCGGCGGCCGACGGAGCCGTGCGGCCGCACAGGACGAGGTGCCGGGCCCCGCGGCTGACCAGCCAGTTGGCCGTGTGCAGGCCCAGTGCCCCGAGGCCACCGGTCACCAGATAGGTGCCGTCGGGTCGTACCGGATTCCCGCCCGTGGCGCTCGACGCGACCACCGCCGTGGTCCCGGCGACGCGGCGGCCGCCGGCGTGGACGGCGACCTGTGTGTCCTCGCCGGTCGCGAGCGCCTCCGCGAACAGGGCCGCGGCTTCGCTTTCGAGCGACCGGATCTCCGGATCGAGATCGACCAGCACGCACCGTACGTCCGGGTTCTCGGCGTTCGCGATGGCGGCGAGGCCCCACAGCGTCGCGTGGGCGACCCCGGCCCCCGGTGCGGGTGACGCGCTGTGCGGGTTGGCCGGTGACCAGGTTCCGCGCGTCGCGACCAGAACCCGGGCCGCCTCCGCGGTGGTGGCCAGCGTCTGCAGGACGGTGAGCAGGGCGGCGGTGCCGTGCTGCTGCGCCCCGTCGAGCGATTCCCCGGTGAGGGGGCCCTCGGGGTCGTCCAGGCCCCGCAGGAACGCCACGTTCAGGGGGCGGCCCGGTGCGGCGGAACCTCGCGGCTCGCCGGCCGCCGCGGCGGCGGCGCACTCCCGGACCAGAGCCTTGAGGGTGTCCTCGCCGTGGGCTCCGTCCCCGGCTTCGGCGACGGTGACCTGGTGCCCGGCCTCGCGCAGTCGTGCGGCCAGCGCGGAGCCCACTCCCCGGCGGTCGGTGAGGACCAGCCAGGCCGTCGTGGCCGCGGACGAGGGAGGGACGGCCGAGGTCTGCCACGCCGGGCGCCGCACCACGACGGTGTCCCGGCGCAGCAGCGTGGACGCCGACACGCGGCGCACCCACAGGCCGTCCAGCTCCAGGACGACTTCGCCGTCCTGGTCGGTCAGGGTCAGATCGGCTACGACCGTGTCGCCGTCAGGGCTCAGTTCGGACCGTTCCTGGACCCGGCACCACAGGTGCCCGGACGGCTGTGCCTTGTGGAACCGCAGGGCGTCGAGCCGGATGGGGACCCGCACCCCCAGTTCCGCGTCGGGCCGCGCCGACCAGGCCAGGGCCACCACGGCCTGGACGCAGGCGTCGACGAGTCCGGGGTGCAGAGGGAAGGGGCCGTCCGCGCCGTCGTACTCGGGCGAGTCCATGCGGATCACGAGCTCGTCCTGATGACGCCTCAGCCGGCCTATGCGCCGGAAGCTCGGTCCGAGGTCGGCGCCCGAGGCGTGCATCGCCGCGTAGAAGGCCGTGCCGTCGAGGCGCTCGCCGGGGCCGTCGAGCAGGTCGCCAGGCGGCTGCGTTCGCGACGGGGCCGCCGGGGGCGGAGTCGTGCGCAGCGTGCCCGACGCGTGGCTGGTCCACTCGTGGGAGTGCGCCCCGTCCGCGGGCCCGCTGACCACGCGGAAGTTCCTCGGCGGCGTGCCGTGGCCGGCCGGGGCGGCCCCCAGGCCTCCCGGCTCCTCGATGATCAGCTGGACCTCGCGCGCGCCGTCGGCCGGTGCCAGCGCCTGCGGGAAGGAGACGCTCTCCAGTACGGCGCCGCCGCCCGTCGCGGCGAGCTGCTGGACGGCGGCAGCCAGGGTCATGGCGAGGTGGGACGCGGCCGGGACGACCACCTCGTCGAAGAGGACGTGGTCGGCGAGGAAGGCGGGAGAGTCGGCTGTGAACCGGCTCCGGTACACGGTCCCGGCCAGCGCGGGCGACCGCAGGGGGGTTCCCGGGAAGGCCGCGGTGCCGGTGTGCCGGGTGCCGCGCCCGGTCCGGGTGTCCCGCCAGTAGCGCTTGCGTCCGAAGGGGTACGTGGGCAGCGGCACCTTGCGGCCCGGCGCCCCCGCGTGCACGGCCTGCCAGTCGATGTCGGCCCCGGCCTCGTACAGGCTCCCCAGGGTTCGCAGCACCTGCTGCCGGTCGTCCGTGTGACGGGTCAGGGACGGCAGCCAGAGCCGGTCCTCGCGCGGGTCCAGGCCCTGCTTGGTGACCAGACGGGACAGGACGGCGTCCGGGCCGATCTCCAGGGCGATGTCGAAGCGGCGCTCCACAAGAGCGCGCACGGCCGGCAGGAACCGCACCGGTTGCCTGGCGTTGCGCTGCCAGTAGTCGGCTCCGGCCATGTCCTCGCCGTGGACCGGCATGCCTGTCACCGTGGAGATGACAGGCACGGTGCCCGGGCGGTGGGTGACACCGGCGGCCAGCGAGCCGAGCGGCTCCAGCACGGGGTCCATGAGAGCGGAGTGGAAGGCGTGTGAGGTCGTCAGGCGGCGGGAACCGACACCGCTGTCGAGGGCCCTGGCCAGCAGCTCGTCCAGGGCATCGGCCGGGCCGGAGACGGCCGTCTGGAGCGGGCCGTTGACGGCGGCGACGCTCAGGCGGTCCGCGAAGGGGGCGAGGAGGCGGGAGACGGTCGCCTCGTCCGCGAGGAGGACGGCCATGCCACCGTCCTCGGGCAGGCCGCCCATCAGGCGCCCGCGTTCGGCGACCAGCGTGAGGGCGTCCTCCAGCCGCAGCACACCCGCGGCACAGGCCGCGGCGTACTCGCCGATGCTGTGTCCGAGGACCACGGAGGGGCGTACCCCCCACGCCTGCCACATGGACACCAGCGCGTAGGCCATCGAGAACAGGGCGGGCTGGGCGTACTCGGTCCGGTCGATCAGGAGGGGGTCGGCTTCCGGCCCGTAGAGCAGGTCGGTCAGGGACCAGCCGTAGCGCTCGCGCAACAGCTCGGCGCAGGTGTCCAGGGCCCTGCGGAACACCGGCTGACCGGTGTACAGCCCCGCGCCCATACCGAGGTACTGCGAGGCCTGCCCGGTGAAGAGGAACGCGACGCGCAGCTCCCGGCCGCTGCCACGGCGCACGGCCGGCCTGGATCTCGGCTGCCAGGCCGCGAGCGAGGCCGCGAGGTCCTCGGTGTCCGAGGCGACGAAGAGGGCACGGTGGGCGAAGTGCGCCCGCCCCGTGTTCACGGAGTACGCGAGGTCCGCGGTGTGGAGGTCCGGATGCGCCGCGAGGTGGTGCCGGTAGCGTTCGACGACGCGACGCAGCGCGGGCTCGTCCGGGCCGGACAGCGCGACCGGGTGATGGCCGTGGCCGGCCCGGTCCGGGGCGGGGGCCGCGGCGGGGGCCTCCGCCACGATCAGGTGGGCGTTGGTGCCGCCGATACCGAAGGAGCTGACCCCGGCCAGGCGCGGCCGTGTGCCTCGCGGCCAGGGCACGGGCCGGGCGGGCACGTCGAGCAGCAGCTCGTCCCAGGAGACGTGTGTGGTGCGGTCGTTCAGGTGCAGATGGGCCGGTATCTCCTGGTGCCCGAGGGAGAGCACCACCTTCATCAGTCCCGCGACGCCGGCCGCCGCCTCCAGGTGGCCGACATTCGTCTTCACCGTGCCGGTCAGGAGCGGACGTCCGGGCTCCCGGCCGGGCCTGTAGGCGGCGCCGAGCGCGTTCGCCTCGATGGGGTCACCGATCGGGGTCCCGGTGCCGTGGGCCTCGACGTAGTCCACTTCCGCGGGTGCCACCCCGGCCGCCTTGAGGGCGGCGGTGATCAGATCCTTCTGTGCGCTGCCGTTGGGGACGGTGAGGCCGCTGCCGCGACCGCCGTGGTTCACCGCGGAGCCCCTGATCACGGCGAGGACGGTGTCCCCGGCGGCTTGGGCGTCGGACAGCCGCTTCAGTACGACGATCCCGGCGCCCTCACCGCGGGCGTACCCGTCAGCGGCGGCGTCGAAGGCGCGACTTCGGCCCTGCGGGGAGAGCACCCCTGCCTGGGAGAGGTCGGCGGTCATCTCCGGGGCGATCATCAGGCTGACGCCGCCGGCGAGCGCGAGGTCGCACTCACCCGAGCGCAGGCTCTGCATCGCCAGGTGCACGGTGACCAGGGAGGAGGAGCATCCCGTGTCCACGGCCAGGGAAGGGCCGTGCAGGCCCAGCAGGTAGGAGATGCGACCGGGTGCCGTGCAGAACAGGTTGCCGGTGGCCATGTGGCCGTCCAGCCGGGCCGGGTCGCCGGTCTGCAGCAGCTTGTAGTCGTCGACGCCGATGCCCACGAAGACGCCGGTGCGTGTCCCACGCAGGCTCGTGGGGGCCTGCCCCATGTGTTCGAGAGCCTCCCAGGCGACCTCCAGGAGCAACCGGTGCTGCGGGTCCAGGGTCTCGGCCTCGCGCGGGGGTATGCCGAAGAACTCGGCGTCGAAGGCGTCCACGGAGTCGAGGAAGCCGCCCCGCGTCGATCGCACGGAATCCGGCTGCGCCGACTCGGAACCGTGCGGCCGCTCGGCGTCCCAGCGGTCGGCGGGCACGACTGAGGTGGCGTCCGTCCGCGACTTCAGCAGGTCCCAGAACGCCTCGGGGCCGTCGACACCGCCGGGGAAGCGGCAGCCCATGCCCACCACGGCGATCGGTTCGAGGGCGGGAGCGGGCGACTTCTGACGGCGCAGGCGCTCCTCGACCAGAGCCCGCTGGGCTTCGGGGAGGGCCGCGATGCGGTCGGTGATGCTAGTCATGCGTCTGGTCTCCTGCGAACTCGTCACCCAGCGTGAGCTGGTCCAGATACCGGGCCGCCTCATCGGCCGAGAGGCCGTCCACCTCCGCCAGCAGCGCCGCCACATCCGCCAAGTCGGATTCCCCTTCCGCGAATTGCGGCTCTCCTGGGTCCGCGTCCGCCGACTCGGCGGCGGGGGCGAGTGCCAGCTCGCCGAGGAGGTGGACCGCGAGGGCGGCGCAGGTGGGGTGGTCGAAGGGCAGAGTGCCGGGGACGGTCATCCGGTCGCCCAGCTCCGCGCGTAGCCGCGTCACCAGTTTCAGGGTCATCAGTGAGTCCAGTCCGAGCTGGAAGAAGCCGGAGTCGGCGTCGATCTCGTGGTCCGGCGGGAAGCCCGCTATACCGGCGACCAGCCCGGACAGCCACGAGATCAGGTGGGCCGCGCGGTCACCCGGTTCGAGGACGGCCAGTCGGTCGGGCAGGGACGGCGCATCGTCACTGCCGGGTCCGGCGGCCGTGCCGGTCGCCGGCCGCACGGCCACGGCGTCCTCGCCTGCCGGGGCGTGCACCAGGGCCAGCAGGCCTCGGTCCGCGCCGGCGGGCAGCCATTCGTGATACCTCGCCCAGTCCACGCTGTACACGCCCAGCTGGGGTGCGTCGTGGCCCAGGATCCGGTCGAACAGGCGGGCGCCTTGGTCGCGGTCGATCGTGCGGGCGCCACGCGCGCTCCAGTGGTAGCGGGCCGCGGCGGTGGAGTCCGTCATGCCGACGCTCTCCCAGGGGCCCCAGTTGACGCTGGTCGCCGGCAGCCCCAGAGCCCTGCGGCGGTGGGCCAGGTGGTCCAGGGCCGCGTTGGCGGCCGCGTAGTTGCCCTGTCCGGGGGAACCGAGCACGGCGACGAATGACGAGAAGAGCACGAAGAAGTCGAGAGGCAGGTCGCGGGTACACATGTCCAGGTGGTGTCCGCCGACCACCTTGGGTGCGAGGACGGTCCGGTAGCGGTCCCAGTCCTGCTGGAGCAGTGCGCCGTCCTCGAGGACTCCGGCGGCGTGGAACACGCCCCGCAGCGGCGGCCGTTCACGACCGAAGGCCGCCACGACATCGCGAACCTCGTCGGCGCGCCGGATGTCGGCCGTCACCACGTCCACCCGGGCGCCCGCCGCGGTCAGCTCCGCCAGGACGCCGCGTGCCTGGCCGTCGGGTGCGCTGCGGCCCACGAGCACCAGGTGCCGGGCACCGGCCTCGACCAGCCGGCGGGCGACGACCAGGCCGATGCCGCCGAGCCCGCCGGTGACCAGATAGCCGCCGTCCGCGCGCACGGCGACCGGCTCGGCCGCCCCGGACCGCTCCGGTGCGGTGGCGACGCGTGCCACGTAACGCCTGCCCGAACGGAAGGCCAGCTGGGCGTCGCTGCCCCGGCTCAGAAGTTCGCGAACCAGCGCTTCGGCGTTCCCGTCCCGGTCGGCCTCCTCGAGGTCTACGAGCGCGCCCCACACTTCGGGGTGTTCGAGTGCGACGACGCGCCCGAATCCCCACAGCGCGCCCTGGCCCGCGGACCCGGTCACGGGCCCCTCGCCCGCGGGCTGCGCGCCCGAGGTGACGAGCCACAGGCGGGGCGCCGCCCCGTTCTCCCAGGACGCCAGGGCCCGCACGGTCGCCAGGGCCGGGCGCAGGCACCGCTCGACACTCGCCTCGGGGCCGGCGTCCGGCACGTCAGCGGCGAGGTGCAGCACCCCGCGGCAGGTGGTGCCGGCCGCGCCGACGGCGTCCCGCAGCGCGCCCGCGAGCTCCGACTCGGGCTCGTCGGGTACCGGTACGAGGACGCAGTTCTGTCCGGCCGCGCGCAGGGCCCGCGCCACCGCGCCCGCCCACGGTCCCTCCGGGGCGTCGGTCACGACGATCCAGGTGCCGGGACCGGCCGTCCCCGTCGCGTCCGTGAGCGGTTTCTCCTGCCACACGACCTGGTGCAGCCATTCCGGCGCGCCCGAGGGCGCCGAGGCCACGAGGTGGCTCAGGATCGACGGAAGTGCTCCCCGTTCGGCGTCCGACAGCCGGCCCGTGCGGGTCAACTGCTCGATCACGCGGGCGACCTCGCCGTGTGCCAGCAGGTCCACAAGCGATTCTTCAGCGGTCCCGGACGCGGGCAGCGGGGCGGGGTCGAGCCAGTGCCGTTCCCGCTGCCACGGGTAGTCCGGGGTGGACACCAGCCGCGCGGGGCGCGTGCCCATGGCCGCCCAGTCGACCTCGTGGCCGCGAGTCCACAGGGCACCGGCCGCCTCCCGGAGGGTGCGCCGCTCACCAGCCCGCGCGCGCATGGCCGGCACGACGATGCCCTCGTGTCCGGCCTCCTCCAGGATCTGCGCGGTGGGGGCCGCGAGCACGGGGTGCGGGCCGAGTTCGACGAACGAGCGGTGTCCGGCGGCGGCGAGCGCCTCGACGGCCGGAGCGAACCGCACGGGCTCGCTCATGGTGCGGACCCAGTACGCCGCGTCGAAGTGCTCTCCACCGCGGAACCCGCCGTCGATGGTGGAGTACACCGGGATGTCACCCGTGCGCGGCCTGATGTCCGCGAGCAGCCGGGACAGTTCCGGCCCGTACTCCCGCATCTGCGCGCTGTGCGAGGGGTAGCCGACGCGCAGCTTCCGTCGGAAGACGGCGGGGTCGAGGCCGTCGAGCAGCTCCTCCAGGGCTCGGCTCTCGCCGCTGAGCAGGGTCATGCGCGGGCCGTTGACGGCCGCGACCGAGACGGCATCGCTTCCGTCCCGCAGGAGGGCCGCCGCCTCGTGCGCGGGCAGGCCCACCGCGGCCATGTGGCCGGTGCCGGTGGCCTTCTGGAGGGTGCGGCCCCGGTGCAGGGCGACCAGGAGGGCGTCCTTCAGGGTGAGGGCGCCGGCGCTGTGAGCCGCCGCGATCTCGCCCGCGCTGTGTCCTGCCACCGCGGCGGGCCGGATGCCCCAGGACCTCAGTGTCGCGTCCAGGCCTGCCTGGACGGCGAACAGGGCGGGCTGGGTGATCTCCGTCTCGTCGATCCGCGACGCTTCCCCGGGCGCGTGCAGTTCCGCGATCAGCGACCAGCCCGCCTGCTCGGCCAGCCACGCGTCGCACCGCTCGATGACCGCCCGGAAGGCGGGTTCGCGGGCGAAGAGTTCGCAGCCCATCCTCGCGCTCTGGGTGCCCTGTCCCGAGAAGAGGAACACGGGACCACCCGCCGCGCGCCGAGCTCTGCCGATCGCCGGCTGCTCGGCCGACCGTCCGTCCGCGCAGATGTCCAGCAGCTCACCGAGTTCGGTGGCCGACTCGAACACGGCGAGCGCGCGGTGTTCGTGACGGTCGCGGCCGAATGTCGCGGTGTGGCAGAGGTCGTCGAGGTCGATACGCCCCGTCCCGTCGAGCGACGCCCGCAGCCCGCGCGCCTGTTGACGCAGCGCCGGAGCCGAGTGCGCGCTCAGCGGAAGCATGCGCACCTGCCGCACCTCCGGCACCGGGGAGCCGGAACCGGCCAGGCTCGCCGGGAGTTCCACCGGACGCAGGTCCGCGGGGAAGACCTTGCGCCAGGCGATGTCGCGTCCGGCGCGGTGCAGTTCACCGAGGGTGTTCAGCATGAACTCGCGGGCGTCCCCGCCGCGCTGCTGGGAGGCCAGCACCCTGACCGTCGCACCCCGGCTCCCGGCGATCTCCGCCACCGGTCCTGTGAGTACGGCATGCGGGCCGACCTCGACGAAGTGCTCGTAACCCTGCTCCAGCAGCGTTTCGACGACCGGCGCGAACAGCACGGGGCGGCGCAGGTTGTCCGCCCAGTAGTCGGCGCCGAGCGCACGGCCGTCCACGAAGTCCGCGGTCACGGTGGAGACCATCGGCACAGTGCTCGACAGCGCCTGTATCCCGTCCAGCCCGGACCGGAGTTCGGGCAGGAGCGGGTCGCACTGGCTGCTGTGGGAGGCGACGCCCATGTTCACGCGCCGGCAGCGGATGCCGCGCCCGTCGAGATCCGTCAGGCACGCGTCGAGTGCCGCGGTGTCCCCGGAAAGCACTGAAGTGGTCGTGGAGTTGGCACCCGCGGCACAGACCCCGGGATACTTCGCGATCAGCTCCGGCACCTCGGCGAACGGCACGTCCACCACGGCCACCGAGCCCGCGCCGTCGATCCGGCTCATCAGGCGGCTGCGTTCGCAGACGACCCGTACCGCGTCCGCGAGGTCGAGCGCGCCCGCCGCATGGGCCGCCGCCACTTCGCCGAGGCTGTGACCCACGACCGCGTCCGGCCGCACTCCCCAAGAACGCCACAGGGCGGTGAGGGCGACCTGGATGGCGAAGACGGCGGGCTGCAGCACGGTCGTCTCGTCCAGCCGGGAGTCCCGGTCGGGGCGACGCAGTTCCTCGACGACCGAGATTCCCGCCTGCGCGTGGATCAGCTTGTCGCACTCCAGCAACGCCTGGCGGAAGACGGGTTCGGTGTGCAGCAGATCGAGCCCCATGCCACACCACTGCGAGCCCTGCCCGGAGTAGACGAAGGCGAGCCGGGACGGGGCCGCGGCTGCGGCTGCGGCTGCGGCTGCGGCTGCGGCTGCGGCGGGCGCGGTGCCGGTGGAGATGTCGCGCAGTGCGGCGCGCAGCTCCGTCTCGTCCCGTACGGTCGCCGCCACCCGGTAGGGGTGGGCGCTCAGGCGCAGCGCGGCGGTGGCGCACCAGTCCGCGGTGGAACGCGCGGGCGCGTCCTCGACCGCGGCCAGTAGCGCCTCGGCGGTCTCCCGCAGCCCGTTCGGCGTGTCTGCGGACAGCGGGAGCGGGTACGCGCAGGTGGTGGGCGGTCCCTCCACGACGACGTGACAGTTGGTGCCGCCGAAGCCGAAGGAACTGACGCCGGCGAGGAGTCGGCCACCGTCGCCCGGCCACGGGGTGGGCTCGGTCGGCACCGCGAGGCGCAGCTCGTCGAAGGCGATGTCGGGGTTCGGCGCGTCATGGTGCAGGGTGGCGGGCAGGACGCGGTGGCGCATGGCCAGTGCCACCTTGATGAGTCCGGCGATGCCGGCCGCCGCCTCCAGGTGGCCGATGTTGGTCTTGGCGGACCCGATCAGCAGGGGTGCGTCCGCGGCGCGGCCGGCGCCGAGTACCGCACCCAGGGCATGTGCCTCGATCGGGTCGCCGAGCGGGGTTCCGGTGCCGTGCGCCTCCACGTACTGCACGTCGTTCACCCCGACCCCGGACCGGCTGTAGGCCGCGCGGAGCATGGCCTGCTGCGCGGCGGGGTTGGGGGCGGTGAGGCCGTTGCTGGGGCCGTCGTTGTTGACCGCGCTGCCCCGGATCAGGCAGTGGACGCGGTCACCGTCGGCGAGCGCGGCCGACAGCCGCTTCAGTACGACGATGCCGCCCCCCTCACCGCGGACGTAGCCGTCGGCGGCGGCGGCGAAGGCCGCGGAGCGCCCGTGCGGACTCATGGCGCCGAACTTCGACATGGCGGCGCTGCTCTCGGGGGCCAGCACGAGGTTGATGCCGCCGGCCAGGGCCAGTGTGCTCTCGCCGGAGCGCAGGCTCTGGCACGCGAGGTGCAGGGCGACCAACGACGATGAACAGGCCGTGTTGACACCGATGCTGGGCCCCTGAAGGCCGAGGGTGTACGAGATCCGCGCCGGCACGATGCTGGGCTCCTGGCCGGTGGCGGTGTGCTGGTGGACCGCGTCGAGGCCCCGCCCGGCGAGGCGGGCGTAGTCGCTCCACAGGGTGCCGAGGAAGACGCCCGTGGCGCTGTCCCGCAGGGAGGAGGGCGGGATCCCGGCGTCCTCGAGCGAACTCCAGGCGAGTTCGAGGCTCAGGCGCTGCTGAGGGTCCATCTGGGCGGCCTCGCGCGGGGAGATGCCGAAGAACCCCGGGTCGAACTTGTCCACGTCGGTGAGGAAGCCGCCGCGGCGGGTGCTGAGCCGGCCGGGTGCGGCCGGGTCCGGGTCGTAGAGGGCCGCGGAGTCCCAGCGGTCGGCGGGCACGTCCGTGACGGCATCGGTGCCGGACCACAGCAGGTCCCAGTAGGCCTCGGTGTTCGGCGCACCAGGAAATCGGCAGGCCAGTCCCACGACCGCGATGGGCTCGTCCGACGGAGCCGCATCCGGTTCGGCGGGCGCGGTGGGCCGCTGCGAGGCGGCGCCGCCCTCACCCAGGGCGCCGGCGAGGGCGGCGATGGTGGGGAAGTGCCAAGCCACCGTGGGGCTGAGCGAGGTGTCGAAGTGCGCGGCCAGCCGCACGGTGAGGGCCGTCAGCCGGGCGGAGTCGAGGCCGAGGTCCCGGAACCTGATGTCCAGATCGACATCGCGGATCTCCCTCCCGAGCTCTTCCCCGATTTCTCGCTGCAACCAGTCGGCTATTTCGCCCACAGCGTGCACTTCGACTTCCCCCTAGATGCGAGTAAGTGAATGGAAAATGCCGGAGATGCGCGACTGAAATTTCCCAGTAGCAAAGATCATTTAGTTTCTAGTCCAAGGGAGGCGTCGCAGTCAACCCCTCTCAAAATTTCACAGAGCAAGCATCTAAATGTCCACTATTTATTGACATGGAGGTGCGGAATTTCTGGGACATGACCGGTTTTCGGGCAGCACAAGGGCGCCGATGCCGGGACGGCCATCGGCGCCTTCGCGCGGAAGAAATTTTCAGAAAACCGGATCAGAGGCCGGCGTCGGGCGGCTCGGTGCCGTCCTGGGGCGGGCTGAGCCGGTGCAGGAGGCGGTCGCCCTCAAGGGTCTCCAGGGCTTTGGCCATGGTGCGCACATGTATCTCTTTCTCATGGCGCTCGAACATGAGGGAGAGGGCGTCACGCAGCGCCCGCGCCTCGGAGACCAGCGCCTGAGCCGCCCTGAGCGCCGTGTAGGTGCCCGTCGTCTGGGCGGGGTTGACGCTGCTCAGACGTTTGAGTACGGCCACATAGGCGTCCATCACCCGGCTCTCCGCGTCGGTGAGGGCCGGCACGCGTGGGCCTTCTGGGAACATCACGGACTGACCTCCTACGTCGCGCCCGTCAGTTGTCGGTGCGCAGATGAGTGGTGCGGGGCGTGATGACCTGGTCCACAAGGCCATAGGCGAGGGCCTGGTCGGCCGTGAGGATCTTGTCGCGCTCGATGTCCTCACGGATCGTCTCCAGCGGCGTGGACGAATGCTTGGCGAGCATCTCCTCCATCTGCTCGCGGATGCGAAGAAACTCGTTCGCCTGGATCTCCAGGTCGGAGATCTGCGCGCGCCCCGTTTCGGTGTACGGCTGGTGAATCAGGACCCGCGCACTGGGAAGAGCCATGCGCTTTCCGGGAGTGCCGGCCGCCAGCAGTACGGCCGCACCGGAGGCGGCCTGTCCCAGGCACACCGTCTGAATGTCGGGCTTCACGTACTGCATGGTGTCGTAAATGGCCGTCAGTGCGGTGAAGGAACCGCCCGGGCTGTTGATGTAGATGGAGATGTCACGGTCCGGGTCCATCGACTCGAGACACACCAACTGGGCCATGATGTCATTGGCCGAGGCGTCGTCGAGCTGCACACCCAGAAAAATGATGCGCTCTTCGAACAGCTTGGCGTAGGGGTCGTATTCGCGCACTCCCTGCGAGGTGCGCTCCACAAAGCGCGGAATGACGTAACGTCCCTCGGCGTGGGGAAGCCGGGCGACAGAGTTGATGCCGGGGTGAGAATTCACGTATTCCTCCAGAGGGGGCGCACGACAAACCTGGTGATGGATGGAGCGAAAAGCCTGTCGGTGACGGGCGGTGTCATGAAGAGAGGGGCGCGACCGGGGATCTCCCGGAGGCGGAAGCCGCGTCGAACGGCGTCGGTGTCCGCCACTCCTCGACCGCGCGGTCGAGGATGCGGGCGACCTCGGCGAGTCGGCCGCTGTCCATGAGCGAGTAGTGCGTGCCCGAGGTCCACACGACGGGAACGGAACGGTCGAGGACCGCGGACCAGCCCAGGCATTCGGGCGCCGCGTTCCATCCGGTCTCGTCCCGCGCTCGGACCATCAGCAGGGGCGCAGCACACGGACGGGCCTGCCAGCCGTCGTCGAAGATGCCCTGGTGCCAGGTGTAGACATCCCAGAAGGGGCGCAGGTCCGCGCCCGTCAGACCGGGCGCGTCACTTGCCACGGCGATCAACTCGGCGGCGTGATCGAGCAGTTCATCGGTCGAATCGGTGCCGGCCCTGGACAGGTCGATCCCGAACAGCCCGCCGACCTCCGTGGCGCGGTCGGTCGTCCGGCCGGCCAGAACCTCGTGGGTCGCGCTGTCCAGGAGGATCACACCGGCGGCGCCTCGGCCCTGTTCCTCGGCGAGGCGCGCCATCTCCACGGCGACCGGTCCGCTGAAGGACCACCCGACGAAGACCGGCGTCGAGTCCGGATCCGCGCTCAGGAACTCCGCGAGGTAGGACTTCGCGATCCCCTCGATGGAGCGGGGGCGATCGGGGTCGATGCCGGACGCCTGGAACGCGTAGATGGAGCAGTCCGAGCCGAGGTGGGGCTGGAGGGCGCGGAACGCCGCAGCCGATCCGCTCGCAGGATGAATGAAGACCAGCGCACTCGGCCCGCTGGACTCCCTAAGACGGACCAGGTTCCCCCGCACCTCAGACAACTTCCTCTCGGTCGGTGGAGCGCACTTCCGCCTGGCGGGTGACACATGGTCACCCAAGACGGGAGCACTCCGCGCAAACGTACAGGATGTACAGAGCGTATGATGCTGATCATGGCCCATGAGATTCCCGTAACGCAAGCCCGGTCCGAGCTCGCGGAGCTGATCAACCGTGTGGTCTACGGCGGAGAGCACGTCGTCCTGACCCGCCACGGCAAGCCGCTCGTCGCCCTGGTGTCGGCCGCCGACCTCGAGCGCCTCGAGTCCACGCCCCAGGAGCAGCAGGAGCAGGTCATCGGCACGGTGTCCGTCGTACTGGACGCCCAGTCCGCACCCGGCGAGCGAAACCAGTTCGGGTTGACCGCGGAGTACGGAAGCCCGCACGAGCCTTACCGGTCCTACTGAAGCCCCAGCCGCTGGTCGCCGTCGCTTCGTTGATGCCGGGGACTGCCAGGCGTTGCCCGACCGCTCGTGTGACCAGTCCCTTCGCGAGTCGTTGCTGTGGGCATGGGGCGGGGATCCGACAGGAGTCTGCGGCGAGGTGAAGGGGTACGAGGCGGACCCGCTTCCCGCACCCGGACTTCCGCTCGTGCCGCTGAAACCACGGGGTGGAGTGCGCTGAGCTGGAACTTCCAGGATGGAGCGCGGGCAGGCGGGCGAGGAGAATCGCACGACCACTCACCCGCCGTGCCGTACGCGGGATTCGGCGCGCGGCACGGCGGACAGCGAGGCGGGACGGCCAAGACGCCGCGGTGTCGCAGGCACCCGGGTCGGCCGGTCACGGCTCAAGCGTCCGGGCTCTCGGCGGCGTGGCCGTACACGCTGGGAGCTGTCGTCACCGCGCACGCGACCATGTGCCGAGGGGCCCCGGTCCTCACGCACGACCGTACCGGTGGCGCCGCTGCCCCTGGCTCCAGCGAGGCCGCCCGCCCGGTAGCTCCCAGGCGGGCGGGACGCGGATGCGGATGCAGATGCGGATGCGGATGCGGTCTACAGCGGGGTCGGCTTGATCATCGCGAAGGGAGCGCCCTGCGGATCGGCGACCACCGTCATGCGGCCGGCCATCATGTCGAACGGCGGGGCGAGGACAGTGCCGCCGCTCCTGACCAGGGCGTCCACGGTGGAGTCCACGTCGTCGACCGCGAAGTAGGTCAGCCAGTGCGGCGGGGTGCCCGGGGGGTCGTTCGCGAGCAGGGTGACGCCGCCGACCGCCCGGTCGCCGACCCGCATCTCCCAGTACGCGTCCGCGCCCTCCAGCGGCTCGATCTCGATCCCGAACGCCTCGCCGTAGAAGGCGGTGGCGGCAAGTACGTCGCTGGTGTGCAGTTCGTTCCAGGTCAGTGCGCCGGCCTCGTTGACCCGCTGTGCGCCGAAGAACTCGCCGGGCTGCCAGACGCCGAACACGGCGCCCTGCGGGTCGGCGGCGATCAGCATCCGGCCGAGGTTGCCGACGTCCATCACCGGCGCGAGCAGGGTGCCACCCGCGGCGACGATCGCGTCCTGGGTGGCCTGGGCGTCGGTGCTGGCCAGGTAGCTGGTCCAGACGGCCGGAGGTTCCGGCATCCCCTCGGGAGCCATCGCCGGGCCGATACCGGCCACGGCCTTGCCGCGCAGCTCGCAGACCGCGTACCCGCCGAACTCGGCCGGGCCGGGCTGACCCTGCCAGCCGAGCAGGTCACGGTAGAAGTCCAGCGCCGCCTGCTGGTCCTTCGCCATCAGATCGACCCAGCACGGGGTGCCGGTCGCGTACGGGGTGGTGACTTCGGGCATCTCTCGCTTCTCTCTCGTGAGGTCCGTCCGTCACCCTCGCGCCGCCGACCGGCCCGCCGCCATCCGACACGCCGTCACGGTCATCGCGGAAGAACGGGGACACCTGCACCGCCGCCACCGGCCGCAATCCCCGCACGCCGATGATCGTCCGACGCCGGCCCGGCTCGGCATCGCGACCGGCCGGCGGCGTGTGCCCATGTGTCCGCGTCAGGTGAACGCGGCAGTCCGTCTCACCTGACCGCCGCCATGGTGGTGTCGTATCCGGCGAGCCCTGACCCTGGACCTAGCCCTAGTCCTAGCCCTAGCTGTATTGCCCTGTGAGGTTGGGGACGCGGCTGGCGGGTGGTTTGCCTGCGAGCGCGGTGTGTCCGCGGTGGTGATTGTAGGAGTGCAGCCAGCGGGGGAACGCGTCGCGTCGTTCCTGTTCTGAGTGGTAGGGCTTTGCGTAGGCCCATTCGTCGAGCAGGGTGCGGTTGAGTCGTTCGACCTTGCCGTTGGTCTGTGGCCGGTAGGGCCGGGTTCGCTTGTGGGTGATCCCGGCCGCCGTCAGGGTTTCGCGCCAGAGGTAGGACTTGTAGCAGGCTCCGTTGTCGGTCAGGACCCGTTCGACGGTGATCCCGACGCCGGTGAAGTAGGCGTGTGCGCGTGTCCAGAAGGCGGTGGCGGTCTCTTTCTTCTCGTCCGTGTGGATCTCGCTGTAGGCGAGGCGGGAGTGGTCGTCGACGGCGGTGTGGATGTAGCTGTAGCCGGCTCCGGAGCGGGTTTTGCGGCCTGCCTGGCGGCCCAGGGCCTTGTGGCCGCCGCCGTCGGGGATGTTGCCGAGCTTCTTGATGTCCACGTGCACGAGTTCGCCGGGCCGGTCGCGTTCGTAGCGGCGTATGACCCGGCCGGTGGCTCGGTCGAGGTGGCTGAGCCGGGCCAGGCCGAAGCGGACCAGGATGCGGTGCACGGTGGAGGGCACCAGGCCCAGCAGGTGCGCGATGCGGGCAGGTCCCCACCGCCGTGTGAGGCGGACCTTGATGATCCGGCGTTCGGCCCGCGTCGGCGTGCGTCGAGGGCTGTGGTGGGGGCGGCTGGAACGGTCGCTCATCCCCGCCTCGCCGAGTTGGCGGTATCGCCCGGCCCACCGCTGGGCTGTGGTCGGCGAGACCTGGAACCGCTCCGCCGCCCGGCGCAGAGGCCATCCGTCATCAACCACGCAGCGGGCCAGCCGCAGACGTCCGGTCTCGGTCAGAGGTGCATTACGGTGGGGCATGAGGGCCTTTCGGGCTGGTGTAGACGTCGCAATCCACACCGAACCCGGAAGGCCCTCACTCGTTCAAGATCCCCAGACGGTGACCACTGTCACCGCACCCAACCTCCGTGGACAGAACACCTAGCTCGTTCTCGCCGAGCGGGGAGAAGAAGCGTTCGACGTCGGCGTCGGTCACCTCGGCGAGGGTGCCGGGTGACCAGCGCGGGGTGCGGTCCTTGTCGATGATCTGGGCTCGTACGCCCTCCACCAGGTCGGGGGTACTCAGGGCCGCGCAGGAGACGCGGTACTCCTGGTCGAGGACCGGCTCCAGCGAGCCGAGCCGCCGGGCGCGGCGCAGGGACGCCAGGGTGACCTTCAGGGCGGTCGGTGACTTGGTGAGCAGGGTCTGCGCCGCCTCCTTCGCCGCCGCGTCGCCGTGCGCGAGGAGCCGTCGCAGGATCTCCTCGACCGTGTCGGCGTCGTAGCAGGTGTCGATCCAGGCCCGATGCCCCGCCAACTCCCCCTCCGGCGGCGCCTGCACATGACAGGCCACGGCCTCCCTCGCGGGCATCCGGGCGAGGTCGTCCAGGAAGGCCGGGAGCCCTGCGGACGGCATGGAGTGATCGGCCAGCCCGCACAGCAGCGCGTCGGCGGCACCGATCTGCCCGCCCGTCAGGGCGAGATGGGTGCCCAGCTCACCGGGGGCGAGGGCGAGCAGGTAGGTGCCGCCGACGTCGGGGACGAAGCCGATGCCGGTCTCGGGCATGGCGACCCTGGACCGTTCGGTGACGATCCGGACACTGCCGTGCGCCGAGACACCGACGCCGCCGCCCATGACGATGCCGTCCATGACGGCGACGTACGGCTTGGGGTAGCGGGCGATACGGGCGTTGAGCCGGTACTCGTCGCGCCAGAACGCGGCCGAGGCGGTGCCGTCGCCGTCGCGGGCGTCGTCGTGGACGGCACGGATGTCGCCGCCGGCACACAGGCCCCTCTCCCCCGCGCCGGTGAGGACGACGGTCTCCACGGCCGGGTCGTGCTCCCACGCGGTGAGGGCCTCGTCGATACGCAGCACCATCGCGTGGTTCAGCGCGTTCAGGGCCTTGGGGCGGTTGAGGACGATGTGGGCGGCCCGTCCGTCGATGCGCAGCAGGACGGGTGCCTCGCTGCCGGTCATCCGAACGCCTCTGTCAGGCCACGGGCCACGATGACACGCATGATCTCGTCGGTTCCTTCCAGCAGTTGGTGGACACGCAGTCACGGACGATCTTCTCAATGCCGTAGTCGATCATGCGAGGGGCGGGCGGCGATGCCAGGGGGCGCCGTGCCACCGTTCAGGCCGTTCAGGCCGTTCATCGCGACGCGGAAACCCTTCAGCCTGTTCAGGCCGCGGCCACCGCTGTACGGCCTTCGGCTCGCGCGTCGAGGGAGACGGCGTGGCGTCGCAGCAGCAGGACGGCGGTCGTGGCCACGCCGGTCAGGAGGCCGAGCCAGATGCCCACGGCTTCGAGGCGCAGGGCGTAGGTGAGAAGCCATGCGGCGGTCGCCGACGCGTTCGGAGCCGCACCAGGCGGTACGCCCATGGACGCGTTCCTGCGTCCTGCGTCCTGCGTCAAAAAGGTGTTCGTACCAGCCATTCCCCGTCGCTGACCAGGACTTTCCTCATGGCTTTCAGGTCGCGTTCAGGTTCGCGGAGTCCATGGCAACATCTGCGCCAGAAGCCTCAAAAGCAACGGCAAAAGAAGCGGGGGGAGGCCTGTTCAGGCGTGCGAGAGTGCGGATCATGAGCACAGAGCACGTTCTCGGCCACCGGCCCCTGCGTCAGGTCCCCGCGCGGATACGCGGGAGCGCGAACAAGGTGCCCGAGGTCACCGTCTACTTCTGGATCGTCAAGGTCCTGACCACCGGGATGGGCGAGACCGCGTCCGACTTCCTGGCCCACCTGCTGGGCCCGATCCCGGCGGTCGCCGTGGGCGCCGTCGCCTTCGCGGCCTCCCTGGTCCTGCAGTTCGCCGTACGCCGGTACGTGGCCTGGATCTACTGGACGGCGATCGTGATGGTCAGCGTGTTCGGCACGATGGCCGCGGACATCCTTCACGTGGGCCTCGGTGTCCCCTACGCCGTGTCGACCCCGCTGTTCCTGATCGCCCTGGCCGCCGTCTTCGCGCTCTGGTACATGAGCGAGCGGACCCTGTCGATGCACAGCATCCGCACCCGGCGCCGTGAGTGTTTCTACTGGGCGGCCGTCCTCGCCACCTTCGCCCTCGGCACCGCCGCCGGCGACCTCACCGCCACCGTCGGCCTGGGCTACCTCGGCTCGGTCGTCCTGTTCGCCGTCGCGATCTGCGTCCCGGCCCTCGCCCACCGCGCGGGCGTGCTCGGCCCGGTGACCGGCTTCTGGACGGCGTACGTCATCACCCGCCCCCTCGGCGCCTCCACCGCCGACTGGATGGCCGTGGCACAGCAGCGCGGCGGCCTCGGTTGGGGCCTCGGCCCGGTCACCCTGGCCTGGACGGTGGCGATCCTCGGATTCGTGGGCTACCTGGCGGTGTCGCGCCGCGACACCGAGACGGCCCTGAGCACCGACTGACACAGGAGATCGTTCTTCTGTTGCCTGCCGACGAGGGCGGACGGGCCGGGATCGCGGTTCCCCAAGGCGGTCAGGATACGTTCAGGTGTGCGAGGGCACCGTTGGGTCTCATGACATATGAGCGATCCGATATCTCAGCCGTGCCCGCGGAAGGACCCACGGTGCCGTCCTCCGGTCGGCGCTCCCGCTGGAACAAGGTGCCCGAGGTCACCGTCTACTTCTGGGTCATCAAGGTGCTGTGCACGACCGTCGGGGAGACCGCCGCCGACCTGCTGAACGAGAAGGCCGGCCTGGGCCTGACCGGCGTGTCGGTGCTCATGAGCGCCCTCCTGGCCGTCGTGCTGGTGGCACAGTTCCGCACGCGTTCCTACCGCGCGGGCGTCTACTGGCTCGCGGTGGCGCTGATCAGCGTGGTGGGCACGCTGATCAGCGACAACCTCACCGACAACCTGGGCGTTCCGCTGGAGACGAGCACCGCGGTGTTCGCCGTGCTGCTCACGATCGTGTTCGCGGTCTGGTACCGGCGCGAGCGCACTCTGTCCATCCACCACATCGACACCACCGGGCGCGAGTCCTTCTACTGGCTCGCCGTCCTGTCCACCTTCGCTCTGGGCACCGCGGCCGGCGATCTGGTGTCGGAGCGCATGGCTCTGGGCTACTGGCTGTCCGCGGTCCTGTTCGCCCTGGCTATCGGGGCGGTCGCGGTCGCCCACTTCCGGCTGGGCCTGAACGCGGTGTGGAGTTTCTGGATCGCCTACATCCTGACCCGCCCGCTCGGTGCGTCGATCGGCGACTACCTCTCCCAGCCGACCGGGGACGGCGGCCTCGGCCTGGGCACCGTCGTGACCAGTGTGCTGTTCCTCGCGGTGATCCTCGGCCTGGTGGTGTACCTGGTGGTGACCCGCAAGGACGTCACCGAGCGGAAGGCGGATGCCCCACAGGCGGCCTGATCCGGCGTCCGGCAGGCGTTCAGGACGCGTTCAGGTCCGTCGTGACATCGTCGATGATCCAGTCCGCTGTCGGCGGCCGGCGCACCTGGACAAGGCGCTCGTCCGTGTTTCGGGGCGGGCGCTTTGTCGTTCCACCACACAGGAGCGGTCACGATGGACAAACCCGAGGTTCTCACCGACCTCGACGTGGCGAGCACGTCGAAGACGACCAGGTCGGTGATGAAGAAGCTGCCCGAAGTCACCCTGATCTTCTGGATCATGAAGATCGCCGCGACGACTCTGGGCGAGACGGCGGGCGACCTGTTCGCACAGACCCTGAAGCTCGGCTACTTCCTCACCACGATCGTTCTGTTCGCGGTCTTCGTGGTGACCTTGGTGGTCCAGCTTCGCTCCGGCCGCTACAACCCGTTCATCTACTGGACGGTGATTCTGTCGACCAGCATGGCCGGCACCACGATGTCCGACTTCATGAACCGCGACGCCGGCGCCAAGTACCTCTCGGGCGGCGCCACGTCCCTCGGCTGGGGTCCGCAGGGCCTCGGCCTGGGCTACCCCGTCGGAGCCGCGATCCTGGTCTCGTTCCTGCTGGCGATCTTCGCGGTCTGGAAGCTGAGCGGGATGACGTTCCAGATCCGTGACATCGTCAGCTTCCGCGGCGAGGCCCTGTTCTGGGCCGCGATCCTGGTGTCCAACACCCTCGGAACGTCGATGGGAGACTTCCTGTCCGACAGCTCCGGTCTCGGCTACGCGGGGGGCGCACTGCTGGTGACCGGGGTTCTCGCCGTGCTCGCCGCGCTGATGAGGGTTCCCGCGGTGCCGAACGTGCTGCTGTTCTGGATCGCGTTCGTGCTCACCCGTCCGCTCGGCGCGACCGCCGGCGACTTCCTCACCAAGCCCGTCGCCAAGGGTGGACTCGACCTGGGCACCATGGGTTCCTCCGCGGTCCTCCTCGTCATCCTGTTCGTCCTGATGGCCTGCGCCCAGGTACGGGAACACCGCGGCGCGACCGTCCGGGCGGAGCGGGAACAGCTCAGCCGGTGGGCAGACTGATCGTGAATCTGGCACCGGGCGTGTGTCCGGCGTCGTAGGACACCTCGCCGCCGACGGCGCGGGCCAGCCGCCGTGCGAGCGGCAGGCCCAGGCCCGCGCCGTCGTGTCCGTCATCCGGCTCGGCGCGCCGGCCGGGCTGGAACAGTTCGCCGATGAACGCCCGCGGTACGCCGGAGCCGTCGTCGACGATGTCGATCAGCACGGCACCGGGCGCACGGCGTGCGGACAGCGTCACGGTGGACCGGGCGTGGCGGACGGCGTTGGTGAGCAGAGGGCTGACGATGCGTTCGAAGAGAGCGGGGGCGACTCCCGCCTCCAGCTCCGGGGCTCCGCACTCCACCGTGGTCCTGACCGGGGACTGCCCGTCGAGGCTCTGGGCGATGCGGTCCAGGGCGGGTGGTACGTCGGTCGTTCCCGGGACGGTCGCCGGGTTGAGCGCGTTGTCGCGGGCGTCGTCGAGGAGGGTGTCGCAGATCGTACGCATGGACCGGGCCGCCTCGGCGATCACCTCGTGAGTGGCGCGCGTCTCCTCGGCGGAGCGGGGGCGGGCCCGCCACCAGTCGAGTTCGATGATGATCCGGGTGAGCGGGGTGCGCAGTTCGTGGGACAGCTCCCCGGTCAACTGCTGTTCGTGCCGCAGGGCACTGCGTATGCGGTCCAGGAGCGCGTCCAGCGAGCTGCCCAGACGGGCGAGTTCGGCCGGATGGTCCTCCGCGCCGAAACGGTCGTCGGAGCCCACGGCACTTCGCTGAGTGGCCTGGTCGGTCATGCTTCGCACCGGGCGCAACGCCCGGCCCACGGACAGCCGGGTGAGGACGTAGGTGCACGCGAGCATCACGCCGTCCAGGACCAGCGACCCCAGCAGGAGGGTGTCGGCAGTGTTCCGGTACGGGCCGAGGTCCAGGGCGGTGACGACGGTGGCGGCGTGCGCACCCGGCACGGCCAGCGAGCACAGCCGGAAGGCGTGCTGACCGCGCGTGGTCGCGCAGCCGGGCTTCCGCTGCGCGGCCAGCCGGTCGGCGGCCCGGGCCGGCGGACTGCCGGGTGCGGCGGCCGGGGGTCTCTCCAGGAGCCGGCCACCCGCGTAGATCCACACGTTCGTGTCGAGGAGCCGGTCGTTGACGGTCTCCAGGACGTGCGCCCGGGGGCCGCTGGTGTCGACGGTCGTGGCGACGGCGGCCGCCCTGCTGTGGAGTTCGTCGTCCGCCTGGTGCTGCAGGTGCCGGTTCATCACGGCGTTGAACACCACGGTCAGGACCGTCATCAGCAGCGCGGCCGTGGTGAGCGCCACCAGGGAGAGCCGTCCGCTCAGCGTGCGCGGGGCGACGCGATGCAGGAGTGCCTTCATGACAGGCGGTGTCCGAGGCCGCGCGCCGTGCTGATGGCCAGGCCGCTGCCGGCCTCGCGCAGCTTGCGCCGCAGCCGGCTCAGGTACTGGTCCAGGGTGTTGTCACTGACCTGCGCACCTTCGGGCCACCCCGCACGGACCAGGTCCCGGCGGGGCACGAGGGTGCGGTCGGCGGCGACGAGTGTGGCCAGCAGCCGGAATTCCGTGGGGGTCAGGGCGACCGGAGCACCCTGGACGGTCACGCTGTGACCCACGCCGTCCAGGGTCAGATCACCGGTGGTGGGGGCGGATCGCGAGGGGCTTCGCTTGAGTGCCGCCCGTAGCCGGGCGACGAGCTCGGCCAGGTGGAACGGCTTGGGGAGGTAGTCGTCGCCTCCGGCGGAGAACCCCGACAGCCGGTCGGTGAGCTGATGCCGGGCGGTGAGGAAGATGACCGGGGCGCGGAAGCCGTTCGCCCGCATGGCCTGGCAGACGTCGCGACCGTCGGCGTCGGGCAGCCCGATGTCCAGCACGGCTGCCGCGATGTCGGCGGTGGCCAGCCGCAGGGCGGTCGCCCCGTCGACGGCGGGAACGGGGGCGAAGCCCTCGTCGGACAGACCACGACGCAGCACGTCCCGCAGCGCGTGGTCGTCCTCGACGATCAGGATCTCGGGGCGCACGGTCCTCCCTCGGTCCTCGGGCCGGGTTCCGTGCCCGCGACGAACGAACTGGGCAGCCACCGGGCCGCCACCCGCGGACACACTCCGGCCACCCGGCGGCGGACGACCCACTGGCGACGCGACCGGTGATCCGGTCCACCCCGAGACAGGAGCTGCCCAGCCCGACCGGCACACCCCGACAGCCGGTTGCCGGCCCCAGCGGGGTCGCACCGCTCCGAGCCCACAGGGACAACGCGACAACGAGCGGTCCGACGGTGAGGACACCCGTGACCGCCGCGCCCCGAGGGGAACGCCCAGCCGCAGGCGTGCGTCGCCCAGTCCGCCTGCGGCGGCCGGACCCGGTGGACCAACTCCATCAGTCGGGCGGAACCTTCCATGCTGTCGGGCTGGGTCAGTGCGTGGAGGCCAGTGCGTGGAGGCCAGTGAATGGAGGTCAGTGAGTGTGGAGGCCAGTGTGTGGACGGCATCATCCGACTGCAGAACAGTAGACCGTCTACTTCACTGTAGACGATCGGCGGGCGAGATGCGGTTCCGATCGAAGGGGGACCCGTAGATGTCGTCCCGCCACCCGTGGTCGCTCAGCAGCTTCATCCTGGAGCGCTGGGCAGACGAGGAGGCGCCATCACAGGCCGGCGACCGGACGATCGCCGCTCGCGCGGTCGGCGGGCAGCCCTGGCATCCGCCGGAAAGCCGCGCCTCGCAGCACTCTCGGTGACAGGAGGGGCAGTCTCCCAGCCGGTACGGGCCCTGCTGACCCCACCTCCCGCGCACCGCAGCACGCCCTTCGTGGCGGGCGCGCTGCTGCTGGTCCTGTGCTGCTCGAGTCTGGCCGACGCCGCGTGGGGTCGGCGTTCGCGGCGCCCCGGCGGCAAGACGCCGCAGCCTGGCGGGTCCTCAGCATGTTGTTGAACGCGGGTGTGGGCTTCCAACAGGAGTTGCTGGCGGCCCCGCCCGTCTCGGCTACCTCAGCGGCTCGCTCAGTTCGATGGAGCGCAGAGCCGCGGCCAGGGCCGCGTCGTCGCCGATGTCGAGGGCCGTGTCGGTCAGCTTGATGACGTGTTCGTCGCCGTGCGCCAGGGCCCTTTCGAAGACCTCTTCGGGGGTGAAGGTGCCCGACGGGGTGTACGCGACCGGGGCGTCGGGTGCGTACATCGCGGTCACCGCGGCGGAGGCCGTCCAGGCGGCCCTCAGGCTCGGTACCCACAGGCTCCGCGGGAGCGCGGGCAGCGTGCGCAGGACGGCGTTGGGGGCCGTGGCCGCGTGGACCAGCATCGTCTCCTCGCCGTGGCCGTGAGTGGCGTACCGGTGGGTGGCCGCCCGCACGAGTTCGGAGAGGCGGCGGTGCGCGTCGTCCGGGTCCGTGACCGTGTCCGCCCAGACGGGCAGGCCCGTGACACGCCCGAGCCGGTCGGGGAACCCGCCGTCCCGTACGGCGATGGGCGTCACCGCGTCCAGGGCGGCGGCCGCACTGTCGGCGCCGGGCAGTCCGGCGAGGCCGGCGACGGGGTGGTGGCGGGCGGCCCAGTAGCCGAGGCCGTGGGCGAGTTCGGCCAGCCGGGGTTCGGTGCTGTCGCCGGCCAGCAGGGTACGCACGGCGTGGCCCACCCGGATCACGGGGTGCGTCGAGCCGCCGTAGAGGCCGGGCAGGAGCCGGGGCCACCACAGGGCGAGCACCTCGCGCCAGGGCCGTTCGGCGAGCTCGCGCCCGAACCAGCCGATCCAGTCGGCGGCGCGGCGCGGGTCCCCGAGCGCGGAGCGCCAGTCGGCGGAGGTGATCGGCTCGACGCCGGGCGGGAACTCCTCGAGCTTGCGTGCGTACAGGTCGAGCCAGCGGTGCACGGAGCGGGCCTGCCCGTGTACGGCGAGGGCCTCGACGGCCATCGGCGCGTGGTTGGTGAGCCGCCCGAGCCGTTCGGGTCCCGAGGCATGCAGTCGCTGGAGCGCTTCGTCGAGAGTCCCTGTCGTATCCATGGCGAGGACACTAGGCGGGGCGCCGTGACGGCGTAACGGTCCGGAGACGTAGGTCGCGACCTAGGCCGTTTGTCTCGGAACATCTCGCGGACCAGATGAAGTTGGCGGCGAGGTGCGATCGGCACAGCAGTACGGGCGCCCGGACTGCTGCGTCGAATCACGCGCGATGAAGACGCAGAGACAGGGGATGTACGGCCCCCTGCGCGCTGGGGCATCCGATAGAGGGAATGCGGCCCGGCACAGGCAACGCGCTCAGTCCGTAAGGGGAGCCATGACTCCATGACTGTTACGGCACACATCGACAGCACGCGCCCGGTGGCCACGCTCATCAACGTCTTCACCGTCGCCCCGGAACGCCAGGAGGAACTCATCGACCTCCTCACCCGCGCCACCGAGGAGACGATGAAGCATCAGCCGGGCTTCGTCTGCGCCAACTTCCACGCCTCCCTGGACGGCGAACGCGTGCTCAACTACGCGCAGTGGGAGACCGAAGAGCAGTACCGGGCGATGCTCCTCAATCCCGAGGCCCGTGTCCACATGGACGAGGCAGCCAAGATCGCCACGGACGTGCAGCCCCGCCTCTTCCACGTACGGTCGACGCACTCGCGGGGGTGATGCGGCGTCGCTCGGGCCCGGGGACGTCTCCATGACGTCTGCCTCCATGACGCCTGTCTCCATCGACGTCTGCCTCCATCGACGTCAGGCCTTGTCGCGAACAGCCGCCCGATGCCGGTGGCGCTCGGCCTCGGTGACATCAGCGGTCACCGCCCTTCCCGGCCACGACCGTCGGCCGCCGAGCGGTCGGAGCGGGTCGGATCGGGCGGGTCGGGCGGGTCGGGCGGGTCGGGCGGCCGGGCAGTCGGGGCGGGCATGCGCGGGCGTGTGCGGGCGTGCGCGGGTCGTCGTACTCAACCGGTTCGATCCGGTCCCGGCAGTGCCCGAGAGCCCCGGTCGCGAAAACGCCGTGACCGGGGCCCCAGGATCAGCTGCCGCGGATGGCACCGACCGCCGCTAGTTCCGGTACCGGAACACGATCCGGCCGCGCGTCAGGTCGTACGGCGGGAGCTCCACCAGCACCCGGTCCTCCAGCATGATCTTGATGTAGTGCTTGCGGATCTTCCCGCTGATGTGCGCGAGCACCTGGTGGCCGTTCTCGAGCTCCACGGTGAACATGGCGCTGCGCAGGCACTCGACGACCTTGCCCTCGACCTCGATGACGTTCTTGTTCTTCGTCATCGCACCAGCTCCAGGTTGCTGCTCATCGGCCGGGCGCCGATGCCCGCGAACAGCGCCGAGGCCGCCTGGTTGGACTCGTGGACTTCGACCGAGGCCACGGCGAACCCGGAGCGGTGCAGCGTCCCCAGCGCGTGGGCCAGCAGCGCCCGCGCGATGCCGCGGCGCTGCTCGTCGGCCCGGACCGCGACCAGCCCGATCCGCGGCCGCCTCACCGTCACCACCCGGATCAGCCCCAGGTAGCGGTCCGGCGCCGCGGCCACCGCGTACTTCGACGGGTCGACGATGGTGTCGCCTTCGGGGCGGGCAATCACCTCCGCGGGCATCGACTGCCACCCGACGGTCGCCTCGACCTCGTCACGGATCGTGCGGTCCACCGCCCGCAGCAGACTCTCGTCCGCCTGACCGGCCGGCACGATCGTCACGCCGGAAGGCGGCTGCACCGCTTCGAGCCCGGTGACCCGCGGATCGGTCGGTACGACGTACTCCCACTCGCGGCGCCGGACGGTGAACCCGGCCCGCTGCCAACAGGCCGTCAGCTCGGCGTCGGCTTCGTCGACCACCGTGTACAGCGGTGCCGGCAGCTCGGCCAGCATCGCCTCGGCGAGCCGGTCGAAGGCGGCATCGTGCCAGGCGTCGATGCTGACGAACAGGCGTCCGTCGGGCCGGTGCTCCGCATGCCCGCGGCCGACCACCAAGTCGTCATCCAGTGCGTGCCATTGCCTGTCCGCGACGCGCGTGATCACTACCGCGTTCTCGCTCAGGCCAGATCTGAAAGGCTTCGTGTTCATCGGAGTCTCCTTCGGAGTGCCTCGATCTCAGGCGCTCCTGGCGACACCGAACGTCAGCCGCCGGACCGTGACGGATCGAGGGAGCACCCACGGGTAACTGTGTTCACGGGGCTCACCTCCATACGACGATTTCACGGTCCACCGCGAAAGTAGCAGCGGGGCGCCGCCTCGCTCAAACCATTTCCCCGAGCCGATGTCGGGCGGGATGCCGTCGACGGGGTCGATGGTCTGGGTGGCGTCGGCGGAATCGAGGCTCTGGGTGGCGTCGTCGACGTCGGCGGCGGTCGTGACCACAGCTCCAGCGGGAGGAGTTGCCAGGCGCTCCTCAGCGGCACGCGCGCGAACTTCACATGGAATCAATCGGCACCGCGGTCCGACAGTCGGACCCATGCGCCGCCCTGCGGGACCGTCCAGGGTCGGATCCTGCGGAAAGTCAGCACGGCCAGAGCAGCGAGAGCGATGACCCACGTGACGGAGGACCCCCAGAACAGAGCCGGGCACGCGAAGGCGAAGCCGCAGGCGATCAGAGTGAACGTGACCACGGCGAGTCCCATCACCGTGAACACGAGCGAGGGTCGTCGTACCCGTCGGACGATCGGTGGGGTGATCCACATGAGCTGCTGGGCGCGAATTCGCCGGGCAAGTGCCGCGTCGCTGCCCAGCGTCTCCTCCATCTCCGCGAGTATGCGGCGTTCTCGGACGGAGAGGTGGATCTCGTTCACGGCAAGCACCTTCTCCTTCTCCGGCTCCGCCGGTCCACGCGCCGGCCGTCCCGCTGACCGGAGTCCAAGGTCATACATCTTTGCCTTCCCCTTGGCCGGCAGCCTTGGATGCATCGCAGACGCCTGAATCCTCCCGGTCCGGGCCCCTGTGCCATTCATGCCGTGTGGTGACACCGCGCCACCTGCGGGTGGTCTGGTCCCGGTCGGCTCATGTCCGTGAACTTTCCGCCTTGTGGAGCTCGGCGGTGAACTGCGCTCCGGCCAGCAGCGCGAGGTTGGACAGCCAGAGCCAGATGAGGAAGACGACGACGCCGGCGAGTGAGCCGTACAGGCGGCTGTAGGTGCCGAGCAGGGACGCGTACACGGCGAAGCCCGCGGAGACGATCAGCCACAGGGCGGCGGCCAGGGCGCCGCCGGGCAGGCTGTGGCCGCGCCGGCGGGCCGGTGGCGGACCCGTGTGGAAGACGACGACCACGAGTACGGCCACCAGCGATGTCAGCAGCGGCCAGCGGATGAGGCCCCAGACCAGCGGCACGCTGCCGTCCGCGTGCAGCAGCCGTCCGATCGCCTCGACGACGGGTCCGCTCAGCATCAGCACCAGGGCGCTGACAAGCAGCAGCGCGAGCAGGACGAGCGCTGTTCCGACGATGCGGTGGGCCGTGCGCCACGGGGAGCGGCGGTCGGGGATGCGGTACATGTGGTGCAGCGCGCGGCGGAAGACGGCGAGGTAACTGCACGCCGACCACAGTGCGCTGGCGAAGCCGCCGGTGAGCAGGGTCCAGGCCGTGGAGCGTCGCGGGACCATGCGGGCGAGCGCGTCGTGCAGTTCGGGACCGGACTGGGCGGGGGCGTAGTGGGTGACGCGGGCGACGAACTCCTGGGCGGTGCCCGGGCTGATCAGCCCGAAGGCGAGCACGGTGACGAGCAGGGCCGGCAGGACCGTCAGGATGGCGTAGTAGGTGAGTGCGGCCGCGTAGTCGGTGATGTCATCGTTCCACATCGTCACGGGCGTCCTGCGCAGGGCGGACCACCAGGTACGTGCGGGGCCGGTCAGGGCGTGGCGGGTGCTGTCGCACTCGGGCGTGCGGGAGTCAGCGGACACGCGACATCCCGTGGGGACGGCTGCTGAAGCGGACGCGGACGTCCAGAGCGTACGGGGCGAGCAGGTGATCGGCTTCGGTCAGGATGTTCTTCAGGGATTCGGTCACAGCATCGGGGGGCACGTCCGGAGCCAACCACACGCGCGGGGCCGGGCGCACGTGCCGGTGACCGGCGTGGGCGGGCGCGCGTGCCGGTGACCGGCGTGGGCGGACGCGCGTGCCGGTGACGGGCGGCGGGCGGCGGGCGGCGGGCGGCGGGCGGTCGTGGACGGGCACGAACGACCCGAAGGCGCCGAAGCCGCCGAAGCAATCCCGCGAACGCCGGCACCACACCGGACCTGCCCGCCCCGGCCGACCGCGTCCGCGCGGATGTCCAGCGGGCGGCCTGCTCGGGGGTGATTCGGGCACGCCGGGTGCTCAGGAACGGCCGACAGGAACCTCGGACCGAGGATCGTGCGCGTCGACGTACACATCACCGACCGGACCGCCGTCACCCTGTACCTGGCCGACGCCCAGGCCGCCGAGACGGCACACGTCACCGTCACGGTGACCGGCGTCGTGTGACCCGGCCGGCACACCTCCCGCCTCCGCGGCGCCGCCCGCCCGGGGAAGTGGGCATCACCGCAGGTCGGGCCCGGTCAACGGGTGGTCGGTGACTATTCCCCGCCGATCCATCGGATTGCCGATGCCGGGCATCGGTTTCTCCATTGGTCATGCCTCGGCGGCGGGTCTACGTTCGAGGACATCGCCGCACTGACGATCTGGATCCGAAGCGTCAGCGTTCGCAGAACGTCGGAGTGCGTGTTCCCCATCCCCGGGCCGCAGGCCCGCCCCTTTGGAGTGAGACCATGTCGAAGATCCTCTTCGTGATGACCGGCGCCGACCACTGGACGCTCGCGGACGGCACCGAGCACCCCACCGGCTTCTGGGCCGAAGAGGCCGTCGCGCCCTACGAGGCGTTCAAGGCCGCCGGCCACGAGATCGTCGTCGCCACCCCCGGCGGCGTCGTACCCACCGTGGACAAGGGCAGCCTGGCCCCCGAGGTCAACGGCGGTCAGGAGGGCGCCGACAGGATCGCCGCCGCTCTCGCCACCTTCTCCGAGCTCGAGAACCCGGTCCGGCTGGAGGACGTGAACCCGGCCGACCACGACGCCGTCTTCTACCCCGGCGGCCACGGCCCGATGGAGGACCTCGCCGTGAACGAGACCTCCGGCAAGCTCCTCGTCGACGTCCTCGGCTCCGGCAAGCCGCTCGCGATCGTCTGCCACGCGCCGGCCGCGCTCCTCGCCGCCACGCACGCCGACGGCTCGAACGCCTTCGCCGGCTACAAGGTCGCCGCCTTCACCAACGCCGAGGAGACCCAGGCCGGCTTCGCCGACAAGGCCAAGTGGCTGCTGGAGAACCGGCTCGTCGAGGCGGGCGTCGACGTCCAGGTGGGCGAGCCGTGGGCCCCGAACGTGGTCGTCGACCGCAACCTCGTCACCGGCCAGAACCCGGCCTCCTCCGCCCCGCTCGCGGCCGAGGTCCTCAAGAAGCTGGCCTGACCATGAGTGCGGACCGGCTCGAAGAGGTCCTCGACGCCACCTACGACTGCCTCACCCGGTACGGCGTACGGCGCACCACGATGGACGACATCGCCACCACCATGGGCGTGTCCCGGTCCGCGGTCTACCAGTACGTCCGCGGCAAGGACGACGCCTGCCGCCGGCTCGCCGCCCGCCTGCACGACCAGGCCCTGGAGCGGGCCCGGCGGGCGGCGGCCGAGGAACTCCCCCACGCCGAGCGCGTCCAGGGCGTCCTCGCCGCCAAGCTGGGACTCGTCCTCGAACTGAACGGCGCGTCCCCGCACACCACCGAACTCATCGACCACAAGGCTCGGTTGTTCGGCGGGATCTGCACCGCCTTCACCGGCGACCTGCGCCGGCTGCTCATCGGCCTCTTCCGGGAAGCGGGTACCACCGTCGGTGTGGAGCCCGCCGAGGCCGCGGACATCTGCCTCGCCCTGGTGACCGGTCTCGAATCCGTCACCGACGGCGAACGTCTCCTCCGCCCCGCCACGCAGGCGCTGCTGGCCGGCCTCCTGAGCACTCCGTTCGACGCGGGCCGCTGATCGTCCCCCGTGCGCTCGGCCCCTGACTCACGCACGGGGATCGCCTCGGCGGACCAGTCACGCGGCCCCTCAACGGAACGGCTTACGCGGCACGACTCACGGGAACGGCTTACGCGGACCGGTCACGCGGACCACGCGCGGGAACGGCTTACGCGGACCGGTCACGCGGACCACGCGCGGGAACAGCTCACGCGGACCGGTCCCCCCGTCCAGGCCGGCCCCGCCACTCCCCACCCCGCCCCACCACGCCCGGCCGCAGGAGAATGGATACGCTTCCCGCGTGGCACCTACGAACTCCGGCGACGCGGCACCGGTGTCGCCCTCCGGCACCGCTCCCCTGTCGGACCTGAACCTGCTGCGCACCTTCCTGGAGGTCTACCGCTCCGGTTCCTTCACGGCTGCCGCCGGGCCCCTGGGACTCTCGCAGTCCACGGTGACCGCTCAGATCCGTTCCCTGGAGCGCCAGACGGGCCGCGAACTGTTCGAACGCCTGCCGCGCGGCGTCGCCCCGACGCCCGTCGCCCACGACCTCGCGGCCCGCGTCGCCGCCCCTCTCGACGCGCTCGCCGCCGCGAGCGGGCACGACGACTCACCTGGCGTACGGGCGCTGCCCGTCCACTTGGCCGGCCCCGCCGAACTCCTCTGTACGCGGGTTCTGCCCGCCCTCGCCCCACTGGTCGCCGAAGGCGTACGACTGCGGGTCGCACCGGGTCTGACCGCCCCCCTCCTCGAGGAGCTGCGCGCCGGCCGCCACGACCTGGCCATCGCCACCTTCCGCCCACGCGGGCGGACCCTGGTCGCCGTACCGCTGATGGACGAGGAGTTCGTCCTCGTGGCCGCCCCGGTCTGGGCCGACCGCGTCAAGGAACGTCTTGCCGAGGAAGGTCCGGGGGCGCTGCACACCGTCCCCCTGGTCACGTACGCCGAGGACGTGCCGATCGCGCGCCGCTACTGGCGCCACGTCTTCGGCGCCCGGCTGTCCTGCCCCGCCGCCGTCACCGTCCCCGACCTGCGTGGAGTCCTCGCGGCGGTCACCGCGGGAGCGGGCTTCACGGTCCTGCCGCGCTATCTCTGCCAGGCCGAACTCGCCTCCGGTGCCCTCGTCCTCCTGCACGAACCCGACGACCCGCCCATCAACACCGGCTATCTCGTCCAACGCCCCGGCCGCCCGGACAACCCCGACGTCACCCGAGTCCGCGACGCGCTGATCGACGCGGGCCGCACTTGGTGACAGTTGGGCGTGGTCCTGTGCGCCGGCGCGGACAGCAGTAGCGGCAACGGATTGTGCGACACCCGCGCCCCCGCACCGACCACGTCCCGGCGCCCTGGCTCCTGCCAGCAGAAGGCCGGCACTGATCCTCCCGACAGCCCTGCCACTGCCGTAAGTTGGGGCCGGAGCTTGGTCAGCGCGCGGAGGGAGCCGACGTGGGACAACTGGTGCGAGAGAGCACCCCCGTGGTGGTCGTGGGGGCCGGGCCGGCCGGTCTGACCGTGGCCAATCTGCTCCTCCGCGTCGGTGTCCCGTGCGTCGTGCTGGAACGGCGGTCCCGCGCCCACGTGGAGCGGCGGCAGCGAGCCGGCATCGTCGAGACGCGCGCTGTGGGCATGTTCCAGGAGTGGGGGCTGGGCGCTCGCGTCCTGGGCGGCGCGCCGTCCGACGACAGCCTGGAGATCCGGGTGGACGGCCGGTCCCGCCTGCTGCGGTACGGAGCCGATGACGGCCCCCGGCCGCTGCTGTGCCCCCAGCAGGTGCTCGTCGCCAACTTGACGGCGGCGTTCCTCGACGATGGCGGCGACCTGCGCTTCGAGGCGTCCGACATCACCCTGGAGGGGCTCGACGGAGAGCGCCCGGTGGTCCGCTACCGCGACACCGACGGGGTCACGCACGAGATCGCGTGCGATTTCGTGGCCGGGTGCGACGGCGACCGAGGCGTCAGCCGGGCCTCGGTGCCCGAGGGCGAACTCACGGCCTACCCGTTCGACCACGGCATCTCGTGGCTGACCGTGCTCGCCGAAGTGCCGCCCCCGCCCCACCCGTTGATGGCGATCAGCCATGACGGCTTCGCCGGACACTTCGCGCGCGGCCCCCGCGCGAGCCGTTTCTACCTCCAGTGCCTCCCCGGCGACCGTGAGGACGCCTGGCCCGACGACCGGATATGGCGGACGCTGCGGACCCGGCTGGGCGACGAGGGCCTGACGGCCGGGCCGGTCACCGAGAAGGAGGTGTTCCCGCTGCGCAGCGTCGTCCACGAGCCGATGCGCTACGGCAGGCTCCTCCTGGCCGGTGACGCCGCCCACGTGGTGTCCCCCGTGGGCGGCAAGGGGATGAACCTCGCCCTCTACGACGCCGAGGTGCTCGTCCGCGCCATCCGCGACTTCGTCGACCACGCGGACGAGTCGGGCCTGGACGCCTACTCCAGGACGTGCCTGGACCGCACCTGGAACTATCAGGAGTTCTCGCGCTGGATGACCGAGATGCTCCACGACTCCGGCGACGATTCGGCCGCCGGCCCCTTCCGTCGCAGACTGGCACGAGCACGGCTGGACCGCCTCTGCCGCTCCTCCGCCTCGGCCGGTGCCTTCGCCGAGCTGATGGCAGGGCTCGCCTGACGGGGTCCGGGGCGTTGGAGGTGGCCCGACGGTCCACCCGGCACCCCACATCGGCCTCTACGACAGGGAGGAGTACGTGCCCACGGTCGTCACGAAGCTGGTGGACTTCTTCCGGAAGTACCTCACCGCCTGATCCGCACAGCCCCGCCGAACGCCCGGGGCCGGCGCGGACCGCGCTCGGCGCCTGGACCGCTCCGCGCGATCCACCGCCCCGGGCGGGGCCACCGCTTTCACGGACACCCCGGCTCGCCTCGAACCGGGCACCGAGCGACTACACCCAGGCCCTGCCACCACCGGTCAGGGCTGCGCCGAAGCCCTGACCCTCGGGCAAGGTCATCCGCCCGCGGCGGACTCACCCTCGGCCTCGCCCGCGGCCTCGCCCGCGGCCTCGGCCTCGGCCTCCCAGCGCAGCAGGTCGCCCGGCTGGCACTCGAGCACCTCGCAGAGTGCGGCGAGGGTCGCGAAGCGCACCGCCTTGGCGCGGCCGTTCTTGAGCACGGCGAGGTTGGCGGGGGTGATCCCCACGCGGTCCGCCAGCTCGCCCACGGACATCTTCCGCCTGGCCAGCATCACGTCGATGTCGACGGCGATCGGCATCAGATCACCTCGTCCAACTCGGCCTTCATGTGGGCCGCCTCGGCGTCGCGTGCCACGGCCTGGGCGAGCAGCATCCGCAGCACGAGCACGATGAGCACAACGCCCAGGACCGCCACGCCGGCCCCGCCGACGAAGAGGATCCCGGGCGGCTCCATCACCGGGCCCGCCACCAGAAGGATCGAGAACAGCAGGAGGGCGGCCGCCATGACCGCGCCGATCACTACGTCCACGTAGCGGAAGGCGGCATGGGAGAAGACGGTTCCGCGCTGCACCATCGCCACCAGCCGCCATACGCAGACCTGGACGACCTGGACCGTCACGGCGCCCAGGATCACGATCACGCGGAGCGGGGTCAGCGGGAGCGTCGTCCCGTCCTCCGGATCGGTGGCCAACGCCCACACCATCAACGCCTGTACGAACACCATGCCGGCGAGCATCACCACGAGCACGGCGCGCAGCGCATGCACTGTCAGTTTCCCCATGACTCTTCCTTCTATCGAACAACGATTGGAATCTATCGAATCTCGATAGGTGAGGCAAGAGCGGGGACAGCGGGGTACGCGGCCGTTGCACACCGCGGCGGGACGCCGTGCCGGCGCCCGGGTCGGAAAGGTCACTCCGGTGTGCGCGCCACCTCCACCGCCCTGCGGCGCAGGGCAAGTCCGGCGGGAACGACCGCCGAGATCACGGCGAGCACCGCGCAGGCGCCCATGGCCGCCGCGAGCGTCGCCCACGGGATCTCGATGGACGTCCGCACCGAGAGCAGGCCCAGCGCGCTCCACATGCCCGCCAGGTCGAGCCCGGCGACCAGCGCTCCCAGCAGCCCGCCGACCACGACCACCATCAGCGCCTCGGCACCCACCAGCCGCAACACCTGCCACCTGGTGGCGCCGGCCAGCCGCAGCACAGCGAACTCGCGGACCCGGTCGGAGGTCGCCATGACCATCGTGTTGGCCAGCGAGATGCCGGTGTAGAGGAGGGCGATCCCAAGGACCAGGAAGAAGCCCATCCGGGTCGTCCGGTCGGTCTCGGGGTACGTCGCCCGCACCCAGGCGTCCCTGGTGTGGACCTCCCCGCCCGACGCCCGTACCGCGTCGCGCAGACCGGCGGCCACGGCGCCCGCGTCGGCACCGCCCGCGAGGCGTACGTCGACCCGGTCGACGGGCGCCGTGGGGGCGTTGCGCGGGGTGACGTAGACGCCGTTGTCGCCGGTGCCGATGGTCATGACCGCGGCGATCTTCAGGGACTTCCTCGTCCCGTCGCCGAGCCACACGTCCACCCGCTCGCCCACGGTGTGCTTCTCCCACTCCTCGTTGACGATGATCGAGTCGTCGTCCAGGTCGCTCACCTTCCCTGCGGCGAGCGGGAGACGGGCCGTCGCCGCGAGCGGTTCCGGCTCGACGGCCCTGGCATCGGACCTGATGAGCGCCACACCGTCCTCCAGGACGTACACGGCGCTCGACGAACTCGCGGAGATCTCGGCGCCGGACACGGACCGAAGCCGCCGCACCGCAGCCTGCGCTGGGCGGCCCGTACGTCGGGGTTGCGGGCGTCCGCGTTGTGCCAGGTCCTAGCCGGCGAACGCGTTCACGCCCGTCAGCTCGGCGGACAGCGTCCAGAGGCGGGCCGCCTGCTCGGGGTCGGTCGCCCAGTCCTTCACGCCGCCCCATGTCCCGTCCGCGGGAGCGGGCTCGGCGACGTCGCAGTCCTCCAGGTACAGGCCGCCCAGGCCGTCGAGTCCCGGCGAGGTGGCTGCCCAGACCTGGGTGGCCGCGCCCTGCTCCGGGGTCTTGAAGCCCGCGGGGTTCAGCGGGTTGCCCTGCTCGTCGATCCAGCCGCGCTCGACCATCTCCTCCTTGGGCAGGTGCCGCTGGAGCGGGGTCATGATGCCGCCCGGGTGGAGCGAGAAGGCGCGGACACCGGCGTCCCGGCCCAGGGTGTCGAGGTGGAGGGCGAACAGCGCGTTCGCCGTCTTGGCCTGGCCGTACGCCTTCCACTTGTCGTAGCCCTCGGTCCACTGGACGTCGTCCCAGCGGATGGGCGAGAGGTGGTGGCCGCGGGAGGACACGGAGACGACACGGGCGCCGCCGGGCGCGAGCGCCGGCCACAGGCGGTTGACGAGGGCGAAGTGGCCGAGGTGGTTGGTGGCGAACTGCGCCTCCCAGCCGGGCCCGACCCTGGTCTCCGGGCAGGCCATGATGCCGGCGTTGTCGATCAGGAAGTCGATGGTGCGTCCGGAGGCCAGGAACCGCTCTGCGAAGCCGCGCACGCTGTCCAGGTCACCGAGGTCGAGCTCGTCCACCTCGACTCCGTCGAGTCCGGCCAGCGCCTCGCGGGCCGTGTCGGGGCGCCGGGCCGGGACGACGACGTGGGCGCCCGCCTTGGTCAGTGCACGGGTGGTCTCCAGGCCGAGGCCCGAGTAGCCGCCGGTGACGATCGCGAGCTTGCCGGTGAGGTCGATGCCCCGCAGGACGTCGTCGGCGGTGCTGTCGGCGCCGAAACCCGAACCGATCTTGTGCTGTGCAGAAGTACTCATACCCGGAACGCTACGGATTCGAGTGCGCTCGAAGTCAAGCGGGACTTCCGGGAACGGCTCCCGGAATCGAGTAGGCCCGGCCTGCGTCACCCGGCCGTACGAGCGTGTGAGCGCGTACGACGGCTGCGCGTGCCGCCCCCGTCGGGGCCGGCGGTGGCACTACCCGCGAGGGCCCGCCGAGGGCTTCGGTGTTTGCGACCACCTCTTCCGGCTCCACCGTGCGGATCGGAGGACGGCGCCGAGGTCACTCGGGTGGCCAACACCGATGCGGTGAGGCGTTGAAGCAGGAAAGCGGTGACGCGGGAAAGCGGTGACGCGGGGTGGATGAGCGGCGGCAGCGCCGCTAGCGTACGCGTGTGGATCGCTACGAACGGCTCCTTCACGCCTCGTCGTTCGGCGCGGCGGCGTCCGCATACGCCGAGCACCGTCCGGACTACGCGCAGGCCGCGGTGCACTGGGCGCTCGAACCCGCGCCCGGCCCACGTGTCCTCGACCTCGGCGCCGGAACCGGCAAGCTGACCGCCACGCTGGTCGCACTGGGCGCCGAAGTCATCGCGGTCGAGCCCGACCCGGCGATGCTGGCCGAGCTGCGCCGCTCCCTGCCGGGTGTCCGTGCCCTGTCGGGTAGTGCCGAGGCGATACCACTGCCGGACGCATCCGTCGATGCCGTGCTGGCCGGCAACGCCATGCATTGGTTCGACATGTCCGTCGCGGGACCCGAGATCGCCAGGGTTCTGGCACCCAGCGGGGTCCTGGCCGGCCTGTGGAACGTCATGGACGACGATGTCGAGTGGGTTGCCGGGCTCGCGCGGGTCGGCGGGAGCGCTGCCGTAGGCCCGCGTGACACGCCGGCCAGTTGGCGCGCCGAGACGGCCGACGCGCACCTTCCGAAGACTGGCGCGGCCGCCCGGTTCGGCTCGCCGGAACAGGCCGAGTTCCCGCACGGCCAGCGCCGCACCGCCGACTCCCTCGTGGCGACCCTCGCGACGCGCGCGGGAATGCTGGTCATGGCGGACCAGGAACAAGAGGCCGCGCTGGACCGGATCCGCGCCTTCCTCGCGAGCAGACCGGAGACCGCCCGCGGCGAGTTCACCCTCCCGATGCTGACCGGCGTGCTGCGCGTCCGGCGGCTGTGAAGCGGCACGCCGATAGCCGAGTCCCCCCTCCCCCGCACGTTTGAATCGGGCGTCGCCGTGGCGTCTACAGCGATGCCGGCTTCCGTGGCGGCAGCCGTGCTCGTGGACGGTCCACCCGCCGCGCGTATCTCCGCGTGCCGCCCTAGATTGGTGCCGACACCGCTGGGAGGACAGTCATGCGGCACACCGTCACGGTCGAGGGCCCGGCAGCGCCCGGTGTGGTCTGGGAGCGGTACGCACAGTACGGCCGATGGGCTCACTGGGCCCCGCACCTGCGCGCCGTCGAGACGGAGGGCGACCGGATCCGGCCGGGCGCGCGAGGTGTGGTCCTGGTGGCGGGTGTGCTGCGCGGCCGCTTCCTGGTCACGGAGGTCGACGAGCCGAAGGGGACCTGGACCTGGCAGCTCGTGTTCCTGGGCATCCCCGTGAGGGTGGGGCACACGCTCACGCCGCACGGAACAGGCACACGGGTTGTCGTGGAGCTGACGGCGGCCGGTCCGGTGCCTCTGCTCTACGCCCCCATGGTCGACTGGGCGCTGCACCGGCTCACCCGGGTCTGAAACAGCGCGGCCCCACCGTCCGCTCCTCGCCGGCGGCACGGCCGGCGGGAGCCGGCAGCACGGCCGGCGGGAGCCGACGGAACCGGGGTGACTCCCGGCCGGCCGACTCCCACGTATATCGCGTCATCCCGTCAGCGCGTCGCCACGAGGTCCCTGAGCGCGATGTTGAGCTCCAGGACGTTCACTCGGGGCTCCCCCATGAAGCCGAGGGTGCGGCCCTCGGTGTGGCCGTCGACGAGCTTCTCCACCTGGGCGACGGACAGGCCGTTGCGCGCGGCCACACGGTGCACCTGGAGGTCCGCGTACCGCGGGGAGATGGCAGGGTCGAGGCCGGAGCCGGAGGAGGTGACGGCGTCGGCGGGCACTTGGGAGGGCCTGACCGTGTAGCCGGGCACCGAGTTGTCCTTGACGACGGCGGCCTTGGCGTCCTCGATCTGCTGGAGCAGGTCCTTGTTGTCGGCGGCGAGGTTGGTGGCACCGGACAGGATCAGCTTGTACCGCGTGTTGACGCTGTTGGCGCCGAGGCCGTTGGCCGGGCGGCCCTGGAACCACTTCAGGTCCGGGTCCGGGGTCTGCTGCCCCTTCTTCAGCGGCAGGTCGTACGGCTGCCCGATCAGGGACGAGCCGACGACGTGGCCGTCCGCCGTGATCTCGGAGCCGTTCGCCTTGTCGCGGAACAGCCCCTGGGCGATGCCGGTGACGGCCAGCGGGTAGACGACGCCGGTCACGAGGGTCAGCACGAGGAGGGCGCGCAGGCCCGCCCCGAGCAACCGGGCCGTGTTCGTTACGGAGTTGTTCATGGCGTTCAGCACGCTTTCAGGGAATTACAGCCCGGGGATGAGGGAGATGAGCAGGTCGATGATCTTGATGCCGACGAAGGGGGCGATCAGGCCGCCGACGCCGTAGATGCCGAGGTTGCGGCGGAGCAACTTGTCGGCGCTGACCGGCTTGTACCGCACGCCCTTCAGGGACAGCGGCACCAGGGCGATGATGATCAGCGCGTTGAAGACGACGGCGGAGAGGATCGCGGAGTCGGGCGAGGACAGGCGCATGATGTTGAGCTTGTCCAGGCCCGGGTAGACCGCCGCGAACAGCGCCGGAATGATCGCGAAGTACTTCGCCACGTCGTTGGCGATGGAGAAGGTCGTCAACGCTCCTCGTGTGATGAGGAGTTGCTTGCCGATCTCGACTATCTCGATGAGCTTGGTCGGGTTGGAGTCGAGGTCGACCATGTTGCCGGCCTCCTTGGCGGCCGACGTCCCCGTGTTCATCGCGACGCCGACGTCCGCCTGGGCCAGCGCGGGCGCGTCGTTGGTGCCGTCGCCGGTCATCGCGACGAGCTTGCCGCCGGCCTGTTCCCGCTTGATGAGAGCCATCTTGTCCTCGGGGGTGGCCTCGGCGAGGAAGTCGTCGACGCCCGCCTCCTCGGCGATCGCCTTGGCGGTCAGCGGATTGTCGCCGGTGATCATGACCGTTCGGATGCCCATGCGGCGCAGCTCCTCGAAGCGCTCCCGCATGCCGTCCTTGACGATGTCCTTGAGGTGGATCACCCCGAGGACTCGCGCACCGTCCGCGTCCTCGACGGCGACGAGCAGCGGGGTGCCACCGGCCTCGGCCATGCGGTCGGCGACCTGGTCCACGTCCCCGGCCACCGTGCCGCCGCGCTCCTCGACCCAGGCGATGACCGAACCTGCCGCGCCCTTGCGGATCCTGCGGCCGTCCACGTCCACGCCGGACATGCGGGTCTGGGCGGTGAAGGCGATCCACTCGGCGCCGGCCAGTTCGCCCTGGTGGCGTTCGCGCAGCCCGTACCTCTCCTTCGCCAGGACGACGATGGAGCGGCCCTCGGGAGTCTCGTCGGCGAGCGAGGACAGCTGGGCGGCGTCGGCGACCTCGGCCTCGGTGGTGCCGCGTACGGGTACGAACTCCGAGGCCTGGCGGTTGCCGAGGGTGATGGTGCCGGTCTTGTCCAGCAGCAGGGTGGAGACGTCGCCGGCGGCCTCGACCGCGCGGCCGGACATGGCCAGGACGTTGCGCTGGACCAGGCGGTCCATGCCGGCGATGCCGATCGCGGAGAGCAGCGCGCCGATCGTCGTGGGTATCAGGCAGACCAGCAGGGCCACCAGCACGACCATGGTCAGGTGGGTGCCCGCGTAGTCCGCGAACGGCGGCAGCGTGGCACACGCCAGCAGGAACACGATCGTCAGGGACGCCAGCAGGATGTTCAGGGCGATCTCGTTCGGCGTCTTCTGCCGCGCCGCGCCCTCGACGAGGCTGATCATCCGGTCGATGAAGGTCTCGCCGGGCCTCGTCGTGACCTGGACGACGATCCGGTCGGACAGCACCTTCGTGCCGCCCGTCACGGCGGAGCGGTCGCCGCCGGACTCGCGGATGACGGGCGCCGACTCACCGGTGATCGCGGACTCGTCGACCGAGGCGACTCCCTCGACGACGTCGCCGTCGCCCGGGATGACGTCGCCGGCCTCGCAGACCACGAGGTCGCCGATCCTCAGCTCGGTGCCGGGCACCCGCTCCTCGGTGTCGCCCGCCAGACGCCGGGCGACCGTGTCGGTCTTGGCCCTGCGCAGGGTGTCCGCCTGGGCCTTTCCGCGGCCCTCGGCGACCGCCTCCGCCAGGTTGGCGAAGATCACGGTGAGCCACAGCCAGGCGCTGATGCCCCAGCCGAACCAGTCGCCGGGGTCCTTGAAGGAGAACACGGTGGTCAGGACGGAACCGATCCACACCACGAACATCACGGGCGACTTGACCATCACCCGCGGGTCGAGCTTCCGGAAGGCGTCCGGCAGCGACCTGATCAGCTGCGCCGGGTCGAACAGGCCCGCGCCGACGCGTCCTTCGGCGGGCTTGTGCCCGGTGGGTACGTCGCTGTGCGGCGCCCGGGCGGGAGTGGCTGTGGACATCGAGTCCTCGTGGTCTTCCGTTCGGGTGGTCATGACGCCAGCCCCTCGGCGAGCGGGCCCAGTGCCAGGGCCGGGAAGTACGTCAGACCGGTGATGATCAGGATCGCGCCGGTCAACAGGCCGGTGAAGAGCGGCTTCTCGGTGCGCAGGGTGCCGGCCGTGACCGGGACGGGCCGCTGCCCGGCGAGCGAGCCGGCCAGCGCCAGGACGAACACCATCGGCAGGAACCGGCCGAGCAGCATCGCGAGTCCGGTCATGGTGTTGAACCAGTCGGTGTTCGCGTTCAGTCCGGCGAAGGCCGAGCCGTTGTTGTTCGCCGCGGAGGTGAAGGCGTACAGCACCTCGGAGAAGCCGTGCGCGCCGGAGTTGAGCATGGAGTGCGGCGGGGTCGGCAGAGCCATGGAGGCGGCCGTGAGGACGAGCACCAGCGCCGGGGTGACCAGGATGTAGCAGGCGGCGAGCTTCATCTCGCGGGCGCCGATCTTCTTGCCCAGGTACTCGGGCGTGCGGCCGACCATCAGACCGGCGATGAACACCGCGATCACGGCCATGATCAGCATGCCGTAGAGGCCGGAGCCGGTGCCGCCGGGCGCGATCTCGCCCAGCATCATGCCCAGCAGCGTGATGCCGCCGCCCAGTCCGGTGAAGGACGAGTGGAAGGAGTCCACCGCGCCGGTCGAGGTGAGGGTCGTGGAGACGGCGAAGATCGAGGAAGCGCCGACCCCGAAGCGGGTCTCCTTGCCCTCCATCGCGCCGCCGGCCGCCTGGAGCGCCGGGCCGTGGTGGGCGAACTCGGTCCACATCATCAGGACGACGAAGCCGAGCCAGATCGTGAACATCGTCGCGAGGATCGCGTACCCCTGCTTCACCGAGCCGACCATCACACCGAAGGTGCGGGTCAGCGAGAAGGGGATGACGAGGATCAGGAAGATCTCGAAGAGGTTGGTGAAGGGCGTCGGGTTCTCGAACGGGTGGGCGCTGTTGGCGTTGAAGTAGCCGCCGCCGTTGGTGCCCAGCTCCTTGATGGCCTCCTGCGAGGCGACCGCACCGCCGTTCCACTGCTGCGAGCCGCCCACGCTGTGCCCATTCAGGAATTGCCCGACCTCATGAATGCCGGAGAAGTTCTGGATGGCGCCGCACGCGACCAGGATCACCGCGGCGATCACGGCGCCCGGCACCAGGATCCGTACGGTGCCCCGCACCAGGTCGGCCCAGAAGTTACCCAGTTCACCGGTACGCGAGCGAGCGAAGCCCCGCACCAGCGCCACGGCGACGGCGATACCGACGGCCGCGGAGACGAAGTTCTGCACGGCCAGGCCGGCGGTCTGTACGACGTGCCCCATGGTCTGCTCGCCGTAGTACGACTGCCAGTTCGTGTTCGTCACGAAGGAGACGGCCGTGTCGAACGACTGCGCCGGGTCGACCGAGGCGAAGCCCATCGAGCCGGGCAGGACGCCCTGGAGCCGCTGGAGCAGGTAGAGGAAGACGACACCGACGGCCGAGAAGGCGAGGACACCACGCAGGTAGGCGGGCCAGGTCATCTCGGCATCGGGGTCGGCACCGATGCCCTTGTAGATCCACCTCTCCACCCGCAGGTGCTTCTTCGAGGAGTAGACCCGGGCCATGCAGGTGCCGACGGGTACGTAGGCGAGCGCCAGCGCGCCTGTCAGGGCGAGCAGCTGGAGGAAGCCTGCGAGTACGGGACCCATATCCGCTCTCAGAACCTCTCCGGGAAGACGAGGGCGAGGACGAGATAGCCCAGCAGGGCGACAGCCACCGCGAGGCCGACGATGTTCTCGGCGGTCACAGCTTCGTCACCCCCTTGGCGACAAGGGCCACCAACGCGAAGCCCGCGAGCGTGATGACGACGAAGGCCAGATCGGCCATCGTGAACTCCTGAAGAGGTTCGGGTGCGAAACAGGGACGATTAAAGGAAACCGCCTGGCCCGCCGGATACGGCCACTCGTTGACGGCCCCCTTACGGCCACCGCCACGGTCTTGACGGGGCTCTTACGACCCGCGGGCCCAGCGGCGCCGCGACGGCGGCGGCGGCGGCGGCGGCGGCGAGCGGAAACGTGGCCGCGCGCAGAAGGTACGGCCGCGCTGGCACCGTGGCCCGCAAGTGGCGGCGCAGAGCGACCCGCGTGGCCACGTCCCGCCGGCCCGGGCGCGGCCCCGGCACCCGGATCGCCCGTGGGCGTCCCCCGCGCCCGCGCGGCCCGGGGCTGCCGCCCGCCGGGGCGGCCGTCGGCTGTCGCGGCGGTCCCTCCCTCTCGGTACGAGGACCCTGCGCTGTTCCGGCCGTGGGAGTCACGGCCCCTCCACCGTCATGCCACGGAAGTCGCCCGTCCCCCGTCGGCGATCAGTCTGCGACCGGCTCCGGCCACAGGCAGCCCTCGTCGACACACCCCTGTCGGCCGTTCACTCCAGTCGACAGGACTGACCCTTCGAGGCCGTGGAGGAAGTCCGTTTCGGACGGGAGGAGTTGCCGTTCCCGCCGTTCCCGCTGCCCAACACCAGATGACCGGCACCTCGGCCGGCACGTCGGCCGGCACGTCGGCCGGCGCGCCTGGGGCGTCCCAGGGCGACGCCCGCGAGGACCATGCCCAGTCCGCACACCTGCTGAACAGTCAGCGCCTCTGCGGCGAGTACCGTGCCGAGCAGTACGCCGGTGATGGGTTGAGGAGTCCGATCAGTCCCACGGTGCCCGCGGGCAGATGCCGCAGTCCGGTGAACCAGGCAGTGAAGGCCAGCGCGGTGGCCACCAGGGAGACGTAGCAGAACGCGACGCACACAGGCGTGGAGAGCGCGGGCGGAGTGCCCTCCACGACTGCGGCGACCGGCAGCAGGAACAGTCCTCCCGCGGTGAGCTGCCAGGCGGTCAAGGCGAGCATGTCGGCGCCGGTCGCGTCCCCGCTCCACCGCTTGGTGAGGACGTGACCGAAGGACGACACCAGTACGGCCGCCGCCGAGGCAAGGATCCCCGGCACGCTTGTCGCCCCTGCCCCCGTGAGCAACATGAGGCACACACCGGCGAGTCCGATCACGGCACCGGACACGTGCTCGCCCCGGGGCCGTTCAGACACCAGGGGCCATGCGATGAACATCATCGCCAGCGGAGACGCCGCCATGACCGTCGACGCGACGCTCGTCGGCAGCAGTTGGGAGGCGGCATAGACCAGGACGAAGAACACGCTCACATTGAGCAGTCCCAGTACGGCGGACCGCCACCACCACACTCCACGAGGCCGTCGCCGGCGCAGGGCCAGCAGGGCGAGCCCCGCGGGCAGCGCCCGCAGAGCTGCCCCGTACAGCGGGCGGTCCGGCGGGAGGAACTCACGGGTGACGAAGTAGTTGGCCCCCCAGGCCACCGGCGCGACCGCCGTCAGCACTGTCCAACGCGTGTCAGCTTCCACGGAAGGCAATATAGCTTCCCGGGAAGCTATTATGTCGGTCATGGAAGAACGGCGACCGACGACGGACCACGTGGCCCGCATCCAGGCCGAGTGGCGCCGCGAGAGACCCGACATCGACGTCACCCCGCAAGGAGTGATCGGCCGGTTGCATCGTCTGGCAGACCGACTGGGCGAAGAACTCCGTCTCGTCTACGGCCACTACGGCTTGAGCGAGGGCGAGTTCGACGTCCTGTGCGCCCTGCGACGCGCGGGCGAGCCGTATGAACGCGCACCCGGCGAGCTTGCCGTGCACACCATGGTCACCACCGGTGCGATGACGAAGAGAATCGATCGTCTGGAGCGAGCCGGCCTCGTCACCCGCCGCCGGTCCGGCAACGACCAACGAGGCCGCATCATCGCCCTCACCAGCCCCGGACTGGAGCTGATCGACCGGGCGTTCACCGAGCACATGCGCAACGAACGGCGCCTGCTGGATCTGGTGACGCCCCCCGAGGCCGCGGCACTGGAAACGCTGCTGACGACGTGGCTCGCCCGCATGGAGCATCCCCGTACTTCCGGCAGCGACTGACCCACCGTCCCCGGACTCCGGCCGGCACTCCGAAACGTGACGGCCGCTTCGACCGGCCGCTTCGACCGGCCGCTTCGACCGGCCGCTTCGATCGGCCGCCTCGACCAGTCACTTCGACCAGCCGCTCCGGACGCGTTGGCCGGCCGGCAGCGAACCGAGAGGATCATTTCGAGATGACCGCCCCGTTGTCCCCCGCATCACCGGGCCGTCAGTGTCGTCGCGGACGCGGCATCGCGTCTTGGACGAATGTCGCGTAGCTTGACCGGCATGCGGGCCCGGTCGGCCGAGGACCTCCCGCCGTTCCACGGGGTCCCGCTGCCGGTCAAGGACCTGCTCGACGTGGCCGGATGGCCCACCACCCACGGGTCCGCCGGTGCCGGTCATGAGCCTGCCGCGGCTTCGGACCTGGTCGTACGACGGTTCGTGGACGCGGGGTTCATCCCGCTCGGCAAGACCACCACCTCCGAGTTCGGTGCGCTGCCCTTCACCGAGAGCGAGGCCCTGGGCATCTCGCGCAGCCCCTGGGACCCGGATCGCACGCCGGGCGGGTCGTCGAGCGGGGCGGGCGCTGCCGTCGCCGCCGGGATGGCGCCCATCGCCCACGCCGAGGACGGCGGCGGGTCGATCCGCATCCCCGCCTCGTGCAACGGTCTCGTCGGGCTCAAGCCCACCCGCGGTCTGGTCACCAACGCGACCGTCTGCGCGGAAGGTCTCGCCACAAGCGGTGTGCTCACCCGTACGGTGGCGGACACCGCGGCCGTCCTCGATGTGCTCGCGCGTCACGATCCGGCCGCGTGGTGGTCGCCCCCTGCCCCGCGCGGGTCCTTCGCCGCCGCGATGAAGGCGGACCCGCCGACCGGGCTGCGGATCGGTGCGCTCACCGACTCTCCGATCGAGGGGATTCACGTGCACCCGGCGTGCGTCGAAGCCGTCACCGTCACGCTCCGGACGCTCGAATCGGCCGGTCACCACATCGTCGACACTCGGCTGCCGCTTCCCCGGGCCGACGAGCTGGTGGCGGCGTTCACGACCATCTGGAACGTCGGCGGCAGCGGGATCGCACTCGCGGACCCGGACCGTGTCGAGCCCCACAACCGTGCCTTGCGCGCTGCGGCACGTTCGATCGACTCGTGGTCCTACGCGCAAGGGGTGAGGAAGACCCAGCAGTTGTCGCGGCGCGTGGTCGAGGGCTTCGTCGAGGGCTTCGACCTCCTGGTCACGCCCGCGATGGCCTGTCTCCCGCCGCTCGTCGGCGCCTGGCGGCCGGGCACCGACGTCGATCCCCTGGCGGCCCTGCGGAACAGCTACCCGATGGGGGTGTTCACGTCGGTGTTCAACGTGACGGGCCAGCCGGCGATCTCGCTCCCCGTCCACCACGACGACAGCACCGGTCTGCCTGTCGGCGTCCAGCTCGTCGCCGCGCCGTGGCGGGAGGACCTTCTGCTCCAGGTGTCTCGCGCCCTCGAACTCGCACACCCCTGGACCGGTCGCCGTCCGCCCGTCAGCTGAGCGGGATCAGACGCCGTGTTCCGGACGCGCTTCCGTCGAGAGGAAGTCTCGTGCCGCGGCGATGATGTCGGCTTCCTGGACCTGCTGCCGGGACGGCGGTGGCGGTTCGTCGTCCGCCGGCTCGATCGCCGTCGCCAGATCGACGAGGGGTCGCAGGGCATCGGGGTAGTCGAGTTCGGCTGCGGCTTCGAGCCAGATGAGGCCGGCTCCGCGTACCGGATCGAGCCGGCGCGTCACGACCTGACCGGCCCACCAACGGGCCGCGGTCCATCGCGCCGCGGCAAGATCGGCTGAGTCCGACGGCAGCAGGCCCAACTCCTCCACCACAAGGTCGAACAGCTCGGGGGCCTGCCAGTACTCATTGCGCCCGAGCCCGGCCAGCCACGGAAGCGAGGGAGCCTCCACGCCGGCCATCAGGGCGTCCAGGCCCAGCTCCACCAGTCGGGCTTGGGAAGGACGCTGCCACGGTGCCGCCGCGGCCCGGTCTGCGGCGACCATGCGGATCAGACTGACCGCCACTGCCGCGTCCACGCCGTACCCGCCCTCCGAGCCTTCGCTCACCCTTTGCCCACGTCAGGGAGGTTGAGCCAGAGCCCGTCCTCATGACCGAAGCTACCCAATCGTCGCCCCTGCGTGACACCGCGCAGTCGTTGACCACGAGCGGGTGCCTGCGCCTGTGCCTGCCCGTGCCCCTGTGTTCCCTGCGCCTGTGCCTCTGCCTGCGCCTGTCCTCGCACACGCACCGCTGCCCGTGCCCGTGCCCGCGTACGCCGATTCCCGGGCGCAGGTGGTCAGTTGCTCGAGCCGCCGTTCATCAGGATCTCCTCCCCAGTGATGAAGAACGACCCGTCGCTGGCCAGGAACTCCGCGACGTCCGCGACGTCCTGCGGGGTGGCCAGCCGGCCCAACGGGGCGGTTTCCAGCAGCGACTTCTTGAACGGGTCGTCGTCACCGACACCGGTGAAAATCCCCGCGCCGTCGATCGGGCCGGGCACCAGCGAGTTGACCGTGACCCCGCGGTGGGCGATCTCCTGGGCCAGGACGCGGACCAGGTACTTGGGCGCGGACTTGCTGGTGCCGTACAGGCCGAGGCCCGGCTGGGGGCGTGAGGTGGAGCTGGAGGCGATGTTGATGATCCGGCCGCCGTCGGCGATGTGGCGGACCGCGGCCTGCATCACGAAGAACGGCCCCTTGGTGTTGATGCGGAAGAGTTCGTCGAAGTCCTCCTCGGTGACGTCGGTCACCGGGATGTTGACCTTCTCCTTGCCGGCGTTGGCCACCACGATGTCGATCTTCCCGAAGGTCTCGATGGTCTTCCGGAACAGCTCCTCGATGGAGGCGAGGTCCGAGACGGCCGCCTGCACGCTGAGGGTGCGCGCGCCGAGCTCTCTGGCCTGGGCCTCGACCGCGTCGGCCGCGTCCTTGTCGCGCGAGTAGTTCACGACGACGTCCGCGCCGCGCTCCGCCAGACGCAGTGCGATCGCCCGGCCCAGCCCCTTGGACGACCCCGTGACCAGGGCGGCCTTCCCTTCCAGCGTCTTTCCCTGCGATGCCATCACGGACTCCTCAGCCTTTCACCGGCGACGGCCGGCCCACCTCCGTCGAGCACCGGGCCGTCCACCGCACCCCCGTCACAAGACCCCACCCCCGTCACAAGACCCCGTAAGCAGCCAAACACCCGCTCGACCGGACTGCGACCGCACGCGGCGAGGTGCCGCGTCGGGACGCTCCGGCCGGACTTGGATGTACGGCCACCCATCGGAACTCAGCGTGAGTCCGGCGTGAACCCAGCGTGAGGACGGTCGGGTGATTCGTGATCGCGTGGAGTACGGCGGCCGGGCGAGCCGTGCGGCTCCGTTCACGGACACCGGCGTACGGGTACCCGAGGTGCGTCACCCGGCACGCGTGGCCTCTCGTGTGTGCGTATGGAGGAGCCGGCTCCCGGGGTCGCAGGAGAGTGTCCACGTTTCCGACGGGCATCACACGGTGTCCCACCTGTCGATCGAGGCGAACCGCCATGACGGAGAACAGCACCAGCATCGGCCGGGGCAACCGTCCCGATGCGGGCGTGAGCGCGCTGAAGGGCCGTACCGGAGCGGGGGCTCCGGCGGAGACCAGGGGGAGGACCACCATCGCGGACGGCGTGGTGGCCAAGATCGCGGGCATGGCCGCCCGCGAGATTCCGGGCATCCACTCACTGGGCGGGGTGGGGATGGGGCGCGCCTTCGGTGCCGTGCGGGAACACGTTCCCGGCAGCGGCGGCGCCGTCACCCGGGGAGTGAAGGTCGAGGTCGGTGAGCGCCAAGCCGCCATCGACCTGGACGTCGTCGTCGAGTACGGCGTCTCCATCGTCGACGTGGCGGCTGACGTGCGCACCAACGTGATCGGCGCGGTGGAGCGGATGACGGGCCTCGAGGTCGTCGAGGTGAACATCGCCGTCGACGACGTCCACCTCCCCGACGAGGAGGAGCCCGCACCGGACGAGGGCCGCGTGAGGTGACCCGCCGCGGCCGGGAGGAGGAGAGCGAGCATGGCAGTCGGGCAGCAGGTCGAGCGGTACGCCCCAGGTTTCCGCGACCGGGTCCTGAGCCGGCGTGTCCTGGCGCCGCCCGGCCTCCAGGCCGCCGACGCCAACCTGGACGAGGGAGCCATCAACGGCGGCACCACCAACCTCCACCAGCAGGCAGTCTTCCGCCCCGTCCCCGGCACCGGCCGCCCCGAGACACCGATTCACGGCCTCTACCTGGCCTCGGCCTCCGCGCACCCCGGCGGCGGCGTCCACGGCGCTCCCGGCGCCAACGCCGCTCGGGCGGCACTCGGCTCGCGCCGTCCCTTCGCCTGCGCGGTCACCGCGCTCGAACGGGCGCTGGCAAGACGATGACGGCGAGGGCGCGCGGTAGGGGGAGGCGAATAACGGGTGTCGCCGCGGGTGGCGGCGCGGCTGGGGGGTGTCGTTTGGATCAGGTCGGATCAGGCCGCGGCGTCCGGTGCGGTGCCTCGCAAGGCGGAGGATCTGCCGCGTACTGGACGTACTCGGCTGATCCGACAACGCGGCGAGGTGCCGTGCCGGGCGTCGCGGACCCGAGCTGATCCAAACGACACCCCCTAGCCTCTGAGCCATGCAGCAGGACCGAAGGCGCGACCGGCGCCCCGCCCGTCGCGTGGGGCCGGTACGGGCCGCGCCCCGGGCCGCCCCAGTGGTCGAGGGGGCCGATGTCGTGATCGTCGGCTACTTCTCGGGCAAGCAGAAGGACTTCGCCGCGCTGATGGACGCGGCGGCGCGGGAGATGACGAGGCGTGGTGCGCGGGTCGTGGGCCGGATCGTGCAGCGGCGGGGTGTCTCGGACGGCGGCGCCGGGAAGATGGCCCTCCCCTATTCGTCGCGGACCCTTCTGAGCCACGGGAAGGCGCGCGAAGCGGCCGCGCTCTGTGTGCGTACCGATGCCGACGCGGCGGTCTTTCTGGCACCGCTGACGGAGCGTCAGCGACGTGTGCTGACGGGGATGTTCGGCTGTCCTGCTGTGAGCCTGGTGGATTCCCCGGCCACCGATCGGGTTGCCCCGACCGGTCCCGTGCTTCCCGCACATGGCGGTGCCCGGTCGCGGCGCTCCCTCGGCCGGACACGGTAGGGACGCGGGCTCGGCGCATGGTTGAGGGGCGGCTCGGGTCGAGCCGCCCCTCGATGCCGTCATCCGGCGTGTTCCGCCGGTGTGCTCAAGGCCTGTCGGGCTGCTTCGCCCGTCAGATGCCGTTTCCCACGGCTACCTGGTTGTCGACGGCGGCGTCACCGCCCCGACCGCCGTTTCCGCGGCACGGGCGTACGGAAGCGACAATGCGCAACGGCACGCGGCGGGCGCCGTCGCGGTGACCGTGGCCGTGGAGGGCGACGACGTCGTCCTCACCGTCCGCGACGACGGGCCCGGTGTCACTCCGCAGGACCGGGAGCGGGTCTTCGAGCGGTTCGTCCGCCTCGACGAGGCCCGGAGCCGGGACTCGGGCGGTGCCGGTCTCGGACTCGCCATCGCCCGTGACGTGGTCCGACGGCACGGCGGTTCCCTCGCCGTCGGCGGGGCTCCCGGCGAGGGAGCGGTCTTCCGCGCCGGGCTTCCGCGCGCGAGGTGAGCGCGCCGCCGGTCAGCGGCTGTCGCTGCCGCGCTGCCGGATCGCGCCGAGCAAGATCCCGGCGAGGAGGAGGGCCGTCCCCGCCGCCAGCCACACCCAGGGGTTGTACTCGTCCACGCACGACTGGCTGGCGGCCGTCGTGGTGCACACCGTCCCCGGGCCGCCCCGGTTGAGGAAGGCCACGTACAGAAGCGGTACTCCGGTCCCGGAGACCAGGCCCGCAAGTCCGGCCGAGGACCGGCGCCGGGAGGCCAGGAGGGCGGTTGCCGCGAGGGTGACGGGCAACAGGTAGAGGCCCACGGTGAGGATGCTCAGAAGGCTGAACGAGGCGAGTGCGCCCACGGTGAACCAGGCGCAGAACCACGGCCGGACGTCGCGTGTCATTCGTCCTCCTCGGGGGACGAGGAAAGCGGACCCCGTACGGCGTGTGCTCCCGTGCCGCTTTGGAGCGCGTGTCCGATGCGAGGTTTGAGCAATCGCTCAAACTCTAACGCCGGGGCGTCCGGCGGAACAAGACCCTTCACAAGGCCCTCGAGGGGCACGGACACCTTCGCCGTTGCGCCGACTCCCCCTGTCAGGGGGCCTGTTCGAAGTGGAACGACTTGATGAAGCAGTCCCGGGGCTGGCCGAGCGCGAAGAAGACGCACTCCGCCACGGAGTGGGCCGTCAGCATGTCCCCGGAGCCGCGAGGAGTGTCGTCCCACTCCGGGCACAGGGGGTCCGGGTTGCGGAAGTCCGGCGGGTAGAGGGAGATCACCCGCACTCCGCGCGGCCGCAGTCGCCTGGAGAGGATCTCGGCGAAGCCGGCCTGTGCGCTCTTCGCCGCGTAGAAGGCGTCATGCGCGTCGGAGCGGTGGTGGCCCGGAAGTCCGGCGGCGGAGATCAGGTTCACCACGTCCGGCCTGTCGGATGCGAGCAGCAGCGGCAGAAGGTGCTTCACCGTCAGGACGGTTCCGGTGGCTCCGGTGGCTATGGTGTCGATCACGTCCTCGTCGGTGGCGGAGCGGAGTTCCGGTCCCTCCAGCCAGCGGGCGCCGTTGTTGACCAGCACGTCCACCTGGTCGGTGCGCTCCGCCACCTCGGCGGCGAACCGCCGGATCGAGGCCGCTTCGGAGAGGTCGCACGCGAAGGCGTGCACGTGTTCGTGGCCGAGTTCACGTATCTCGGCCCTCACCCGTCGTGACGCCTCCAGGCTGCGGGAGGTCACGAAGACCTCGGCGCCCCGCTGGGCGAACCGGATCGCGAGAGTCCGGCCGAAGTCGCGGGAGGCGCCCGTGATGACGACCCGTTGCTGTGCGAAGTTCATCCGACCGCCTGCCGCCTGTGGAGTTCCGTGGTGGCTGCCTCACGGCCACTTCCCGACGCGGCGCACGGTGCGCCCGGTCGGTGAAGACCACCGCCATGCTCGAAAGGATCACAGGCCGGCCGGGGGCGGGAAAGGGGACCTTGTACCTAGGACTCCCGCAGTACGCGGGACTTGAGCACCTGTCAGCGGACGACCAGCCGGTGCGGCCCCGCCGGCACCAGCTCCCCGATCACCGGAGCGCCCGGCACCTCGCCGGCAACGAGGAGGCCGCCGGAGGTCTGGGCGTCGGCCAGGAGGAGCCGGGTCAGTTCGTCGGTGGCGCCGAAGTCCGTGTGCGGGGAGACCCATTCGAGGTTGCGGCGGGTTCCGCCGCTGATGTGTCCGGCCCGGGCGGCGTCCCAGGCACCGTCGAGGAACGGGACCGCGGCGGAGTCGACGACGGCGGTCACCCCCGAGGCCCGCGCCATCTTGTACAGGTGCCCCAGCAGACCGAACCCGGTGACGTCGGTGGCGCAGACCGCGCCCGCCGCCAGCGCGGCCCGCGCGGCGTCGCGGTTGAGCTCGACCATGGTCTCGACCGCCTGCGGGAAGACCTCGCCGGTCGTCTTGTGCCGGTTGTTGAGCACGCCCAGACCCAGGGGCTTCGTCAGCGACAGGGGGACCCCCGCCCGCCCCGCGTCGTTGCGCAGCAGACGGTCCGGGTCGACGGTGCCGGTCACCGCCATGCCGTACTTGGGCTCCGGATCGTCCACGCTGTGGCCGCCGCCCACCACGCAGCCCGCCTCCGCGGCGACGTCCATCCCGCCCCGCAGCACCTCCGTGGCCAGGGCGAACGGCAGCACGTCGCGGGGCCAGCACAGGAGGTTGACCGCGACGAGCGGGGTTCCGCCCATGGCGTAGACGTCGGAGAGCGCGTTGGCGGCGGCGATGCGGCCCCAGTCGTAGGGGTCGTCGACCACCGGGGTGAAGAAGTCCGCGGTGGCGACGGCTGCGGGCATGCCGGGGCCGCCCGGCAGCCGGACGACCGCCGCGTCGTCACCGTGGTCGAGACCCACGAGCAGGTCGCCCGTGGCCCTGGCGGCCGCTCCCGAGGGCGTCAGTCCGGCCACGATCTCCTCGAGTTCGCCCGGGGGGATCTTGCAGGCGCAGCCGCCGCCGTGGGCGTACTGCGTGAGCCGGACGGTCTCCCGCTCCCGCCGGACATCGGTGCGTGTATCCGTCATGGCCGTATCGATCCTTGTCTGTGGAGGGAAGCGTGGTGTGGTGCGTTGACTCGCGCGCGGGGCAGCGGTTCGATGGCCGTGTGGCCGGGGCATCGCCCCAAAGGGTCCGCGGGGAGGCGTAAGGGTGCCTGGTGGCCCTCCCGGTCTTCAAAACCGAGGTGTCCGAGCAACTCGGGCAGGTGGGTTCGATTCCCATCCGTCTCCGCCAAACCCCGCGTCTTCGCCGAACGCAGCGTCCCCGCCGCACGCCGCGCCGCGTCATCGCGCGTCCCGGTCGTCGGCCGGGCAGCGGCGCAGCGCGCCGTCCACGCGGACGGTGTGGCCGTGCCGGTCCAGGTACTCCAGCAGCGGGATGGCGACCCGGCGCGTGGTGTCCAGGGCCCGGCAGGCCTGGCTCGCGGTGAACGGCTGCTCCAGCCGGGCGAGCACCGCCGCGGCCTGCGCGTCCGCTCCCGGGAGCAGCACGATGCCGTTGCCGATCCGCAGGAGTGCCCCCGCGGCTTCGGCTGCCGCCAGCAGTTTGGGTGTGAGGCCCAGTTCGTGCAGGCGATCGGCCTGCGGGGCATGGAACGGCGCGCGGGCGAGGCCCGTGCGTACGGCTTCCACGGCGGCCTCGGCCCGGGGCGGGAGCGTGGGGCCGGCGTGGCTGCCGTAGAGCCTGCCCTCGCTCTGCCGCAGCCCGGGCGTCTGTGCCAGCAGCGCGTCGACGAGGCCGCGTTCCGGCAGTCCGAGTGCCTGACGGGCCGCTTCCAGGGGCATGCCGGGCTCCAGGGGGTGGCGGGCGGCGTGCTCCTCGACCACGTCGCCGAGGCGCTCGCGCAGGGCCGCCCAGTGGGCCGGGTCCGCCAGCCACTCCCCCGCGACCGGTTCGGCGGGCGGCCGTACGCCCATGGCGAGCAGCTCCGAGCGGCGGATCAGGCCGCGGCGGCGCAGTTCCACGGACCCGTCGGCGCGTTCCGGCGTCAGGCTCAGCTCGCGGTCCCGGGCCGCCGCCGCGCCGCGCCGGGTCAGCCGCGGGGGGCGGACGTCGAGCACGGTGATCCCGGCCGGAACGCGGTGCCGGCCGGGATCGCGCAGCAGCGCGGTGTCGCCGACGCGCAGCGGGAGGGGCGCGGACAGCCGCAGGCGCGCGGTGTCCTCGCCGAGCGGGCGCACCGTCACCGCGGCCGCCGCCGATCCCGCGTGCAGCGTGAGCTCGCGCGGCAGATCAGGGGCCGGGTCGCCCCGCAGCCTTACGTCCACGGTGTCGGTGGTCAGCCAGCGGTCCGGGGTGAGCAGCGCGTCGCCTCGGCACAGGCTCGCGGCGCCCGGCCCGGTCACGTTGACCGCCACCCGGGCGACCGCTTCGGCCTCCTGCCGTGACTCCTTGAGGCATTCGAGACCGCGCACCCGCAACACCGTACCGTCACGGGCGAGTTGGAGCCGGGCACCGACGCGCAGGGTGCCCGCGCCCAGGGTGCCGGTGACGACCGTGCCGTGGCCGCGCACCGTGAACGCGCGGTCCACCCACAGCCGCACGTCCGCGTCAGGGTCCGGGGCGGGCAGTTCGCCGGTGAGCCGGACCAGCGCCGTACGCAACGCGTCGAGGCCTTCGCCGGTCACCGCGCTGACGGCCACGCTCGGCGGTTTGCCGAGGGAGGACTCGGCGATCCGGTCGAGTGCCTGCGCGCGTGCCTCGTCCGGGTCGGCGAGGTCGCAGCGGGTGACGGCGAGGACGCCGTGCCGCACTCCGAGCGCGTCGAGGACGGACAGGTGCTCCTCGGACTGCGGTTGCCAGCCCTGGTCGGCGGCGACGACGAAGAGGACGGCGGGTACCGGGCCGACCCCGGCCAGCATGTTGCCCACGAGGCGTTCGTGTCCCGGTACGTCCACGAAGGCGAGGTCTCCCGCCTCGGGCAGCCGCGTCCACACGAAGCCCAGGTCGAGCGTCATGCCCCGGCGCCGCTCCTCCGCCCAGCGGTCGGGCTCCATGCCGGTCAGGGCGCGCAGCAGCGCGGACTTGCCGTGGTCGACGTGTCCCGCGGTGGCGATGACGTGCATGGTCAGCTCCCCGTTCCCGGCCCGGCCGGATCCCGTGCTGGTACGGCCCGCTCCCGCGGCGGTACGACCCGGCTCACCGCCTCCGCCAGTAGCGGGTCGGCGTCCACCGGGACCGCCCGCAGGTCGAGCAGGCAGCGGCCGTCCTCGACGCGGGCCAGCACGGCGGGGTCCGCGCCGCGCAGCAGGGCCGCGTACGCGGCGGGCAGGGAGACCGCGGCGCTCGGCAGGGTCACCCCCGGCGCTCCGCCGCCTCCGACGACCGACTCGGTGTCGACGGCACGGCTGTCGAGCCCGTCCGCCCGCAGCTTCTCGGCGAGCCGTTCGGCGCGCTGTCTCAGCTCCGCGGCGTCGGCGTGGAGGGCGGTGCGGGTCGGGGGGACGGGGCCGCGCACGGTCGCCTCCAGGGCCGCGAGGGTCAGCTTGTCCACGCGCAGCGCGCGGGCCAGCGGGTGCCGGGCCAGCCGCCGTACCAGCTCGGCGTCGCCCAGCACGAGCCCGCACTGCGGTCCGCCGAGCAGTTTGTCGCCGCTGGCGGTGACCAGGGACGCCCCGGCGCGCAGCCGGCTCGTCGCGTCGGGCTCCGCGGGCAGCGCGGGCTCCGGGGTGAGCAGCCCCGAGCCGATGTCCGCGACCACGGGCACGCCGAGCGGGGCCAGTTCGCTCACGGACGCCTCCCGGGTGAAGCCGGTGACGCGGAAGTTGGAGGGGTGGACCTTCAGGATGAAGCCGGTGTCCGGGCCCACGGCCGCGGCGTAGTCGGCGGGGGTGGTGCGGTTGGTGGTGCCGACCTCGCGCAGCCGGGCGCCGGTGGAGACCAGCAGGTCGGGCAGGCGGAATCCGTCCCCGATCTCCACCATCTCGCCGCGGCTGACGATGATCTCCCGCCCCTGGGCGAGCGCGGTGGCGGCCAGGACGAGCGCCGCCGCGCCGTTGTTGACCACGTGGGCGGCCTCGGCGGCCGGCACGGCACGCAGCAGCGCGTCGAGCGTGGAACGGCCCCGCCGGGAACGGGCTCCGGTGGCGAGGTCGAGTTCCACGTCCGTGGTGCCGGCGGCGGCCAGCACGGCGTCGCGGGCCGCCGCCGAGAGCGGGGCCCGGCCGAGGTTGGTGTGGAGCAGCACTCCGGTGGCGTTGATGACCGGGCGCAGGGCCGACGCGGTGGCCGGCAGCGCGGCGACGGCACGGTCGGCGATCTCGGCGACGGGCACCTCGCCGGCGCGGGCCCGTGCCTGCACCCGGGCAACCACGTCCTTGACGAGGTCCCGTCCCAGCCGGTGGGCCGCCGCGTCGAGCCGGGGGTCGGCCAGGAGCACGTCGGTGCGTGGCAGCCGCCGCCGCTCGTCGACGGGCGAGGCGGCGTCCGCGGCGGAGATGTGGTCGCGGTCCATCTCGGGCACCCTCGTTCCGGCCTTGTCGGCTGAAGCCCCTGCCAGGCTAGGACGGCCGGCGCCCGCCGTCACCCGCGCCACACCGAGAACGGCCCGCGGAGGGCGGCCTGACAGGCCTGGTTCCGCGGGCCGTGAAGGGGTCGTACGTCAGCCGTGCGCGCGCCGGAGCGAGGTCACTGTTCCGCCTGCTCTCCCCGCTCCGCGTGTCCCTCCTGCGCCGCGCGCTCGGCCTGTGCTCGCTCCTCCTGCTCCCTGCGGCGGGCGTCGAGGCGTTCACGCTGTGGCTTGACCACGTAGATCGGGTCCTTCGTGGACTCCACGCCCGCCTCGAAGGTGCCGAAGCGCTGGAATCCGCTGCCCACGAGGAGGGCCACGCCGCCGAGCGCGGCGACGACCCGGCTGCGCCGGGCGAAGGTGAGCGCGGTGAGCGCGCCGCCGATGGTGAAGTACTCGGACAGCTTGCGCAGGTGGTGCGGCTCGCCGTGGGTGTACGTCGAGAGCTCGAACTCCGGCTTGTGGTCGATGCGCAGGGCCGCCGCGATCTCGATCGCGGCGCCGACGACGGCCAGCCGGCGGGCCGGGCCCGCCTCCGACACCGGCGAGAAGATCATCGCCAGGCCCGCGCCGCTGGCGGCGGCGGAGCCGGTGAAGACGAACGGCAGCTCGCGGTAGGCCTCGTGCCAGGCGGGCACGGCGGTGTCGGCGAGAAGGACGGCGGTGTACGAGGCGAGCGCGGGGCCGACGACGGCCGCGGAGATGCCGCTCACCCGGGCCACCCACTTGAGGGTGGTGCCGAGGGCGCCCCGGGTGCGCCAGGACTTCGGCAGGAGTTCGACGATGCCGGCCAGGGAACTGCCCGGGCCGAAGGACATCAGGATCCAGGTGCCCATCGACATCGGGGAGGTCGGCTTCGCCACGCGCATCATGTGGTGGAAGCGCAACGGCCGGCCGAGGTCGCCGATGAGGAGGTAGCTGCTGGCGAGCAGCGCGCCGAAGCTGCCGATGCGGCAGGACCGGCACATGGCGGGGCGGTCGGTCAGGTCGGCGCCCACCGACAGCATGATGGTGGCCGCGGAGAGTCCGCCGGTGAGGAGGTAGGCGGGGACCATCCACTCCCAGACCGGCGGCTTGAGGACGGGGCGCCCGTAGTACGACTTGAAGTCGGCGTCCGGGACCATCAGCTCCTCGCCGCCGTGCCCCTTACGGCCTTTGCGGCCCTTGTGGCCCTTGCCGTGCGCGGAGAACGTGGCCGTGGGGTCGGCGTCCCCCGGCCCGTGGTGCGGCTCGCCGTGCGCGCCGTCGCCCTTGGTCATCGACGTACTCCCTTGAAGAACACGGCGGCGGTCGCCGCCACCATGAGCGCACCGGCCGCGCCGGCGTGCTTCCACATGGACACCACGTCCCGGGTGGTGACGATCGGGTCGGGCGGCAGTCCGTAGACCTCGGGCTCGTCGAGGAGCAGGAAGAAGGCGCCGTCGCCGCCGACGCCGTCCTCGGGGTCACGGCCGTACAGCTGGGCCGAGTCGAAGCCCGCCTCGTGCATCTGCTCCAGGCGGAGGTCCGCCCGCTCCCGCAGTTCGTCGAGCACGCCGAACTGGATGGAGTCGGTCGGGCAGGCCTTGGCGCAGGCCGGCTCCAGGCCGCCCTTGAGCCGGTCGTAGCACAGGGTGCACTTCCAGGCCCTGCCGTCGTCGGGGCGCCGGTCGATGACGCCGTAGGGGCAGGCGGAGACGCAGTAGCCGCAGCCGTTGCAGATGTCGGGCTGGACGACGACGGTGCCGAACTCGGTGCGGAAGAGCGCGCCGGTGGGGCAGACGTCGAGGCAGCCGGCGTGGGTGCAGTGCTTGCACACGTCGGAGGACATCAGCCAGCGGAAGTCCTGGCGGGTCTCCGCGCCGCTCCCGGCGCCGGGCAGGTCGAAGCTGGGGAAGCCCAGGTCCACCGGCTCGGTGCCCAGTTCGCCGCCGGCCCGGTGGCCCTTGCTGATCGCCCCGGCGACCGTCTGCGCCGCCGTTCCGGCGCCGGAGGGCCCGGTGGGCAGGCCTTCCAGACCGGCGTCCTGGCTGCCCAGTTTCAGGTCCTGCTCGATGAAGGCGACGTGCCGCCAACTGCTGGCGCCGAGCGATCCGGTGTTGTCGTAGGACATGCCCAGGAGCTGGAAGCCGTCCGCCGGTACGCCGTTCCACTCCTTGCAGGCCACCTCGCAGGCCTTGCAGCCGATGCAGATGGAGGTGTCGGTGAAGAACCCCATCCGCGGCGGGTGGTCCTCGGGGTAGCCGGCGTCACCGGCCGGGTCGTCCAGCGGGCCGAAGAGACTGTTGTCGTTCGTCTCCGTCTCTTCGGTCTTCTCTGTCTTCGCTGTCTTCTCTGTGGTCATGAGGAGTCCTCCGGCCCGTCCGGGGCGGCCGGGTGGCCGGTGCCCCGGGGATGCACGTCGGTTCCCAGCGGTGGCACGTCGGGATCTTCGACCGTCAGCTCGTGGGTTCCGGTGTCCAGGGTGATGCCGGCGCGGCGCCGGTACTCGTCGACGTACGCCAGGAGTTCGGGACCGCGGGGGCGACGGCCGGGCTGGATGTCGCAGGTGATCACCTTGCTCTCCTGGATCAGCACGTTGGAGTCGAGCACCAGGCCGATCAGGTCGTTGGTCACGTCGCCCGTGGTGATCCCGAGGTTGCCCCAGTGGATGGGCATCCAGAGCTGGTGCACCGTGCGGCCCTCCAGGTTCAGTGGCGCCAGCCGGTCGGTGACGACCACCTTGGCCTCCACCGCGGTCCGGCTGGTGATCACATGCGCCCAGTCCATGTGGTGCAGGCCCCGCTCGGCGGCGAGCTCCGGGGAGACCTCCACGGTCAGACCGGGCTGCAGCTCCGAGAGGTAGGGCAGGGTGCGGCTCATCGCGCCGGCCGTGTGGTGCTCGGTGTAGCGGGACGCGGTGAACACGTACGGGAAGGTGTCGCCGAGGGGCTGGGGCGGCGAGGGGTTGTACGGGTTGTAGGACCGCTTGTAGATCGTCCGGGTCGGGTTGGACTGCTGCCCGTACAGGGCGTTGCGGACCGGCGACTCCTCCGGTTCGTAGTGGGTGGGCAGGGGCCCGTCGACGAGGCCGGTCGGCGTGAACAGCGCCGCCTTTCCGTCGCCCATCATGATGAACGCGTCGTCGCCCGCCAGCGCTGCCGGGCCGTGCGCGTCCGGCGCCGGCTGGAAGTCCGGCGGCTTGTGCCGCTGGAAGTCGACGATGTCGTCGCCGGCCCACACGCCGTTCTCCTCGTCCCACCACATGAGGGCCTTGCGCTCGCTCCACGGCCTGCCCTGGGGGTCGGCGGAGGCGCGGTTGTAGAGGATCCTCCGGTTCAGCGGCCACACGAAGGCCCACTCGCCGTCCGAGATCGGGTGCTCGAAGCGGGAGTTGCGGCGCCTGGCGAGGTTGTGCTCGTCCGCGTAGACGCCGGTGTAGATCCAGCAGCCGCACGCGGTGGTGCCGTCGTTCTTGAGGTCCTCGTAGCTGCTCACCGTGCGTCCGGTGGTCAGGTCGATGCCGTTGATGTGGCGCAGGACGTCCGCGGCCGAGGGCTCGTCGCCGTGCTCCATCTCGTAGTCCCAGAACATGTCGAGGATCGGACGGTCGCGCTCGTCCGTGGAGTTCGCCAGTTTCTCGCGGACGATCCGGCCCAGGTGGTAGAAGAACCACAGGTCGGAGCGGCGGTCGTCGATGGGTTCGACGGCCACGTCGCGCCACTGCACCATGCGCTGGGTCTGGGTGAAGGTGCCGCACTTCTCCACGTGGGAGGCGGCGGGGAAGAAGAACACCTCGGTGGGGCAGGTCTCGGTGGAGATCTCGCCCCGCTCGATCTCCGGGGAGTCCTTCCAGACGGTCGCGCTCTCGATCATGGCGAGGTCGCGGACGACCAGCCACTCCAGCTTGGAGATGGCGAGCCGCTGCAGCTGTCCGTGCGCGGAGCCGACCGCGGGGTTCTGGCCCATCAGGAAGTAGCCGTAGACCTTGCCCGCGAGCATGTCCATGGCGGTGGCGTAGGTCGCGTGGTCGCCGTCGATGCGTGGCAGGTAGTCGTAGCAGAAGTCGTTCTCCGCGGTGGCCACGTCGCCCCAGTACTCCTTGAGCAGGGAGACCATGTAGGCGTCGGCGTTCCACCAGTAGCCCTTGCGGTAGACGTGGCGCACGTCGTCCACGAACTTTTCCAGGGTGTGGTGGGTGACGTTGGGCATCGGCATGTAGCCGGGGAGCAGGTTGTACAGGGTCGGGATGTCGGTCGAACCCTGGATGCTCGCGTGGCCGCGCAGGGCGAAGACGCCGCTGCCGGGGCGCCCGAGGTTGCCGGTCAGCATCTGGACGATGGAACCGGCCCGGATGTACTGCGCGCCGACGGTGTGCTGCGTCCAGCCCACGCTGTAGACGAGCGCGGTGGTGCGCTCGCGGCCCGAGTTCTCGGTCCAGGCGCGGCACACGTCGAGGAACTGCTGCTGGGTGATGCCGCAGACCTTCTCGACCATCTCCGGCGTGTACCGGGAGTAGTGCCGCTTGAGGATCTGGAGCACGCAGCGCGGATGCGTCATGGTGGGATCGGTCGCGATCTTGCCGACCGGTCCGGGGGGCGCTTCGTGACCGCCGCGCGCCTGCGCGGGCGTCGCGGAGATGAGGGTGCTGCCCTGGCGTCCGTCGGTGCCCTTCTCCACGGTCTCGTACGCCCAGCTGGTGCTGTCGTAGCTGCCGGTCTCGGGGTCGTAGCCGCTGAACAGGCCGTCCAGGTCCTCGGTGTCCCTGTAGTCCTCGTTCACCATGAACGTGGCGTTGGTGTACGCCTTCACGTACTCCTCGAACTGCAGGTTGTTGGAGAGGATGTAGTTGACCACTCCGCCGAGGAAGGCGATGTCGCTGCCCACCCTGATCCGCACGTGCTGGCTGGAGTGCGCGCTGGTGCGGGTGAAGCGGGGGTCGATGTGGATGATCTTCGTCCCCTGCACCTTGGCCTCGGTGACCCACTGGAAGGCCACCGGATGGGCTTCGGCCATGTTCGAGCCCATGATGATGATGCAGTCGGAGTTGGTGAGGTCCTCCGGGTAGTTGGTAGCGCCGCCACGACCGACCGAGGTTCCCAGACCGGGAACGGTGGCGGAGTGTCAAATACGCGCCTGGTTCTCGATCTGGATGGCGCCTAGGGCGGTGAACAACTTCTTGATGAGGTAGTTCTCCTCGTTGTCCAGCGCCGCGCCGCCGAGACCCGCGAAGCCGAGGGTGCGTCGGAGCACCCTGCCCTGTTCGTCGGTGTCCTGCCAGCCCCGGCGCCGGGCGTCGAGCACCCGGTCGGCCACCATGTCCATGGCCGTGTCCATGTCCATGCGCTGCCACTCGGTGGCGAACGGAGGACGGTAGAGGACGTGGTTCTCCCGCTGCGGTCCGGTGACGAGCTGCTTGCTGCAGGACCCCTTGGGGCACAGGCGGCCGCGATTGACCGGGCTGTTCGGGTTGCCCTCGATCTGGATGACCTTCTCGTCCTTCACGAAGACGTTCTGCGAGCAGCCGACGGCGCAGTAGGGGCAGACCGAGTGTGCGACCCGGTCCGCCTCCTCGGTGCGCGGCCGCAGCGTCCTCGACCGCTTCGACTGCACGGCCAGGCCGCGGCCCAGCCAGTCGGCACCGGTGACCTGCCGGTAGATCGGCCACATCTCCAGCAGCCGCTTCACACCAGTTTTCACGCCCATCCGCCCGCTCCTTCGCGCAAGGGCCCCCACCTTCACCCGACGCTACCGGCCCGCAGACGCACCGCAACTCGAGGCAGACGCAGCGCAAATCAGAGGGTCGCGGACCAGTAGCCGGCCCCGTGACCGACCTCGTGGCCGGACGCACGGCCCGGCCCGTGGCCGGCCCCGTGGCCGTCGGCCCCCGCCGGGGCGAGCGCGTGCACGGCGTCGATCAGCGCCCCGGCCGCCCTGTCGACGTCCGCCGGGGTCGTCCAGCGCCCGAGCGACAGCCGTACGGCGGCCAGCGCCCGGGTGTCGTCCAGGCCCATCGCGCTCAGCACGGGCGAGGGCGTGGTGGCCCCGCTGTGGCAGGCCGAGCCGGTGGAGGCCGCGAGGGCCGGCGCGGCGGCCAGCAGGCCGTGCCCCGTGGTGCCGTCGATGCTGATGTTGAGGGTGTTGGGCAGACGGCGGCGGTCGCATCCGTTGAGGTGGACCCGCCCGGGAAACTCCTGGGCGAGCCTTCGGTGCAGGCGGTCGCGCAGTTCCCCGACCTGCCGCGCGCCGCCGTCCGCGAGCTCCTCGGCGGCGAGTGCGGCGGCGGTGCCCAGCGCCACGGCGAGGGCGACGCTCTCGGTGCCGGCGCGGAGCCCGCGCTCCTGGCCACCGCCGTACACCAGGGGTTCCAGGCGGACGCCGGTCCGGACGAGGAGGGCGGCGACGCCCTTCGGGGCGTACATCTTGTGGCCCACCAGGGTCAGCAGGTCCGCGCCGAGCGCACGCGCGTCCACCGGGACCTTGCCGGCCGCCTGGGCCGCGTCGCAGTGGAAGAGCGCGCCGTGGTCGTGGGCGAGGCGGGCCAGATCGGCGACCGGCTGCAGCGTGCCGGTCTCGTTGTTGGCGGCCATGACGGAGACCACGGCCGTACGGTCGTCCAGCGCCTCGACCAGGTCGGCGGGATCGACCAGGCCCCGCTCGTCGACCGGCAGGTACGTCACCTCCGCCCCGTGCAGGCGGTGCAGCGCGCGGCATGTCTCCAGCACGGCCGGGTGCTCGGTGACCTGTGTGATCACCCGTCGTCTGCGGTCGCCCGCGGCGAGCACGGCGCCGCGCAGCGCGAGGTTGTTCGCCTCGGAGCCGGAACCGGTGAAGACGATCTCCTCGGCGTCCGCCCCGACGAGCGCGGCGACCTGCCGGCGGGCCCGGGCCAGCGCCGCCCGGGGCCCGGTGGCGTAGGCGTGTTCACTGGACGGATTGCCGAAGCCGCTCGTCAGGAAGGGCAGCATCGCCTTCACCACCCGGGGGTCGACGGGAGTGGTGGCGTTGTGGTCCAGGTACACCGGATCGCCGTCCTGGACCGGGCTCGCCGGCATGTTCATGGGGGGCCTGCACCTTCCTTGGCGGACGGGGTCGGGGGCCGGCGCGTCAAGGGCCCACGGGCCGGGGACCCGGCGCCACCGCGCATGCGCGCCGGGCGGAACTCCGTACGCATTGTGGACGAATTGCAGCGAATTGAGCACTTATACCAGCCTTTGCGCGCCCTCGATGCGGGCGACCGCCGCAGCCGCACAACGGGCGGGACATCGGGTGGGACAACGGGCGTGACCTGGGAGCAAGGTGAGGTGGGACAAGGTCGCCGAGGCGGCGCTGCATTCGTCCGATCTTCACTCCTTTGCCGCAATGGCGCGCGCTTCTCCCGCTACGCGAATCGGAGTGCTTCACTGGATCAAAGGTGGCATTCAAGAACCAATCCAGGGGCTGAAGGTGGCATTCAAGAACTCGTTCGATTCAAAGGACGATCTCGCACAACCGTCCGTGGTGGCATCCCCGACCCTCCTGACCGACGCGCTCGACGCCGTGGTCCACGACGTCGTCGGGCCGCTCGCCGACGAGGTGGACCGCGCCGGGCGCTTCCCCAGGGAAGGAGTCCGGGCGCTGGGTGAGGCCGGGCTGCTGGGCCTGCTCAGCTCGCCGGAGAGCGGCGGGGCGGGCGCCGGACTGCGCGAGGCCGCCCAGTTGATCGAGCGGCTCGCGGGCGCGTGCGGTTCGACGGCCATGGTGCTGCTCATGCACTACTCGGCCGTGACCGTCCTCGACCGCCACGCGCCCGAGGAGGTGCGGCGTGACATCGCCGCGGGCCGGCACCTGAGCACGCTGGCGTTCTCCGAGCGCGGCTCCCGCAGCCACTTCTGGGCCCCGGTGGGCACCGCGACGCCGGACGGCCAGGACGGGGTACGCCTGGACGCCCAGAAGTCGTGGGTCACCTCGGCGGGCGAGGCCGACAGCTACGTGTGGTCGAGCAAGCCGTTGCGGACGGACGGCGTGATGTCGCTGTGGCTGGTGTCCGGTGGCGGCGCCGGACTCGAAGTGCGGGGCGACTACGACGGGTTCGGGCTGCGCGGCAACGCCTCCAGCCCCATGACCGCGAAGGCCGTCGCCGTCCCCGTGAGCGCCCTGCTGGGCACCGACGGGGCGGGTCTGACCACCGCTCTCGAAGTGGTGCTGCCGGCGTTCCTGGTGCTGAGCGCGGCGTTCTCGCTCGGCGTGACCGAGACACTGCTCGACCTCACCGCCGCCCACCTGCGGGACACCCGGCTGGAGCACCTGGACCAGACGCTGGCCCAGCAGCCGATGACGCGCAACCGCTTCGCCGAGCTCCGGCTCCGCGCCGACGCGCTGCGCGCCATGCTGCGGGACACGCTCTCCGCGATGGAGAACGGGCGCCCCGACGCCACGCTGCGGGTGCTGCAGATCAAGGCCCTCGCCGCGGAGACCGCCGCCGAGGTGGCGGACGGCGCGATGCGGCTGTGCGGCGGCTCCGCCTTCCGCCGCGACACGGGCGTGGAGCGGCGCTTCCGTGACGCGCTCGCCGCCCGCGTGATGGCCCCGACCACCGAGGCGCTGCACGACTTCTGCGGCCGCGTGCAGCTGGGCCTGCCGCTCTTCGAGGAGGCCTGATGAGGCCACTGGTCCTTGGAGCCGTCGCGTACGACCCGAAGGTCGTGACCATCTGGTCCGGCTTCCGGTCCTGGTTGCTCGCGCAGGGTCTGCCCTTCGACTTCGTGCTCTACTCCCAGTACGAGCGGCAGGCGCAGGATCTGGTCGACGGCCGGATCGACGCGGCCTGGCACTCGCCGCTGGCCTGGCTGCGCACCCGCAGGCTGGCCGAGGCGGCCGGAGTGACGGTACGGCCGCTGGTCATGCGGGACACGGACCGCGACCTGACCTCGGTGGTCGTCGTCCGGGCCGACGGCGAGGTGCGCTCGCCGGCCGACCTCAAGAACAGGACGGTGGCCGTCGGCGCCGTCGACTCGCCGCAGTCGACCCTCATCCCGCTGCAGCACCTGGCCGACCTCGGCCTGGTCGCGGGCACCGACTTCGAGGTGCGCCGGCACGACACCGGGGTGGGGCTGCACGGGGACCACATCGGCGGCGAGCGGGACGCGGCACGCGCCCTGATGGCGGGCGAAGCGGCCGCCGCGTGCATGATCGACGCGAACCACCTGCTGTTCGGGCAGGAGGGCATCCTGCCCCCGGGCGGCACCCGGCTGCTGACGCGCACGGCTCCCTACGACCACTGCGTGCTGGCGGCGGGCCCCGCCCTGGACCCCGCAGCGGGCGAGCGGCTCACCCAGTTGCTGCTCTCCATGTCGTACAGCGATCCGGAGGTCCGCCGACTGCTGGACCTGGAGGGGCTCACCCAGTGGGTGCCCGGACGGGAGACCGGCTTCGGACAGCTGACCGCGGCCGTCGACGCCACGGGTTTCTACGACGCGGGCGGCCGGATCACCGTCGAGGACTATCGGCCATGACCTCCGGCACGGCGCGGGTCGACCTCGGCGCTCTGGGCTTCGAGCAGGGCGCACACCTGCTGCTCGGCCGTGCCCTGCGGCAGACACCGTCCGGCGGCGGGGTCGAGGTGCTCGGGACGGATCCGGCGCTCCTGCCGCACCTGGCCGCCTGGTGCCGCCACGAGGGGCACCGGCTGGAGGCCGCGGACCCGTCGGCCGCGCCGGTGGTGGCGTACGTGCGGGCGGGCCCCCTCGCGGGGGCCCGTCTGCACGGCGCGGAACGTGCCGGCGGCCCGGCGGCCGCGCAGATCGCCGACCGTGCCCCGCTCCACTGGGGCCTCGCGGCGCGCGGGGCGCTGGTGGAGGCGGGCGGTCCCGAGGTTCCGTTCGCGGTGGTCGACCGGGACGTCGCGTGGACGGATCTGGCGCCGCGCCTGTACCGGCAGGCGACCGCCTCGCAGTGGGACCCGCGGGCGGCGGTGGACTGGGACGCCGACTTCACCCTGCCGGACGAGGTGGAGGCGGCCGTCGTCCAGGTCATGACGTACCTGGTGGAGAACGAGCAGGCCGCCCTGGTGATCCCCGGGCGGCTGCTGGTGCAGGTGCATCCGCACTTCCGCGAGGTGCTGCAGCTCCTCGCGGTGCAGGCCGCCGACGAGGCACGGCACGTGGAGGTCTTCACCCAGCGGGCACTGCTGCGCGACGGCGCGATGGGCACCTCCTCGGTCGGCGGCAGGGCGTCGCTCGCGACCCTGCTGACCGAACCGGACTTCTCCATCGCCTCGTTCCTGCTGTCGGTGCTGGGCGAGGGAAGCTTCCTGAACCTGCTGTCGTTCCTGGAGCGGCACGCCCCGGACCCGGTCACCCGCCGCATCAGTCATCTGGTCCGGCAGGACGAGGCACGGCATGTCGCGTTCGGGGTCGGTCACCTGGAGCACCGGGCGGGCGTCGACCCCGGGCTGCGGGGCCGGCTGCGGGCCGCGGTGGAACGGCGGCACGACGCGCTGATCGGGACGGCCGGCCTCAACCGGGACGTCTTCGACGCCCTGGTGCTGCTGGCCGCCGGATCGTGGGAGCCCGCGGCGATCGCGCGGGGCTGGCAGGCGGTACGACTGCTGCAGGCGGACATGGACGAGGGGCGCCGCCACCGGCTGTCGCGGCTGGGGTTCCCCGACGACGAGGCGGCCGAGCTCTCCGCGCTGCACACCCGCAACTTCATGTGACGCCCGCTGCCGTCCACGGACGTTCGCTCCACGGACGTTCGCTCCACGGACCCGGCGGCCCTGTGCGGGCTCTCGCCGGCTCCGTGGAGACCATGTCTGTGGAGACCATGCCTGTGGGGTCGGGGTCCGTGGTGACCGCGCCCGCGGGCACTCCCGACGGCGGTGCCGGGGGTGACCGCAGGCACTCCCGGCGGCGGTGCCCGGTGCCTGGCCGCTCAGCCCTCGCCGCGGGCGTCCAAGAGGCCGGTGACCTGAGCGCGGACGATTTCCCACGCGGTGGCCGGCAGGTCGCCGAGGGCCGTGGCGCGCAGCGAGTCAAGAACCCGCTCGGCGTCGGTGTCGGCGTCCGTACCGGCGGCGGTGCCACAGGTGGCGTCGCCGCTGAGCACGTCGTAGCCGTCGCGCACGGCGACACGAAGGCGAGGACCGTCACCCGTGCCGTCGCCGGCGTGCAGGGCCGAGGCGACGACGAGGGGCGGCGGTCCGCCCGCGTCGGCGGGCAGTTTGCGGTACGCGCACGCGAGCGGCTCCTGCCAGCGGAGGCTGAGCAACAGGGGACGCTTGGCCACGACTTCGGCCAGGTCCGTCTCGTGGACGCCGTCCGGTTCCAGCACCGTAGCCCTGACGCCCAGGACGAGCGCCGCGGGCAGCAGGCAGCGCAGCGTGCTGCCGACGAGGTTGCCGCCCACTGTCGCCGTCCGGCGCACGGCACCGGTGCCGACGGTGCCGGCCGCCAGGCGCAGCACGTCCGGCACCCGCTCGTCGACACGGTTCAGGACCACGGCGGCGCCGAGCGTCTCACGGCCGACGACGTTGGCCTCGGGTACGTCCCGCAACGACATGGCCAGTTCGGGAAAGCCGTCCCGTTGCCAGGTGGCCCAGACGAGCGTCGCCCCGCCGATCGGCACGGCTCCCTCCGCGAGACATGCCTGTGCTTCGGATATGGACGTCGGCAGACGCAAGAGCACGGCGGTGAACCTGCCTTCCTCGAAAGGTGACACGGGAACGGCGATTCCGGCCATGCTGCCGACCGGCAGGGCACAGTCTTCTCGCGCGAGCGGCCCGTGTACAGGGCACACGAGCGGGGCGTGCGCGCTCAGGGGACGAGCACCAGGCGGATCGGGTCGCCGACCTTGTTCTCCAGCCGGCGCACCGCTTCCGCCGCGTCGGCCAGCGGAAGGTGGTCGCTGACGGACGCGGCCAGGTCGAGGCGGCCGACGGAGGCCAGGCGGATCAACTGCTCGACATGCTCGGGCGCGGAGCCGTAGTGACCGCGGATCTGGTTGCGGTTCCAGCTGAACCGGGTGCCGCCGGTGACGGTGAGCGGCTGGGGGGTGAGCCCGGCCAGGACCATGATGCCGCCCCGGGCCAGTACGCCGGCCGCCTGTTCCCGTACGGCCGGCACACCGGCGAAGTCGAAGGCGACGTCCAGGCCGCGGCCCTCGGTGGCCCGGAGCACCGACTCGGCGAAGCCGGGGGCGGCCGGGTCCAGAGCGAGGTCGGCGCCGAAGGCGAGGGCGCGCTCGCGGGCGCCGGGCAGGGGGTCGACGGCGACGACCGGTGCGGCTCCGGCCAGCCGGGCGAGCTTGATGCCGTGCGCGCCCAGGCCGCCCGCGCCCCAGATGCCCACGGCGTGGGCCGGGCGTACCTCCCCGGTGGCCACGATGGCGGCGTACGGGGTGGAGACCGCGTCCGGAATGATCGCGGCCTGGTCGAACGGCAGGTGGTCGGGGATCGGGGCGAGGGTGTCCTCGCGGGCGATCGCGTACTGGGCCCAGCCGCCGTCGTAGTCGACGCCGCGGGTGCGGGAACGCAGGCACGGTGTACGGCGACGACGGCAGTCGGCGCATTCCCCGCAGCTCTGGCCGGCCTGCAGGGCCACGCGCGTGCCCGGGGCCCAGTCGCCGAGGAGGCCCGGGCCGAGGGTGTGGATCACACCGGCGACCTCGTGACCGAGGGTCAGCTCCTCGGCGGCCCCGAACGGCCTCAGGCTGCCGTCGATCAGGTGCACGTCCGACAGGCACACTCCGGCGGCCTTGACCTCGATCAGCACCTCCCCCGGTCCGGGGACGGGCACGGAAACCTCTTCGACGCGGAACGTTCCGCTGGGCACGTGAAGGCGTCCGGCGAGCATGGTGTCCATGAAACGAGACCTCCGACGGGGGGCGCGGGTGTGCAGGGAACGTACAGGTGTACTCCTCGTCCCGCGCGGCTCCCAGCGCCCGCAATGGCTGCCCACGGCCTGACGTGCGCCGCGTCGGCCGCCTGGCCCGCGCACCACTCCTCCCGCTCCATCCCCGCTCCACCCCCCACTGCGGTCCCGACGGGGCCGTATGGGACGTCCGGGTGTCCCTCAGCCGTGTCGGGCGTCCCGGAGGGGTGGAATTGGCCATGCTGGGCCGAAAGGGGACGTGACGCGTTTCCCGGCGACAAGGAGCACGACATGGTGACGGATTCCGTCGGACGTTTCCTCGCGGCCCTGGACCCGGATCACCGGAAGACCATCGGCGCCATGCCGCGCGAGGAGCAGGAACAGCTCGCGGCGGCCTGGGAACGGGAGCTGGAAGCGGACACCGAGCTCGACACCCTCGACGAGCTGTCCCCGCCGGCGGCCGAGGCCGAGGCGGCCCGCCGCATCCTGGAGCGCTGACCGGACACCGGGGCGGCCCCACCGGTGGGCGGGGCCGCGGGTGCACGGTGCGGGTTCGCGGTGCGGGTTCGCGGTGCGGGTTCGCGGTGCGGGTTCGCGGTGCCACGCGCGCGCTTCGGCGCGGGCCCGCCGGGGGGTCAGGCCGGCGGGAGCGTCCACTTCTGCGCGGCGGTGCCGTTGCACGTGTAGATCTGGAGGCGGGTGCCCTCCGTGGTGGACGAGTTGGGATCGTCCAGGCACAGGCCGGAGTTGGTGTTCGTCAGCGAGCCGCCCGTGCCGATCGTCCACTTCTGGGCACCGGTGCCGTTGCAGGCGTACAGCTGGACGAGGGTGCCGTCGGCCGTCCCGCTGTTCGTCACGTCGAGGCACTTGCCGAGCGTGCGCAGGGTGCCGTCCGACGCCACCGTCCAGTCCTGGGCGTAGGTGCCGTTGCACGTCCACAGCCGGATCGCGGTGTGGTCGTCCGTGCCCGAGTTGGCGTCGTCGACGCACAGCGAGGAACTCACCTGGGACGTGACCGGGCCCACCCGCGGTTTCGAGGGGGCGGCCGTGTCACCGGGGTACGAGGGCGGCGCGGCCGACGCGCCGGTGGCCCAACCGGTGTCGGCGGTGGTGCCGAGCGTAAAGCCGAGGGTTCCCCCGGAGGTCAGCGCACTCGTGGGCGCGTAGGCGTTGTTCCACGCGGCCCCGTTGAACGTGGCGGACTGGACGTACGGGGCGTTGTCGGCGGCGCCGGAGCCGTTGACCGTCAAGGTCCTGCCGGAGGGCAGCGTGATCACAGCCTGGGTGAACAGCGGTGAGCCCAGGGCGAGATCGGACGTGCCGGGCGTCATGGGATACATGCCGAGCGCCGACCAGACGTACCAGGAGCTCATCGCGCCGAGGTCGTCGTTGCCGTCGGCGAGGCCCGCGGGGGTGTTCGACCAGATCTGGTCCTGGACCGAGCGCACGGCCGCCTGGGTCTTGTAGGGCATCCCGATGTAGTCGTACTCCCAGGGCAGTTCGATGCTCGGCTCGTTGCCGACCCAGGCGTAGCCGTTGGCGCCGGTGTAACTGCGCAGCACGGTGTCGAGGTAGTCGCCCATCACCTTGTTGCCGCCCTTGGCGGTGGCGAGGCCGGCCACGTTGAAGGGGACCATCCCGGTGTAGATCCAGGAGTCGGCCTCCACCATGTCCGTGCCGCTGGTGGGGTCGAAGCCGCCGGTCCAGGTGCCGCCCGCGTTGCGGGGCTGCACGAATCCGGAGGCCGGGTTGAGGACGCCCCGCCAGTCCTGCGCCCGATGGGCGTACGTCGACTGGCTGCGGCTGTCACCGAGGGCGCCGGCGAAGGCGGAGAGGGCGAAGTCCGCGGTGTCGTACTCCAGGGTCGTGGCCACCGGGCCGTAGAAGTTGCAGCAGCCGTAGCTGCCGTCGTGGGGTTCGTAGCCGGGGTTGTCCAGGTAGTTCAGGCCCGGCCGGTCGTTGTTCGTGGTGCTCGCCTGCTTCAGCAGTCCGGCCAGCGCCGTCGAGGTGTCGAAGTTCCGTGCCCCGAAGGCGTAGTAGTCGGCGATGATCGCGGCGGCCGGGTCGCCGACCATGACGTAGGACTCGCCGTTGTTCTCCGACCACTTGGGGAAGATCCCGGTCTGGGTGTAGTCGTCGGTCATCGACTGGGCAGTGTCGGAGGCGACCTGCGGGCTCACCAGCGCTTCCAACTGGGCCTGGGAGCGGTAGATGTCCCAGCCGGAGTAGTTGGCGTAGGCGGCGTCGTGCCCGGCGTCGACCTGGTGCGTCCTGCCGTCGAAGCCGTAGTACTGGCCGTTCGTGTCGCTGATGACGTTCGGGTGCAGCAGGGAGTGATAGAGGGCGGTGTAGAAGATCTTCTGCTGGTCCCCCGTTCCGCCGCCGATCAGCACCTTGCCCAGAGTGGTGTTCCAGGCGTCGTGGGCGGCGGTGCGCACGCTGTCGAAGTTCCAGCCGGGGTTCTCGGCGCCGCGGTTGGCTGCCGCGTTCGCGACGGAGACGTAGGAGACGCCGACCTTGGCCTGGACGACCTGGTTGGCGGTCGTGTCGAAGGTGACGTGGCCGTTCGAGGCGGCGGCGGGGGCGGCCGTACGGGACTTCGCCGCCCCCGTGCGCGGCTTCGGCGATGTTCCGTGCAGGCGTGGGTGGTTGGGCTTGTCCACGGCGTTCTTCCCGGCCGGTGCGGCGCTCGGCGCGGGCCGCTTTGCGCCGGAGGCGAGCGAGCTGCCGCTGGTGGCGAACGGCCGGTCGAAGACCATGTCGAAGTAGACGGTGTACGTGTTCCCGGCGCCGCAGAATCTCCCGCTGGTGACCTGTCCGCTGACCTCGGTGGAGGAGACCACGTTGAACTGTGTCGCGCTGCCTCCGTTCTGACTGTTCGTCAGCTTGAAGAGCAGATTGGCCTGGGAGGTGGCGGGGAAGGTGAAGCGCGCCATGCCGCTGCGTGTGGTGGTGGCGAGTTCGGTGGTCACCTTGTTGTCGAGGGCGACCTTGTACGAGCCCGCCGTGGCGGACTCGTTGGCGTGCGAGAAGGTGTCCGTCGCCGAGTTGTTCACCGCTCCCACCGTGGGCAGCACCGGGATGTCACCCGCGGCGCCGCACCCCGGTCCGGCGATGTGGGTGAGGCTGAACCCCGTGATCGAGGAGTCCTTGTACTCGTATCCGCCGCCCGGCGGCCGTGACGGGGTGTCGGGGCTCCACTGCACCATGCCGAAGGGGACGTCCGCGCCGGGGAAGTCGTTGGCGTCGTTGGACGTGCCGATGAAGGGGTTGACCAGGTCCGCGGGTGACGACACGAGTTCGGCCGCCCGCGCGGGCGCGGCCCAGGCGGCGGGAGCGGGGAACGCGTACGCACCGAGGAGCGTGACGCCCGCGGCGGCACCCAGGGCCGTACGGAGACGGCGGCCGTGGGACGGCCGTCCGCGTGTGCCGGGCCGGCGACCGCCGACCGGGGTCCAGGACATGGCGATCTGCCTCCTGTGGGGTGTGCGGGAAATACCGGGCAGTGCACCGAACTCGACGGGACGCCAGTACGAAACGGACGGGCTCCACGCCGATGCCCGACGACTCGCACACCGAGGGGCCGGGGTGCCGCGACGGGGACAACAGCCTTGACTCCGGGGGGACATGGCGCGTCCGGGCGGCAGAGGGCACGCCGCGTACGTCACGTCGCGGAGCACCGCGACAACGTTGTCCCACGACTCGTTCTCTCCGGCGAGCCAGGGGACGGCTCATGCGGAGATCACTATTGTGACAACGTTGTCCGACCGTGACCGGAGGTCATTCGACCCGGTGAGCGTTGCAGTGAACTCGGAAACCTTCTCGCCGCTCCCGCCGCTGGACACCAGACCGACCGGAGCACTGTCGCAACGTAGCTACCGGGCGTGCTCACGTCAATACAGTGGGGCGCACCGGCCCCACCCCGCCCGTCACGCGATGACGGACACCCTCGGCGCACGGCACCAAAATGGCAGGCACCGTCGGCGTACGGAAACGGAGTTGCACTGTCCTGGCAGAGGCGACGGCACGTCTGTCGCCGTCGCCCCGGAATCCGCCGCGACTACGGGATGCGCGCGACGGCCGCGTAGATGCCGCTGCCCTCGGGGGCGGGAGCGGGGGCGTCCCCGTACCACTCCGGAGCGGTCACCAGTCCGGGCCCGACCAGTTCCAGGCCCTCGAAGAAACGCAGCACACCGGCGCGGTCCCGGAAGCCCAGCCGGATGCCGCCCTTGGCGTACTCGGCCGTGACCTGTTCCGCCAGCTCCGGGTAGATGTCGGAGGACGCGTGGGAGAGCACGAGGTAGCTGCCCGAGGGCAGGACGGCCAGCAGGTCCCGGACGAGGGTGTGGGGTTCCTGGTCGTCGCCGATGAAGTGCATCAGCGCGATCAGGGACAGGGCGATGGGCCGGCTGAAGTCGAGTGTCTGCCGGGCGCGTTCGATGATGCCGGCAGGGCTCCGGACGTCGGCCTCCACGTAGTCCGTCGTGCCGACGAGGAGCGCCTCCGCGTGCCGCAGCACGATCGGATCGTTGTCGGTGTAGACGACCCGGGCCGTCGGCAGGACCCGCTGGACGATCTGGTGGAGGTTCGGCTCGGTGGGTATGCCCGTACCGATGTCGAGGAACTGGTCGACGCCCTGGGAGGCTAGCCAGGCGACCGCGCGGTGCATGAACTCGCGGTTCTGCCGGGCCGCGTCACGGGCCTCGGGGGGAAGCTTCCCTCCGACCGCCTCGTCGACGGGGTAGTTGTCCTTGCCTCCGAGGAGCCAGTCGTAGACACGCGCCGGGTGAGCCGTGCTGGTGTCGATCTGCCGGGGGATGGGGGTGCCGGTCGTCATGGCGGACTCCGTCGCGCGATGGTGGCCGATAGATCCTGACGATCAGTGAGTGTGGCACATCGGGTCGCGGGTCGTCCGAGCAGGTGTGCCCGCGGCCGGCGGACTTTCCCGACACGCTTCCTGTTGCCAAGTCGCCCCTGTCGAAGGTCATTTACCATCCGAGCCGGGGCACGGCTCTGCCGTGGCGCATCGGTAGTGCACGGCCACCGGGGCCGGCACATCGACGGAGGCATCGGGGGCGTCATGAACGACATGTGGGTGGGCGGGAAGGTGCGCCTGCGGGGCGTCGAACCGGACGACTGGGAAGGCTTCCGCGCGCTTGCCCAGCACACCGTCGACGTGCGCAACGCCGATCTCGTCGAGCCACCGCGCTCGGCGGAGGGTTTCCGGTCCTGGACCGCCGACCGTGCCGGACGCGCGCCAGGAGGCGAAGCCTTCCGGCTGGTCATCGAGACAGTGGCCGATCAGGCCTTCGCCGGATCCGTGACGGTCGGGGAGACCGACCCCCGCGCAGGACGGTTCAGGACAGGGACAGTCATCGCCCGCGACCGTCGCGGCAACGGCTACGCCACGGAAGCGACCGCGCTGATCCTCACCTATATGTTCGCCGAACAGCGGTACAACAAGTGCGAGGTCGAGATCCACGCGTTCAACGACGCCTCGCTCGCCCTCTATCGCAAGCTCGGCTTCGTCGAAGAAGGACGACTGCGACAGCACGAGTTCTTCGCGGGCGGCTACCACGACGTCGTGCTGATGGGCCTCACCGCCGACGAACACTGGGCCGTTCACGAGCGCCCGTCAGTGCGCTGACCGCAGGCGGCCAGGCGACCCGACCGCGGCAGCGGAAGACCGGGCCCTTCTCGTCCGCGCCCGTCAGGGGCACGGCTTCGCCTCATGGACGTGAGCCGGGGTCCGTCCGTCATGGTGGACCACGTCCAGGTCGTGACTGGCGGGCACCGACCGGTCGACACCGCGGGCCTTCGCCTCCAGCATCGTGCCGAGTCCTGGAGCTCCCCGGGCGCGCTCGGCGCGCATCGCGGGACGACAGCCGCTCCAGTGGCCCGTTCGCCTCGGTCGGACACAGTCCACCGATTCTCCGGCAGCCGTTCAGGCGCCGTCACTCCGGCGGGATCGTTCCTCTCGCGATCTTCGGTCTTTCACCAGTTCCCCCCTCCCCCGCAGGTGCCCTCGCGCTCACCCGAAGGAGGACCTCATGCCCGAGAAGGGCGTCAAGACCGACATCGGTATCCCGCTGTCGTCGCGTTTCATGGATCGGTTCGCCTCGTCCGGGTCCGACCCGCACAGCGGCCCGGACAGCGGCCCGGACAACGACCCCGTGCTGACCGTCGCGGACCGCCTGCGCCGACAGCACGCCGAGCAGTGGCAAGCCGAGGACCTGTCCAGGACCGCGGTCGGCGACGATCACGTGCTGGCGGCTGTCAAGCGCCGCATCGACCGGCTGAACACCGCACGCGCCCGCTTGATCGACGAGCTCGACGCCCAGCTCGCCCCGCGCCTTCCACGGGAACCGGTGGGCGTGCTCCACACGGAGACGCTCGGATCCGTCATCGACCGGATCTGCATCGCCTGGGTCCGCGCCGATCAGATCTCCCGGCTGGACGACTGCGAGCGACGCGCCCAGCTCGCGGGACACCAGCTGCGCCAGCTCGCGGACGCGTACGACGTGCTCGTGGGCGAGGTGGAGGGCGGGCTCCGGCGCATCCCACGCTGGCTGACCCTCAAGTCGTACGGGGAGGGCCGTCATGGAGAGTGAGGAGCGGTCGGCCGCCGGCCCGTTCCGCCGGCGCGGGGGGTCCCGGAACCTTCCTGCGCACGTACTGCCGCTGGGACGTCGGCTGCCCTACCGCCGCTCGGCCGGGGAAGGGCCCGCCGGTCCCACCGCTCTGCTGGAGCGCGTGCTCACCGAGGGCTGGACGGTCGAGTTCCTGAGTCGCATCAGGCAGCCGTCGTTCCACCCCGAGGAACGGGTTCTCCTGGGTGACTTCCTGCTGTCGATGACCGTGGTCCGCGCCCTGCTGGAGGCCTGTGAAAGCGGCGGTGCCGCACCGGGGCCGGTGCGCTACCGCGGTCCGTACGGGCGGCTCATGGAACGAAGCGAGATGGAGTTCGAGATCGTCCCGGGCGACCACACCGGGACCGGCGTCTCCACCGCGGGGGCCCATCCCGTGCCGCTGGAGGCTCGTCCTGTCGTGCCTCCCCGGTGGCGTGACGTCGCCGAGAGGCCGGACCGGCGGATGGTCACACTGCCGGCGTGGCTCGACCAGACCGAGGAGGGCGTCCGCGTTCACGCCGATGTGCCCATGCGGCACTATCTCCAACTGGAGCAGGACCTGGGCGTCCGCCTTCCCCGCGACGGCGACGTCGCACCGCGGTACCGCTCACGGTCCCGATACGGCGACGACCGCCACGTCGTGCTGGTGGCCACGAGCAGCAAACCGGACATCAAGGACTACGGCGTGGGCAACTTCTTCCGAGTCGCCCGCGAGCTGAGGGAGCGGACGGGCACGGACCTGCGCCTCACCCTGCTCACCAATGACCGGCGTGCGGCCGCGGACCTTCCGGCGGCCCTTCCGGTCGAGGTGGCGTTGGGGGTCGACGCCGCGGACTGCGTCGACCTCTTCGGCGGTGCGGGGCTCGTCATCGGAAACGACACCGGCCTCACTCACCTGGCGGCGCTCACTGTTCGAGCAGACGGCTCGGGGCCGCAGGTCATCGGTCTGCACAACGTCTTCAGTCCGCTGAAGTGGGTGACCGGATCACCCCGGCACCACACGATCAGCACGGCCTTCGCCCAGCAGGTCGCGCTGGCCGATGTGGACGTCTGCGCCACCTCGTTCGCGGCGGAGATCGATCCCACGCTGTGGGGCGCGCGGGCGGATCTGGCGAGCCTCTCACCGAAAGACGTGGCCGGCTTCGCCGCGGAAGTCATGGACCGGAAAGACGGGGAGCAGCGACAAAGACCGCCCACACGAGGAGGCACGCATGGTGACGGACAAGCCCGCCGTCGGTCTCGGCAGTGAGCGCATGGCACTCTTCGCTGTCACCCTGGGCGTCTTCTGCGTGCTGTTCGAGGGGTTCGCCCTGAACCTGGCACTCCCCCGTATCGGTCAGGACCTCGACGCGCAGGGGCCGTCCCTGGGCTGGATCGTGAGCGCCTACCTGTTCTCCTCGGGGACGCTCATGCTGGGCGCGGGCCGGTTCGCCGACCTGTTCGGCAGACGTCGCGTGCTGTTTCTCGGGCTGGTCACCTTCGGCATCGCGTCCTTGCTGTGCGCCGTCTCGGTGTCGCTGCCCATGCTCGATCATCACGGTGGCCGCCGGCCTGGGCGTGGCGTTCGCCGGAGAGGTCGCCGGCACCGATGCCGGCACCGCGAGATCGACCGCCACGGCGGTTCTGCTGACAACCGCGGCCGGGTGCCTGGTTTCCGGATCGGCACTGGCTGTCGGGTTACGCGCATGGAGAAGAGGCGACACGCGATCGAGCATCCGTAGCGGCAACTGAGCCAGTTCGGCCGGGTGTTTTCGCCGTACCAGGAGTGCGGCTTTTCCGTCATGCTCCGATACGGGCGAGTCGCTGTTCCGAGAATCGCTGATCGGCTCTTCGTGTGTGCGGCGAAGACACAAAGATCCGGCTGGATCACCGTGCTGCGCTCACTCGAACCGGGGCTGGAGGTGCGGCGGAACGGCGGGTGGCAGCCCATCGACCCCGAACCCGGCTGGTTCATCGTCAACTTCGGGTGCGCCATCGAGATCCTCACGCGCGACTCGGCGACACCCGTCGCCGCGGTGCCGCACCGGGTCCGCCGGCAGGTGGCCGACCGCTCTCGCCGCACGCCCGACCGTTTCTCGTACGCCCTCTTCGTCGACAGCAGTCTCGACGAGAGCCTCCGTCCCGGCCTCTTCCGCTACGAATCCGGCGTCGGCCTGGTCCTGGCCAAGAGGTTCTCCGCGTTCCTCGACGACATCGTGAACAGTACGTACGACCCGGACAGCGTCGGCCTCTACTGACCGAGCCGATCACCCACCGCCCACCCGCTCGGGGCACCCGTGCACAGGTGCCAGTGGCCGGCGCCGGACCAGGGCGTGTCCGGGGCGGCGTACGGGCGGGTGGCGCATGGCTAGGTCCTTTCTCGGCACCGCGCCCGGCATGGGAGCGCTCCCATGAGCGGATGCACGGTACGCGTGGGTCGATTCCGCGGTGGTCGTCCGGCGTGACCGCTCCCGCGGGCCGGCCCCGAGTGTCCCGCTCCGGGCGGGCCCGACGTGTCAGAGCCGGACTGCGCCCATGGAAGCCACTATGCGTGCACACGTCAATCCCTTACGGTCACGGTCCGGCCGCAGGGGCGAAGTTGACGGGAAAGGTTCGATGGAGCCGACGCCTTGGTGACGGCGTGACGGCGTGACGGGTACGGCGTGACGGGTAATGGCGTGACGGCGTGACGCCGATACGGCGGCGGCGCGGTGTCCGGATGGCATCCGGGGCGGCATCATGGCCCTGACCTCGGCAAGTCCCGCGGCCCGCGGGAAGCGCCGGGCCGGGATGCCGCACCTCCTGAAGTGCCACTGCTGACACGAGTGTTGACACGCCCCGTGCGGTCACGTCACCTTGGGAGCGCTCCCATGAAACAGGTGCCCTGTCCTCCGCTCACGTTCGCGGCCAGGCACCGTCGGTGCGACGCTACGACGATCTCCGGGCCGTACCCGGGTGCCGGGCGCTCTCCTGCCCGGCCGCGTCACCGGCCCACACGTACGGCCTTCGCAGTCGAACGTCTCTCACGCACGGTCGCAGCTCGTCCCCGGCGGGCCGGAATCCCGGCCCGCCGGGCAAGACCAGGTGCTCACGATCCGCATCGATCCGCACCCGCCCGCCGTCACTTCCAGGAGACGCCCCATGCCTTCCCGCAGACCCGATCCCGCCCCGCGCCGCCGCCCTCCGAGGCGGACCGCCGTGCTGGCCGCCGGCGCCCTGATCGGCGCGCTGTCCCTGGCCACGCTGCCGCAGTCCGCGTCGGCCGCCGCCAAGCTCGACAACCCCTACGCAGGCGCCAAGCCCTACGTGAACCCCGACTGGTCGGCCAGGGCCGCGGCGGAGCCGGGCGGTTCGGCCGTTGCCGACCAGCCGACCTTCGTGTGGCTCGACCGCATCGCCGCGATCGCCGGCACCTCCGACGCGCGCGGGCTCAAGGCACACCTCGACGCGGCCAAGGCCCAGGGCGCCAACCTCGTCCAGCTGGTCATCTACGACCTGCCCGGGCGCGACTGCGCGGCCCTCGCCTCCAACGGCGAGCTGGGCCCCGACGATCTGGGCCGCTACGAGACCGACTACATCGACCCGATCGCCGCCATCCTCGCCGACCCCGCCTACGCGAGCCTGCGCATCGTCAACCTCATCGAGCCCGACTCGCTCCCCAACCTGGTCACCAACGCCGGCGGCACGGCGGGATCCACGACCCAGTGCGCCACCATGAAGTCCAACGGCAACTACGAGAAGGGCGTCGGCTACGCCCTGCACAAGCTCGGCGCGCTGTCCAACGCCTACAACTACATCGACGCCGGCCACCACGGCTGGCTCGGCTGGGACAGCAACCTGGTGCCGGCCGCCCAGGAGTTCAAGAAGGCCGCGACGACCAGTGGCGCAACCGTCAACGACGTGACGGGGTTCATCGTCAACACGGCCAACTACTCGCCCACCCGCGAGCCCTACGTCAAGATCACCGACACGGTGAACGGCACGACCGTACGCCAGTCCAAGTGGATCGACTGGAACCAGTACGACGACGAGACGACGTACGCGCAGGGTCTGCGCTCCGCCCTCGTCTCCCAGGGTTTCGACAGCGGCACCGGCATGCTGATCGACACCTCCCGCAACGGCTGGGGAGGCTCCGCCCGGCCGGCCGGTCCCGGCCCGACGACCGGCGTGGACGCCTACGTCGACGGCGGCCGTGTGGACCGGCGCATCCACGCCGGCAACTGGTGCAACCAGAGCGGGGCCGGCCTCGGTGAACGTCCCGCCACCGCGCCCGACACCGGCATCGACGCCTATGTGTGGGCCAAGCCGCCGGGCGAGTCGGACGGAGCCAGCCAGGCCGTCGACAACGACGAGGGCAAGGGCTTCGACCGGATGTGCGACCCGACGTACACCGGCAACGCGCGCAACGGCAACAACCCGACGGGTGCCCTGTCCAACTCGCCTCTGGCGGGGCACTGGTTCTCGGCCCAGTTCCGCCAGCTGCTCGCCAACGCCTACCCGCCCCTGAGCGGTTCGGGCGGCGGAGGCGGCGACACCCAGGCCCCGACCGCCCCCACCGGCCTGACCGTCTCGGCGACGACGGCCGACAGCGTCTCCCTCACCTGGACCGCGGCCACCGACAACACCGGTGTGACCGGCTACGACGTCTACCGCGGCGGCACCAAGGTCGGCAGCGCGACGGGTACCTCGTACACCGACACGGGCCTGTCCGCGGCGACCACCTACACGTACACCGTCAAGGCCAAGGACGCGGCCGGCAACGTATCGGCGGCCTCCACGGCCGTCTCCGCCACCACCAAGACCTCCGGCGGAGGCGGGGGCGGAGGGGGCAACGGCCTCAAGGCCCAGTACAAGAACAACGACTCCTCCCCCACCGACAACCAGATCAAGCCCGGTCTCCAGCTCGTCAACTCGGGGTCCGGCGCCGTCGACCTGACCAAGGTGACCGTCCGCTACTGGTTCACCGGTGAATCGGCGTCCGCCGGATACCAGACGTGGTGCGACTACGCGCAGATCGGCTGCTCCGCCGTGAGGACTTCGGTCACGACGCTGCCGAGCGCCCGCACCGGTGCCGACCACACGCTCGACGTCACCTTCGCCTCCGGCTCGCTGGGCGCCGGCGCGAGCACCGGTGACCTCCAGCTGCGCCTGGCCAAGTCGGACTGGTCCGGCTTCAGCGAGGCCGACGACTACAGCCGCGGCACCGGCACCTCCTACGCCGACGCCCCCAAGGTGACCGTCTACGTCAACGGCACCCTCGTCTGGGGCACCGAGCCGTAGACCGCGGGCAACGCGAAACCGGGGGACCGGGCCCCGCGCGCCGGTCCCCCGGGACGTGCTCCGCCGCGCGGCGACCCTGTCCGCCGCGCGGCGAGACGGGCGCCGATTACCGATAAAGCGCCTGTCAGCGGCAGGATGGGTGTCATGACCGAGATCCGTACCCCCCGTCTCCTCCTCCGTCGCTGGCGCGACGACGACCTCGCGCCGATGGCGGACATCAACGCGGACCCGCGGGTCATGCACTGGATCGACGACGGCTCGGTGCGCGACCTGGACCAGACGGCCGAGGACATCGAGCGGTGGGAGGAGGAGTGGGACGAGGAGGGCTTCGGGCTCTTCGCCGTCGAGCTGCTGGCCTCGGGTGAACTGGCCGGCTTCACGGGCCTGTACATGCCCGAGTTCCTGCCGGAGGTCATGCCCGACGTGGCGATCAGCTGGCGGTTCGGCACACAGTTCTGGGGTCAGGGATACGCGTCCGAAGCCGCCCAGGCCACACTGGAGTTCGCGCTCCAGGACCGCGGCCTCGACCGCGTCATCAGCATCAGCCGGCTCGGGGACACCGCCTCCGAGAACGTCATCAGCAAGCTCGGCATGGTGCCGGAGCGCGAGACCGTACACCCGGAGTACGGCACCGCGCTGCAGGTTCACGCCATCGATCTCACCGAGTTCCAGGCCTGAACCGGCCGCTGCCGTGACCGGGCCGCACCCGGCGGCCCTCGTCTTCGTCCGCGCGGTCTCGTCCGCGGTGTCGCCCGCGGTCTCGCCCTCGGTGTCTCCCGCCTCGCCCGCGCCTTCGCCCGCGTAGCCCGCGTCTACCGTCCGTGGCCCTATTCGCCGGCCCGGCGGCAGGCGTCGGCCGCGGTGCCGGGCGCGACTCCGGCCTGGGTCAGCTCTTCGGCGCACCTGCTGGAGTCGCCGACCAGGCCGACGTAGCAGGCCATCCGGACGGCGTCGGTGATCTGGCCGCCGCCCGCCACGACCTGGTTCTCGCACGCGGGGATGTCCGCGTGGGCGGCGGGGGCGCCGAGGAAGACGCCGCCGAGGGCGAAGGCCAGTCCGGCGAGGGCGCTGGAGACGCGAGCCGACGGATGCATGGGGACACACCTGCTCTCTCGATCGTCGCGCACGGACCGAGGGGAGACACCGGGCCATGCGCGGGAGGCTGCCGCGCGGCCATGCGCGGCAGTCGCAGCAGACAGGCGCGACGGGGCGGCCGGAGGGCCGTACGCCCGGTCGGCTCGGCACGGTTCCGCCTTGTCCTCACCTTCGACGCTAGAACACCGCCCGCGTCCACGCACTCCCAGCCAAGGAGCGCCCTCCCGCATCCGGCGCACGAACGCCACGCCGGCCTCCTCGACCGCGGCACACTCGACGTCGGCTACCGGCTTCTCGTCGCCGACCTGGACGGACGGTAAGCCGCGCCGGAACGCGGTGCGGCACCGCGGTCGCGGGTTTGTGGCGCCCCTTCGAGGGCAGCCGACAGCAGGTACGCCCGTGGGAGCGACGCACGCGTCGCCGGGACACGGCTGCCCGGACCACGTCCGCACTCCCGCGGTGCCCGCTCACCCCAACGCACAGGAGTTGCGAGGCACATGCGCACCCGTATGACGGCGCATCGCCGTCCGTTCGACGACACCCCCGACACGGAAGAGGCGTTCCGCCGGCTCGCCTCGCTCCCCGAGGGCCGGCAACGCGACATGCTCCGCGACGACATCGTCGTGGCATGGCTGCCGATGGCCGAGCGGCTGGCCGGGCGGTTCCGCGATCGCGGTGAGAGCGACGAGGACCTGCGCCAGGTCGCGGCACTCGGCCTGGTCAAGGCGGTCGACCGCTACGACCCCGGGCGTGGCCACGCCTTCGAGAGCTACGCGGTGCCCACGGTCACCGGGGAGATCAAACGGCACTTCCGCGACCACCTGTGGGTCCTGCACGTGCCGCGCCGGGTCCAGAACCTGCGCAATCGCGTGCGGTCCGCCTGCCGGGACCTGACCGGGGGCGTCTCGGACCGGCTGCCCGGCGTCGCCGAGATCGCCGAACACGCGCGTCTGAGCGAGGAGGACGTCCGGGCCGGTCTCGAAGCGCTGGAGAGTTTCAGCGCGCTGTCCCTCGACGTCGGGCCACGCGGCGTGGACGGCCAGAGCCTCGGCGACCGCCTCGGCACGGCCGACCCGGCCCTCGACGTCGTCGTGGACCGCGAGGCCGTCAAACCCCTTCTGACGGCGCTCCCCGAGCGCGAACGCGCCATCCTCTACCTGAGGTTCTTCAAGGACATGTCCCAGAGCAGCATCGCCGAGGAGTTCGGGATCTCGCAGATGCACGTGTCGCGGCTGATCAGCCGGTCCTGCCGCCGGATACGCGAGGAGGTGCTGCGGGACACCGCCGAGCGCGACGCGGTCGGGCCCGCCACCGACCGGCCCGCCGCGGACCCGTCCGCCGCCGCACGCCGACGACGGCGAGCGCGGCGTGCCGACGCGCGGCGGGCGCGTGCGCGCCGCGGAACGGCTGGGCCGGTGGGCGGCCGCTCCGGATGCGGCAAGGCGGGTGCGCCGAGCGGACAGGGACTCCCCCTCGATGGCCCCCTCGATGGTGCGGCCGGCAAAAAGGACGGATCGGCCGGCGGTGAGCCGGTGTGCCTCTTCCCGCGTTTCTCCCCTCGGTGAGGGTCCCGCACGTTCACGCCGCGCCCGCGCACCGCGGCCTCCCCGCGCCGGTCCCGGGAAGGACCGCCCGGGCCGGACCGCGACCGATGGGAATCGGGCGGACCCGGTGGGTGCGGGTCGGCGCCGGCGGGCCGCGGTCCGTTCCGCGACTCCGCATGAACGGCGCCCACCTGGGCAGTCGGCGGTGAGAGGCCGGTGCGGGGCACTGGCGGCCGGCGCCGGCTCCCCGCCGGAGCGATGGGCCGAGAGCACCGCGGGACATGGCCGCGTCCCTGACGTGACACGGGACGCGGGACTCGGGACGCGAAGACCGTACCGGGGGGCTGAAGACCGTACCGGAGGCTGGAGGGCTGCGCGGGTGACGGAGACGGGCGAGCGACACGAGCGGAGTTCCGCGGCCCGGGACGTACGTACCCGGATCACCGTCCTGGTCGCCCTCGGCGCCAACCTCCTGATCGCCGCGGCCAAGGCGGTGGCCGGACTGTTAGCCGGATCCCCCGCGCTGCTCTCGGAGGCGGCGCATTCGGTCGCGGACAGCCTGAACGAGGTGTTCCTGCTTGTCGCGGTGCGCCGCAGCAAGCGCCCCGCCGACGACCGCCATCCCTTCGGATACGGAAAGGAGCGCTACTTCTGGGCGCTGCTGGCCGCGGTGGGGATCTTCGTCATGGGTGGCTGCTTCTCGGTCTACCAGGGCGTACAGGCCCTGCGGGCGGACCGGCAGGAGTCGTTCGACGGGTACGTGGCGGGGCTGGCGGTGCTCGGGGTCGCGCTGCTGGCCGAGGGTGCCTCCCTGGTCCGGGCCCTGTACCAGGCGCGCGGGCACGGGGAGGCCACGTCGGACCCGGCGCTGCGCACGGTGATCGCGGAGGACGCGACCGCCGTGGCGGGTGTGCTCCTCGCGGCGGCCGGTATCGCGCTGCACATGGCGACCGGGCAGGTGGCGTGGGAGGCGGGAGCCTCCATCGGCATCGGGATCCTGTTGGTGTGCGTGGCCTATCGGCTCGCCCGGGAGGCACGGGACCGGCTGATCGGCGAGGCGGTCGACACGGAACTGCGGGACCGGATCGGTGACTTCCTGGCGTCCCAGTCCGAGATCGACGAGGTCGCCGCGCTGCTGACGATGCGGCTGGGGCTGGACTCGGTACTGGTGGCCGCCCGCGTCGACCTGGTTCCGGGGCTCGACAGCGAGGAGGTCGAGCTCGTCTGTGTCCGGCTCAAGCGGCGGATCAGCGCCGAGTGGCCGGAGGCCGACCACGTGTTCCTCGACATCACCGAGGCACCCGGCGGCGAGGAGGAGAGGCCTTCCTCCTCCGCCTCCTCGGCTTCCTCGGCTCGCACCGGCCCGGCCACGGGCAGCCCCGGTCACGAAAAGCCGATGTAGCCCGCTCGTCGCCTCGCGAGTGACCGGTGCCGCGCAGCCGGGCTGGTGGGCGCGCGGCCGAACACGGCACGGGCCGGGCGGAGTCGACCGGCCGGCCCGGTTGCGGTGCCTGCGGTCAGCGGGTGGCCTGGCGCACGGTGTTCCGGAGGGTCCCCACCCGTTCGACGACGGCTTCGACGACGTCGCCGTCCCGGATGACGCCGGCCCCCGGGGTCCCGGTGGCGATGACGGACCCCGCGTCGAGTTTCATGCCGCCGGAGAAGTGGGCGACCTGCCAGTAGGGGTCGCGCATCATGGCCGAGACCTGGTTGGAGGCGATGGTCCGGCCGTTCACCACGGTCGAGATGCGGATCGAGGAGAGTTCCCCGACCTCGTCCGGGGTCACGACCCACGGGCCGAGGCTGCAGAACGTGTCGAACGCCTTGGACCAGGGAATGTAGCGCGGGTTGATGCGGATCGCGTCCTCCGCCGTCATGTCCAGGAGGCTCGTGTAGCCGAAGATGACGGATTCGGCGTCCTCCGGTGCGACGTCACGGCAGGTCCGCCCGATCACCACACCCAGTTCGGCCTCCGCCGTCACACGCTCCGACTGGACCGGCAGGACGATCTCGTCGCCATGTCCGATGACGCAGTTGTCCGGGCGCAGGTACGACCCCGGGGTGCCGGTGGGCTGTTCGACCTCGAGGTCGTCGGCGTGCCGCCGGTAGTTCAGTCCGACCCCCCACAGCTTGGGCGGGTGGCGGTATATGGGTCCGAAGTCCGCCTCCGTGGACCGTACGGCCTTGGACCGGATGTCCGGATCGGCCAGCGCCTGCCGGATCCGCCCCAGTTGCTCGCCCACGATGACGTCGAGCAGCGTGGGGCCGAGCGTGGTTCCGGTCAGTTCGGCGAGGACGCCGAGCGGGACGATCCCGCCGTCGACCGCGATTCCGACGTCCTCCTGGCCATCCAGGGACATGGTGCAAAAGCGCATGCGTGTACTCCGTTTTCTGCGGCGGAAGACGGGCGGTGGTCAGCTCGCGGCGAGCGCGAGCCGGGGCACGAGCGGAGAGCGGCCCCGCAGCGCGACGCGGACGAGGTTGAGGAGGGTGAAGCGGACCGGGCCGCCCGGCTTCGACGGCAGTTCGACGATCAGGCCGGCGTGCAGCAGGGACTGGACGGCACAGGCGGCCTGCGCCCTGGGGAGCCGCGACTCCTGGACGACCTGGTCGATGGTCCATCCGTCGGACCAGTCGGCGAGCAGGAGTGCCAAGTCCTGGGTGACGGGGGTCTGCTGGCCCAGTACGCCCTGTGCGACCGAGACGGGGTCGGTGCGCGTCGCGGGGTGGCTGGCGAGCGCTTCCGGCTCGTCCCGGGCCATGCTCACCAGTTCGTCGACGGAGATCACGGTGGCCCAGGAGGCGGCGGACTCGAGTGCGCTCGGCAGGCCGTCCAGCCTGCCGCATACCTCCGCCAGCTTCTTCACGTCACTGTCCGCGGCCTGGAAGCTGGGCCGCAGGTCGGTGAAGCGCCGCAGCAGGAACTCCAGCGCGGGCGCGCTCGGGGCGTCGCTGTGCGCGGTTGCCGTCCGCCAGTGCGGGAGGGGCGCCACCAGGAACCTGTGGTGGTCCGAGACGTCGTGCGGGACGCGGCTGGTCTCCAGGACGCTCAGGTTGGGGCACTCGCGGATGAGGGTCCACACGGTCTCACGGCGGACCTGGCCGCTGTCGTTGCCGTCGAGGACGAGCAGTGTGGCACGGTCACCGATCTGCCGGGCGAGCCGGTTGACGCCGGCGCCCTCGCCGACGAGCAGGTCGGCGATCGCCGCCTGCAGCGGTCCGCGGTCGGCGTTCTTCTGCAACTGGACCCAGAGGACGGACGTGGCCGTCGTGGCCTGGACGGAACGCGCCGCCGCGACCGCGAGATGTGTCTTGCCGACGCCCGCGAAGCCGCAGACGACCGTGATGCGCTGCTGGTCGTTCAGCAACTGCCGCATGAGCGAGTCGAGTTCGCGGCTGCGCCCGACGAGGGGGCGCGCCAGGACGTCGGTCGGCAGACTGAGGGTCCCGAAGAGCGCCTCGTCGACCTCGCCGCCCGCCGCGAGTTCGAACGAGAGGCGCTCGTGCGTGGTCAGCTGAAGTGCGGCGGCGAGCAGCCGCACGGTTTCCCGGCGCGGGGCGGCGACCTGGCCGAGTTCCAGGTTGCGCACCGCGCGCACACTGACTGTGGAGAGGTCGGCCAGGATCTTCTGGCTCAGTTGCGCTCTTTTGCGATAGCGCTGGAGTTGGAGTCCGAAGTCCTCAACATTTGCCCAGTTAATCATTTTGCAAAATGCTCCAGACGTAAATACCTGCATATCCCGTCGCGTGGGTTTTGGCGACATGGTCATGCGCGGCCGGCAGTCATTCCCTGTGGGGAGATCTCCGGGCCCTCGTAGTTCAGTCGGATACGTTTTCGTGGATCAACCGAGAAGGTCTCTGGAGAGGCTCGCCGGGCGCAGGTCCCCCCAGTTGACCTCGATGTACTCAAGGCATGCCTGACGCTCGCCCGGGCCGAAGGCCACGTCCCAGCCCGCGGGGACACCGACCGAGCGGGGCCACAGGCTGTACTGTCCGTCCGCGTTGACAAGGACTACGAATTCCACATCGGAATCGTCGAAAAGGTTCGCCACCCGCGCTCCTCAAGCGATGATCAACACCCATTGGGCCGCCAGGGACCCCGTTGGGCCGTCGCGGCACTCGGCGGGCCGTCGGGGTCCCGGCGGAACACATAGTGGAATATTCAACAAACCTCTCGCGTTGTGCCCGGCGAAGGAGGTCACGAGTGGAGACCACGGAGACCACGTACTACGACCACGGAACCACCGCCGAGCGCTGGGAGCGCGCGAGGCTGTTCTTCAACGCCAAGGACTACGCGAGCGCGGCCCGGGTACTGTCCGCGCTGGTCGAGGAGGTGCCGGAGCAGACCGGACCCCGGCTGCTGCTGGCCCGCGCCTACTACCACTCGGCCCAGCTGCGCCGGGCGGAGGCCGAGCTGCGGATCATCGTCGAGCGCGACCCGGTGGAGCACTACGCCCGGCTGATGCTGGGCCGCACGCTCGAGCGGCAGGCGCGTCACGACGAGGCGGAACCGCATCTGCGGATCGCGTCGGCGCTGGCCGGTGAGTTCCCGGCGACGCGGGCGGAGTGAGCGCGGCGCGGCCGCGGCAGCGGCCGTCGTGAGCCGGCCCCACCCCGGGTGACCGGTTCGCCGCCCGGAACGTGAGCGGCCGCTGACGCGACACGAGCGAGTCCTGGCAGGGACGCATCGAGGGGCCGGTTCGGGGCGGAACCGGCCCCTTCGGGTGCGGAACCTGCCCCTTCAGTGCGTCCCGGGTCCGGCGACGCGCGTCAGCGGTGTTCGAAGTGCAGCGGCCCGAGGTCCCGCGCGGCCTCGGCGAGCGCTCGGACGGGTTCGCTCTCGGACTCGGTACGCCACACCAGGACGAAGGTCAGGGACGGCATGTCCCGGATGGGCAGCCGGCGGATGCGCGACATGGTCCAGTGCCGGGTGACGTGGGCCGGGAAGCTGTGCACGATCTCGCCGGTGCCGACCAGGTGGATCAGGTCGTCGCTGTTGGTGATGCTCCTGCTGCGTTCGATCCGGCGCCCCCGCGGCGTCCGGAACGGCAGGTACCGGTCCTCCCAGTGGTCATGCCGACCCGCAGCACCGTCGTCACGCCGCGGGCGGCCGGTCGCGCGCGTTCCAGGCCGTCCCGCAGTCCCTCGAACACCGGCCGCAGATCGTCCCGCGGTTGCCGCCCGAGCCGAGTCAGACGGATCTGCCGGCGGTTGGAGCGGTCGAACAGCGCGCCCCCGAGCCGCCGTTCCCGCACCGCGATCGCCTGGCACACCCGCGCCTGCGACACGTGCGGACGAGCCGCCGTCCGGCCGAAGCGCAGTTCTTCCGCGCGTCGGGAAGATCTCGATGTCCCGCGTTTCCATCGGCCGGTCCTCCCTTCATGACGCACGGGTCATCGGCACGCGCGCGAAGTGTACGTTGATCGGACACCCGGCCGGGGTGGAGGGTTGGCAGTGGTCACGGCGGCACCCCGGCATCGGATCGGAGGCGTCCGCAAGGCGGTTGACCACAGCGGCACGAGCCAGGAACCGCAGGGGATCGTGGGGGCGCCGCGCGCCGGCCGGAGGCCGGGGCGGGGCCGCGCGGACCGGACACCGTACGCGAGGGGATTCATGATGGGACGAAGCAACACCGGCTTTTCCAAAGCGGGTTGGGACAGAATCCGCGACGTACTGGCACGGCATGTCGACTCCGGGAGGATCCCCGGAGTCGTCGCGCTGGTCGGCCGGGGCGACGAGACCCACGTCGAGGCGCTCGGGACGATGCGTCACGACGGTGGCGCGCCGATGAGCCGGGACACGGTCTTCCGGATGGCCTCGACGTCCAAGCCGGTCTCGATCGCGGCGGCGATGATCCTGCTCGACGAGTGCAGGCTGCGGATGGACGACCTGGTGGAGGCGTGGCTGCCGGAACTCGCCGACCGGCGGGTGCTGAAGCGGATCGACGGTCCGCTGGACGACACCGTGCCGGCACGGCGGCCGATCACCGTACGGGACGTGCTGACCTCCACGTTCGGGCTCGGCATGGATATGACGTCGCTGGGCACCCCGATCATGGGCGCGGTCTTCGAGCGGGGGCTGACGCCCGACCTGCCGGAGCCGATGCCCGAGCCGGACGAGTGGATGCGCCGCCTCGGCACGCTTCCGCTGATGTACCAGCCCGGAGAGCGCTGGCAGTACCACATCAGCAGCGATCTGCTCGGCGTGCTCGTCGCCAGGGTGACGGGCCGGTCGTTCGAGACGTTCCTGCGTGAGCGTGTCTTCGAGCCGCTGGGGATGAAGGACACCGGCTTCCACGTGCCCGCCGACCAGATCGACCGGTTGCCGACCCTGTACGCCCCCGACCCGCAGACCGGCGAGTTCGTCGTGTGGGACGAGGCCGAGGGGGGACGCTGGAGCCGGCCTCCGGCGTTCCAGGGCGGCGGCGGTGGGCTGGTGTCCACCGTCGACGACTTCCACGCCTACTTCCGGATGCTGCTCGGCCAGGGGACACACGGGAGCGAGCGGATCCTGTCCCGGCCCGCCGTCCGGCTGATGACCACCAACCGCCTCACGCCCGAGCAGAACGCCGCCCGTAACGCCATGGCCACCGACAACGTCCATGTGTCGTTCGGTCAGGGGCAGCACGGCGGCTGGGGCATGGGGATGGCGGTGCGCACCTACCGGGGCGACTACGCGCCCGTCGGCCAGTTCGGCTGGGACGGCGGAAGCGGCACCTCGGTCTACGCCGACCCGGACAACCAGCTCACCGGGATCCTGCTCACCCAGGTCGGGATGTCCACCCCGGACTCGGCGCGGCTCGTCCAGGACTTCTGGACCACGGTCTACCAGGCGCTCGACGACTGACCGGCTGGCCTGCTGACCAGCCGTGGGTGGCCGTGGGCGGCCGCACGTTCAGTTGTCCCGGTAGGCCTCCAGCAGCCGCAGCCACACCTCGCTGAGGGTGGGATAGGACGGTACGGCGTGCCACAGGCGGCCGACCGGGACGCGGCCGGCGACGGCGACGGTCGCGGAGTGGAGCAGTTCGCCGACGCCGGGGCCGACGAAGGTGACGCCGCGCAGGATCTCCTCGTCGAGGTCGACGACCATGCGGGCGCGGCCCTTGTAGCCGTCGCCGTACAGGCCGGCGCCCGCGACCGAGCCGAAGTCGACGTCGACGGCGCGGACGCGGTGACCGGCCTGTTCCGCCTCGGCCAGGGAGAGGCCGACGGCCGCGGCCTCGGGATCGGTGAAGACGACCTGGGGTACGGCGTAGTGGTCGGCGGTGGCCGCGTGGGGACCCCAGGGCTCGTCGCCGATGGGGCTGCCCGTGGCGCGCGCCACGATGGCGTCGCCCGCGATCCTGGCCTGGTACTTGCCCTCGTGGGTGAGGAGGGCACGGTGGTTGACGTCGCCCACCGCGTAGAGCCAGTCGCTGCCGTCGACGCGGAGGGTGTCGTCGGTGTCCAGCCAGGAGCCGGGTTCCAGGCCGACGGTCTCGAGGCCGATGTCGCCGGTGTGCGGGGCACGGCCCGTGGCGAAGAGGATCTCGTCGGCCTCGATGCGGTCACCGGTGCCGGTGACGACCACGACCGTGCCGTTCTCGCGGGTGACGGACTCGACGGAGGTACCCGTACGGACGTCGACGCCCGCCTCGGTGAGCGCGTCGGCGACCAGTTCGCCGGCGAAGGGCTCCATGCGGTTCAGCAGGCCCTTGCCGCGCACCAGCAGCGTGACCTCCGAGCCGAGGGCCTGCCAGGCGGTGGCCATCTCGGTGGCGACGACACCGCCGCCGACCACGATCAGCCGGCCGGGGGCCGCCTCTGCGCTGGTGGCCTCGCGGCTGGTCCAGGGCCCGACCTCGGCCAGTCCGGGCAGGTCGGGCAGCTGGGCGCGGGTGCCGGTGGCCACGGCGACGGCGTGGCGCGCGGTGAGGGTGGTGACGGTGCCGTCGGCGGCGGTCACCGTGACCGTGCGGGGACCGGCGAGGCGGCCCTGGCCGCGGTACAGGTCGGCGCCGATGCCGTCCAGCCACGCGACCTGGCCGTCGTCCTTCCAGTGGGAGGTGTACACGTCCCGCCGGGCGAGGACGTCGGGGGTGTGCAGGGGGCCCTGGACCGCCTGGCTCAGGCCGGGAAGGCGGCGGGCGTCCGCCTGCGCGATGACCGGCCTGAGCAGCGCCTTACTGGGCATGCAGGCCCAGTACGAGCACTCCCCTCCGACCAGCTCGCTCTCCACGACCGCGGTGGTGAGGCCGGCCGCGCGGGCGCGGCCGGCGACGTTCTCCCCCACGGGACCGGCACCGAGCACTACGACGTCGTACGCCAGGGAATCCGTTTCCGTCATGGGGCCAGTCTGGTGGGTGGTCGGCGCGGTGGCCACATGGATTCGGACACGAGGGCGGGAACCGGGGCCGAAGAGGTAAGGGAACCCGAGGAGCCCGGAGAAGTGGAGGAACGGGAAGAACCCGAAGAAGTGGAAGATGCGGGGGAAGCGGCATAGGAATAGGAGATCTGGCGGTCCTGTTTCCGTCCTCGGGACAACACCCACACCAGGAAGAGAGAATCACGCCATGAGCAGCACTGTGGAGCTGACCAAGGAGAACTTCGACCAGACGGTGTCGGAGAACAGCTTCGTTCTCATCGACTTCTGGGCGACCTGGTGCGGTCCGTGCCGACAGTTCGCCCCCGTCTACGAGAAGGCCGCCACGGAGAACCCCGACCTGGTCTTCGGCAAGGTGGACACCGAGGCCCAGCCGGAGCTGGCGCAGTCCTTCGGCATCCAGTCGATCCCGACCCTGATGATCGTGCGGGACCAGATCGCGATCTTCGCCCAGCCGGGCGCACTGCCCGAGGCGGCCCTCACGGACCTCATCGAGCAGGCCCGCAAGCTGGACATGGACCAGGTCCGCAAGGACATCGCGAAGGAGCAGGAGCAGACGCAGGAACAGGGCGAGTGACGCGAGTGGCCGGACCGCTGTCCGGCGGCCGTGCGCCCGAGCCCGACGGATGGCGCCGGAAGCCGGACGCCGGTAGGGCACAGGACGACGGTCGCGCGTCCGGTCAGCTGGAGGCCCGGTGGACCAGTGACGCGCCCTGCACCGTGCGGACCTCGGGCTCGACACCGGGGTCGCGCACCGCGCGGTCGACCAGTTCCGCGAGGTCGCGGCAGGAGGGCAAATCGAAGCGTACCGTGCTGAGTCGGGGCCGCAGCAGCCTGCCGAGCATCAGGTCGTCGGCGCCGACGACGGCCACGTCCTCGGGAACGCGCAGGCCCTCGTCCTGGAGGGCCCGCATGAGGAGCATCGCGTACTCGTCGTTGTAGGCGAACACCGCGTCGAGGTCCGACTCCGGCCAGCGCGAGGCGAGTTCAGCCGCGCTCTCCTCGGTGTACGCGAGCGGCAGCGCGGTCGTCGTCGCGTCCGTACCGAGCAACGCCCTGCGCACGCCCGCGAGTCGGGGCCGGGAGAACACGTCCAGCCCGGCCTCCTCGGGTACGACGACGCCGATGCGCCGTCTGCCGCGGGCGTACAGGTGGGCTCCCGCGCAGTGGCCGACGGCGGCGTGGTCCGTCAGCAGGGCGTGGGCACCCTCGACGCGTTCGGGGCCGAGGGTCACCACGGCCCGCGCGCCGGCCCGCTTCAGGACGGCGACGCCCCGCGGGCCGAGTCCCGTACCGGGCACGAGTACGGCGGCGGGCCGTAACTCGGCCCAGGCACGGGCGGCTTCGTCGCCCTGGAGGCCGACGCCGCCGTGTTGCACGACGGTGTAGTCGAGGCGGCCGAGGGCCGACTGGAGTTCGGTGAGGAAGCGGCCGTAGAGGGGGCCCATCGGGGTCGCGGGCGCGGGCATCAGGACCATCCGGCTGTGTCCGGCGCGCAGGCTTCGCGCGGCCGCGTGGGGCACGTAGCCGAGTTCGCGCGCGGCGTCGTGGACACGGCGACGGGTCGCCTCGCTGATCCGTACGGCACTGGTGTTGTTGAGAACGTAGGACACGGTCGCCCGTGAGACGCCGGCCAGGCGGGCCACGTCGGCGCTCGTAGGCGTGTTCGGTATCTGCACCATGGCAGAGGCATCTTGGCAGAGACGCAAAGACGGGCGGCGGGTGGGGGAACGTCGTTCAGGACTGGACGACTTGGGCGTCGGGGCGGAGGACGGAACTGGCCGGCCTGGACGGCTCGGACGACCTGGACGCCGAGGCGGAGGCCGGGGAGACGCCCGTCGGCGCGGGCGAGCGGCGCCGAGCTCTCGCCTCAGCCGGTGGTCGACGCGCCCGTCACGCGGGTGACGAGGTCGGTCCAGCCGGCCTCCAGCCGCTCCATGGGCATCTCGCACTGCCGGGTGAGGTGGTGGATCAGGGCCGGATCGAGATAGGCGAGCAGCGCCTGGGCGAGCAGGTCGCAGTCGGCGTCCGGCAGGATCCGGCGCAGCAGCATCGTGACGTGCGTGCGCAGCGCCTGGACCGTGGGGTGGGAGAACCGGCGGCAGGCCTCGGGCTGCGCGGCCAGCTGCAGGTCGAGTTGCTCGGCGGAGCGGTGGAGCACGGCCACGCCGAACGCCCGCAGCCGGTCGAGGGGCGGCGCCCCGGGGCCCAGCGGGGGCGGCCCGAAGAGGAAGTCCGCCTGCAGGGTGCGGGACGAGTGGTCGAGCAGTGCCGTCAGCAGCCCGGTGCGGTCGCCGAAGCGGCGGAAGACCGTGCCCTTGCCGACCTGGGCCGCCGCCGCCACCGCTTCCATGGTGACGCCGTCGACGCCGTGCTCGGCGATCAGCCGGGCGGCGGCCTCCAGCAGCCGGGCCCGGTTGCGGGCCGCGTCCGCCCGCAGGCACGCCTCCTCCGGGAGCGGACCCACCTCCAGCAGCTGAGGTGCGCCGAAGGGGTCCTGAGGCTCGGGGAAGGGCGGCAGGGCGCTGGACATGAAGCCAGCGTAAAGCATCGGGAACAAAACTGGACCGGGGTCCGGTTAGGCTGGTAGAAACTTAAACGGACTTCGGTCCGGTTTGTGACAGCAGTGTTTCAGCCCCCCCTTGGAGTACCCCATGACTGTTCGCATCCTCGCGCTCGTCGGCAGCCTTCGCGCCGGTTCGCACAACCGCCAGCTCGCCGAGGCGGCCGTCAAGCTCGCGCCCGAGGGCGTCGAGGTCGAGCTCTTCGAGGGCCTGGCCGAGGTCCCCTTCTACAACGAGGACGTCGACGTCGAGGGCGGCGTCCCGGCCGCCGCCGCGACGCTGCGCGCGGCCGCGCAGGCCGCCGACGCGTTCCTGCTCTTCTCGCCCGAGTACAACGGCACCATGCCGGCCGTGCTGAAGAACGCCATCGACTGGCTGTCCCGCCCGTACGGCGCCGGCGCCTTCGGCGGCAAGCCGGTCGCCGTCATCGGCACCGCCTTCGGCCAGTACGGCGGCGTGTGGGCGCAGGACGACACCCGCAAGGCCGCGGGCATCGCCGGTGGCAAGGTCATCGAGGACATCAAGCTCTCCATCCCGGGCTCCGTGACCCGCTTCGCCGAGACCCACCCGGTCGACGACGCCGAGGTCGCCGCGCAGCTGACCGAGGTCGTCGCCCGCCTGCACGGCACCGTGGGCCAGGTCTCGGCCGCCTGAGCCTCACCCACCCCGTAGGGGGCCGGAGCCCCGAGCGGCTCCGGCCCCCCACGCATTTCCGGAACCGCCACACCCGCCCGACCTCCCCTGTCTTCTTCCCTCCCCCCTCTCTCCCGGCTGTCCGCGGGATCCCGGCCGTCGTACGGTGCCGGTATCCGGTGCGGGCGGGGCATACGTGCCACAGCAGCCCGTCCCGTGAGCCGTGCGAGGAGAAGTCATGCCCCTGGTCCCGCCCCCGTTCGACCCCGAACTCGCCGCCTGCCTGGAGCAGAACAAGGAGGTCATCTCGCCCGGTCTCACCCCGGACGAGATCGGCCCGGCGCGGGAGGAGGCGAACGCCGACCTGCTCGGGCTGCTCGACCTCACGATGGACGGTGCCTTCACGTTCGAGGACCGCACCGTGCCGGGCCACGAGGGCGCCCCGGAGGTGTCCCTCCTCATCTGCCGCCCCACGTCCGGCGGCACCGGGACACCGCTGCCGGTGATCTACTTCGTCCACGGCGGCGGCATGGTCCTCGGCACCAACCGGGCCGGCGTGGACGGCCCGCTGAGCTGGGCTCTGGAGGTGGGGGCGGTGGTGGTCTCCGTGGAGTACCGGCTGGCACCGGAACACCCCTACCCGGCGCAGATCGACGACGTGTACGCCGGGTTCCGGTGGACGGCCGCGCATGCCGGGGAGATCGGCGGTGACCCCGCCCGGATCGTCATCGCGGGCTCCAGCGCGGGCGGCGGCCTGGGCGCCGCGCTCGCACTGCTGCTGCGGGACCGGCAGGGACCGCCGGCGATCGGCCAGCTCCTGATGTCGCCGATGCTCGACGACCACAACGACACCGTCTCCAGTCGCCAGATGGCCGGCATCGGCGTCTGGGACCGCACCGCCAACGAAACCGCCTGGACCGCGGTGCTGGGCGACCGCCGAGGCGGCCCCGACGTCCCCCCGTACGCCTCCCCCGCCCGCGCGACCGACCTCTCCGGCCTGCCGCCCGCCTTCCTCGACGTCGGCTCCGCGGAGACGTTCCGGGACGAGGTGGTGGCCTACGCGTCCCGGATCTGGCAGTACGGCGGCGACGCCGAACTCCACGTCTGGCCGGGCGGCTTCCACGGCTTCGACACCTTCGCCCCCGACACGGCCCTCTCCCGAGCGGCCCGGACAACCCAACTGAACTGGCTGACCAGACTCCTGAACCGCTGACCCCCGCCCCAGCGCCTCCGCGCCTCCGCCCCCGGACAGACGCGCCAGTGCCTCACCCCGCCGGCACGACCTCCCTGACCGGCCCCTTACGGGCAGGGGCCTGATCGAGGTGGACGATCACCTGTCCGTGGAAGCGCCGCACGGCGTCGTCCACGCTGCGGATGAAGCCGGACTCCGCGTTGCCTCGGCCGCTTCCCATGCCCCTGCGCAGTGAGAGGCGGAATCCGGTGATCCGGGCGGCGTCGGCCGTGGGCAGCAGGTCCGCCGGTTCGGGACGCAGGCGCTCCAGCGTCCCGCGTGGGCCGCCGGCGCCGCTCTCGACCAGGGTCTCGACGTGCAGATCGGCCGGGGCATCGGCCAGACGTCTGACGAGTCGCTTCACCCACGTCAGCGGATACCCCTGCTCGGGCGCCGGGATCTCGGTGGAGACGCGCACCCTGCTGGTACGCAGATCCGCGGAGACCGCGAGGACACCGGTGATTCCCTCGATGCGGAGTTCCGCCTGGAGCCGGCCCTGGCCGCACAACTGGTCGGCCTGCACGCTCCGGCGTTCCTGCGGCCCCACGCCCCGCTTGCCGCGCTGCACCGGCAGGACCTTCCGGCCGAGCTCCCCGCCCAGGCCGAGGCACACCTGGCGGATCAGCCGCTCCCAGCTCTCCACCACCTCAAGGGCTCGCGGATCACCCGGGCACAGGGTTTCGTCGTCGATGCCGTTGCGCACGGGAACCCACGCGGGGCCCATGTTCTGGAAACCGTGGCAGCCCGAGTTCTCGTGCTGGAGGTAGTGAAGCAGCTCCTGGAGCAGCCAGGCGTGTGCCGGGTTGCCGACGCCCTCGTGGCGAATCAGCATCTGCGCCTGATAGGCCACTTCGGCCCAGGAAAGGTGCCAGAGCGCCACCTTGTGCTTGCGTCGGCCGTCGATCCTGACGTCGACCAGTGAACTACCTTCCAGGGCAACGTCGTTGGACAGCGTGATCACCGCCTCGTAACCGCGCCGCGCGGCGATGTCCGCGTACGCCTGTACCTGTTCGGCCTTGAGGGGGTTGCCGTTGGTCTTCGTCTCGACCAGCGCTGTCCACAACTTGCCGGCCCGCTCGACCCGGATGACTCCGTCGGGACGCCGCGGACCGCTCCCGTGCGGCAGTGAGACCTCCGTGAACGTCTCGATACGGCCGGCCGGTGCACCGAACGCGGCCGTCAGCCTCCTGCCGAATTCCGGCACCTGCGCCATGACGGAAAGCATCACCGAGGTCGCACGTGTCTCGCGGTCCCGGTCGCTCTTGAGGGCCGACACGGGGAAGAGCCTCGCGTCCCTCCAGGACTCGTTCTCCGCGAGAGACTTCCTCGCGACCTTCGGCAGGGTGGTCTTCCTCCTGGCCGTACGGGGCCGCGCCGGACCCGTGGCCGGCTCGGTCCGGTCCTGCGGCGCGCGAGGAGCCGGGAGCGCGGCCTCCCCTCGCTCCGCGCCGGTTCCGCAAGCGGTCACAGGCGCGGGCGCGACCTCCTGTTCGACCGCCACCGCGTCGTCCGGCGCGTCCGGTGCGTCCGGCGCGTCCGGCGCGGACTCAGATTCGGACTCGGACCCTGCGTCGTCGTCGATGTCGACACCGAAGTCCGTCGCCAGACCGGCCAGACCGTCCGCGTAACCCTGCCCCACGGCACGGAACTTCCATTCGCCGGCGTGGCGGTAGAGCTCGCCGAAGACGACCGCGCTCACCGAGTCGACATCGCCGATCGCGAACCGGAGGAGTCCCTCGCCCCCTCCGTCGGACAGCGTGACAGTCAGCTCCTCCAGTTCACCGAAGCGCGCCCCGCCGTACCGGCTCGCGGCGACGACCATCCGGTGCACGTCCCCCGGGACCGCGGTCAGATCGAACCCGATGCGGTCCACGTCACCGCGGTCGGCAGGTGCCTTGCCCAGCAGTTGCACGCTTCCGTCGGCGGCGACCGGGTTGTTGTAGAAGTAGAAGTCGGCGTCGGTACGGACCTTCCCGTCCGGGCCCAGCGCCAGGACCGACACATCCGCGTCGCCTTCACCGCTCGGGCTGAGCCAGCACAGGCCGACGATCACCGAGCCGGCGTTCTCGCTCAGGGTCGAGAGTACGACGTTCGACCCCTTCGTCATCTCGCGCACGAATCCCCCCAGATTGCTGCGATATCACCGTGCACCACGGCATCACAGCCACCAAGGGGCACCTTGGTGTGACGTGGCGCACAATGAGGAGACTTTAGTCCTCACGGATCGCCGCCATGTCCCGGTCGCGCTGAACAGGCGGTCTCCGGTTTCCCGGCACCCCGCCATCACCTTTCCCCGGCGCCGCGCTGTCGCCGTCGCGCCGCTCTGACGTTACCGTTCAGTACACAAGGTGTCCGGAGGCTCCCGGAGGTGCTCACGTCATGGTGCACGACCGTCCCGCGGGCCTCGCGGAGTCCGTTCGCGCGCTTGCCGCGGGGGAGGTGACCTCGCGCGCGCTGGTGGAACGGGCGCTGGTGCGGATCGAGGCGACACAGCCGGACCTGAACGCCTTCCGGATCGTGCGCGCCGAGGCCGCGCTCGCCGAAGCGGAGGCCGCGGACCGGGAGTTGGCCGCGGGGGTGCGCCGGCCGCTGCTCGGCGTGCCGGTCGCGGTGAAGGACGACATGGACGTGGCGGGCGAGCCGACCGCGTTCGGCTGCCGGGGCGACTTCCCGCCGGCCGCGGAGGACGGGGAGGCGGTACGACGGCTGCGCGCGGCCGGAGCCGTGATCGTCGGCAAGACGAACACCTGTGAGCTGGGGCAGTGGCCGTTCACCGAGGGGCCGGCGTTCGGGGAGACCCGGAATCCCTGGCACACCGGCCACACCCCCGGCGGTTCCTCGGGCGGTTCGGCCACCGCCGTCGCCGCGGGGCTGGTCCCGGCCGCGCTCGGCTCGGACGGCGCCGGTTCGATACGGATCCCGGCCTCCTGGACCCACCTGATCGGCATCAAGCCACAGCGCGGACGCATCTCGACCTGGCCGCTCGGGGAGTCGTTCCACGGCATCACGGTCAACGGCACCCTGGCCCGTACGGTCGCCGACGCGGCCCTGTTGCTGGACGCGGCGAGCGGCAACCACGACCGGGATCCGCACCGGCCACCGGCCCTCACGGTGGCGGACGCGGTCGGCCGCGACCCCGGCCGGCTGCGCGTCGCCCTGTCGCTGAAGCCGCCGTTCACCGCCGTACCGGCCCGTCTGCTGCCGGAGGTACGGGCGCGGGTCATCGAACTCGCGGACAGGCTGGCTGAGTTGGGGCACCTCGTGGAGGAGGCCGACCCTCCCTACGGCCGGATCGGGCTCACCTTCGTGCCGCGTGCCACCGCAGGCATCGCCGACCGGGTCCGCGAGGCCCCGGACCCCGCCCTGCTCGACCCGCGCACCCGGGACGCGGCCCGGCTGGGCCGGCTGCTCGGCGGGGCCCCGCTGCGGGCGGCCCGGCGCGCGGAGGCGGTTCTGCACCGACGGATCGGCGCGTTCTTCACGTCGTACGACGTGATCCTCGCCCCGACGACGGCCGCCCCGCCGCCCGCGGTCGGCGCCCTGTACCACCTTCGCGGGTTCGCCACCGACCGGGCGATGATCGCCGCCTGCCCCTATGCCTGGCCGTGGAACGTGCTGGGCTGGCCCGGCGTGAACGTGCCCGCGGGCTTCGTGAGCGGCGGCCTCCCCGTGGGCGCCCAACTGCTCGGCCCGGCCGGCAGCGAGCCCCTGCTGGTGTCCGTCGCCGCCCAGTTGGAGGCGGAACTGCGCTGGCACGAGCTGTGGCCGCCGCAGGGGACGGGCGGGGCGGGCGAGGTGAAGGGGTCTGGGCGGCAAAACGGGGCGGGCGGGGACGCCTCTGGGCCCTCGGTCGTCCGACCGTAGCGGCACCGCGTGCGAACTGCCCTTCGGCGTGGGCTCGTTCCCGCCGTACCCTGTGGCCATGGACGATGCGTCGATGGTCGGGCTCATGGGACGGGTGACGGGGACGATCGGGCCCGGGCTGGTCGGCGAGGTGATCGTCCGGGTGCGCGGCGGCGCTGAGCACTTCCTCGCCTACGCGGCCGTGGGGACGGCCCGGATCACGCCGGGCACCGTGGTGATGGTGGTGGAGTACCTGCCGCCCAGAACCGTCTACGTCACCGCCGCATACGACAGTTGAGCATGCTCCGCCCCAGGTGGCGGCGTTGGGCATCAAGATTGCAACAAGGATTCGTCAGCGTCTTCACCGGGGGCTTGCGAAGGCGCACACTCCCTTCGTTCGGTGCCGAAAGGGCACCATCCAAAGGGGGCGTATGCCGATGGTTGTCGGCGTCGTTGCGGGGGCGGTCGTCGTTGCCGTCCTCATTCTGATCGGTCTGTTCAAGATGATGTGGCGGGTCGCCGAGCCGAACGAGGCACTCATCATCTCGGGGTCCAAGCACCGTACCGAGGGCCTTGAGGAGGGCATGGGCTTCCGTATCGTCACGGGCCGCGGCACGCTGGTGCTGCCGGGCGTGCAGGCGGTGCGCAAGCTCTCACTCGACCTGAACGAGACCGAGTTGTCGGTGGACTGCGTGACCCACCAGGGCATTCCGCTGAAGGTGCGGGGTGTGGTCATCTTCAAGGTGGGCGACGACTTCGTGTCGATCGCCAACGCGGGCCGCCGTTTCCTGGACCAGCAGCGCATGATGTCGGAGCGGGTGCACAACGTCTTCGCCGGTCATCTCCGTTCCATCGTGGGCGGGTTGACGGTCGAGGACATGATCCGCGACCGGGAGAAGCTGACCGGGCAGACCCGGGCGGCCTGCGGTACGGAGATGGAGAAGCTCGGCCTGATCGTCGACTCGCTGCAGATCCACGAGATCGAGGACCCGACCGGCTACATCCAGAACCTGGCGATGCCGCACGCTGCCGCCGTGCAGCGGGACGCGCGGATCGCCCAGGCGGAGGCGAACCGTCTCGCCACCGAGGCCGAGCAGCAGTCGTACGCCCGGATGGCGGAGGCCACCCGGGACAGCGAGATCCTCCAGGCCGGCTACCAGGCCGAGCGGGACAAGGCGGCGGCGAGCTCGCGCCAGGCCGGCCCGCTCGCCGACGCGGCCGCCCGGCAGGAGGTCGTGGTGCAGGAGACGAGGGTCGCGGAGCTGGAGGCGCACCGCAGGGAGCAGCAGCTCCAGGCGGACGTCCGCAAGCCGGCCGACGCCAAGGCCTACGAGAAGCGGACGCTGGCCGAGGCCGAGCGTGACGTGCGGATCTCGGCGGCCCAGGCCAAGGCGAAGGAGACGGAACTGGCGGCCGCCGCCGAGGCCACGCGGGTCAAGACGGCCGCGGGCGCCGAGGCGGAGGCCACCAAGACCCGGGGTACGGCCACCGCCGCCGCCACCCGGGCCACCGGTGAGGCCGAGGCCGCCGCCGCCCAGGCGAAGGGTCTCGCGGAGGCCGAGGCGACCAGGGCCCAGGGTCTCGCGGAGGCGGAGGCCATCAAGGCCCGTGCCGCCGCCCTCGCCGAGAACCAGGAGGCGGTCGTCGCGCAGCAACTCGCCGAGAACTGGCCGGAGATCGTCCAGGCCGGCGCGTCCGCCTTCGGCAATGTGGACAACATGGTGCTGCTCAACGGTGCCGACGGCATGGCCGAGATGTTCGCCAAGGCGCTCACCATGGGCGGCACGGGACTGGGCCTCGCGCGACAGCTCCTGTCGTCGATGAACCAGAACGGTCCGGCGCAGAACGGCACTTCGCCCGCGGCCAACGGGGCCGTGGCGCCCGCGTCGCAGAAGATTCCGTTGGAACAGGAGGCTTAGGGCCTCTCTTCCGGATCTTGCCGGGGTCGCCCAGAAGGCGCCGCAGACCGGAGCCGGCCTGATCCGGAAGAAAGACCCTAGCCCGCAGTGGTCCGGCCGGGCGGCCGGGGATCCCTCACCAGGGACCCCGGCCGTTCGTCGTGAGGAGGCGGTCGATCGTGGCCGGGTCCAGCGCCGGGTTCGCGGCGGCGGCGTGAGCCAGTTCGTCGTCGCCGAGGAGTTCCGCGAGCCTGGGCCGCGGGAGGTTCGGGTGGCGGGCCAGGGCTGCGCGCACGTTCGGGTCGGGGTCCCGGGTGAGCCGCTCCACGGTCGCCGCCGCGGCCTGCGGGTCCCGCGCGGCCAGGGCGCGGACCTGCGGATCCTCGTGGCCGGCGAGCGTGGCGAGGCCGGCGGTCGGGAAGTTCGGCCGGGTGATCAGGTGGGCGCGTTCGGGGCCGGTGTACTCCAGGAAGCCGCGCAGGAGGAGGGCCGGCGGGGCGTCGGGGTGGTTCTGGGCCAGCAGCACGCGTACGCCGAGGTCGTCGTCCTCGGCCAGCCGGGCCACGAGGTCCGGCGGCAGCGCGTGGTCCTCGGCGGCCTCGCGGCGCAGCATCGGGTGTCCGGAGAGGGCGGCACGGCGGACGGTTTCGGGGTCGCGGGGTGTCGCGGGGGCGGGGTAAGCGCCGAAACGGCAGTCGAGGGGGACGTCGTAGTCGATCGCGGCCCGTTCCTCCTCGCTGAGCGCGGGGTGCACGGAGACGGCCAGCCGCACCGCCCGCTCGGGGTCCCTCGCGAGGGTCGAGCGCTCGCCGGGTCCCAGATCCGCGCGGCGGGCGACCGCCCCGCGCACGTCCGGGTCCGGATCGGTCACGAGTGCGCGGCGCTCGGCGGTCCGCAGGTCCGCGCGGCGCGCGACCGCTCCGCGCACCTCCGGGTCCGGATCGGCGGCGAGCAGGACCACCACCTCGGCCGGGAGGCTGGGATTGCCGGCGATCATCGCCTTGTCGTCCTTGCCGGCCGGAGCGGTGAGGACGCCGTCCACGACGGCTCTGCTCAGCGCCCGGTGGAGCAGCATGTCGGTGCGGGCATGGCACGGTCGCGGGGGCAGGGCGCTTTCCACCCAGGCCGGGTCCTCGTAGCGCGCGTGCCGCAGGGCCGCCTCCCGGACTCCGCCGTCAGGGTCCGCGAGCAGGGCCGCCCTTGTGTCCGGTGACAACCGGTTCCACTGCATGACCCCCCAGCGGCGCACTTCCGCGACCGGGTGCGTGGGCATCGCCCGCCACAGCCCGGGGGAGATCTGCCGGTAGAGAGACTGCAGGAGTTCGTTGTCGTACGTGCTGATCATGTGGACGACCGTGGCGTCGGGCAGTGGGCCGGGCCGCGCCGGGAACTCCGTGCGGGGGCCCTCGGCGAGGTTGGCCCGCACGATCCAGTCCGGATCGTCCACCAGTCGGGCCCGCCGGGCGGGGTCGACGTGCGGATTGCTGGCGAAGAAGCCGCGCGTACGCGGGTCGGGGTGCTCGATCACGGCGTCGACGACGGCCTCGGGCACTTCACGGTCCCGGCACAGCACCATCCGTACGGCCAGAGGCGCGTCGGCGAGCAGCCGTAGCAGGACATCCTGGGTCACCGCCGGGTTGAGCGCGATGCCGGCGAGCCGGCGTGTGGCCAAGTCGGCTTCCTGCCAGATCTGTTCAGGCGTGGGCATGCCCTGGACTCCCCCGTGTGTCATCCGGCCCCCCGGGGCCTCCTGCGTGGCGAGCCTACGCGGCAGATCCCAACATCCTTCACACGCAGCGCACATCGGCATCCGCCCGGCACAACCCCAGTGCGTGGGGCGCCGGTTGCAACCTGGGAGGGAGTCATTAGGGTGCGTGTCGTGAGCACGTACACCGATGAGAACGTTCCGGGCCGTTCCGGCCCCCACGCCACCACCGAGGCCGAACCGCGCGAGGTCGGCCGGGTCCGTACCGAGTACTCCCCCGCCCATGACGGCGACCCGGATCCGGGGGAGATCGTCTGGACCTGGGTGCCGTTCGAGGAGAACGACGGCCGGGGCAAGGACAGGCCGGTGCTGGTCGTCGCCCGGGAGGCGGCCGGGACCTTCCTCGCCGTGCAGCTGTCCAGCAAGCGGCACGACAGCGACCGGGAGTGGGTGGCGATCGGCAGCGGGCCGTGGGACCGCTCGGGGCGCGACTCGTGGGTGGCCGTGGAGCGTGTGCTGCGGCTGCACGAGGACGGCATGCGCCGGGAGGCGTGCGCGCTGGACCGGATGCGGTTCAATCTGGTCCGCCACCGGCTCCACGAGCGCTACGGCTGGACCTGAGACACCGGCCCGACGGCGGACGCCCGCACCGGCAGCGCCTCGGGCCCCGACTCGGCGGCTGACGCCCGCGCCTTGCAGTGCCTCGGGCCCCGGCTCGGCGGCGGACGCCCCCTCGCGGCGACCGCACCTCAGGCCCCGGCTCGACGGCCGACAGCCGGCAGCCGGCAGCTGGCAACCAGCGACCGGCGACCGGCACCAACGCCCGTACAGGGCCGGGGCCGGGCCTGAGGTCCCGGGCGCAGCGCACCGGCGTACCCCGGGCGAAGCGCGATGCCGTACCCCCGGCGGAGCGCCGCGCCGCCACTCGGCCCCGCGGCACGTGGACCGCTCCCGTCCGACCTAGCGGACCGGCTGCCCCTCCGGGAACGCCACGGCGAAAGCCTCACGCACCACGGCACCCCGTGTGCGGTCCAGGACGCCGAACACCACGTGTGCGAACGTCTGCGAGAACCGGCCACCCGGGCCGAGCAGGTCGCGGAACGCCCCCGCGACCTGGGCCGGATCGTTCTGGAAGACGCCGCAGCCCCAGGCGCCGAGCACCAGGTGCCGGTAGCCGTGGAGGGCGGCGGTCTCCAGGACCCGCTCTGCACGTGCGGCGAGGGCGGCCGGGAGGTCACCGGCGCGTTCCGGTGCCGTACGGCGCACCACGCCGGCGTTGGGGGCGGCCGCCGTGAGGAAGCCCGCCGCGTACGGCCGCGCCAGCAGCCGGCCCCGGTCGTCGCGGAACACCGGCACGGCCGGGCTGTGGATCACCCGGTCGGAGTAGAGCGGGTCACGGTGCGCGCGGTGGTGGTCGTAGAAGGCGCGGGCCTGGAGCAGACAGGTGTACAGCGCCGAGGCGCGGCAGAGGGCCTCTTCCTGGGCCTGGGCGCCGTTCAGGTAGCCGCCGCCCGGGTTCCGGGCCGAGGAGAAGTTGAGGACGGCCACCGGTGCGCCGGCGGCCAGTCGGCGGGCGGCCTCCAGGCTGCTCTCGCCGGTGACCTCGAAGAACGTGCCGGTCTCAGGCGCTCCGGGCGCCCCCGCCGGCACCAGGACCGGTTCGGGGCCGTACATCCTTGTCGCCGCCCTGGCGGCCTCGACCTCCGCCGTCAGGGACACCTCCGCGCCGTCCGGCGCGCGGTAGCCCCCCGCCGCCACGATCGCCTCGGTCTCCGCCGCGATCCCGCGCAGCCGCGCGCTCATGGCGCCACCCCCGTGGGCGCCATGAGCGCGGACCTCGTGTTCTTCCCCGTCGTGCTCACGCACGCATCCTGAGTGATGCTGGTGAGGCGATGCAACGGAGTTTCCCTGGCCCGAAGCGGGCGGAAACGCGCGAGGAAGCGGTGATGACCGATCCCGAACGTCCCGATGGGCGCCCTTGTGCGATTCGGTGCGAGGGTCTTGGGTGGGACGAGTGCCTGCCCGGCCCACCGAAAGCCGGGACGGCGACATGGTGGAATCTCAGGAGGATCCCGACATGTCCAACTCATTGAGCGATGGCGGTGAATGTACGGAAAGTCGTACCGCCGTCACCGAGGCCGAGGTGGAAGCCCTCGTACGGGGAATCTGCTTCAAGACCGGCCCGCCCCGCACGCTCGGGGTCGAGGTGGAATGGCTCGTCCACGAGCTGCGGCTGCCGCAGCTCCCCGTGACACCCGAACGACTCGCAGCGGCCTACACCGCCCTGCGGACGGTGCCGCTGCACTCGGCGCTCACCGTCGAACCCGGCGGGCAGCTGGAGCTCAGCTCGCCCCCCGCCGCCTCCCTGATGGAGTGCGTGGACCTCGTCTCCGCCGACCTGGACACCGTCCGCGCCGTCCTCGCCGAGGACGACCTGGGACTGGTCGGCGTGGGACATGACCCCTGGCACGCACCCCGCCGTTTCCTTCACGAACCTCGCTATGACGCCATGGAGGCGTGCCTGGACCGCACGGGCACGGCCGGCCGGCACATGATGTGCGCCTCGGCCTCCGTCCAGGTGTGCCTGGACGCCGGGTACGAGGAGCCGGGCCCGCTGGGGCACGAGGAGCGCTGGTGGCTGGCGCACCAGCTGGGCGCGGTTCTGGTGGCCGCGTTCGCCAACTCCCCCGTGGTCGGGCGGCGGCCCACGGGCTGGCGGTCCACCCGGCAGCTGGTGTGGATGGAGATCGGCGCGGGCCGCGCCGGTGCGCCACCGCCGGACGGCGACCCGCGGGCCGGCTGGGCGCGGCACGTCCTGGACTCACCCGTCATGTGCGTCCGCGGGGACGACGGCCCGTGGGAGGTCCCCGAAGAGCTGACCTTCCGCGAGTGGACCCGCTCGCACTCCCCCCGGCCGCCCACCCGGGCGGACCTCGACTACCACCTGACCACACTGTTCCCGCCGGTCAGGCCGCGTGGCCATCTGGAGCTGAGGATGATCGACGCACAACCCGGCGACGACGGCTGGATCGTCCCGCTCGCGGTGACGGCGGCACTGTTCGACGACGCCGAGGCCGCCGAGACGGCCCACCGGGCCGTGAAGCCCCTGGCGGAGCGCGCGCTGAACCTGCCCGCCCCGCACAACCCGCTGTGGGCCGACGCGGCCCGGGACGGTCTCACCGACCCCGAGCTGCGCGACGCCGCCGTCACCTGTTTCTCGGCGGCGCTCCAGGCGCTGCCCCGGCTCGGCGCCACCCGCGCGGTCACCGACGCCGTGGCCGCGTACCTGGGCCGGTACGTCATCCAGGGCCGCTGCCCCGCCGACGACCTGCTGGACCGCCTGCGCCGCACGGACCACCGTGCCCACGGGAGGAAGGACATCCGCACATGACCGCCCCGGAGACCGGCACGCCCGTGGCCGGCGCCGAGGCGCTGCGCGACCGCGCGCTCGCCTCGCTCACCACCGCCCGCGCCCGGACCACGCTGCTGACCAGCTGCGTCGAGGACCCCGACCTCACCGCCCAGCACTCCCCGCTGATGTCACCGCTGGTCTGGGACCTCGCGCACATCGGCAACCAGGAAGAGCTGTGGCTGCTGCGGGCGGTCGGCGGCCTGGAGGCGATGCGGCCGGAGATCGACGGCCTGTACGACGCCTTCGAGCACCCGAGATCCGAACGCCCCTCGCTACCGCTGCTGCCGCCCGGGGAAGCCCGCCATTACGCGGCCGAGGTGCGCAAGCGGGCCCTGGACCTGCTGGAGACCGCGGACTTCCACGGCACCCGGCTGACCGAGGCGGGTTTCGCGTTCGGGATGATCGCGCAGCACGAACAGCAGCACGACGAGACGATGCTGATCACCCATCAGCTGCGCACGGGGCCACCGGTCCTGACCGCGCCCGACCCCGGCCCGGCCCCCGCCTTCACCGGACCGGCCGAAGTCCTCGTCCCCGGTGGCCCGTTCACCATGGGCACCTCCACGGAGCCGTGGGCGCTGGACAACGAACGCCCGGCGCACTCCCGGGAGGTGGCGCCCTTCTGGATCGACACGGCCCCGGTGACGAACGCGGCCTACCTGGCGTTCATCGAGGACGGCGGCTACGACACCGAGCGCTGGTGGACGCCGGAGGGCTGGGCGCACGTACAGAAGCACTCCCTCACGGCCCCGCTGTTCTGGCACCGGGACGGCGGCGGCCAGTGGCTCAGGCGCCGCTTCGGCGTCACCGAGGCCGTACCGCCCGACGAGCCGGTGCTGCACGTGTGCTGGTACGAGGCGGACGCCTACGCCCGCTGGGCCGGGCGCCGGCTGCCCACCGAGGCGGAGTGGGAGAAGGCCGCCCGGCACGACCCGGCGACCGGCCGCTCGCGGCGCTACCCGTGGGGCGACGCCGACCCCTCCCCCGAGCACGCCAACCTGGGTCAGCGACACCTCGGGCCGGCCCCCGCCGGGAGCTACCCGGCCGGTGAATCCCCGCTCGGTGTGCGGCAGTTGATCGGCGACGTGTGGGAGTGGACGGCGAGTGACCTCACGCCGTACCCGGGGTTCACGGCGTTCCCGTACAAGGAGTACTCGCAGGTGTTCTTCGGCCCCGAGTACAAGGTGCTGCGCGGCGGTTCGTTCGCGGTCGACCCGGTGGCCTGCCGGGGCACGTTCCGCAACTGGGACTACCCGGTCCGCCGGCAGATCTTCTCCGGGTTCCGCACCGCCCGCCCGGAGACCGCCTGATGTGCCGCCACCTGGCCTATCTCGGCCCCGAGGAGCCGCTCGGCCGGCTGCTGACGGAGCCCCCGCACAGCCTGCTCCGGCAGTCGTGGGCCCCGCGACGGCAGCGGTACGGGACGGTCAACGCCGACGGTTTCGGGGTGGGCTGGTACGCCGCGGACGATCCGGTGCCGGCCCGCTACCGGCGGGCCGGGCCGATCTGGGCGGACCTGTCCTTCGCCGACCTGGCCCGCGTCGTACGCTCCGGCGCCGTCCTGGCCGCCGTGCGCGACGCGACGCTGGCGGGCGCGGACGGCGAGGCCGCCGCGGCGCCCTTCGCCTCCGGGCGGTGGCTGTTCAGCCACAACGGGGCGGTCCCGGGCTGGCCGGACTCCGCGGCCCCGCTGGTGCCCGCGCTGCCCCCGGCCGACCTGCTCTCGCTCCAGGCGCGCACCGACTCGGCGTTCGTCTGGGCCCTGGTCCTGCACCGGCTGCGCGCCGGGGACGCGCCGGACCGGGCGCTGTGCACGACGGTGCGGCAGATCGCCGAGGCGGCTCCGGAAGCCCGTCTCAACCTGCTGCTGACCGACGGCGCCACCATCACCGCGACCGCCTGGGGCGACAGCCTCTGGTACCGCGCGGAGCCCGGCCGGGACGTGGTCGTCGCGTCGGAGCCGTACGACGACGATCCCCTGTGGCAGGAGGTCCCCGACCGCACCGTCCTCACCGCCGACCGCACCGGCGTGCGCCTGGCTCCGGCCGCGCCGGGCGCCACTACGGCCGCACCCACCCCCACAGCCACCACCGCGGCCGCTCCAGCCTCACTGGGCACACCGGCCCCGGTGGCCGGGGAGCCCGCCTCCGCCCTCCCGAAGGAGTCCTGTACGTGAGCCCCCTGCACGTCACCCGCACCCTCGCCGAGGACGCGACGGACGCCGCGCTGCGCGCCGACGTCCTCGCCGGCCTCACCGCCACCCCCAAATGGCTGCCGCCCAAGTGGTTCTACGACGCCCGGGGCAGCGAGCTGTTCGAGAAGATCACGCGGTTGCCCGAGTACTACCCGACCCGGGCCGAACGCGAGATCCTCGCCGCGCGCTCCGACGAGATCGCCGCCGCGAGCGGTGCCCGGACCCTGGTCGAACTCGGCTCCGGTTCCTCGGAGAAGACCCGCTATCTCATCGACGCGCTCACCTCGCTTCAGGCCTACGTCCCGGTCGACGTCAGCGAGAGCGCCCTCGTCCAGGCCGGCCACGCGCTCATCGAGGAGCGGCCCGGCCTCGAAGTGCACGCGCTGATCGCGGACTTCACCGCCCCGCTCGCGCTGCCCGAGACACCCGGGCCGCGCATGGTGGCCTTCCTCGGCGGCACGATCGGCAACCTGCTGCCCGCCGAACGGGCCGACTTCCTCTCCTCCGTGCGCTCCCTGCTCTCGCCGGGCGACAGCCTGCTGCTCGGCACGGACCTGGTGAAGGACGAGCGGGTCCTGGTCCTCGCGTACAACGACATGCTGGGGGTGACCGCCGCCTTCGACAAGAACGTCCTGGCCGTCGTCAACCGCGAGCTGGGCGCCGACTTCGACCTCGACGCCTTCGACCACGTGGCGCTGTGGGACGCGGAGCGGGAGTGGATCGAGATGCGGCTGCGCTCACGCGTGGCACAGACGGTCAAGGTGCCCGCGCTGGACCTCGCCGTGCACTTCGCGGCGGGCGAGGACCTGCGTACCGAGGTGTCGGCGAAGTTCCGCGAGCAGGGCGTCGCCGCGGAACTGGCGAAGGCCGACCTGGAGCTGACCCACTGGTGGACGGATGCCAAGGGCCGCTTCGCGCTGTCGCTGAGCGTGGCCCGCTGAGGGGCCGGGCGCGCGGACGGCGGCGACGCCTCGCGCGCCGGACGGTGATGCGGCACGGTGGAATACGGCGTGACATACCGGTCACGAGGGACATGAGGCCATGAGGCACGCCGCCGCGGTCCCGCGGCGGAGAGGAGCACTCGCATGACGAACAACACCTACCGGGTCACCGAGATCGTCGGCACCTCGCACGAGGGCATCGACCAGGCCATCCGCAACGGCGTCACCCGCGCGGACCAGACCCTGCGCAACCTGGACTGGTTCGAGGTGACGCAGGTCCGCGGCCAGATCGAGAACGGGCGGATCGAGCACTACCAGGTGTGCATGAAGGTGGGCTTCCGCCTGGAGGACTCCGCCTGACTGACGACGGACACCGCCTGCCCCGCTCCCGCCCGCAGGTCCGGCCCTCCCCGTCGCGGGCGAGCGGCACAGGATCTCCAGTCCGGTGAACCGGGCGGGCCTGCGGTGGGCGTTGCCCCGCATGTGGACGCGGCCTCGGGCAGGCCCCGCACGAGCGGTGGCAGCGGAGAAGACCGCCGGGCTCAGGCAGCGGTCCGAACCGGTTCGGTGTCCGGTCAAGGCCGTCGCACAGGTGGTTCGGCTTCTCGTCGACCGCCTGGGGCGTCGGCGGTTCAGCTGTCCTTGCCCTCCGGCACCTGCGCCGGCAGCGCGGCGGTGGACGCGCAACCCGCGGCTTCGGCGACGCTTCTCGCCATCGAGTTGAGGATCACCATCCGGTCTCTGTCCACGCTGTCCCCCCTCATCCGGCCGGCCGGCGCCGCCATCTCCGCCTTCACGTAGTCCGTGTCGCCGACGACCGCGCCATCGCGCGTCGGCTTGGTCGGACAGCGGAAGAAGAGATCGGCTCCCGTGGGACCGGCCAACGCGTACACACCCAGGAGATAACTGACCCTGTCGCCGCCGGCTTCGGGACTCGGGGGATGGTTGACGGAGGCCGAGAACCGGACCTCGAGCAGTGGTTCTCCACTCCCGTCACCGCTCTTGTACACCCGGCACGCGCTTCGCTCGAGGTACTCGTCGTGCAGATGCCCGACCGCTCCGCTCAAGGAGAACGTGTTGGACTCACCGGCCTCATTGGTCCCGGTGAGTTCATCGAACCGATCCACGCCGGACAGGTGTTGCAGCGCCGCGGCAGCCGAATGATCGAGTGTTCCCTCACAGACCTTGCTGGCCGCCATGTTCGCGTTCGGCTCGCGACCGTCCCCCTTGCCGGAGTCGTCGCTGCAACCGCCCACAAGAACGGCCACCGCCACGCAACAGAGGGCTCGCGCACGTACGCCACATGCCGAGAGTCGACGCATTGTGTGTCCTCGCTCAGTCCTTGTACGGAGGTCGACCTCGGTAGTCGTTCTCATGCGAGCCCGTACCCAGATAGCTGCTCTTCGTTTCTTCGATCCACTGCTGGTCGTCAGCCGTCCCTCTCGCCCTCGGGTGGCCCTTGAAATAGGCGTCGTAGGTCGTTCCGAGGTCGTCGACCCCCCTGCCATAGAACTCCCGGCTGGTCATCTGCGACTGGCCGATCGGGTCGGCTTCCGCTGCGTCCGTGGCCTTGTCGATCTCGTGTCCGACCAACGTGTTGGCGGCGTCCGTGAGCGTGTCCGCGGCGAGAGGGGCGATCACGAGTGCGGCGGCCGTCGAACCCGGCAGCGGGACGGCGGCGACACCGCCCGCGATGACAGCTCCCGCCACCAGTTTCTTCCAGTCGGCCGAACGGCCCAGCGCCTTGTTGGCGTCCTCGGAGTCCGCTTTGTAGGTGGTTTCCGCCTGCTCCACCCGGGAGTTGTCCAGTATTCCACGGGCCTCCGCGCCGACCGCCATGATGTCCCGGGCATGGTTCATGTTGGCTTCGCTGGTGGGCGGATGGGCATCCAGCATGCTCAAGGTGTAGAGGTGCTGTGCGGCCGTCACAGCCTTGTGCGAGTCCTCGTTCTGGCCGAGGACGCTCAGGAAGTCGATGGCTCCCTGGTTCCCGAGCTGCGCGCGTCCGGCGTACCGGGCCGGAAAATCGGTCGCGTCCTTGCTGTGGTCTCCGATGCCGGACAATTCGTAGTCGATGTCGTCGATGTATGCCCCGGCGATCTTGCCCAGGCTGTCTGCCAGCTCGGGCTGGCCGTGCAACATCTTGGGGGCGTCTTCGCTGCCGTATAGATAGGCCACCTGTTCCATCACTGCGGCGGTCGCGCCGGTGCGGTGGTCGCCACCGGCCTTGACGGCATCCGTGCTGACGTCGTACGCGTACCCGGTCGTGGCGGCCTCCAGCGCGTGACCGAGCGAGTTGCGTCCTGCGACGTAGTCGTGCTTGCCCCCCATCCCCACGTCGGAGGCCCAGACGCGCTCCTTGGTCAGGTACTTCAGGTGGTCGTTGACCTCAGATGCCTTGTCGACCTTGTCACCCGCGCCGTCGGGTTGGGCGAAGAACTGTGCCGAGGCGTCCGGGTTGTGGCCCAGCGCCTCCAGGAAGCCGGTCACGGGATCGCAGCCACGATCGTTCTTGTAGTCCCAGAGGTTGAGGTTGCTCTGGTGGGCGTTGTTGACCCACAGACTGATGCCCTCGCCGTTGACCTGCTTGTCGTAGGCAAGGAGCTTGTCGCCATAGCCGTTGAGGAACTGGTCGTCGTAGTCACCGAAGCGCATCAGGTTGCTCATGACCGCGTAGCCGGTCGGATTGCCGGCATCGTCGATGCCGAGCTGGCCCGGGCCCAGCTTGATCATCCGACGTTCCCAGCTCTGCATCTTGTCGCTGTCCGAAAGCGTGGCCTCACCGATGACGATGCCGAGGTTCTTCTGGAGCTGCTTGGCCTGCTTGCCGCGTTCGGGGTCGTAGCCGCCCTGATAGGGGTCGGCGATCCCCGCGTAGAAGGTGAGAACCTTCTTGGGGCCGGCCTGCTCGGCGAACTCCTCGGCGAAGAGCGGGTCGTTCTTGTACTTGGCCAGGGTCGCGTTGAGTGAGGCGAGCTCCGTGTTCGTCACGTCGTGCGGGTTCTTCGCGAGGATCTTGGCGAGCCTGTCGGCGTCTGCGACGGTCTTCGCCGCGGAATCCCGGTCCTCGTAGCCGGCGTCCGCGAAACCGAATGCGGCCTGGTCCACGATGAGGCGCAGTGCCTTTGCGGCGGTGGAGTCGCTTTCGGTGGCCTTGTCCAGGATGCGCTGGATCTCGTCGCGCAGGTCGTCGACAACCCGCTGGTCCGTCGCGCCGGCCTTACCGCTGGGATCGGACGCCCAGTCGGGGCGGGTGCTCTGCGTGACCACGAAGCTTCCACTGCCGGTGTCCATCACGGTCAGGTGATGCTGATTCGTGCCCCGCTCGATGGCCGCCTGAACCTGGTCACGGTAGCCGACGAGTTCGTCACGGGTGTCGCCGAGGATGTTTGCGACGGTGTCGGCCTGCGTGTGGGCGTCGGAGAACTCGCCGGCCGTCTTGTCGATGAACTCACGAGTCACAGTGGCGTTCACGCCCGCCCAATTGGCCTTGTGAGCCTTGCGCTTGAGGTTCTTCTCGGCGTCCTCGGCGAGGGCCTTGAGCTTCTTCGCCATGTTCCGCCAGTCGGTGATCGACTCACCGAGCTGATGAAAGTTGCCGTGACGGAGTGCGTCGAGATCCATCGGCTCAGCTGCCCTTCCGCTCGTCGAATCCCTGGTCGAGCGTGGCGATGCTGCTCAGCGTGCCGGCGATGTAGGCCTCGTCCTCGGCGTGCGCGCCCTTGGTGTAGTCGAGGTGGTTGGAGATGTGTGCCGTGGCATCGAGGAGCGTCTGAACCTGGTCCACCCAATGCTGTGCGACATGGTCGAGCGCGGAGCCGATTTCGAACCCCTCGCCCTTCAAACCGTCAGCAGCCTTGAGCGAGTTCATCCGGGCCAGGTCGCTGTCGTGCTGAAAGGCCTGATGTAACTCGTACGCGGCGTTGCCGACCGCAGCGAGGTCTGCCTGGTTGACGCGGAGGTCTCCCTGAGGGTTGACCGTCCCGCCAGGGTCGGGCGGAATGTGGTTGAGCTGCATATGCGGTGAGCCTTGCCGGCGCTGCTGGGCGTCACCTTTCAACTGTTCCCATTCGTCCCAAGCCACCAGTGGAACCCCTCCCCGTGACCGCCATCGGCTGCCGTCCGCTCCCATCGGTCTCCGGGACCCGGATGTGACTCGCGGGAGCGTTTGCCGCACGCTAGCAACTCTTCACCTCACCGGGTACTCGGCACAACGTCGCCACCGATCTCGTGCTGAGGTCTGATGAAGATCAAAGGCGTGTGGTGTGCCGCCGGCTCCGGCTGCGGCCCTTTTCTCTCCGCCTCGGGAATCCCGGGCCAGCCTTTCCCTCCGTCTCGGGAATCCCGGGCCCGTCACGGCGTTGAAACCGGTGTGAGTGCAGTGATCTCCCGGACCAGGTTCTCCGTTCTCGACCGCTCCCGTACGCGCGCGGGGCGTCCGCCCGGCGAGGCGTTGCGGGACACCGTCGCGCTGGCGCGGGAGGCGGAGGCGCTCGGTTACCACCGGTTCTGGGTGGCGGAGCACCACGGCGTACCCGGGGTCGCCGGGTCCGCGCCGACGGTGCTCGCCGCCGCGGTGGCCGGTGCCACCCGGGCGATCCGGGTCGGCACCGGCGGGGTGATGCTGCCCAACCATCAACCTCTGGTCGTCGCCGAGCAGTTCGGGGTGCTGGAGGCGCTCTTCCCGGGCCGGATCGACATGGGTCTGGGCCGCTCGGTGGGCTTCACCGACGGTGTGCGCAGGGCGCTCGGCCGGGACAAGGACGTCGCCGAGGACTTCGCGGCGCAGCTCGGTGAGCTGCTCGGCTGGTTCGAGGGGGCCTCACCGACCGGGGTGCGGGCCCGTCCGGCGGAGGGTCTGCGGGTGCCGCCGTTCGTGCTGGCCATGGGCGAGGGCGCGCGGATCGCGGCCGGTGCCGGGCTGCCGATGGTGATCGGTGATCTGCGTGACCGGGAGCGGATGCTGCGCGGCATCGACCAGTACCGCTCCCTGTTCCGTCCCTCCCCCTGGGCGGCCGAGCCGTACGTCATCGTCTCCGGCACGGTCGCGGTCGCCGGCACCCCGGACGCGGCGCGGCGCCTGCTGGCTCCGGAGGCCTGGGCGATGGCGTACGCGCGGACGCACGGCACCTTCCCGCCGCTGGCCCCCGTGGCGGATATCGAGGCCCGTGCGATGACCGCGAAGGAACGCGATCTGTACGAGCGGGGTCTGGCGGGGCAGCTCGCCGGCACCGAGGAGGAGGTCGCCGCCGGGCTGGAGTCGGTGCTGAAGGAGACGGGCGCCGACGAGGTGCTGGTCACGACCAGTACCTACGGGCGTGCTGAGCTGCTCGACTCCTACCGGCGGCTCGCGTCGCTGTTCGCTCCGGGCGACGGACGCCCGAGATGCGAAGCGGACGTACCCCGGTGACCCTGGGAGAGAAGCCTCAACAACGAGGAGGGCTGTCATGTCGTCCTTCATGGACAAGATCAAGGGCATGCTCAAGGGTCATGAGGGCATGGCCGACAAGGGCATCGACCAGGCCGGCGACTACGCCGACAAGCGGACCGGCAACAAGTACCAGTCCCAGGTCGACACCGCTCAGGACAAGATGCGGGACGAATTCGGCACGCGCCCGCCGCGCGACAACCCCCCGCAGCCGTAGCGCTCCAGGGCGACTGGCATCGTCGGGGTTTCCGCCGGTCCGGCCGATCCTGTACGGAGTGTCACCTCGATGCACAGTCAGCATGACGACTACGTCCGCGTCCACGGCGCCCGCGAGCACAATCTCAAGGGCGTCGACGTGGACATCCCGCGGGACGTGCTGGCCGTGTTCACCGGCGTGTCCGGCTCGGGAAAGTCGTCGCTGGCGTTCGGGACCGTGTACGCCGAGGCGCAGCGGCGCTACTTCGAGTCGGTGGCTCCGTACGCGCGCAGGCTGATCCACCAGGTCGGCGCGCCCAAGGTCGGCGAGATCACCGGGCTGCCGCCGGCCGTCTCGCTCCAGCAGCGGCGCTCGAACCCCGGCTCGCGCTCGTCCGTCGGCACGGTCACCAGCCTCTCCAACTATCTGCGCATGCTGTTCTCACGCGCCGGTGACTACCCGCCGGGCGCCGAACCGCTGTACTCGGACGCCTTCTCCCCGAACACGCCGATCGGCGCCTGCGAGGAGTGCCACGGTCTGGGCACGGTCCACTGGACCACCGAGGAACTGATGGTCCCCGATCCCTCGCTGTCGATCCGGGAGGGCGCGATCGCCGCGTGGCCCGGCGCGTGGCAGGGCAAGAACCTGCGCGACATCCTGGACACGCTCGGCATCGACGTCGACCGGCCGTGGCGCGAGCTGGATCCCGAGCAGCGGGAGTGGATCCTGTTCACGGACAAGACGCCGGTGGTCACGGTGCATCCGGTGCGGGACGCCGACAAGGTGCAGCGGTCGTACCAGGGCACGTACATGAGCGCCGACCGGTATGTGCTGAAGACGTTCTCGGACTCCAAGAGCCCGGCGCTGCGGGCGAAGGCCGAGCGATTCCTGGTCACCGCGCCGTGTCCGGCGTGCCACGGCACCAGACTGCGCCCGGAGGCACTGGAGGTGACGTTCGCGGGCGGCAACATCGCCGAGCTGGCGGCGCTGCCGCTGACCGACCTGGTCGAGCGGCTGCGGGACGCGGCGCGGGGCGACGCCACGTCCGAGACGGCACGGCTGCTCACCGAGGACCTCACCGCGCGGATCGCGCCCGTCGTCGAACTCGGCCTCGGCTACCTCAGCCTGGACCGTACGGCCCCCACGCTCTCGGCCGGCGAGCTGCAACGACTGCGCCTGGCAACGCAGTTGCGCTCGGGGCTGTTCGGCGTGCTGTACGTCCTGGACGAGCCGTCGGCCGGGCTGCACCCGGCGGACACCGAGGCCCTGATCGCGGTGCTGGAGCGGCTCAAGGCCGCCGGCAACTCGGTGTTCGTGGTGGAGCACCACCTGGAGGTGGTGCGCGGAGCGGACTGGCTGGTGGACGTGGGTCCCGGCGCGGGCGAGCACGGCGGGCAGGTGCTGTACAGCGGCCCGGTGCCCGGCCTGGCCTCCGTGCCCGGCTCGGCGACGGCCCGCTTCCTGTTCGACCGGGCCACCGAACCGCCCCGCCCGCTCCGTGAGCCGCGCGGCTGGGCGCGGGTGGGACCGGTGACCCGGCACAATCTGCGCGAGGTGACGGCCGAGTTCCCGCTGGGCGTGTTCACCGCCGTCACCGGGGTGTCCGGCTCCGGAAAGTCCACGCTCATCGGTGAGTTGTCGGAGGAGCTGGAGGGTGTCGAGCGCCTGGTCCGGGTGGACCAGAAGCCGATCGGGCGCACTCCGCGCTCCAACCTGGCCACCTACACGGGCCTGTTCGACGTCGTACGGAAGGTGTTCGCCGCCACCGACGAGGCCCGCGAACGCGGTTACGGGGTCGGGCGGTTCTCCTTCAACGTGGCGGGGGGACGCTGCGAGACCTGCCAGGGCGAGGGGTTCGTCAGCGTGGAGCTGCTGTTCCTGCCGACCTCGTACGCGCCCTGCCCGGACTGCGGGGGCGCCCGCTACAACCCCGAGACGCTGCAAGTCCCGTACCGGGGACGGAACATCGCCGAGGTGCTGGACATGACGGTCGAGGAGGCGGCGGAGTTCTTCACGGACATCCCGGCCGCCGCCCGGAGCCTGGGCGCGCTGCTGGACGTGGGGCTCGGCTATCTGCGCCTGGGCCAGCCCGCGACCGAGCTGTCCGGCGGCGAGGCCCAGCGGATCAAGCTGGCCAGTGAGTTGCAGCGCGGCCGGCGCGGGAACACCCTCTACCTTCTGGACGAGCCGACGACCGGCCTGCACCCGGCCGACGTGGAGGTGCTGATGGACCGGCTGCACGGGCTCGTCGACGCGGGGAACACGGTCGTCGTGGTCGAGCACGACATGACGGTCGTCGCGGACGCGGACTGGGTGGTCGACCTGGGGCCCGGGGGCGGTGACCGGGGCGGCCGTATCGTGGCGGCCGGTCCGCCGCGGCTCGTCGCGGCGGCGGAGGGCAGCGCGACGGCGCCCTATCTGGCGAAGGCCATGCCGACCGCGCCGGGGCTTGCCTGAGACCTGCCCGCGCCGGGCCCGCCTGAGACTGATACCTGTCCGCGCCGGGCCCGCCCGAGACCTGCCCGCGCCGGGAGCCGCTCGTCACGCCCACTTCAGGCGCCGCGTGTTCCGTCCGATTCCGGGCGCCCCGCCTTCCCTCACCCTGTGCATCGATCCGGTAACCGAGTTGTGCAATCACCGCCTCGGACACGTGTCCCCTGACGGACAATGCGGTCGTGTCCACCTCACCCGATCCCGACGCCGATCCCGTTCCCGACCCCGACCTCGATCCCGATCTCGGCCTCGATCTCGACGTAGACCTCGACGACGGCACTCCCGTCCGCTTCGTGCTCGTGTCCGCGGCGGGCCCGGCGCAGGCACCGCCACCGCCGGCCTCGCCGGACGACGACCTGCCCGAGGGCCTGGGCACGGCCGTGCCCGTGGGCAGCTTCGGCACCGCGGTGGCGAACTTCACGGGCGATGCCCTGCGCGGCGCGCTCCGGCCCGTCGCCCCGTTGCTGCAGGAGGTCCACAACGCCGCCACCGCCGTGCCGCGGCCGCCCACGGAACTGACCGTCACCTTCGGCATTCAGGTGGGACAGGACCTCAAGTTCGGCATCGTCGGCGCGGCGGGGCAGGCGCACCTCACGGTCACCGCCAGCTGGAAGCCCCCGGCGGGCGCCGGCCCGACCACCACCACGGGGTGACGCGTGGGGTGGTTCAAAGCCGTGGGGAACGGTGCCGACGACCCGTCCCACCATGTCGTGTCGGTACGGCTGCCGGGCGACGGCAAGGCCGCCGGAGCCGGCTTCCTGCTGGCCCCGGACACGGTGCTGACCTGCGCGCACGTCGTCAACGCGGCACTGGGCCGGGCCCCGTTCGAGTCCAGGGCACCGGGCGTCGTCGAGGTGCCCGTCGAGATGCGCGCCGAAAGGGCGGGCAGGCAGGGCCGCGTCGCACGCGTGGCGCACTGGATTCCGCCGCGCGCGCAGAACGGCGGGGCACCGGCCCCCGGGGCCGGCGAGTGGCACGGTGACCTGGCCGTCCTGCGCGTGGACGGACCTGCCTTCGGCCTGCCCGCCGCTCCCCGCCAGGCCCACATGACGGTCGGGCAGGAGGTCGGCGCCTGGCACGGCAGCGGCCGTGCCGCCACGTTCGCCCGGCTCAGCGTGACCGCGCTCCACGGCTCGCACGGCTACGTGGACGGCGCACCGACGGGTATGGCGGTCGGCCCCGGCTACAGCGGCAGCCCGCTGTGGTGTGCGCGGGAGGAGGCCGTGGTGGGACTCGTCGTCGCGCACTTCATGCCGCGGGAGCGGGCGAGCGGCGCCCCGGTGGAGTTCGACCCGCAGCGCGTCATCCGCCGCAGCTGGGCCATCCCCTGGCAGGCCGTCGAGGCCGAACTGCGCCCGCTCGGCGTGCTGGACGGCGTACGGCCCGCTCCGGTCGACACCGGCGAGCCCGCGTTCCGGCTCCTGCTGGACGCGATCGAGGACGTGTTCCCGTCACCGAGCAGCCGGGGTGACTGCGCCCGCCGGCTGGCCCGGGCCTGCGGTGTGGGGCACGGCAGCGACGTCGTACCTCCCTCCCCGGAGGAGTTCGTGGCGTTCCTCCTGGCGCACCCGCGCGCGCTGGCCGCCCTGGCCGGCATTCTGCGCCGCGACGACCCGCGGGCGGCCGAGCACATCCTGGCGGCGGGCGCCCTCTCCCGCGTGCCCCGGCTGCTCTCCCCGGCGGAGTACGGCGAGCTGCACGACCAGCTGCGTGCCATGGACCCGGCCGTCCTCGGCCGGTTTCCCGAGGCGGTGCGCGCGGCGCTGCCGCACCTCGCGGCGCTGCCCGGCGCGGACACCCTGGACGCGCTGATCGACCGCCTGGAGGCGCTGCCGGGGGACGGTCACGCGGGCGCCGGGGAGCGCCGGGTGCCCGCGCTGCTCCGGGTGATCGAGTACCTGAGCGCGCTGTGCCCCGACACCGGACGGGCGTACTTGCGCATGTGGGCGGACGGGGTGTCGCGCCGCCTCGGGATCGAGCGGTCGGCGCTGGCGGAACGGCGCTACGACGCGCAGGAGTGGGGGCGTTCGGTGCTGGCCCGTGCCCTGCGCGTACGCGTGCTGGTCCAGGTGACGAGGGCAGGCCGGAACCGGCACCGGATCCGTATCTGGTGCGACGAGGGCGCCGGGCCCCGCCAGGTTTCCACGGACAGCGTCCAATCCTTCTCGGACGCCGAGGCGGCCCGCGAGGTACTGCGTGTCCTCGACTCGCTCACCCCCTCGCCCGAGGACGAACGTCCGCCTCTGGTGGAGGTGCTCGTGGACCGCGGCGGTCTGAACCTGCCGGTCGACGAGTGGGCGGCGCGCGATCCGGACGGATCACTGCCCGGCGTGCTCGGCGTGGAGTTCCCCCTGGTGATGCACTGTCCGGAACTCCTGCGCCGCAACGGGCGGTTCGTCTCGCGCTGGCGCAGCAGATGGAACCGGCTGGACTCCGGCAAGGAGTTCGTCGTCTCCGAACCCATGGACCGGGACACCCTGTACTCCCGGCTTGTCAACCAACTCGACACCGTACGCGTCTCCGTGGACGTACCGCCCGGCACCCGGGACGGCATCGTGCAGACCTGCCTCGCCCTGGGCATACCTGTGGTGATGTGGGACCGCTGCCGGGACGGCACCTCGCCGAGCCTGCGGCACATGGCGCGGGTGGCCACCCCGGAACTGCCCGACGGAGTGCACACCTATCGCGCCAACGCCAAGGCCAATCCGCCCGAGTTCCCCGGCCGGCCCGTTCTCGCCTGGGCCGACGCCGACCGCGACGTGCCCCGACTGCACCTGACAGAACCTCAGGAGAGCGCATGACATCCGCCGCCGAGGCCGACTGGCAACTGTTCCGAGGTGACGGTGTGCCCAGGGCCGTCACGCTCCCGCCGGCTCCGCCCTGGCGCCGCTTCACCCCGGCACCGGCGCTGCGCCCCGAACAGCCGTACGTGATCGATCCCCGGCACGCGGACGTCGTCAACGCCGCGCTGCATCTGCGCCGTCCGCTGCTGGTGACCGGTCCCGCCGGCACGGGCAAGTCGTCCCTGGCCCGGGCCATCGCGCACGAGCTGCGCCTGGGCGAGCTGCTGCGCTGGTCCGTCACCAGCCGTTCCACCGTGCAGGACGCGCTGTACAAGTACGACGCGATCGGCCGGCTGCGGGAGACCACGCTCAACCGGGACCGCGGCGAGGAGCAGGCGTCCATCGGCTCGTTCATCCGGCTCGGGGCGCTCGGCACCGCGCTGGTGGCCTCCGCCGCCCCCCGCTGTCTGCTGATCGACGAGATGGACAAGGGCGACGTGGACCTGCCCAACGACCTGCTCACCGTCTTCGAGGAGGGCTACTTCGAGATCGGTGAGCTGGTCCGGCTCCCCGCGGACATGGCCGACGTGGAGGTGCAGACGCTGGACCACCGGGGCACCGTCCGGGTGCATCAGGGGCTGGTGCAGTGCACGGAGTTCCCCGTCGTGGTGATCACCAGCAACGGCGAGCGGGACTTCCCGCCCGCGTTCCTGCGCCGCTGTCTGCGGCTCGAACTGCCGGTGCCCGACGAGGACCGGCTGCGCACCATCGTCGCGGCACACCTGGGTGAGGAGGCGCTGCGGGAGGCGGACGACCTGGTCGACGCCTTCCTGCGCCGGCGCGCCCTGGGCGAGCTGGCCACCGACCAGCTCCTCAACGCCGTGTTCCTGCGCGCCGGAGGCGTCGACCTGGACGCGGACGGTCTCCTGGACGCCGTTCTGCACCAGCTGACCGGGGCGATGTGACCATGGCGGGCGGCGGTGACCGGCTGGCCGAGGCGCTGCGGGTCCTGTCGGCCTGCGGTCACGACCTGGACGCCCACCAGGTCCTGGACGTGTTGTGGCTCGCCCGCCGGCTGCCCGTGGGGGCCGGTGCGCCGTTGCGGCAGGAATCACCCTCGCCGCGGCCCTGCGCACCGGAGTCCGTCCCCGAGCCCGACCGGGCCGCTCCGCGGCCCAAGGAGCCGGAGCACGACGATCCGGACCTGCCCGACCTCACCGCTCCCGACCTGTACGCGGCGGCCCGGCAGACCCCGGTCCCCGAGGTGCGTGTCGTCTCCTCTCCCCCGGAGGCCCGGCGGGCGATGCCGGTGCGGGTGCCCGAGGACAAGGCCCTCGCCGACGAGCTCGAACTGGGCCGGGCCCTGAAGCCTCTGCGGCTGCGCGTGGACAGCCGGCACCGCCTGGAGACGGACGAGGAGCGCACGGCCGACCAGGTCGCGGAGACGAATCTGCCCGACGTGGTGGAGCGGCCGGTGCGGGAGCGCTGGCTGAACCTCACCCTGCTCGTCGACGACGGGCTGTCGATGCTGCTGTGGCACCGGCTCAGTGCCGAACTGCGCTCCCTGCTGGAGCGCCTGGGCGCCTTCGCCACGACCCGCGTCCTCGGCCTCGACACCCGCGCCGCGCGCGAACCGGGTCTGCGCGCACGCCCGTTCCGGCCCGACAGCAGCCCCGTGCCGCTGAGTTCCGTCAACGACCCTTCGGGCCGCGGGCTCATCCTCGTCGTCAGTGACGGCATGGGCGCCGCCTGGCGGTCCGGTGCCGTGCACGGGCTGCTGGCCGGCTGGGCGAAGCGCGGGCCCGTCGCGGTCCTGCAGACACTGCCGCCCGACATGTGGGAGGCCTCCGGCATCGCCGCGGAGCGGTGGGAGGTCACCACGCGCCGCATCGGGGGCGCCAACTCCTCGTGGGAGATAAGGGATCCGGTGCTGCCGGCGGAGCTCTCCGCGTTCGAGGGCGTGCCGGTTCCCGTGCTGGAGCCGGTCCCGGCCTCGCTGCGGGACTGGGCCCGTCTGCTCTCCTCCCCCGGCACCACCGCGGAACTGCCCCTGCTGTCCCTGCCCGACCAGTACGGCAGCGTGGCCGCCGCCCGGGACCTGACCAGCGCCCAGCACTTCCGGGACGCGGCGAGTCCGGAGGCGTACCGGCTCGCCGCGCACCTCGCGGCGGTCTCCCCGCTCTCGGTGCCGGTGATGCGGCTGGTGCAGTCGGCCGTGCCCTGGACCGCCACGACCTCGCACCTGGCCGAGGTGTTCCTGGGCGGGCTGGTGCGACCGCATCCGGCGCCGGTGCCGGGTCCGCTGCCCGCCAAGCACCGGGTGTTCGACTTCTCCGAGGGGGCCAAGGCCGTGCTCCTCGACGCGGTCCCGCAGGACGAACTCCTGCGCACGAGCCGCCGGATCGGCCGTCATCTCGAGCAACTCGCGGGCAACTCCCCTGACTTCCCCGCCTGGCTGGCCCATCCGGACGGCTCCGCCCATCTTCCCGGCTCGCACCAGCCGTTCACGAGCGTCGAGAAACGGCTGCTCACCCGGTTCGGGGTGTCGTTCGCGCGGACGCCCGCCCTGCCCACCGCCGCGTCCGGGCCCGCCGCGGCCACGACCGACGGCTGGGAACCGCTCACCGACACGGACCCCGCCCGGCTCGGCGCCTACCGCCTGCGCGGCCGGCGCCGCGGCCGACGCACGGTGGTCTACCGGGGCGTCGACCCGAACGGCACGGAGGCAGTACTGCGGATCCCGCGCCCCGATCTGCCTGCCGCCAACGCCCAGTTGATCGCGGTGGAGGCGGAGGCGCTGGCCCGGCTCCAGGGCCAGTACGCGCCCGCGCTGCTCGCCACCGGACTCGACGACTCCCCGCCCTGGCTCGCGATGACCCCGATCCAGGACGCGGACGCGCCGGACGTCCAGCCGCCTCGTCTCGCCGAGGTCTTCGCCGGGGCCCTGCAGCGGGGCACCGCCCCCTTCGACCTGGTGCGCGGCCTGCTGGTCTCCTGGCATCTGGCGAACGCGCTCGCCCTGTGCCACGCCGGCGGACTGGTACCCGCGGACTTCGGGATGGACAACGTGTTCGTCCTGCGTCGCACCGTCGCGCTCGCCGACCTGTCCGACTACGCCGTGGACGGCGACTATCTGGGCTCCGGTCCCGCGCCGAGTGTCGCGAGCAGCATGCGTTCCCTGGGCGTGATGCTCAAACTCATCAGCAGCAAGGCGGGGGTGGAGGTCCCGAACCTGCCGGAGGGCATGCATCTGTGGCAGGGGGACGGCTGGGAGCAGCTCCGCGGTCTGGTCGCGCGCTGCCTGGACGAGGACCCGGCCGGGTGCCCGACGGCGAGCGAGGTCGCCGACGTGCTGGCCCGGTACATCGCCCAGGCCCGCATGCGGCACGGCGGCTCCGCGCAACCCGTCCCGACGGCCGGCGGCAGGACGGCGCCTTCGGTGCCGCTCACTCCGCCGCCCCGGCCTGCGGATTCCCCGGCGGCGGGGCGGCGGCTCCCGCTGCCCCGCTTCGGTGGGGCACGGACCCTCGCCCAGGAGCGCCTCGCCCGGCTTCGTACCCCGCTCACGCACAGCAGGCGGCTGACCCTGATCGGCGCCGAGCACTACAGCGGCCGGGCGACCACCACCATGGCGCTGGGCTCGCTGCTGGCCACGGTGCGGGACGAGCCCGTCCTGGCCCTGGACGGAGCGGCCACCGAAGGGGCGCTGGGCGCGTTCCTGCCGTCCGGTCGCAACCGGGCCGTCCCGCGCGATCTGGCGGCCCTGCCGCTCGGTCCGTCGTACGAGGAGGTCCGCGCCCACACCACGCGGCTCGCCTCGGGCCTCGAAGTGACGGCCCACCCCGCGGGCCACTTCGGGCCGAACTCCGCACACGCGCAGGAGTACACGCGCGTGCTCTCCCACACGGCGCCCTACTACGGCTTCGTCCTGACCGACTGGGCACCGGTCCGTGTCGACCGGCCGCTGGACGTGGTCCTGGACCACACGGACCGGCTGATCGTGTGCTGCGGCACGACCGACTGGTTCAGGGACGCGGCGGTGCGCACCCTCGGCCTGCTGCGGGAGGCCGGACGCCACCGCCTGGCGGACGACGCGGTGGTCGTGGCGACGCGGACCGACGGCTCCTACCCCCGTGGGCCGGCCGAGGACTTCGCGCTGCGGCTGCGCCTCCGGTCCGAGCAGGTCGTGCACGTGCCCTTCGACAGCGCTCTGCAGTCCCCGCACTGGCGGCTCGGAGACCTTCGCGCGGCCACCGTGAGCGCCTTGCTCCAGCTGGCGGACCTGGTCGTACGACCGCTGCCGCCGGAGCCGGAGACGTCATGACCCGGGGAACTCCCGCGGCGGTCCCTGCGGTTGTGGCCCGCGTCGGGCGTCCGTAAGCCAGACGGGGCCGGGAGAGCACCTGCCCCCGGCCCCGCCCGTCCGCCTGTCTGCCGGCGAACGTCTCTACCGCTTGCGTGACTTGCGGGTCGCCCGCAGCCACTCGCGGTTCATGCTGGTGATCGACATCAGCGGAATCCCCTTCGGGCAGGCGGTCGCGCACTCACCGGTGAGCGTGCATCCGCCGAATCCCTCCGTGTCCATCTGGGCCACCATGTCCAGCACCCGGGTCTCCCGCTCGGGCGCGCCCTGGGGCAGCACACCCAGGTGGTTGACCTTGGCGGAGGTGAAGAGCATCGCCGCGCCGTTGGGGCAGGCGGCCACACAGGCGCCGCACCCGATGCACTCCGCGTGCTCGAAGGCGTAGTCGGCGTCCGCCTTCGGCACCGCGGTGGCGTGGGCCTCCGGCGCCGAGCCGGTGGGTGCGGTGACGTAGCCGCCGGCCTGGATGATCCGGTCGAACGCGGACCGGTCGACGACCAGGTCCTTGATCACCGGGAACGCGGCCGCCCGCCACGGTTCGACGTCGATCGTGTCGCCGTCCTCGAAGGACCGCATGTGCAGCTGGCAGGTGGTGGTGCGCTCGGGGCCGTGCGCGTCGCCGTTGATGACCAGGCTGCACGCGCCGCAGATGCCCTCGCGGCAGTCGTGGTCGAAGGCGACGGGCTCCTCGCCGGCGAGGATGAGACGCTCGTTGAGGACGTCCAGCATCTCCAGGAAGGACATGTCGGGCGAGATGCCGTCCACCTCGTACGTGGACATGGCGCCGTCGGCGTCGGCATGCTTCTGCCGCCAGACGCGCAGGGTGAGCTTCATGCGTAGCTCCGCTGGGTGGGGTGGACGTACTCGAAGACCAGGTCTTCCTTGTGCAGGGCCGGGGCGTCGCCGGTGCCGGTGAACTCCCAGGCCGCCGCGTAGGCGAACTCGTCGTCCCTGCGGGCCGCTTCGCCGTCCGGTGTCTGGGACTCCTCGCGGAAGTGGCCGCCGCAGGACTCGGCGCGGTGCAGCGCGTCGAGGCACATCAGCTCGGCGAGTTCGAGGTAGTCGACGACGCGGTTGGCCTTCTCCAGCGACTGGTTGAACTCCTCGCCGGTCCCGGGCACCTTGATGCGCCGCCAGAACTCCTCGCGGATCTGCGGGATGCGTTCCAGCGCCTTGCGCAGACCGGAGTCGGTGCGGGCCATGCCGCAGAACTCCCACATCAGTTCGCCGAGTTCGCGGTGGAAGGAGTCGGGGGTGCGGTCGCCGTCGACGGCGAGCAGGAGGTGGAGCCGGTCCTCGGTCTCGGCCAGCACCTCCTGGACGGCGGGGTGTTCGCCGGTCACCGGCTCCTGGTGCGGGTTGCGCGCCAGGTAGTCGTTGATGGTGGCCGGGAGAACGAAGTAGCCGTCGGCAAGGCCCTGCATCAGCGCGGAGGCCCCGAGCCGGTTGGCTCCGTGGTCGGAGAAGTTGGCCTCGCCGATCGCGAACAGGCCGGGGACGGTGGTCTGGAGGTCGTAGTCGACCCAGAGGCCGCCCATCGTGTAGTGCACGGCCGGGTAGATGCGCATCGGCACCTCGTAGGGATCCTCGTCGGTGATCCGCTGGTACATGTCGAAGAGGTTGCCGTACTTGGCCTCGACGGCCTTTCGGCCCATGCGCGCGACGGCGTCGGCGAAGTCCAGGTAGACGCCCTGTCCGCCGGGGCCGACGCCCCTGCCCTCGTCGCAGACGTTCTTCGCGGCGCGGGAGGCGATGTCGCGCGGGACCAGGTTGCCGAAGGAGGGGTAGATGCGCTCCAGGTAGTAGTCGCGCTCGTCCTCGGGGATGCGGTTCGGCGGCCGGGTGTCGCCCTGTGCCCTGGGCACCCAGATGCGGCCGTCGTTGCGCAGCGACTCGCTCATCAGGGTCAGCTTGGACTGGTGGTCGCCGGTGCGCGGGATGCAGGTGGGGTGGATCTGGGTGAAGCAGGGGTTGGCGAAGTACGCGCCGCGCCGGTGCGCGCGCCAGATCGCGGTCGCGTTGGAGTTCATGGCGTTGGTCGACAGGTAGAAGACGTTGCCGTAGCCGCCGGAGGCGAGGACGACGGCGTCCGCGAAGTAGGTGTCGATCCGGCCCGTGACCAGGTCGCGGGCGACGATGCCGCGCGCCTTCCCGTCGACGACGATCAGGTCGAGCATCTCGGTGCGCGGGTGCATCTCCACGTTCCCGGCGGCGATCTGCCGGGACAGCGCCTGGTAAGCGCCGAGGAGGAGTTGCTGGCCGGTCTGGCCGCGGGCGTAGAAGGTGCGGGAGACCTGGACGCCGCCGAAGGAGCGGGTGTCGAGCAGGCCGCCGTACTCGCGGGCGAAGGGGACGCCCTGCGCCACGCACTGGTCGATGATCTCGACGGAGATCTGTGCGAGGCGGTGCACGTTGGACTCGCGGGCGCGGAAGTCGCCGCCCTTGACGGTGTCGTAGAAGAGCCGGTGCACGGAGTCGCCGTCGTTGCGGTAGTTCTTCGCCGCGTTGATGCCTCCTTGCGCGGCGATGGAGTGGGCGCGGCGCGGGGAGTCCTGGTAGCAGAACTGGACCACGTGGTAGCCCTGTTCGGCGAGGGTGGCGCCGGCGGAGCCGCCGGCCAGGCCGGTGCCGACGACGATCACCGTGTGCTTGCGCCGGTTGGCGGGGTTGACCAGCTTGGCCTCGAAACGGCGCGTGTCCCAGCGCTCTTGGACGGGGCCGGCGGGGGCCTTGGTGTCGGTGACCGGTGCGCCGGTCGTGTAGTCGGTGTACTGCGGGGAAGCGGTCATGGTCAGCTCACCACTCCGGTCATGACGCCCACGGGTACGGCGATGAAGCCGGCCGTGAGCAGTAGTGCGAGGACGTTGGCGACGGTCTTCAGCGCGCGGTCGCGGGCACGGCTGCCGGCGCCGAGGGTCTGGGCGGCGCTCCAGAAGCCGTGCCGGATGTGCAGGCCGAGCGCGAGCATCGCGACGATGTAGACGGTGTCGCCGTACCAGGTGGAGAAGGTGTCCACCACGTTCTGGTAGGGGTGGCCCTCCTGGAAGCCGCCGGGGTGCACGGTGCCGGTGGTCAGGTCCAGGACGTGCCAGACGATGAACAGGCCGAGGATGATCCCGCCCCAGCGCATGGTGCGGGTGGCGTAGCTCGCGCGCGGCCTCTTGTGCACGTACTGGACGGGGCGTGCCCTGATGTCGCGGCGGCTGAGCTGGTAGGCGGAGGCCGCGTGGGCGATCACGGCGACGACGAGGACGACCCGGATGATCCAGAGGGTCCACTCGTAGTGCATGAACGGTTCGCCGACGGTGCGCAGCCACTGGGCGTAGTGGTTGAACTCGCCCGCCCCGAAGTAGATCTTCAGGTTTCCGATCATGTGCGCGACCAGGTAGAGCAGCATGACCAGACCGCTGACGGCCATCACCGTCTTCTTGCCGACGGAGCTGTCCCACATCGTGCGCGCCATGGACGACCGTCGGTCCGTCCGCGTTGCCAGAGCCATGGACAGGACGCTAGAGCCAGAGACGCTGATCGGTCCAAGACATGGTTCGCCTTGTTTCCATAGGCTCCGGCTATCCTGGAGGGGTGCAGTTCCAGCAGCTCCAGTACTTCGTGGCCGTCGCCGAGACCCGGCACTTCACCCGGGCCGCCGAGCTGGTCCACGTCGCCCAGCCGTCGCTGTCCCAGCAGATCAAGGCCCTGGAGCGGGAACTGGGCGCCGACCTGTTCCTGCGCGCCCGGGGCAACATCACCCTCACCGACGCGGGCGAGGCGCTGCTGCCGCTGGCGCGGCGCATCCTCGCCGACGCGGACACGGCCCGGCACGAGGTGCAGGAGCTGGCGCAGCTACGACGGGGTCGGGTCCGGCTGGGGGCGACGCCGAGTCTGTGCACGGGCCTGCTGCCGGACGTACTGCGGGCCTTCCACGACCGGTATCCGGGGATCCAGCTGATGATCGAGGAGGGCGGCTCGCACGACCTGGTGCGCGAGCTGGCGCGGGGCGCCCTGGACCTCGCCCTCGTCGTGCTGCCGCTGCCGCCGTCGGCGCCCGCGCTGACCACGGTGGAACTGCTCCGGGAGGATCTCGTGGTGGTGTCCTCGCCGGACGCCCCGGCGCCCGGACGGGGCGGGAAGGCGGTCGACATCACCGATCTGGAGGGCGAGCGGCTGGTGATGTTCCGGCACGGGTACGACCTGCGGGAGCTGACCGTGGCCGCGTGCCGCTCCGCCGGGTTCGAGCCGGACTTCGCGGTGGAGGGCGGCGAGATGGACGCGGTGCTGGGGTTCGTACGGGCGGGGCTCGGGGTCGCCGTCGTGCCGCGCATGGTCGCCACCGGGTCCGGGCGGCGGTTGCGGGTGACTCCGCTGGCCCGGCCGGGCCTGCACCGGACCATCGGGCTGGCGCACCGCAGCGACGTGGCTCCGCCCCGGGCCGCGAGGGAGCTGCAGCGCATGCTGCTGAAGCGCTGACGCTCGCCCGTCACCGCGACACCGGTCTCCGTCCGTCACGGAGACGCCGGGCCCGCAGCCGCCGTCGCCGAGCCACCCGCTCCGTCGCCGTCGCCGAGCCCCCGAAGAGCTTCCCCGGCGAACGGCACGTCACAGGTGGGCGGCGAGCACTCCCGCCACCGCCGCGCACCCCGGGTACCCCGTCGCGCGGTGGAAGTCGAACACGCCGACGGAGTGGGTGAGGTCGGCCGTGACCTGCTGGAACCCGGCGGGAACACCGCGCGGCGGAACGGCCACGATGTCCCCGGGGTCGCTCACGTTGACCTACCGCCGCACTCCCGGGGGCAGCCGCCTCGGCCCGGGGTACGGGAGCAGCCGGTCGTACACGATGTCCGTCCCCCAGGACAGCGGCGCGAGGTCCACATCGGTCACGACGTCCCAGGTGGCGCGGTCCCACGCGACCGGCCGGTAGGAGTTCTCGGGCCGCCGCACACAGGCGACCAGGAGGCCGTAGCGCTCCTCGTACGCCACGACGTCCGCCGAAACGCCCTCGCTCAGGGCGAGCCCCCGCACCAGGTGGCCGTCCTCGAGGTCCCAGGGGGCGCCGTCAGGAACGGGCGGACCCGGGCGGCTTCGCGGCCGGGGACACGTCACGGACGGGACACGTCACGGGCGGGGTACGTCACGAGCGGGGGCACGTCACGGGCGAGGGGGCGCCCGTGGCGGCCGGTCAGCCCGTCGCGTCGACGAGTGCCAGGTCGTGCAGCCGCTCGGGCGGGCCCGGGCGGGCGTAGTACCAGCCCTGGGCCGTGTCGCAGCCCAGGACGCGCAGCTGTTCGGCCTGGGCGCCCGTCTCCACGCCCTCGACGGTGACCGCGAGGTCGAGACTGTGGGCCAGGGAGACGATGCCCTCGACGATCTTGAGGTCGACGGGGTCGGCCGGGAACTGCTGCATGCCCCGGGTGAAGGAGCGGTCCAGCTTGAGGATGCTCACCGGGAGGCGGCGGAGGTTGGCGAGGTTGGAGTAGCCGGTGCCGAAGTCGTCGAGGGCGATGTCGACGCCCATGTCGGCGAGCCGGCGCAGGGGCTTGAGGAGGTCGTCGTCGGCCCCGATGAGGGCGGACTCGGTGACCTCCAGGCAGAGGGCGTCGGGGGTGACACCCGCGCATTCCAGGATGTCGACGGTGTCCTGGACCAGCCCGGGATGGGTGAGCTGGCAGGGCGAGAGGTTGACGTTGATGCGCAGCGGGCCGGCCGCCGACCCGAAGTCCTCGCGCATCCGCCAGGCGCGGGCCTGGCGGATGGACTCCTCCAGGACCCAGCGGCCGAGCGGCACGATCAGTCCGGTGTGCTCGGCGAGCGGGATGAACCGGTCGGGGCTGAGGACGCCGTGCTGCGGGTGCAGCCAGCGGACGAGCGCCTCGGCGCCGCGGACGCTGCCGTCGCCGAGGTGGACCAGCGGCTGGTACTCGATGAAGAACTCACCGCGTTCCAGCGCCGTCGGCAGGGCGGTGGTCAGGCCGTGGCGGGTGATCGCGCGGGCGTCGGCCTCGGGGTCCGCCATCTCCCACCGGTTGCCGCCCGCCGACTTGGCCCGGTACATGGTGATGTCCGCGCTGCGCAGGACCTCCGCCGCGGTGCGCTCGCCGGCCGTGCCCTCGACGATGCCGAGGCTGCCGCGTACCAGCAGGTCACGGCCGTCGATACTGATCGGGGTGACGAGCGCGTGCATGATGCGCTCGGCGAGTTCGTCGACCGCGCGCTCTGTGCCGGGCCCGGTGGTCAGGGCCACGAACTCGTCGCCGCCGAGCCGCGCGACCATCTCGCCGGGAGCGGTCGCGCAGGACTGCAGCCGGTCGGCGACCTCCACCAGCAGCCGGTCGCCGGCCGCGTGCCCGAGGCTGTCGTTGATGGTCTTGAAGCCGTCCAGGTCGAGGTAGCACAGGCCGAACCGCTGACCCTCGCCCGCCGCCAGGGCCTTCTCCAGACGCTCGAAGAACAGTGAACGGTTGGGCAGGCCGGTGAGGGCGTCGTGCGTGGCCTCGTAGCGCAGCCGCAGGTGCAGCAGGCGGCGCTCGGTGGTGTCCTCCATGAGGGCGAGCTGGTACTGCGGGTTGCCGTCGGCGTCGCGCAGCAGGGAGACCGTCAGGTTGGTCCACAGGACCGTGCCGTCGGGCCGGTTGAAGGCCTTCTCCACGTGGTAGTGGTCGCGCTCGCCGCGCACGAGTTCCTCGTACAGCTTCCAGGTCTGCGGCGCGTCCTCCGGATGCGTCCAGTCAAGGGTGCGGCGGGCGCGCAGGGTGGGCTCGGACAGCCCGAACATGCGCAGCAGCGCCCTGTTGACCTGGAGCACGTTGCCGTCGAGGTCGGCGATGCCGATCCCTATGGCCGCGCCCTCGAAGACCGCGCGGAAGCGGGCCTCGCTGGCGTGCAGCGCCTTCGCCACCACGCCCTGGGCCCGCAACGCGGCCTGGGCGATGGCCTCCTGCTCGGCGAGCGTACGCTCGCGCAGCGCCTCGGCGTACCCGGCGGCCATCGCGTGCTGCAACCGGGAGGAGCGCATGCGCAGTTCGTCCTGCGGGCCGTCCTCGCCGCAGTACAGGACCAGATAGGCGTCGACGCAGTCCAGGGTGCGGGTGAGCGCCTCGGGGTCGGTGCAGTGGGCCCCGACGAGGGCGGCGCCGACCGCCTTCGCCTCCTCGGCGTCGAAGCTGCGCGCGCGCAGCAGCGCGCTCAACCGGCGGGCGAGGGGCAGCAGTCGCTCCTCGAACTCCGGGCGGGTCAGCGACGTGGAGGTGACCGGGAAGACCGCCCGGCCCCAGATCGTCGTCAGCCTGCGCAGTCTGTCCTCCGGGCCGTCCGGCTCCGCGCTCACGCTGTGCGCCCCACGCCGGCGAATCCGGAGAAGGCGTACGGATCCTCGTCCTCCGGTGCCGTCTCCGGTCGCCAGCGCGGCATCGGCACCAGTCCGGGTTCCACCATGTCGTACCCCTCGAAGAACCGCGCGATCTCCTCGCGCGAACGCATGATCAGCGGGTTGCGAATGTCCTTGTATACGTCCACCGCGCCACCGGCCCGCTCCGCCGGCAACGGGATTCCCTCGTACGAGGCATGGGTGAGGATCAGCAGGCTGCCAGGCGCGAGCGCCGCGCTCAGTTCGGCCACCGCGCTGCGGGGGTCGTCCGCGTCTTCCACGAAGTGCAGTATGGCAACGAGCAGCAGGGCCACCGGACGGTTCAGGTCGATCAGCGCCTCCAGCCGGGGATCGGCGAGGATCTCGTGCGGCTTGCGCAGATCGGCGGCGATCACGTCCGCGTGCGGGTTGTCCGTCAGCACGGCCTGGCTGTGCGCCACGGCCACCGGGTCGTGGTCGACGTAGACGACCCGGGCATCCGGCACGGTGGCCTGGGCGATCTCGTGGACGTTGCCGAACGTGGGGATGCCGGAGCCGATGTCGAGGAACTGGGTGATGCCCTCCGCGGCCGCGAAGCGCACGGCCCGGCGCATGAACGCGCGGTTGGCCTGCATGATCTTCGGCAGGCCCGGCAGGAACTCCATCGCCTTGCGGGCCGCTTCCCGGTCGACCTCGAAGTTGTGCGAACCGCCCAGGTAGTAGTCGTAGATACGCGAGACGCTCGGCACAGAGATGTCGATGTTCCGTGGGGCCCAGGCGGGACGCTCCATGTATCTCTCCAGGCGTAGGCGACAGGGACAGGCGATCCGGTGTTCGAGCTGAGGCTACTGATCGCCCGCCAAAGGAGCGACCCGAACCGGAAATTGACCATCCGTTCCCGGTCACTGCCTGCGGCAAGTGCCCGTGCGACCCCGCTGGGTGACGGCCGGCGCGGGCCCGCTCGTCGCGCTCGTCGCGTCCCGCGCGGCAGGTCCTCCCTCACGACGTCCGGTGCGGCTGTTCGCGCTAGCGCGGCGCCATGGCCCGTACGACGAAAACGGTCCGCCCCCTCCGCGGGGTGCGGAGGGGGCGGACCTGTGGCCGGGTGCCGGGCGGGGCGGGGCGATCGGCCCTGGGGAGGGGGATCCTTACTTGCCCGGCGCGCCGACCGGCTTGCCGTCGGGCGAGACGGCGTACCAAGTGCCGCCCACACCCTGACCGTTGGTGTCCCCGGGCGTCTTGTCACCGGAGAAGGTGTAGATCGGCCAGCAGTTGACGGTCATCTGCTTGACCCCGTCGGGCCGGGTGAAGCCCATCAGCCCCTTCTTCTGCACGCCCTCGGTGTCCTCGGTCCTGACGGGGGCGACGGCGGGCCACTTCTCCAGGCAGGCGCCGGTGCAGTTGGAGACGGACTTCGGCCACGCCTTGTCCTTGAGGAAGCGGTAGACCGTCATGCCGTTCTTGTCGACGACGATGTCGCCCAGCTTGCCGTCCTTGCGCACGGACAGGCCGGGCACGGCGGAGAGGGAGGCCTTCTTGCCGTTGGGGGCGAGCGCGAACCACTTGCCGCCGACACCCTGGCCGTTGACGTCACCGGGGTTGGCGTCCTTGGCGTAGCGGTAGGCGGGCCAGCCGCCGACGGTCAGCTGCTTGGTGCCGTCGGTACGGGTGACCTCGCCGAGCAGCGCCTTGTCGATTCCGGCGCCGGCGGAGGCGTCGTCGGCGGGGACCGGCGGCCAGGTGGTGGCGCAGTCGCCGTCGCAGCTCGACTTGGGGGGATTGGCGGTGTCGCTGTCGAACCGGTACAGGGTCACACCCGCGCCGTCGGTGAGCACGCTGCCCAGGTCGGCGTTGCTGGCCACGGTCAGCTTGCCCGCGGGGGCCCGGGAGCCGGCGCCCTGGTTGCTGTCGGCGCCGTAGCCGTTGCCCGTGTCGGTGGCCGAGCTGCCGTAGCCGCCCGCGGCGGTGGTCGCCCCGACGTTCTGGGCCGCCGACGCAGGCGCCGCGGCGTTCTCCTGACCACACGCCGTCGTCAGTGCCAGCACCGAGACGGCCGTGGCCACCAGTGAGGCGGTCCGCCACGAGGTCTTCATCGTCAACTCCCCATATTCGCCTGGATATTGCAGCGCCCTGCCGCGCCGCCGCACGGCCATGGATACGGGGCCCGGGGACGGAGTGTTCAAACACGGCGTGATTTTTCCTTCCGGGCGCCGTTCGACCCCGGGGCGCTGTCTGTCGCACAGGCACCCGAACAAGCCACTCGCGACACTTCTGTACGTCAAACCACGGATCACGCTTTATCCCTCATTCGGACCAATCCCGGCTCACTGTGGAGTGAGAGTGCCCCGCGCGCCTCATGCTCTCCGACGTGCATGGACCCGAAGCGACCCGATGTGCCCCCGCCATACGGGTGTTGGCGCTGCTGGCACTGACCTGGACCCTGGTGGGCTGCCCGACCGGCAGCGCGTCGGCCGATGCCTGCGCGTACGCGTCGACGGGCTCGGGCGGCACGGTGGCGGTGGCCGTGGCCGGCGGTGGCCACGGGCATCTTCCGCACTGCCCGAGGCCCAAGCCGCCGCCCTGCCCGCCCACGCCGACACCCACCCCGCCCCCGCCTCCACCCCCGCCCCCGCCTCCACCCCCGCCGCCCCCTCCGCCGAAGCCGACGCCCAAGCCGACGCCCAGGCCACGGCCGACGCCGGCCCCGAAGCCGCCGCCGAAGCCGAAGCCGCCCGTCCGGCCCGCCCCTGCGCCGCCCGCGCCCCGGCCGGTCCCCCCGCCTCCTCCTCCGCCACCGCCCCCACCACCGCCACCTCCGGCACCGAAGCCGAAGCCGACCCCGCCGCCCAAGCCCACCCCGCGCCCCTCCGTGACCCCGGTGAGCTACCCCGCGTACCACCCCCGGCCCATCCCGCACCAGACGCCCTCCCCCACGTCACCCGTCACCTACGTCCTGCTCATCACCATTCCCGCGATCGTCGCCGTCGCGGCGCTGCGCCCGCGCTGACGCGTCGGCCGCTCTCACCTCCTGGAGGCATCAGTTGTCGGATTGGCTTGTTCTCGTCCTCGGGATGCTGGGGGCGTGTGCCGTGGTGGTCGTCATCACCGTCGTACGGTCCAAGCGGGCTCCCGAGGACGAGGATCCCAACGAGACGCCGGACGTCATCGAGTACATGACGATGTGGATCGGCGTGGTGTACGCCATCGTCCTGGGCCTGGCCATCGCCGGTGTGTGGGAGGCGCGCAGCGCCGCCCAGGACCATGTGCAGGCCGAGGCCCAGGCGCTGCACGAGATCTCGGCGCGGGTCCGGGTCTATCCGCCGGACGTGCGTGACCGTATCCGCGACGACATCGACACCTATGTCGGGTACGTCGTGGACACCGAGTGGAAGTCGATGACGGACCACGACCGGGTCACCGACCGCGGTGGGCAGCTCCTGGACCGTCTCCGCCAGGACGTCACCGACTACCAGCCGAAGAACGACTTCGAGGCGCAGGCCTACCAGCCGGTGCTGGACCAGATGGCCGCCGCCGACCAGGCGCGCAACGCGCGCGCGGACTCGACCGGGGCCACCATGCCGTCCGTGGTGTGGTGGGGGCTGCTGGCGGGGGCGGTCATCACCATCGGCATGGTCTTCGCGCTGCAGATCCGGCGCACCGCACGCGAGCTGATCCTCGCCGGGCTGTTCTCGGCGACCATCGCCTTCATGCTGTTCCTCATCTGGGACTTCGACGCCCCCTTCAGCCGGGGCATCGCGGCGACCGCGGGACCGTTCCTCGACCTGTTCCCGAACGTCAAGGGTTAGGGCCTGTCTTCCGGATCTTGCCGGGGTCGCGGGGCCTGGCACGCACTCCCCCAAGCTCTGCGAGCAGGGGGTACCCCCAGCGGCGTTGTCGTCACTCTCCCCCAAGCTCTCGGCTTCGCTCGAGCAGGGAGGGACCCCCATCGCGCCGCGTCGACTCCCTCCTCCGCCTGGCAGCCGCACGCACCAGACCCCGCTCGGGCCGGCCAGAAGGCACCGCAGACCGGAGCCGGCCTGATCCGGAAGAAAGACCCTAGTGCCGCGGGGCCCCGGCACGGCACAGGCCTTCGCCCCCGGTCCCGTGGGGGCCGGGGGCGAAGGCCTGCCGATGTGCGCCGGGTCCCGGGCTCTCCTGGCGGGGAGACCGGGACCGGGTCAGATCTCCCTCTCGTTGCGGCGGCGCAGCCAGAACGCGCCGCCCCCGAACACGGCCGAGGCCACGAGGCCGCCGCCGATGGCCATGTCGGTCCGGGTGGCCCCGGCGGTGCTGCTGCCGCCGAGGCCGCCCTGGACGCCGCCGAGCACGGTGAAGGCCCAGGAGCGCGTCAGGCTGCGACCGTTGCAGTTGACCGTGATGTCGTACCGGCCGGGACGGGTGTCGCGGTCGACGGTGACGTGGGCCCGCGAGAGGTCGTCGTCGACCGGTGTGAGCGGGGTGGTGCGGAAGGCGCGCGAGGACACCGTGCCTCCGTTGCAGCCCTCCACGGTGATGGTGAGCCGGCCACCGGCGGGTACCACGTTCGGCGTGACGATGATGTTGCGCACGTTGCCGTCGCCGTGACCGCCGAAATCGCCACCGCGGCCGAAGTTGTCGTTCCCCCGGCCGTTGTCGTTGCCCCTGCCGTTGTCGTTGCCCCTGCCGTTCTCGTTGCCCCTGCCATTGCCATTGCCGAAGTTGTCGTTGCCCCGGCAGTTCCCATTGAAGTTGCCGTTGCCGTTGCCGTTGAAATTGCCGTTCCCGTTCCCGTTGAAATTTCCGTTGCAGAAGTTTCCGTTCCCGTTGAAGTTGCCGTTGCCGCCGCCGATGATGACGCCGGCTCCGCCCGGGCCGATTCCGGTGCCACCGATTCCGGTGCCGCCGATCCCGGTGCCGCCGCCGATGACGGCGGTCCCGGAGTTCGGGCTGACCCCGTTGCCGGTGGATGGGCCGCCCCCGTTGCCCATTCCGTCCGCGACCGCCACGGGGGCGGCCAACCCGAGCATGGCGACCGCGGCGCACGCGGCCGCCAGGGCACGTTGGTTTCGCATGTGATCCTCCGCGGGAGGCACCCCGGGTCCCGTACCCGGGCGATCGGCGAGAAAGCACCTCCCAGCCAAACCCTCAGACCCCCGGAACACGCCCGCACGTCGAGAATGGTCCGTCCTGGTGATACGACCCCCTGCGGGATAACCACACAATCGGATGTTGCCGCAGGTCACGGACCGTCAGAAATTATCTCCGGACTGCAACTCGGATGGCCGACCGAAAGGCTGACGGGCCACCCGTTCGCCCGTGGGCCCGTCGCCCACCGGGCGCGGGGGACTTAGCGTTCTCCCATGCGTGCGGGACGTGGTGACGGCCGCGTCGAGAGGGGATGGCGAATGTCTGCGTCCGAGCCGGCCGAGTGGGCCGAAGAGGAGGAGCGGCGGCGAAGGCGCGCGCCCTGGGGCGTGATCGCGCTCGTTCTGCTGACCGGCCTGGCGCTCATCCGCAACGGTTCGGGAGAGTTCGACACCGGGCCGCCCCAGCCCGCGGCGGCCGCCGCGCCGGACACCCGGGCGACGCCGGACACCTTCGTCGCGGAGCCCGCGGCGCTGTCGTTCTCCCCCGCCGACCGGGTCCGCATCCCCGCGATCCGGGTCGACGCCCCCGTCATGTCCGTCGGCCTGGACGCGAACGGCTGGGTCGGCGCCCCGCCGCCCGAGAACCCCAACCTCGCGGGCTGGTTCACGGGCGCGGTCTCCCCCGGCGAGAAGGGCACCGCCGTGATCGTCGGCCACGTCGACAACCAGCAGGGCCCCGCCGTGTTCTACGGCCTCGGGGCGCTGAAGAAGGGGAACCGCGTCGAGGTCGTACGCAAGGACGGGAGGACCGCGGTGTTCGAGATCTACGGCATCGAGGTGTTCGAGAAGAGCAAGTTCCCCGGCGACCGCGTCTACGGCTCGAAGGGCACGCCGGAGCTGCGGGTGATCACCTGCGGCGGCGGTTTCTCGAAGCAGAACGGTTACGACGGCAACGTCGTCGTCTTCGCCCGCCTGGTCACGGTCGGTTGAGCCACCGCGACCAGGCGGCACGAGGCTCCTGAGGAGTCGTCGGCACGCTTCTCAGGCCACGCGGCGGCGCGGCACGGAGAAGCGGTAGCCGGAGTCGAGCAGATACGGCAGGTACTCACGGATCGCGCGCACGCTCTGCGTCCGGTCGCCTCCGGCGTCGTGGGAGAGCACCACGACGCCGGGGGCGGCGCCGCCCTCGACGCGGTCGACGATGGTGCCGGTGCCGGGGGTGGTCCAGTCGAGGCTGTCGACGGTCCAGGCCATCGGTTCCATGCCCATGTCGGCGCCCAGTTGGAAGGCGGTGCGGTTCCAGGCGCCGTAGGGGGCGCGGAACCACTGCGGGCGGTCCCCGTAGGCGTCCTCGATGGCGTCGCTGGTCCGCTCCATCTCCGAGCGGATCTCCTTGCGGCTCAGCTCGGTCAGCAGAGGGTGCGTCCAGGTGTGGTTGCCGACGACGTGCCCCTCGTCGGCCATCCGGGCCAGCAGCTCCCTGTTCTCGACGACGCACTCGCCGCACACGAAGAACATGGCCCGCACGCGGTACTTGGCGAGGGTCTCCAGGATGTGCGGGGTGTAGTCCGGATGCGGTCCGTCGTCGAAGGTCAGCATCATGTGCCGGCCGCTTCCGGAGATCCGCAGGATGGGTTCGTGACGCACCTTGGGTTTGTGGGGCTTGGCGCGCGGGGGGCCGTATCCGGTGAGCGGCTGGAGCCGGAAGGCGGACGACTTGAGCGTCTGGCGTGCCTGGGGGCCCGCGAGGACGGCGGCCCGCGCCGGTTTCTCCTCGTCCCCCGCCACGACGATCCCCGCGGTGGCCGCGGCTCCCAGAGCGGCGGAGCCGGCGAGCAGCAGCCGGCGCCGTGTGAACAACTGATCCTTCTGCATGACCCATCAGTCGCCCGGAGAGCGGTCGACGCCCCACAACTCAACCGGTGCGGCGGCGGGAATACACCCGGTCGGCGCAGCGCGGGTCCCTCTCGCAGCGGCTCAGGTCCCCCGGCGGCGGCACACGGCGGGTGTACCCGTCGGCGGGGGTCCGGTTCACCGGCCGGTGCGCCGGACCGTCGAGCGGGGAGCCGGACCGTCGAGCGGGGCCGGGCACTGAACGGAGCCGCCGCTTCCGATAGCCTCACGGCCGTGGCGGAACAGCACGAGCAGCACGAACAGCACGCGCACCGGTTCGAACGGGGCACGGACGGGCCGAAGGTCATCGTGGTCGGGGTGGACGGCTCCGACTCCTCGTTGCGCGCGGCCGCGTACGCGAGCGGTCTGGCCCGGCGTCAGAACGCACTGCTGGCGGTGGTGTACATCCAGCCGGTGCTGGCCGCGGGAGCGGCGTTCGGGGCGCCCGTGGCGGAGGTGACCGACGAGATCGCCGAGGACCTGATCGCGCAGATCCGGGCGGCGGCCGAACGGCTCAAGGGGATATACGAGGTGCGCTGGGAGTTCCACACCTTCCGCGGCGATCCCTACAACGGCCTGGTGCGGGCGGCCGAGGAACTGAAGGCGGACGCCGTGGTGGTGGGGGCGTCCGAGCAGGCGGGACACCGCATCATCGGCTCGGTGGCGATCCGGTTGGTGAAGGCGGGGCGGTGGCCGGTGACGGTCGTCCCGTAGCGGGCCCAGGCGGCAGCGGCGGGGCCGCGCCGCACCGGCGGGGCCTCGAGGAGCGGGCCCCGGCCCGGCCGGGCGACGCGGGCGCCGAGCGGGCCGCCGGGGCAGGGGACGGCGCGGGCGGGGCCGTACTGCCCGGACATGCGGCGTGGGCGGCCCGGGGGCCGGTCTGGACACGGCTGGGCGCCGGTCCGGTCAGGGGCGGGCGCCGCTCTGGTCAGGACGGGCCGGATCCGGGTGTGCGTGGCGTCTTCCGTCCGGGGCGGCCCTGAGCCATCATGATCGGCCGTCAGCCGTTTGCCATCGGTGAAGGGGTGAGGCGTATGGCCAAGATCCGTATGGGTGAGGGGATTCTCCGCCGCAAACCGATCGAGCACATCGAGGAGACCGAGGCCGGTGCGGGGGCGGAACTCGAACGGACGCTCGGGCTGTGGCAGCTCACCGCGATCGGCGTGGGCGGGATCATCGGGGCGGGCATCTTCACGCTGGCCGGCACGGTGGCCAACCAGACGGCCGGGCCCTCGGTACTGCTCTCGTTCCTGATCGCCGGTGTCGCGAGCGCCTGCGCGGCGCTGTCGTACGCCGAGTTCGCGGGGCTGATCCCGCAGGCGGGCTCGGCCTACACCTACGGGTACGCGGTGCTGGGCGAGTTCGCGGGCTGGTTCATCGGCTGGGACCTGCTGCTGGAGTACACCGCGATCGTGGCGGTGGTCGCCATCGGCATCTCCGGGTACTTCGGTTTCCTGGTCGAGGACATGGGCGCGAACCTGCCCGACTGGATGCAGGGCGCGCCCGGCACCGGATCGGGGCACCGGTTCGACCTGTTCGCGGCCGTGCTGTGTCTGCTGATCGCCTGGCTGCTCAACCGGGGCATGCGCAGCGCGGCCCGGTTCGAGACGTTCGTGGTCGCGCTGAAGGTGCTGGTGGTGCTGCTGGTGATCGGCGTGGGCGTCTACCACATCGACACCGGGAACTACCACCCCTTCTTCCCGTACGGCGTCGGGGGGACCTTCACCGGCGCGGCGACGGTGTTCTTCGCCGTGTTCGGGTACGACGCCATGTCGACGGCGGCGGAGGAGTCGAAGGACGCGCAGCGGCACATGCCGAAGGCGATCATCTACTCGCTGATCATCGCGATGGTGCTGTACGTGGCGGCCTGCCTGGTGCTGACGGGCATGCAGAGTTACGAGCACATCGACCCGGAGAGCGGTTTCTCGTCGGCGTTCAAGGCGGTCGGGCTGGGCGGGTTCGCGGACGTGGTCGCGGTGGGCGCGATCATCGGCATCCTCACCGTGATGTTCACGTTCATGCTGGGTGTGACGCGGGTGTGGTTCTCGATGGCGAGGGACGGGCTGCTGCCGAAGTGGTTCGCCAAGACGCACCCGACACGGCACGTGCCGACCCGGGTGACGTGGATCGTCGGGGTGGGGTCGGCGGCGATCGCCGGATTCGTGCCGATCGGCCAGGCGGCCGAACTGACGAACATCGGCATCCTGCTGGCGTTCGTGGTGGTGTGCGTGGCGGTGATCGCGCTGCGCCGCCGGCAGCCCGACCTGCCGCGCACCTTCCGCACGCCGTGGATGCCGTTCGTGCCCGCGCTGGGTGCCGTCTTCTCGATCTGGCTGATCACGTTCCTGACGTGGCAGACGTGGGTGCGGTTCGCCGTCTGGTTCGTGATCGGCTGCGTGATCTACTTCGGGTACTCCTACCGGCATTCGGCGCTGGGCGGGCGGCCGCCCGCCGAGTGATCACCGTCCCGCCACGAGGCCGCTCTCCGCGGCTCCCCGGCTGAGGACGACGTCCCGGACCCGGTCGCGCGCCGCGGTCAGTTCGGCGCCGCCGGCGATCGCCCGGCCGAGGTCGACGACGCGGCCGGCGTCGACGTCGTAGATCTGCGGCAGGAACTCGGCCCGGGTGACCTCCCAGCGGCCGCCGGGGCGGGCCGGCGCGGCGAACGTGAAGCGGCCGACCGTGGACTCGTCGCCGCGGGAGTCGCGGGCGCCGCCGGGGTTGGTCGTCTCGCCCGCGATCTGGTCGCCGAGTCCGTAGACCACCCAGGTTCCGTTGACCTTCTCGTACGCCTGCGGGACGTGGGTGTGGGTGCCGAGGATCAGGTCGACGTCCGGGCGGCCGGCGGTCTTCGAGGCCGTCAGGTCCTGGGCGAGGCTCAGCTGCCGCTGGTCGGGGGCGTCCTGCCAGGAGGTCCCCCACCGGATCGAGACGACCACCACGTCGGCGCCCGCCCGCCGGGCGGCCCGGGCGTCGGCGATCATCAGGTTCTCGTCGGTGTCGTAGGGGTACGACAGGTGCGCGACCTTCGCCGGGCCCGCGCGCAGCAGGGTGACCGTGCGGGCCTCGTCCTCGCTGCGGGCGGTCCCGGCGTGCCGCAGGCCGGCCTGGTCCATGGCGGACAGGGCGGCCCGGATCCCGTCGTCCAGGGAGCCGTCGGAGGCGGTGGAGCATCCGTCGTAGCCGGCCGCGGCCAGGTCCCACGCCAGCTGCGGCGGGGGCGTGAGGGCCGGCTGGGCGGAGAGCGTCTCCAGATGGCACAGCGCCAGGTCGGCCCGGGCGACGACCGGCTGGACCGCGGCGAGCATCGGGCGGAAGTCGTAGCCGTTGCCTCCGGCGTCGTAGTTCGCCCGTTCCAGGACGGAGGTGTGCGGAAGGATGTCGCCGGAGGCGACGAGGGTGAAGCCGCGGGCGGCGGGCGGCGCCGGGTGCGCGGTGGCGGCAGGCTCCTTCCGCTCCTGGTTCTGGCAGGCGGCGGCCGCCGCCAGGAGGGCGGTCAGCGCCAGAGCCACCTGGTGACGGCGTCCGATCATCCTGCGTCCGATCATCTGCTCACCCCTGAGTTGTCGTATTGCCTGAGTTGTCGTATTGGCAGACAAAGTTGTGACAGGCATATGGGTACGAAACTGGCTCGCGGCGCAAACAGTCCCGGCGCCCTCATTAGCCCATCCGGTGCCGGACCCACACGGTCATGGACCTTCCGGCCGTCCGCCGGCCGACCGCCGGCCGACCGTTCACCGCCCCGATCGACCGCCCGTCGCACAGCCGGGTACGGCCCCTGTCCCCCGGCTCCGGCCTGCGCTGCCATACGGGACATGACGGCCGCAACCACGACTGCCCACGGGACCACGACCGCCGAGCACGAGCTGGCCGCACTCCAGCGCGAGCACGGCCGGCCACTCTTCGCGCTGCTGCTCCGGTTGAGTGACGGTGACCGGCAGCGCGCCGAGGATCTCGTGCAGGAGACCCTGGTGCGGGCCTGGCAGCATCCCGAGGCCCTGCACGCCGAGGACTTCGACTCCGTCCGCCCCTGGCTGCTGACCGTCGCCCGGCGCCTCGCGATCGACGCCCGGCGGGCGCGGCGGGCCCGGCCGCCCGAGGTCGGGGACGAGGTGCCGGAGGACGCGCGGGTGACCGCGGACCACGCCGAGCGGGCCGTCGCCACGCTCGACGTCCGCGAGGCCGTGAAGACCCTCACGCCGGAACACCGTGACGTGCTCGTACTCGTGTACTTCCGCGGGGCCAGCGTGGCGGAAGCGGCACATACCCTCGGAATTCCACCGGGTACCGTGAAGTCCCGCGCGTACTACGCGCTGCGTGCCCTGCGCCGGGTTCTTCCGGGATACGCGACCGATCCGCGTTGAAACCGGCTGCCGGGTCAAGGCTCGGCAAAGCGCCTTGCCGCCAACCCCGTCCGGGCAGTCAGCTGTCCTCATCCGTGTTTCCGGGCGGGGTCAGGTTCGGGCGACGCGCACGCACCGGAGGAGGGCGGGACGGGATGCTGCACAGAGGGCACGAGAGCACGGGCGACACCGGCGGTGGTGAACTGGCCGTACCGATGGCCTGGTTGTACGCCGAGTACATCGCCGACGAGCTGCTGCGCACCGGCGACCTGATGCCGCCGACGTCCTTCGAGTTCCGGGCGGGCCGGGACGCGCTGGCGCTGACCGTCTTCCTCTCCGACACCGAGGGCGAACTCTCCTGCGTCCGGGTGGTCTCGCAGCTGGAGACATGGATGTCGCTGACGGCGTACGACCAGCCGTGGCAGGACTGGGTGCGGGACCGGCTGACCGAGCTGACGGCCGAGGCGGTCCGGTCGGGCGCACCCTCGCCGGACCTGGCGCTGGCGGGGGACGCGTGGCGCTGGCTGGAGGAGACCGAGCTGCTCGCGCCCGATCTGGACGCGGTGCCGGGCTGCGGTTCGGTGCCCGGGGAGGACGACGGGCCCAAGGTGTGGACGCCGGCGTGGCAGCTCGGACTGCCGCTCGGGCACCTCGCCATCCATCTGTTCTGACGCCTCGCGGTCCGCCGTTCCGGCACCTCGCCGTCCACCGTTCCGACGCCTCGCCGTCGCCCGTTCCGGCCTCTGACCCGGCGTCGGACACGGCACCTGACACGACACCGGGCACGGCGCCGAACACCGCCCCGGACGCAGCCCTGGACCCGGCCCCGGACCCCCGGCGAGAGCCCCCGAAACTTTCTGGAAATCGCACCAATCCGCGGCCCGGACCGCTCCGAATCCCTTGGCCGTGATTTCCGTGCGTGGCTTGAGTGATTCGGCCGTCCCCTGCGTACCGGTGGGTGCAACGAGTAACCCCACCCGCACCCATAGGCACGAGGATTCGGCATGAGGTCCCTGGAAAGGCATCGCGACGTCGGCGCGTACGCGCTCGGCGTGCTGGACGAGGCGGAGGCCTTCCGCTTCGAGGACCACCTCATGGAGTGCCCGCAGTGCACGGCACACGTGACCGGATTCGGCCCCACGGCACGGCAGTTGATGCTGTACCGGCAGGCCACGCCGCGTTTCGTGCCGGCCCTGACCCAGCCCGGCCCCCGGCTGCTGGACCGGCTGCTCGACGGGATCGCCCACCGCGACCGGGCGCGCCGCCGCCGCTTCCTGTACGGCCTGGCCGCCTCCGTGGTGCTGGCCGTGGCCGGTCCCGGGGTGCTGTTCTACGCCGGGCAGAGCCGGACCGCCCCGGGGATCACCGCGGCGACGGACGCGCGGACCGGGGTGTGGGCACAGGTCACCGCCGAGGACGAGGAGTGGGGCAGCGCACTGGGCCTCAGCGTGAAGGACGCCTCCGGACCGCACTCCTGCCGGCTGGTGGTCGTCGGGCAGGACGGCTCGGAACAGGTCGTCGGCGGCTGGGACATCGGCACGCACGACACCGGCACGACCACGGCCACGGCCGGTTCGTGGCTGCACCCGGACGAGATCGCCCGCTACGAGGTGCGCACCTCGGACGGACAGCGGCTGGTGACGCTGCGGGCGCGGTAGCCACACCGGGACAACGGCGGCGGAGCCCCCGGGACCGCCCAGGCCGGGGCAGGGCTCACTTCAGCAGCCGGGACATCCGGCGGTCAGCGAGCGGCTTGCCGCCGGTCTGGCAGGTGGGGCAGTACTGGAGCGAGGAGTCGCTGAAGGAGACCTCGCGGACGGTGTCGCCGCACACCGGGCACGGTTCACCCGTACGGCCGTGGACGCGCAGGCCGCTCTTCTTCTCCGCCTTCAGGCGGCCCGCCGCGAGGCCCCGGGAGCGCTCGACCGCCTCGGTGAGGGTGGAGCGCAGCGCCGCGTAGAGCGACGCGGTCTCCTCGGGGGTCAGGGACGCGGCGAGCTTGTACGGGGACATCTTCGCGGCGTGCAGGATCTCGTCGCTGTAGGCGTTGCCGACCCCCGCGATCAGGGACTGGTCGCGCAGCGCGCCCTTCAGCCGACGTCTCTCCTCCTTGAGCAGGGCGGCGAAGCGGGCCTCGTCGAACGCGGGTGCCAGCGGGTCGGGCCCGAGGCGGGCGATGCCGGGAACCTCCCCCGGGTCGTGGACGACGTACACCGCGAGGCGCTTCTGCGTGCCCGCCTCGGTGAGGTCGAAGCCCTCGCCGGTCTCCAGGGCCACGCGCAGCGCCAGCGGGCCCTTGCCGGGATGCGGCGGGCCGTCCGGGAGGCGGTCCCGCCACTGGAGCCAGCCGGCGCGGGCCAGGTGGGTCACCAGATGCGGGCCGCCGTCCGTCTCCAGACCGAGGAACTTGCCGTACCGGTGCACGGCGGCGACCTCGCCGCCCTCCAAGGCGGTGAGGGGAGGGTCGTAGGTCTTCAGGACGCTGACGGCGACCGGCAGCACCCGCGCCACCCGGCGTCCGACCAGGTGCTCGGCGAGGAAGTCCTTCAGCGCTTCCACCTCGGGCAGTTCCGGCATACGTCCAGAGTGCCATCCGCCACCGACAGGGCCACACGAGCCGCCGTCCCCACGCTCCCGGGAACCCGCCTCAGGTGTGGTCCCCGGCGACGTCCCCGGCGGCGCGCTCCGAGTCCGGTGGCACCCGGAACTCGCACCACACGGCCTTGCCGCCGCCGCGCGCCTCGACGCCCCACGCGTCGGCGAGCCGGTCGACGAGGAGCAGCCCGCGTCCCGAGACCCCGTCCGCCCTCGCCTCACGGCGGCGCGGCAGGGCACTGGAGGAGTCCTCCACCTCGATGCGCACGCGGCGGTCGCCGCCCTCCAGGAGCCGCAGGGTGACGGCGGCGGCGCTTTCGGTGTGCATCAGCACGTTGGTGACCAGTTCGTCGGTGACCAGTTCGATGTCGTCGGCCCGGCTCCCGGCGTGCCACGCGCGCACCGCGGCCCGGATGAGGTGGCGGGTCCGGGAGAGCGCCTCTGGATCGCCGGGGGCCACGTGACTGCGCAGCCGGCCGCCGGCCCGCGGCGACTCGGGACCGCCGCGGCGCAGCAGGAGCAGGGCGACGTCGTCGTCGCCACCGCGCTGCTCGGCCGCCTCGATCAGCCGGTCGGCGAGGCCCTGCACGTCGTCCCGCGGGCTGCCGACCACGAGCGCGGCCAGGTCGCGCATGCCGTCGTCGAGGTCGGCGCCGGGCTCCTCGACGAGCCCGTCGGTGCACAGCAGCAGGGTGTCGCCGGTCTCGAGCTCCAGGGTGGTGACGGGGTACTCCAGCCGGCCGAACTCCGCGGACAGGCCGAGCGGCAGCCCGCCCTCGACCGGCACCCGACGGCAGCTGCCGTCGGAGTCGCGGACGAGCGGGTCGAGGTGCCCGGCGCGGACCACCTGGACGATGCCGGTGGACAGGTCGGCCTGCGCGTACAGGCAGGTGGCGAAGCGGTCGGTGTCGAGATCGCGCAGGAAGACGGAGGCGCGGACCATCACGGTGGCCGGAGGGTGCCCCTCGGCGGCGTAGGCGCGCAGCACGATCCGCAGCTGGCCCATCACGGCCGCCGCGTGCGTGTCGTGGCCCTGGACGTCCCCGATGACCGCGCCGACCTGGCCTCCGGGCAGCGGGATCAGGTCGTACCAGTCGCCGCCGATGTCCCGGCCGAGGGCCGCCGAACGGTAGCGTACGGCCACCTCGGCGCCGGGGACGCTGGGGATGGTGCGGGGCAGCATCGCCTGCTGGAGACCCTGGGCGAGGTCCTTCTCCTGCTCGTACAGCATGGCCCGCTGCAGGCTCTGCGCGATGCTGCCGCCGAGCGCGACCAGCACGGCCCGCTCCTCGGCCGAGAAGCCGCGCCGGTCGTTATAGAGCAGCCCGATGGCGCCGATGGGGCGGGCTTGGGCGATCAGCGGCAGGTAGGCGGCGGAGGTGATGTGCAGGTCGGTGATCTCCCGCCAGAGGTCGGGGTAGCAGTCGGCGAACTCCTCGGGGGACTCGATGAAGCGCGGGGCGAGCGTGCGGACGACCTCGCTCATCGGGTACGGCTCGTCGATCCGGGTGACGCCGGTGCCGGGCACGAAGCTGCCGGCGGGGCCCTCCGCCACGAGCCGGATCCGTCCGGCCTCCACCAGGCCCATGACCAGGCTGGCCGCGCCCACGTGGCGGATGCCGTGGGTGTCCTTGAGGACGTCGATGACGTCCTGGACGCTGCGCGCGTGGGCGAGGGCGGCGGAGACGACCTGGACGACGTTGGTCTGCCTGCGGAAGGCGTCGTCCTGCGCGGTCCGTGCGCTGCGCGCGCCACTGTCGGCGAGCTCCTGGGTGGCGTCGCGGACGATGCCGACGATCCGGCGCGGCCGGCCGGTCTCGTCGCGCCGGATGTAGCCCTGGGTGTGGGTCCAGCGCCAGGTGCCGTCGCGGCGGCGGATGCGGAAGTAGGCGCCGTAGTTCTCCCGGCCCTCCTTGATGGCCCGCGCCACCACCGCGTCCAGCCGGGCGCCCTCGGGCTGCGGCACGCGCATCGCCAGGGACTCGGGCCGGCCGTCGAATTCGCCGGGGAGCAGGTCGAAGACCTCGTGGGCCTGGGCGTCCATGTGGAACAGGCCCGCGTCCAGGTCCCAGTCGAAGCTGCCCATGCGGTTGAGCGCCAGGATGGGATCCGGGTGGGCGGGCCAGTCCTCCGGCAGTGACGGGGCGCTCGCTCCCCGTTCGACCATGGGGCCACCTTGCCAGTATTTGTCCGATTCTTCGAGTGGGCCGGGGCGGTGCGGACGACGGCGGGACCGGGGGCGGTCCGGTCTCCGGGGTTACGCGGGCGGCGAGACGCGGTACAGGCAGTGACGGGCCTGGAGTGGTCACAATGGAGGCAGGAGCGCACGGCCGTGGACTGGTTCACCGCACCCGACTACTGGCTGAGCCGGCTGGTCTTCCAGCGGGCTCTGGCCGCCGTGTACCTCGTCGCGTTCCTGGTCGCGGTGACGCAGTTCCGGGCCCTGCTGGGCGAGCGCGGCATGCTGCCGGTCCCCCGCTACACCGCGCGGGTCTCCTTCAAGCGGGCGCCGAGTCTGTTCCACCTGCACTACTCGGACCGTTTCTTCGCCGGGTGCGCCTGGGCCGGGTGCGTGGTGTCGGCGGCGCTGCTGGCCGGCGCGGACTCGCTGCTGCCGCTGTGGGGCGGCATCCTGCTGTGGCTGGTGCCGTGGGCGCTGTACCTCTCGATCGTCAACGTGGGCCAGACGTGGTACGCCTTCGGCTGGGAGTCGCTGCTGCTGGAGACCGGCTTCCTGGCGGCGTTCCTCGGCAACGACGAGGTCGCGCCCCCGGTCGTCGTCCTGTTCCTGCTGCGCTGGATCCTGTTCCGGGTCGAGTTCGGCGCCGGGCTGATCAAACTCCGGGGCGACGCCTGCTGGCGGAAGCTGACCTGCCTGTACTACCACCACGAGACGCAGCCGATGCCCGGCCCGCTGAGCTGGTTCTTCCACCATCTGCCCCGGCCCCTGCACCGGGTGGAGGTGGCCGCCAACCACTTCACCCAGCTGGTCGTCCCGGTGCTGCTGTTCACCCCGCAGCCCATCGCCTCGGCCGCCGCCGCGCTGATGATCGTGACGCAGCTGTGGCTGGTGCTGTCCGGGAACTTCTCCTGGCTGAACTGGATCACCATCGTGCTGGCCCTGTCGGCGCTCCGGCTCCCCGGCGATGCCCCGTCGGTGCCCGCGGCGCCGCTCTGGTACGAGATCGTGGTGCTCGCGGTGGCCGCGCTGCTGGTCTTCCTGAGCTACCACCCGGTGACGAACATGATCTCCCGCCGCCAGGTGATGAACCGCTCCTTCGATCCGCTGCACCTGGTGAACACCTACGGCGCGTTCGGCAGCGTCAGCCGGATCCGCTACGAGGTGGTGGTCGAGGGCACGCTGGACGACGCGCCGCGGGAGGACGCGGACTGGCGGGAGTACGAGTTCCGGGGCAAGCCGGGCGACCTGCGGTACTGGCCGCGCCAGTTCGCGCCCTTCCATCTGCGCCTGGACTGGCTGATGTGGTTCGCGGCGCTGTCTCCGGCCTACGCCGGGGAGTGGTTCGGCGGCCTGGTGGAACGGTTGCTGGACAACGACCGCGACACCCTGAGGCTCCTGCGCCGCTCCCCCTTCCCCCCGGACACCCCGCCCCGCTACGTCCGTGCCCGCCTCTTCCACTACCGGTACTCCACCTGGCAGGAGCTGCGGGAGACGGGGGCGTGCTGGCAGCGGACGTACGTACGGGAGTACCTGCCGCCGACGCGGCTGTCGGAGACGGCGCGACGGTGGTGAACGGCCGTACGGACCTCCCGTACGGGGTCGCCCGTACGGGGTCGCCCGTACAGGGTCGGCCGTACGGGTCGCCCGCTGGTTCCGGAGCTCGCCGCCGGGCCGCCGCCGCGGTCAGAGGCCGTAGACGCGGGTCGCGGTCTCCTCGAAGAGGGCCTGCCGCTCCGTCTCGTCGAGGCCCGCGGTCAGTTCCCGTGCGACGGAGTGGACGTCCGCGTACGTGGCCGCCAGGGTGCACACCGGCCAGTCGGAGCCGAACATCAGGCGGTCGGGTCCGAAGGCGTCCAGCGCGGTCTCGGTGAAGGGGCGCAGGCCGTCCTGCGTCCAGGAGGCGTGGTCGGCCTCGGTGACCAGGCCTGAGAGCTTCGCGACGGTGTTGGGCAGCGCCGCGAGGGCGTGCAGGGCCGCCGCCCAGGGTTCCCGCGCGTCGGAGGCGATGGGCGGCTTGCCCAGGTGGTCGAGCACGAAAACGAGCTGGGGCAGAGCCGCGGCCGCCTCGACGCAGGCCGGCAGCTGGTGGGGCAGGACGACGAGGTCGTAGACCAGGCCCGTCTCGGCCACGGCGGTGAGGCCGCGCCGCACGTCGGCCCGGAACAGCCACCGCGGGTCGGGTTCGCTCTGCACCTGGTGGCGGATGCCCTTCAGGCGGGTACCGCCGGGCAGTTCGCGCAGGCGGGCCAGTTCCTCGGCGATGCGGGGGGAGGTCAGGTCCGTCCAGCCGACCACGCCGGCGACGAGATCGTGCGCGTCCGCCAAGGCAAGCAGTTCGGGAGTCTCCTCGGCCGCGGTGACGGTCTGCACCAGCACGGTACGGTCCACACCGGCCGCCCGCGCCTGGGGCCGCAGCTCGACGAGGGTGAAGTTCCGCCGCAGCGACCGTAGTTCGGGGCTGCGGATCCAGTCCTGGTCGCGGACCGACAGGTCCCAGACGTGGTGGTGGGCGTCGACGGTCACGGCAGCTCCCGTGCGGCGGGCAGCCCTGCGTCCGCGCCGCCCCGGGAGTGGTCGTGCACGACGTCGGGCAGTTCCGCCGTGTGAGCCCGCCGGGCGACGCCGGCCGGGAGCCGTTCCGGCTCGGCCAGGAGGCGGGCGTGGTCCTCGCACGCGGGCAGGGGGGACCGCCATCGCCGGACGGTCCACGAGGTGAACCCGGCCGCGCGGAAGGCGTCGGCGAGTTCCTCGGGGACTTCGCGGTGGGCCGCCTCGTGGTGGGCCGCCTCACGGTCGACGGTGCGGGCGGCGGCACGGTCGGCGCGGGCCTTGGGGTGCGGGGCGGTCCTCATGACGGCTCCTCGGGCGGCAGCAGCCCCGTTTCGCGCAGCTCGTGCCAGAACGCGGCGGGGACCGGGACGTCGAACTGCTCTGCACAGTCGCGGACTTCGGCTGCCGAGCGGGCGCCCACGAGGACGCTCGCCACGGCGGGGTGCGCGGAGCAGAAGGCCAGTGCGGCGGCGCGCAGGGTGATGCCGTGCCGCTCGGCAACCCCTCGCATCCGCAGGGCCCGCTCCAGCGACCGGACGCCCGGCGCGTAGTCGTACGTGGCGTCCGGTCCGGGGTTCGCCAGCAGACCCGAGTTGAAGGCGCCGCCGATGACCACCGGGGTGCCGCGTTCCAGCGCGGCCGGGAGCAGGTCGGCGAGGGCGCTCTGGTCGAGGAGGGTGTGGCGGCCGGCGCACAGCACCACGTCCACGTCGGTGTCCCGGACGAACCGCGTGAGCATCACGGACTGGTTCATGCCGGCGCCGATCGCCCGGACCACACCCTGCGAGCGGAGCTTCTCCAGGGCCGGGTAGCCCTCGCGGAAGGCCTGCTCGGCGTGGTCGTCGGGGTCGTGCAGGTAGACGATGTCGACACGGTCGAGGCCGAGGCGTTCCAGGCTCGCGTCCAGGGTGCGGCGGATGCCGTCGGCGCTGAAGTCCCAGACGCGACGCAGGCTCGCGGGGACGGCGAAGCCGTGGGCCAGGTCGTCGCCGGTGCCGTCGGCGGGCTCCAGGCGGCGGCCGACCTTCGTGGAGACGGTGTAGTCGGCGCGGTCGTAGGCCCGCAGGGCGGCGCCGAGGCGGCGTTCGGAGAGGCCGAGGCCGTAGTGCGGGGCGGTGTCGAAGTAGCGGATGCCCTGCTCCCAGGCGATGTGTACCGCCTCGTACGCCTGCTCGTCGGACAACGGCGTGTAGAGGTTGCCGATGCCCGCGGCGCCGAAGCCCAGCGGGCCCGTCAGGACGCCGCCGCGGCCGAGGACGGTCACCGGTCCGCCGCCGGACGGAGCCGGAGGCCCTGCATGCCTCCGTCGACGGCGAGGGCGGTGCCGGTGGTGGCGCCGGAGTGGGGGCCGGCCAAATACGCGATGGCGGCGGCCACTTCGGCGGGGGTGACCAGGCGCCCGGTGGGCTGGCGGGCCGCGAGGGCCCCGCGTTCGGCCGTCGGATCGGGGGCCGCGTCGAGCAGTCTGCCGACCCAGGGCGTGTCCACCGTACCGGGGTTGACGCAGTTGACGCGGATGCCCTCGCGCACGTGGTCGGCCGCCATCGCCAGGGTCAGCGAGTACACGGCACCCTTGGTGGCGCTGTACAGGGCACGCTGTGGCAGGCCGGCGGTCGCGGCGACGGAGCAGGTGTTGACGATCGCCGCGTGCCGGGAGCGGCGCAGGTGCGGGAGGGCGGCGCGCGCGGTGCGGACCATGCCGAGGACGTTGGCGTCGAAGACGTGCCGCCACTCCTCGTCGTCGTTGTCCTCGACGCTTCCTCGGGCGCCGACGCCGGCGTTGTTGACGAGGATGTCGAGCCCGCCGAGGGCGTCGGTGGCCCGGTCGACGGCCGCGCGGACCGAGGCGTCGTCGGTGACGTCGGCGGGCAGGCCGAGGAGGGGCGCGGGCACCCGGGACGGGTCCAGGTCGAGGACGGCGACCCGTGCGCCGCGGGCGGCGAGGAGGTCGGCGGTGGCCCGGCCGATCCCGGACGCGCCGCCGGTGACCAGCGCTCGACACGGATGCCGGCCGCGCGGGCCGCGTCCGCGTTGCCGCCGACGGCGTACAGGGCACGGCCGACACGGTGGTAGCGCAGCACGAGTCCGGCGCCGGCGAAGGCGACGGCGGCGAGCCACACCGACAGCGGGACGGCCAGGAAGGTGGTGGTGGCCAGGGAGGAGAAGCTGTCCGGCATCCCGAAGAGGGTCTTGCCCTTGGTGGCACCGACCAGCAGGCCGCGCAGCACGATCAGCATGGCGAGGGTGACGATGAAGGCGTTGAGCCGGAATCTCACCACGAGGACACCGTTGAAGGCGCCGACCGCCGCGCCGACGACCAGGATCGCCGTCAGGGCGAGCGGCGCCGGCAGCCCGGTGCCCCAGCCGGACCGGTCGGCGGGGAGCACGAGGAGCGCCCCGACGGCGGGCGCGACGCCGACGACCGACTCCAGGGACAGGTCGAACTTGCCGGTGATCAGCACCAGCGACTCGGCGAGCACGACCATGGCGAGGGCGGCGGAGGCCCCCAGCACGGAGATCAGGTTGCGCTCGGTGAGGAAGGAGTCGTTGACCAGCGAGCCCAGGAGAAGGAGCATCAACAGGGCCGGGACGAGGGCGAGTTCGCGGGCGCGGCGGAGCAGGACCGCGCGGGCGGCACGCCGGTCGGGGACGCGCGGCGGGGTGAGCGGCGCGGCCTTGAGGTCAGCCATGGTCCACTCCTTCGATGGAGGCGATCAGCTCGTGGTCGCGCCAGCCCGCGGTGTGCTCGGCGACGACGCGCCCGTGGAAGAGGACCAGGACGCGGTCGCAGCGGCGCAGGTCGTCGAGTTCGTCGGAGACAACAAGTACCGCGGTGCCGTCCTGGCGGGCGCTGTCCATGCGGGCCAGCAGGGACTCCTTGGACTTCACGTCGACGCCGGCGGTGGGGTGGATCAGCACGAGCAGACCGGGCTCGGAGGCGAGGGCGCGGGCCATGACGACCTTCTGCGCGTTGCCGCCCGACAGGTCCGAGACGGGCTGTGCGGGTCCCTCGGCGTGGATGTCGAGACGCTGGATCAGCTCGGCGGCGAAGGCCCGCTTACGACGGGTGGCGACGAAGCCGTACCGGCCGAGCCGGTCCAGGACCGTCAGGGTGATGTTGTCGCCGACGGTCATGCCGGGGACGAGTACCTGCTCGTGGCGGTCGCGGGGAACACAGCCGACCCCGGCCTCCTGGGCGGCCCGTACGTTCCCGAAAGGCAGCCGTTTTCCCGCCAGTCGGGCGGTGCCCGTGACCGGGGTGTGCAGTCCCGCGAACGTCTCGGCCAGTTCGGTCTTGCCGCTGCCGCTGCCGCCCGCCAGTCCGACGACCTCACCCCGGCGGACGGTGAGGTCGACGGCCCGGTACGCCCCGGAGGTGAGGCCGTGCGCGTCGAGGACGACCGGGGCGTCGGCGGGAACACCCGCCCCGGCCCGGCCGGCGGCGGCGATGGTGGCGGCGGTCTCCCCGGCCATGGCCTCGACCAGCGCGGCCCGGGGCAGTTCGACGACCGGGGCCGTGGTGATCCAGCGGGCGTCGCGCAGCACGGTGACGGTCTGGCAGACCTCGTACACCTCCTGGAGGTGGTGGGAGATGAACAGGAAGGTGACTCCGGCGTCCTGGAGGGCACGCATCCGGGTGAACAGCCGCTCGATCTCCCGGTTGTCTTGCGCTGCTGGAGGAGGCGACGCGCCGGTTCGTCCGGGGGCCGGGCGCCATCGAGGTCGTCACCTTCGGGGCCGATCACCCGGGCGCGTCGGCCAGTGGCGCGCGCGTCTTCTACGAGCGGCTCGGCTTCACCCCGGCGGAGGCCGCCGAGCCGGGCCCGGAAGGCGGTTCACGGCAGGTCTACCGGCTGACCGTCGAGTGACGCGGGCGTGAGCCGGGCGCGTACGACGACTCCGCGCGCACATCCGCCGGCCCCGCCTGCCTGGCCTGCCCGGCCTGCCTGCGGTGGGTGAAGGCCGCCCTGAGGTCGGCACCTGAGGGTGCACGCCGGGTGCCGGATCAGGACGGGCGGGCACCCGGAACCCCGGCACCCGCCACGTCCTCGACCGTCTCACCGAACTCGCACCCGGCGGCGGGTGACGGGCTCAGGCCCGCCGCAGCCGCAGTGTCATCAGCTGGAAGGGCCGCAGGCGTACGGTGATCCGCTCGCCGTCCCGCAGCGGCGGCTCCCCGTCGGCGTCCGGGCGTTCCAGCAGGTCCGTGACGGTGACGTCGTCGACGGCGAAGCCGGCCGTGAGCGTCGCCCGGGCGCGGCCGCCGTGTGCCTCGTGGAAGCGGACGATCACGTCACCGCTGCCGTCGTCGGCGAGCTTCACGGCCGTGATCACGACCGCCTCGTTGTCGGCCGTCACCAGCGGGGCGACCGCACCGGCACCTGTCGTGTGCCGTTCGGGCAGGTTGATCCGCCAGCCTTCGCGGACGGCGTCGGCGATGCCGGCGCCGGGGATCAGGGCGTGCCGGAAGCGGTGGACGCCCTGGTCGGTCTCGGGGTCGGGGAAGCGGGGCGCGCGCAGGAGGGAGGCGCGGACCGTGGTCGTCGTACCGCCGTCGGTGCGGACCGTACGGGTCACGTCGTGGCCGTACGTGGAGTCGTTGACGACCGCGACGCCCCAGCCCGGTTCCTCCAGGTGGACGAAGCGGTGGTTGCAGGCCTCGAACTTGGCCGTCTCCCATGAGGTGTTGGTGTGGGTGGGACGGTGGACATGCCCGAACTGGGTCTCCGAGGCGTACCGTTCGGCGTGCAGGTCGAGCGGGAAGGCCAGTTTGAGGAACTTCTCCGTCTCGTGCCAGTCGACCTCGGTGTCGATGAGCAGCCGGCGCTCCCCCGGCGGCAGCGACAGCACCTGGGTGACGCGCGAGTCACCGAAGGATCGGACGATCCGCACCGAGTTGCCGTCCGCACCGGCGCTCAGTTCGTCGACACCGGTCAGGTCGGTGACGGTGTTGCGGTAGAAGGCGTCGACGTCCCAGGCGTCCCACATGTTCGGGAAGTCCGGGTGGAGCTGGAGCAGGCCCGCGGCCTTGCCGGGGGCGACGGTCTCACGGTCGGCGGCGTGGTCGTACGCGGAGACGACGAGGCCGCGGGCGTCGACCTCGATCCGCAGCAGCCCGTTGTCCAGGACGTGTCCCCCGTCCGGGCGCGGCGCGAGGGTGGTGCGGCCCTCGGTCACCGGACGGCCGGCGCCGCCCGCGGGCACGCCGGCGAGGGGGTGCGGGGCGGCGTTGAAGACGAGCGGCCGGGTGCCCTCGCCGGCCAGGGCTCGCTGGGCGTCCTCGATGATCGCGGTGAGCTCGGCGGCGACGCGCTCGTAGGTCGCGCGGGCCTCCCGGTGCACCCAGGCGATGGACGAGCCGGGCAGGATGTCGTGGAACTGGTGCAGCAGGACCGTCTTCCAGATGCGGTCCAACTCCGCGTAGGGGTAGGGGAATCCGGCGCGTACGGCGGCGGTGGCCGCCCACAGCTCGGCCTCGCGCAGCAGGTGTTCGCTGCGGCGGTTGCCCTGCTTGGTCTTCGCCTGGCTGGTGAGGGTGGCGCGGTGCAGTTCGAGGTACAGCTCGCCCACCCAGACGGGCGGTTCGGGGTACTCGGCCTCGGCCTTCGTGAAGAACGCGCGGGGTGTCTCCCACGCGACGGTCGGGGAGCCCTCGAGGTCGCGCACCCGGGCCGCCTTGGCGACCATCTCGCGGGTGGTACCGCCACCGCCGTCGCCCCAGCCGGTGGGCGCCAGCGAGTGCCGGGCATTGCCCTTGTCCCGGAAGTTGCGTGCCGCGTGGGCGAGTTGGCTGCCGCTCATGGAGCAGTTGTAGGTGTCGGCGGGAGGGAAGTGGGTGAAGATCCGGGTGCCGTCGATGCCCTCCCAGCGGAAGGTGTGGTGCGGGAACCGGTTCGTCTGTGACCAGGAGATCTTCTGCGTCAGCAGCCACTTGGACCCGGCCGCCTTGATGATCTGCGGCAGGCCGGCGGCGAACCCGAAGGTGTCGGGGAGCCACGCCTCCTCGTTCTCGATGCCGAACTCGTCGAGGAAGAACCGCTTTCCGTGCACGAACTGCCGCGCCATCGCCTCCGAGCCCGGCATGTTGGTGTCCGACTCCACCCACATCCCGCCGGCCGGCACGAACCGCCCCTCGGCCACCGCCTTCTTCACCCGCGCCCACACCTCGGGCCGGTGCTCCTTCACCCACGCCCACTGCTGTGCCTGGGACATGGCGAAGACGAACTCCGGCTCGTCCTCGATGAGCGCGGTCATGTTGGCGGTGGTGCGGGCCACCTTGCGCACGGTCTCGCGCAGCGGCCACAGCCACGCCGAGTCGATGTGCGCGTGGCCGACGGCGCTGATCCGGTGGGCGGAGGGCGCGGCCGGTGCGGCCAGCGCGTCGGCGAGTTCGGCGCGGGCCAGTTGCGCGGTGCCGTTCACGTCCTGGAGGTCGAGCGCGTCCAGGGCGCGGTCGACGGCGCGCAGGATGTCGTAGCGGCGCGCGGAGTCGACGGGCAGCTCGGCCATCAGCTCGCCCAGGACCTCCAGGTCCAGCACGAGGTGCCACACGGTCTCGTCGAGGACGGCGAGGTCCATGCGGGTGAGGGTGTACTGCGGCTCGTCTCCCGCGGTGTCCTTGTCGCCGAGCGGGGTGGGCCGGAACGGCTGGTAGCCGAGGACGACCGGGTTGGAGGCGGCCTCGATGTGCAGGCGCACCTCCTCGCCGCCCTCGGCCGGCGCGCCGACGCGCACCCACTGGTTGCGCGGGTTGAGGCCCTTCACCGGGGTGCCGTCGGGCCGGTAGACCAGGCCCTCGCACTGGAATCCGGGCATGTTCTCGTCGAAGCCGAGGTCGAGCAGGGCCTCGACGGTCCGGCCCGCCCAGGCCTCGGGCACGGTCCCGGTCACCCGGAACCAGCTGGTGCCCCAGGGAGCACCCCACCGGGTGCCCACCTCGATCGGCGCGGGCTCGGCCGCCAGCCCCTCCTCGACCGGGACCGGCTCGCCCGGCGCGTGCCAGACGGCGACCTCCAGCGGAACGGACTCGGGGTACACGGCGGGACGGATGCGTTCGTCGAGGACGCGACGGAGCCGGTCTTCGACGAGCTTGCGGTCGTCATGCATGCGGGTGCTCCCTGCTGGGTCCGGAAGTGGTCTGCCAGGTGGGGCGGGTCGGTGGTGCGCCGCGGGCGGGCCGCGGTCGCCGGGCTGCCGGGGCGTCGGGCTGCCGGGACCGGGCGGCGGCCGTCGGGCCGCCAGGGGTGGACGACGGTCACGGGAGTCGACGCGTTGTACAGCTCCCCCACCGCGCACCGTTCGAATCGTGCCTCCGGCTCCCCTGACCGAGCTCGGGCCCGGGGACGGAGAGAGCTCCCCGGTAAGCGTCGGCGACCGGTGGTCCCGGGCTCAGCCGTCCGCCTTCCGGACCACGTCCGAAGCCGCTTCGAGTGCTTCTTTCTTCCTGTCCAGCTCACGGTTCAGGCGGGAGGCGTTCTGGCGAATGGCTCCTTCCTCGAATCGGGTCTCCACGGAGAACCAGACCCCGACCAGGTTGGTCTTCTTCTTGCACCCGACGTCCGCGCGTGCCACGTCGACTTCGGCAGGGCTCGGATCGGCGCCCAGGAAACGCTTGTCGTCGGCGACGGTGAGCGGGTCCGGGTACGAGAATCCGTGCTTTTTCATGCAGGTGGACCACGCTTCGAAAACCCGCACCACATCGGGGCTTGATTTCGTGGCGAAGAAACTCTGCCTGTTCAGATCCTGAGGGAAGTCGTCGATCGAAGTGTTTCTCTTGCTCTTCCCGAAGATCGCCTCCCGGGCCGTGCGGAAGCAGCCGCCCGGCGCGACTTTCTTCCCGTTGACCAGGACACCGGACTTCCCCGCCTTGCCCGATCTCCCGGTCAGTGCGACCAGAGCGTCCCCCTTGGGAAGGGCGGGATTCACCGTCTTCACCTTGCGCGGATCACTATCTCCGAGATGATATCCGAAGGCCGCGGCCATCTTCTCGTCCGTCAATCCGTACCTGCGGTCCATCAGGCTGCGCGGTCCGGCATCAGGGCCGGGTGCCGGCACCTCGTAATGCAGGCCGAACCCCTTCATGCAACGAGCGGCGAGCACATCCTGAGCACTTTGCAGCTCTTTCGACTCCGCTGTCGAGAAAAGGTACTTCTCGACAGGGAGAGTCAGGTCCACGCCGGCCAGCAGGTGCGGAACCGTGCCGGACGCACCGGGAGACGACACCTTTCCGCCCGCCTGACAACCGGACACCATCAAAGAAAGGCAGGAGACCACGACTCCGGCCAGACCGAACCGATACCTTCTACCGACCACACCAACCCCTGTTCAACAGCACGCCAAAGGCGCCGGCCCCGGCTCCGCACCTCACGGTGAGGGCCGGGACCGGCACCGGTCCGAACCTAGAGCCGCTCCCAGGAAGCGTTGTTGTTGTAGGTGTCCGCGAGGTTGCGCCAGGAATCCCCCTGCACGTCATCGTAGAGACCGACATAGTTGGAGTTGTAGAACACCCGAGCGGTGTGCCCTCCCCAGTTGTCGGCCGAGGCGGCATTGTTCTTCACGGGCTGACCCTGGCCCGCTCCCGCCTCCGTGAAGACCTCACCGGCGAAGTTCTGCTTGACGTAGAAGCAGGCGCTGGACCCGCCCTCATTGGAGTTGTAGTACAGCTCGAACCCATAGTTTTCGGAGCAGGTGGACGCAAATGCCGCCGGCGCGGTGAAGCATCCGGCGGCGACAGCCAGCACGACGGAAGCGGCCGCAATGCGCTTTCTCATTTATTCTCTCCTCGACCGATGTACGGTTGCCTGATCTGCGGATGACATTTCCACCCGCCTCTTGATCAACAAGGATGCAGGTCGCCGACTCGTTTGACAAGAGCGTCAAAAATCCTGTTTCCACAAAGGGCGCAAATGCTTGGCTACCGCTTCAAAACACGATTCATGAGACGGCGGCCGCGCACTTCTCCGGGCCCTGCGAATCCCCGCCCCTCGACGTACCGCGTCCGACCGTGCACAGTTCTCCTGCACGTCCGCTCGATCCGATCCACTCCCCCGCACGACCGCGCACCTCGATCCATCGATTCGCCTCGACAAGGAGTTCCCGTGAGCAGCTGGGCCGGCCGGACCGCCGCCGAGATCGCCGCCGCCGTGCGCGAGAAGCGCGTCACGCCCCGTGAGGTGGTGGCGGAGCACCTGGCCCGGATCGAGCGGCTCGACGGGCGGGTGGGCGCCTTCCGCGTCGTCCGCGCCGAGGCCGCGCTCGCCGAGGCGGACGAGCTGACCGCCCGCGCCGATCTGGCCTCACTCCCCCTCGCCGGCGTGCCGGTGGCGGTGAAGGACAACCTGTCCGTGCGCGGGGAGTCCCTGCGCAACGGCTCCGCGGCGACCCCGGACACGCCGGCCGCCGAGGACCATGTGACGGTGGCCCGGCTGCGCGCGGCCGGTGCGGTGGTCATCGGTCTGACGAACGTGCCCGAACTGTGTGTCTTCGGCACCACGGAGGGCGTCCACGGCACCGCCCGCAACCCGTGGGACACCTCCCGTACGGCGGGCGGGTCCTCGGGCGGCAGCGCGGCGGCGGTGGCCGCGGGCATGGTGCCTCTCGCGCTCGGTAACGACGGCATGGGCTCGCTGCGCATCCCGGCGGCCAACTGTGGTCTGGTCACGCTGAAAGCGGGACACGGGGTGGTTCCGGCCGGGATCGGCAACGGCGACTGGTTCGGCATGTCGGAGAACGGCCCGCTGGCCACCACCGTCGAGGATCTGCGCCTGATGCTCTCGGTGATCGCGGACACCGAGTTCGTACGGCGGGAGGTGCCGGAGCAGACAGAGCAAGCGGAGCAGACGGAGCGGCGTGCGGCGCGACGGATCGCCGTCTCGCTGCGCAGCCCGCTCGCCGGGGTGAGCGTGAGCAAGCCGTACACGGCCGCGGTGCGGCAGGCGGCTGGCTTGCTGGCGGGGGCCGGGCACCGGGTCCGCAAGGCTGATCCGCCCTATCCCCTCTCGCTGGGCCTGACCTCGCTGCGGCACTGGACGGCGGGTACGGCGGTGGACGCGGAGGGCCTCGACCCGGCGCGGCTGGCCCGGCGGACCCGGGTGCACGCCGCCGTGGGCCGCCGCTTCGTGCGGGGGGTGCGCGCCGGCGACCACCGCGAGCGGCTGCGCGCCCGCCTGACCCCGTTCTTCGCCGAGCACGACATCCTGCTCACCCCGGCCCTGGCCCGCCGGTCCCCCGAGTCCGCGCCCTGGCACGAGCGGGGCTGGCTGCGCAACGTCCTTGCGAACACGGCCTATTCGCCGTTCACCCCACCGTGGAACCTGACCGGCTGGCCCGCGATGGCGGTCCCGTTCGGCACGCTGCCCTCGGGCGCCCCCTGTGCCGTACAGCTGGTGGGCCGTCCCGGCACGGAGGCGGACCTGCTGGAGCTGGCGGAGGAGCTTGAGCGGCTGCACCCGTGGCAGCGGACGGCACCGCAGGCGGGCCTGGACTGACTCCCCGGCCCCGCCTCCCGGGCCGCCCCGGCCTCCCCGGGGCAGTACAGCTAGTCCAGTGCCTTGTACATGACGTGCAGGCCCACCCTGCCGTGCCGGGGATGGTCGAACGCCTCCGGGATCGTGCCGACGATCGTGAAGCCGAGGGACGTCCAGAGGTGGACGGCGGGATTGGTCTCCACGACGGCGTTGAAGACCATCGCGTGGTAGCCGTGGGCCTTGGCCTCGGTGAGGAGGTGCCCGGCGAGGGCGCGGCCGATGCCCTGGCCCCCGTGGTCGGGGTCGACCATGAAGCCGGCGTTGGCGACGCCGGCGGCCGGGCCGCCGTGGTTCGGCGTGAGGTAGGCCGAGCCGACGACGGTCCCGGTGGCGTCCTCGGCCACGTAGACCCGCTTGGCCGGGCCCATCCACAGGGCGCGGGCCTCCTCCTGCGAGGTGTCGGGGTCCCAGGCGTAGGTCTCGGCGGCGGCGACGATCCGGTGCCAGAAAGGCCAGATCCGCGGCCAGTCCTCGGCCGCGGCTTCTCTGATGAGCATGGGCGCGAGTCTGTCACGCCCATGTGTGCGACGACGACGGCGAGGGATCACCGCTGGTCCTGCGTGGCCGGGCACGACCCGTCACGGCCCGGGCGGGGCCGGCCCACGCCCGGCCGGGACGTTCAGTCCACGCTCGGCAGGATGTGCGGCTCGGCGAGGTCTTCCTCGTAGCCCGCCAGGCGGATGGGGGCGGAACGGGCCCACACTTCGAGGCTGCCGAGCTCCCCGGGGCGGCGGCGCCTGCCCTCCGTGGGTTCCTCGGGGCCCTTTTCTCGATTCGTCTTCTCCGGTGTCACCGCGCACTCCTTATACGTCGGGTCACCCTGGGGCCTGCCGGGCGGTCCACGCTCCGGCTCTCAACACCCGCTCGGGTCTGGTTGGACGGCCAGTTCGGTCGCGGTGGCGCCGGTACCTCGTGTCGGAGCAGGCCGTTGTCGACCGGCTCACCCCGGGACGGACGATGGGTGTGGGTGGGACCCGTACTGCTGTCCGTCCCCACCAGATTAACCAAATGAGCGGACACCCGCTCGATAGGGAGCGAAAACAAGGTGTAACTATCGCGCGTCATTCACCGCCTCAATGGTCCCTAATATGCTGCTATTTGCCATAAAGCGCATCACTCGCCCAGCGAAGTGAATCACCCACTTGGCCTACTGTCGCGAACGCGCCTTCGATCTTGGGACGGGCCTTCGCCACCGACCCGGCGCAGTTCAGGTGCCGTTGGCCGGATCGCAAGCTCGCCGTGATCGGGTGTCATGCGGCAACGGCTTTCTCGCGGAAGGACTGACGCATGGAGCCGCGCAGCGTCGAGGAGCTGATGGAACTGCTGTACGCCGGCCGGCACCAGCACGCGCTGCGGACCGCCGCGCTGCTGCGCCGCGGCCGTCCGGCGGACAAGGAGCTCCAGGTGGCTGGGCTGGTCCACGGCATCGCGGCGCCGGCGCACCCCGGCGACGGGCCGGGCCGGGCCCGAAGTCGCGCGGAGGCGGTGAGGGCCCTGCTCGGCGAACGGGTGTTCCGGCTGGTGCGCGGGGACGGCGAACCGGCGGACGACGATCTGCTGCGACTGCACCAGGCCGCCGAGGACAGCCGCACGGCGGCCTTCGACGCCGGTGTGCTGGAGGACTGGCGCACCGTCCTGGAACTGGTCGCGGCCCGCCACGCGCGCCTCGGCGCGATGGACTGAGGCCCCGGAAGAACAGCGCCGCGGCCTTCCGGCAGCGGGACCGTGGCCGGTGGGAGCGCGAGCGGAGGGCACGTGGGCGGTGGGCACCTGAACCTTCGGCCGTCCTCCACGTTCCGGGACTTGCCGCGGCATTGGTTCCCTGGTGTTCTGTACGCCCCGTGGACGGCGCCAGCGAGCTGCCGCGACGCGGGACGCATACGAGTTCGGGCGGTGGCACAGGCGTGAAGGGGCTGGACGTGGGGTCGGCGGCGGGGCGGGGCGTACGGGCGGAGCTGCCCGAGGGGCTGGAGGCGGCCGTACGGGAGACCGCCGCGGAGATCGCGGCGCTGTTGCGCCGGGGCGCGGACGGTATGGGGGCGCGGATACCCGGGGCGCAGTGGAGCGCCGGTGAGGCGGCGGCCCATCTGGCGCTGGCGAACGAGCTGATGGCGGATCTCGCGGCGGGGCGCGAGCGGCCGTACGGGGACGGCACCCCGCAGAGTCTGGCCGGGGCCAACGAAAGCGCGCTGGCCGATTTCGGGCAGCGGGAGGCCGGACCGCTGGCGGCGATGATCGAGGAGCAGGCCGAGGCGTGCGTCCGCGCGCTGGGAGAGGGCGGCGCGGCCACCACGGTGGTCACCCCGCTGGGGGAGATGAGCGGGGAGGCGCTGGGGTCGTACCTGCTCACCCACATGCTGGGTCACGGCTACGATCTCGCCCGCGCGCTCGGGCAGCGGCACATGCTCACCGCCGGGCGGGTGGAGCTGACGCTGCCGTTCATGACGGCGGTGATGGAACGGGTGACCGACCCGGCCCGCACGGCCGGTCTGACCGCTTCCTACGCCGTCAGGCTGTGGCGCGGGGGCGGATTCGGCGTCCAGGTGGAAGCGGGTGCGGTGCGCGTGGACGCGCGAGTGCCGGCGCGGGCGGACTGCACGATTTTCATCGAGCCGGTGACTTTCCTGCTCATGGCACTCGGCCGAAGCGGACAGTGGGGCGCGCTCGCCCGAGGCCGCATCCTGGTGCGGGGCCGCAGGCCGTGGCTCGCGCCGCGCTTCCCCGGACTGTTCACCGCGCCCTGAAGCATCCGGGACCGTTCACCGTGTCCTGACACATCCGGGACCGTTCACCGTGCCCTGACACATCCGGGACCGTTCACCGTGCCCTGAACACGGCCTGTCCCGCCCCCGGGGCATGCATCCGCGATGCCCCTGGGGCGGGCGGGTGCGAGGCGGGACGGCCGTCGCCGACGGCTCTCCGGCCCGACCCGCCACCGCTCACCGGCTCACCGGCTCACCGGCACAACCCGCCACCGCTCACCGGCGCGACGCCCGTCCGCTCACCACTGGCCCGGCGCGTAGTCCTTCATGAAGACGCCGTACAGGTCCTCGCCCTCCTCGCCGCGCACGATCGGGTCGTAGACGCGGGCCGCGCCGTCGATCAGGTCGAGCGGGGCGTGGAAGCCCTCGTCGGCGAGGCGAAGCTTGTCGAAGTGGGGACGCTCGTCGGTGATCCAGCCGGTGTCGACCGAGGTCATGAGGATGCTGTCGGCCTCGAACATCTCCTGGGCGCTGGTCCGCGTCACCATGTTCATCGCGGCCTTCGCGGCGTTCGTGTTCGGGTGGCCCGCACCCTTGTAGCCGCGGCCGAAGACGCCTTCCATCGCCGAGACGTTCACGACGTACGCGCGTCCGCTCGCCGCCTTCCTGGCGGCCTCGGCCATGACCGGGCGGAGCTTGCTGATCAGGATGAAGGGCGCCGTGTAATTGCACAGCTGGGTCTCGAGCAGCTCCACCGGGGAGATCTGCTCGATGGTCTGCACCCAGGTGTTGCTGTCGACGACGTCGGGGAGCAGGCCGCCCGCGTCGATGGCGGTGCCGTCGAGGTGCCGGGCGACACTGGCGTTGCCCGCGACCAGGGCGAGGTCGGTGACCTTCTGGGCCTCGATGCCGCTGGTGCCGAGGGGCAGCGCGGCCAGGCCGTCGACGGCGCCGGAGTTGAAGGCGCCGATGACGTGGTGGGCGGGAAGCTCCCCGGCGGGCAGCGGAGCGCTCTCCCCCTCGACCAGGGCGGCATAGGCGGAGGGCAGGCGGCGTACGGTCTGCGTCGCGTTGTTGATCAGGATGTCGAGCGGGCCCGCCTCGGTGAGCTGATCCGCGAGAGACACGGCCTGCGCGGGGTCGCGCAGGTCGATGCCGACGACCTCCAGCCGGTGCATCCAGTCCGCCGAGTCGTCCATGGCCTTGAAGCGGCGGATGGCGTCCTTCGGGAAACGCGTGGTGATCGTCGTGTGGGCGCCGTCCCGCAGCAGCCGCAGCGCGATGTACATACCGATCTTGGCGCGGCCTCCGGTGAGCAGGGCGCGCTTGCCGGTGAGATCGGTGCGGGCGTCGCGGCGGGAGCGGTTCTCGGCGGCGCAGGCCTGGCAGAGCTGGTGGTAGAAGTAGTCGACCTCGACGTAGCGCTGCTTGCAGGTGTAGCAGGAGCGCGGGCGCTGGAGTATGCCCGCGATCCGGCCTTCCTCGATCTTGGAGGAGGGCAGGATGCCCTCGGTCTCGTCGTCGATGCGCTCCGCGGAGCCGGTGGCCGTGGCCTCGGTCACCGCGCGGTCGTGCGCGGTCTTGGCAGCCCGGCGTTCCTGGCGGCGGCGCTGCTTGACCGTGCGGTAGATGTGCGCGGTGGCCCGGCGCACCTTGATCGCGTCGGGGTGGTCGACGTCGAGCTGGTCGAGCTCCTCCAGCACGCTCAGGCAGAGGGCCAGCCGCTCCGGGTCGATGCCCGGCCCATAGACCATCTCGTCCACGGACGTGGCGTCCACGGCCATGGAGTCCACGGACTCGGCCTCCATGGACACAGAACCCATGGACGTCGCGCCGTCCTCTGTCACTGTCATCGCGCTGCCGCTTCCCTGGTCACCCGCGCAGCGCTCCGACTCGCGCCCGCCTTCGAACAGGGAATTTTACGGGAGCCGCGACCCCGACCGCCAAACCCTTCATGTGACTCTGGACAACTTCGGGCAATCACGGTCAACCCGGGACAACCGCAGGTGACCGGGCCGTGCCCCTGGGTGCACGAACGGCTACGGGTCCGGCACCGCCCCGCTGCCGGGCTCCTGTGCCGGACGGACCGGCCGGACGGGTGGTGCGGGGGCCGGAGCCCCCGCCCTCACGCGTCGCAGGCGGCGATCAGCGCCGCCACCTCCTCCGACACCGCCCTCCCGAACACGTCGAGGTCCGGTACCGCCTCCGCGTCGGCGACCAGCCCGTAGTGGACACGCCCCCGGTACGTGGAGATCGCGACCGCCAGCGCCTGACCGGGCGCGAGCGGCGCGAACGGATACACCTCGGTCAGCTGGTGCCCGCCCAGCCGCAGTCCGATCCCCGGCAGCGGCACGCTGGTGACCAGGATGTCGAACCAGAGCCGTGCGGCCTGCCCGACCAGCGGTCCGCCGAGCCGGTGCCCGAGGGCCGGCACGTGGTCCGCGAGCAGTGCGACCGCGCCTGCCCCCCGGTTCGGCCCGGCGTCCTTGTTGCGGACCATCGCGGTGCGGACGGTGTCCAGCCGGCCGAGCGGGTCGGGGTCGTCGACCGGAAGCCGTATCAGGTACCCGGAGAGCCGGTTTCCCTGTGGCTGGGCGGCCCGCGGACGGCGCCGGGAGACGGGGATGAGGGCGCGGGGCGCCACCCCCTCACTGCCGTCGCCCCGTTCGTCGAGCCAGCGGCGCAGCGCGCCGGCGACGACCGCGATGAGGACGTCGTTGACGGTGCCGCCGGCGCTCTTGCGGACACGGTGCACGTCGTCGATGTCGATCACGACGCCCCCGGTACGGCGGGTTCCGCTGGGCGCGGAGGTCAGCGCCGAGGAGGGCCGCATGCCGAAGGTGGAGCGGGCGAGCGAGGTACCGATGTCCAGGGCCCGGCCCACGTCGGACAGTGTGCCCCTGACCAGCTCGGGGACGCGGCCGGGCAGTCCGCGCAGGTCGGACAGCACGCCGCGCGGCGGTTCGACGGCACGGGGGCCGCGCTCGGGCAGGTCGACGGGATCGAGGATCCCGGCCGCCAGCTTCAGCGCGCGCAGGCCGTCGGCGAGGGCGTGGTGGAACTTGAACAGGACGGCGAAGGAGACACCGTCCTCGCCGGGCAGGACGTGCGCCTCCCACGGCGGCCGGTCCCGGTTCAGCGGCCGCTGCATCAGCCGCCCGGCGTCGGCCTGGAAGTCGGCGGTCGGAGCGTGCAGCCGTACGTGGTCGAGCGGATCGAAGTCCGGGACGGGCTCCCGGGTGGCCCCGCCGAAGCCGATCGGCTGCCAGACGTCGCGGATGCGCATCCGCAGGCCGGGCACGGCGGCGGCACGGGCGGCGAGCAGGTCGGCCGCGTGGGCGCCCGCGGTGGGCGAGTGCGTGGCGAAGACACCGAGCGCGCCGAGGTGCATCGGGTACCGGTCGGACTCCATGTTCCAGAAGGCCAGATCGAGGGGAGCGAGCAGGTCGGAGGTCACGGGCGTCCCTCGCGTCGGTGACGGGGTGGGTCTGAAGTCAAACTCCGGCAGGCGATTACGGTCAAGTGCGATCGACCTACGCTCAGTTAACGAAAGATTAAGTCCCGCCCCAAGAAAGCGGCGGGACTCGGACGACTTCTGAGGTCACCTCAGCACAGGGGGCGCCGCCTGGGCCGACGTACCCCACTCGGACGGGCGCGGGCCGACCGTGAAGGCGACGGTGCGCGTGGAGCGCAGCGCACGTGTCGTCAGGTAGGTCCGGGTGTGCGGTGTCCCGTCCGCGCGGACGGCCTGGACGTAGCGGTCGCCCGCCGAGGTGCCGGGCGCGGTGACGGTGAGCCGGCCACCCGGCCAGAAGCGGCGGTCCAGGGCGAGGTCGACGCGGTCGAAGACCGGGGTGGACAGGCCCCAGGTGTCGTAGCCGGGCTGGATCGGGAAGAGGCCGATGGAGGACAGCACGTTCCAGGCGGACATGGTGCCGAGGTCGTCGTTGCCGGTCATGCCGGTGGGTCCGTCGGTGAACAGGGTCAGCGCGGCGTGCACGACGTCCGTGGTCTTCCAGGGCTGGCCGGTGGCCAGGTAGGTGTACGGCGCGATGAGGTCGGGCTCGTTCATCGGGTTGTACTTGTCGGCGTTGTAGTAGTTGTAGGCGTTGCCGTGCACCCACACCTCGCGCGCGGTCTTCGCCGGGTCCGCGAGCAGCCGGTCGTAGGCGAAGAAGGCGTCCAGGCGGTCGTTGGCCGCGCGCTCGCCGCCGATCAGACCGACCATGCCGGGCAGGTCCTGCGGCACCAGCCACTGGTACTGCCAGGCGGTGCCCTCGTGGAAGCCGACGCTCTGGGCGGGGTCGGCGGGACCGGTGAAGGCGCCGGAGGCGTCGCGGGCGCGGAAGAAGCCGGTGGCGGGGTCGAAGATCCGGCGGTAGTTCTGGGCGCGGGCGGCGTAGCGGGCCGCGTCGGCGTCGTGCCCGAGGCCGCGGGCCATCTGGGCGAGCATGGCGTCGGCGAGGGCGTACTCCAGGGTCACGGAGGCGCCGTGGTGGTACTCGCTGTCGCCCATCTTGGCGTACGGGCGGTCCTTGTCGTAGGGCGCGAAGCCGTGCGCGAGGTACTCGGCGTTGACCTCGCGGCCGATGCCCGGATAGTCGGCGGGCGGGACGCCGTCGGCGTTCTTGCGCAGCGCGCGGTAGGCCCGCTCCTCGAAGCCCTTGAGGAGACCCATCTGGTAGGCGGTGGTCAGGAACGGGGTGACGGGGTCGCCGCTCATGATGTTCGTCTCGACCGGACCGTAGCCCCACTTGGGGAGCCAGCCTCCGTCCTCGTCGACCTTGACCACCGACAGCGCCATGTCGCGGGCCTCCTGCGGCGCGAGCAGGGCGAGCAGCTGGGCCTGGGTGCGGTAGGTGTCCCACAGCGACCAGTTCTGGTAGTACGTGAACCCGTCCGCGTGATGGACACGGCGGTCCCAGCCGGTGTAGCGGCCGTCGGCGTCGCTGCCGATGTTGGGCGCGAGGAACGAGCGGTACAGCGAGGAGTAGAACGTCCGCCGCAGGGCCGGCTCCCCGCCCTGGACGCGGACGCCGGCCAGCCGCCGCTCCCACTGCGCGCGCGCCCGGTCGCGTACGGAGTCGAAGGACCGGCCGCCCTCGGCGCGCAGGTTGGCGTCGGCGCCGGCCGCGTCGACGTACGACAGCGCGGTGGTCGCCTCGACCGCACGGTCCCCGGTCGTGTCGAAGCGGACGTAGGCGCCGCCGCGTCCGGTGCGGGCGCCCGGGCTGATCGTGGAGCCGTCCCAGGTGCCGTAGGCGGTGAAGGGCCGGCTGAAGCGGGTGGTCGTGTAGACCGTGTAGGGGCCGGTGTCGCGGCAGAAGCCGTGGCCGGTGATCCCGGTGCGCACGGTGTGGTCGTCGAGGATCTCGACCGAACTGGCGACCGGCTTGTGCAGCGACTGGCCCGCGTTCAGCAGCACGTTGGCCTTGTCGGTGGCCGGGAAGGTGAAGCGCTGGACGCCGGTGCGCTCGGTCGCGGTCAGCTCGGCGCGGATGCCGGAGTCGAGGCCGACGCGGTAGTAGCCGGGGCTCGCCTCCTCGTCGGCGTGGCGGAACCCGGCGGCGTACTTGGTGTAGTCCGTACGGGTGACGTCGCCGGTGGTGGGCAGGACGGGCAGGTCACCGCCGATCCGGCAGCCGACGCCCGAGAGATGGACCAGGGAGAAGCCGCGGATACGGTTCTGCGTGTAGTCGTAGCCGGTGTTGTGCCCGGTGTCCGGGGAGAGCTGCACCATGCCGAAGGGCACGGCGGCGCCGGGGAAGGTGTTGCCCTCGTCCTGGCTCCCGATGAAGGGGTTGACCAGGTCGGTGAGGTGGCCGTCGGTCCGCTCGGCGGCCCGTGCGGCGGGGGTGGCGATCAGCGCGGACGCTGCCATCACCCCGGCCAGGCACAGCCGTGTGCGCCGGGTCCCTCTCATGTCGGATGACCTCCGAAGGTTCGACATCGTTGCCTGCATCGTGCGGGGCGAACGACGTGAACTCGGGCATCCTGGGCTGAATGTGTCGGCGCGTCGCGGCGCGGGGGCCCGGTCGCAGCGGGAACGCCGGGTCCGCCGGGTCCGCCGCCCGCCCGGAAGAGCGCGCCGGCACGGAGGTCAGGACTGCACGGCGGCGCGGCGGTATGGCCGTCATGACTGCACGGCGGCACGGCCGGTCACCGGACACGAAACGGACGGCGGCACAGCCGGGCACCGCACCGGTCGGGAGGCGGGCGGTGGCCCGTCGGTCAGGGGACCCGCTGGCCCTTCCCCAGGGCGATCACCCCGCCCTGCGAGACGGTGTACAGCTCGGCGTCCCGCTCCGGGTTGACGCCGATCGTCGCGCCGGGCGGCACCTCGACGTTCTTGTCGAGCACGGCACCGCGGACGACCGCGCCGCGCCCGATACGGACGTTGTCGTGCAGCACCGAGCCCTGGACCACCGCGCCCGGGTCGACCCGCACCCCGGGCGACAGCACCGAGCGGGTGACCTGGCCGCGGATCAGGCAGCCGGCGCTGATGATGGACTCGCTCGCGATGCCGCCCGCGTTGAACCGGGCCGGGGAGAGCTGGCCCGAGTGGGTGTAGATCGGCCACTGGCGGTTGTAGAGGTTGAAGGCGGGCCGCTCGGCGATCAGGTCCATGTGGGCGTCGTAGTAGGCGTCCAGGGTGCCGACGTCGCGCCAGTAGCCCCGGTCGCGGCTGGTCTCGCCGGGCACGTGGTTGCCGCTGAAGTCGTACAGCTGCGCCTCGCCGCGGCCGGTCAGCTGGGGCAGGATCGAGCCGCCCATGTCGTGCGCGGACGAGTCGTCCTCGGCGTCCCGGTGCAGCGCCTCGACCAGGACCTTGGTGGTGAAGACGTAGTTGCCCATCGAGGCGAACACGCTGCCCGGATCGTCGGGCAGCCCGGGCGGATCGGCCGGCTTCTCCAGGAAACGCCGTATGGTACGGCCGTCCGGACCGGGCGTGATCACCCCGAACGACGACGACTCCGCGCGCGGCGCGCGGATGGCGGCCACGGTGACCCCGGCACCGCTCTCGACGTGCTGCCGGAGCATCTGCCGCGGGTCCATGCGGTAGACGTGGTCGGCTCCGAACACGGCGACGTACTCGGGCTGTTCGTCGTGCACGAGGTTCAGGGACTGCAGGATCGCGTCGGCGCTGCCCAGGTACCAGCGGGGGCCGAGGCGCTGCTGGGCCGGGACCGGGGTGACGTAGTTGCCGAGCAGGCTGGACATCCGCCAGGTGGTGGTGACGTGCCGGTCCAGCGAGTGCGACTTGTACTGGGTCAGCACGCAGATGCGCAGGACGTCGGCGTTGACGAGGTTGGACAGGACGAAGTCGACGAGCCGGTAGGTGCCGCCGAAGGTGACCGCGGGTTTGGCGCGGTCCGTGGTCAGCGGCATCAGGCGCTTGCCCTCGCCGCCCGCCAGTACGATCCCGAGAACCGAAGGTCCCCCACGACTCATGGCCGCTCCCTCCACCCTGGTTGCCCCACGGATTCCCTCAGCCGGCCGTGCTAGGCCCGCTTGAGCACCTCCTCGTACAGCCCCGCGGTGCGCCGGGCGACCGCGTCCCAGCCGAACTCGCCGACCGCGCGCTCCCGTCCGGCCTCCCCCATCCGCCGGGCCGCCGCCGGATCTGCGAGGACGGTGTCCAGTGCCCGCGCCAGGTTCGCCTCGAAGACCCCGGAGTCCTCGTCCAGGTCGACCAGGAGGCCCGTCCGGCCGTCGTCGACGACCTCGGGTATCCCGCCGACCCGGGAGGCCACGACCGGTGTGCCGCAGGCCATGGCCTCCAGGTTGACGATCCCGAGGGGTTCGTACACCGACGGGCACACGAACACGGCCGCCCGCGTGAGGAGTTGGATGACCTCCGCGCGCGGCAGCATCTGCGGGATCCAGAACACGCCCGCCCGGCCCCGGCTCAGCTCGCGGTACAGCGCCCTGAACTCCCCGTCGATCTCAGGGGTGTCGGGCGCTCCCGCGCACAGCACGACCTGGGTGTCCGGGTCGATCTCCCGGACGGCGCGCAGCAGATGGGGCACGCCCTTCTGCCGGGTGATCCGGCCGACGAAGAGCACGTACGGCCGCGCCGGGTCGATGCCGTGCCGTTCGAGGGCGTCGGTGCCGCGGTCGGGCCGGTAGAGCGCGGTGTCGATGCCGTTGTGCACGACGTGGACCCGCGCCGGGTCGAGCGCCGGGTAGCAGGCGAGGACGTCCTCGCGCATGGCCCCCGACACGGCGATCACGGCGTCCGCCGTCTCGACCGCGGTCCGTTCGGCCCAGCCCGACAGGGCGTACCCACCGCCGAGCTGCTCGGCCTTCCAGGGGCGCAGCGGCTCCAGCGAATGGGCGGTCATCACGTGCGGGACGCCGTACAGGAGCTTGGCGAAGTGGCCCGCGAGATTGGCGTACCAGGTGTGGGAGTGGACGAGTTCGCGGCCTTTCAGGCCGGCGGCGATGGCGAGGTCCACGGAGAAGGTGCGCAGCGCGTCGTTGGAGCCGTCGAGGGCGGACCAGGGACGGTGGCGTACGACGCCGACGCCGCGCCCCTCACCCCAGGTGTGCACCTCCAGGTCGACCAGATCGGCCAGCTCCCGGGCCAGGAACTCGACGTGGACGCCGGCCCCGCCGTACACGTCCGGGGGGTACTCCCGCGTCAGCAGTCCCACTCGCACCCGGCAACTCCCCCGCGATCGACGGCAGTTCCCTCATGGTCACCCAGATACGGCGCGTGGGGAAGAGTCCGGTGGCCGGGTGAAGCAGCAATCGCCGCACACACCGCCGCCGGGGACGCGGTAGTACAGGCAGCAGCTGCGCCGGCGGAACGCCGTGCCGCTTCGGGTGCCGGTGGCGCTGAGCAGGGGATGGGCGAAGAGGCCGGCGGTGAGAGCGCGGGCCCGGTCCGCCACGTCGGTACGGCCGTTCGCGCGCGCCCAGCGGTCCAGCTCCCGGGCCGCGCCGGCCAGCGCGGAACCGGCGTTGCCCCACAGCAGGCCGGCCGCCACGCCGTACCGGGATCTCAGGGCTTCCCCCAGGGGCTGGAGATGACCGTGCAGCACGGTGTCCACGAGCGTGGCCGTGTCCGCGGGCAGCGGACGCACCTCGGTCAGCCACAGGTCGTCCGGAGCGGCCGCCGGGGCGTCCCAGCGCAGCAGGCGCGGATCCAGGTCGGGCACGCTGCCGTACACAGCGGCACAGGCCAGGGCGGCCGACCACAGGCGCGCGGCGAGCGCCTGGTGCGCGATGGAGGCGGAAACCCGCGGTTCGGCGACGCGCAGGCGGTCCGCGACCAGTTCGACGCGCGAAGTGAGCGCGCCGCGGGGGACGTCCGGCCGCGGCGGCCCGTATGCCTCCGCGAGGGTGGCCAGTCCCGTGCGGGCGGCCCCCGCCCCGGTTGCCGTTGCCGGCCCCGTCGCCGTTGTCGCCGCCGTCGTACGCAGGACGAAGAAGCCGCCGAGCGGGCGGAGGGCGGCGAGTTCGGGGTCGAGGTCCACGAACAGCACTACTACCAGGCCCGACAGCAGGGCCGGACTCGGGGTCTCCACCCCGAGTCACCCCTCTTGGGGATGATCGGGTGGCTGTTGTACTCCATCGGCAGTAGGACCCATTGCGTGCTCAGGTACGACGACTTGACGGGGTTCGAGCGGGCACAGTGTCGACCATGGAAGCCGACCGTACGCCGCGCCGGGCCCGGCGGGCCCGCCTCCCGCTGAGGAGACGCCGATGAGCGCCCTCGCGCTGTCCGTGCTGCTGTCGTTCGTGTCCGCCGTCGCCTACGCCGGTGGAGCGATCGTGCAGGAGCAGGTCGCGCTGTCCTGCCCCGACGGGCAGTACGTGCCGCTGCGCCGGCCGGGCTGGTGGGCGGCGCTGGCGCTGAACGGGCTCGGCGGCGTGCTCCATGTCGTGGCGCTCGCCTACGGCCCGCTCAGCCTCGTGCAGCCGTTGGGCGCGCTGACCATAGTCTTCGCCCTGCCCATGGCGGCGCTGTGCGTCGGCCGCAGGGCCGGCGCCGCCGCCTGGCGCGGCGCCATCATGGCCACGGCCGGCCTCGCGGGCCTGCTGTCCCTGGTCGGCTCCGGAGACTCGCACTCCCTCGACACCGCCCAGCGGATCGCCGTCGCCGTGGCCACGGGCGCGGTGGTGGTGGCGCTGATGGCCGCCGGCCGCGCCGCGCACCGGCACCCCGCGGTGCGCAGCGCGCTGCTCGCCACCGGCGCCGGCGCGGCCTTCGGCATGTCGTCGGTGTTCACCAAGACCGTCGCCGTGGACTGGACCGACGGAGTCGCCCTCTCCGACCTGCCCTCCCTCGCGGTGATCGCCCTGTTCTCGGTCGCCGGCGTCATGCTCTCCCAGGCCTCCTACCGGGGCGGCGGCCTCGCCTCGCCCCTGGCCACGCTGACCGTCGTCAACCCGGTGCTGGCCGCCGCGGTCGGCATCCTGATGTTCGGCGAGACGTTCCGCCACGGCAGCACGGGCACGTTGCTCGCGCTGGCGTGCGGGGTGGTGGCCGGCGGGGGGCTGATCCTGCTGACGACGGAGCGGCTGGAGGGGGCTGCGGGGGCGGGTGCGGGCGCGGATGCCGACCTGGGTACGGGCGCGGATACCGGTGCGGGTGCCGACCTGGGTACGGCCACGGGTACGACGGTCGGTACGGCAGTGATCCCGGCAACGGCACCGCGTGCGGACGGACGGGCCGCGGGCGTGCCCCGGCAGCGGGTCGCGCCGGAGGGCGAGCCGGTACGGGGGACGACGGAGTCGGCGGCGGCAGCCGTGGGAGAGGCCGAACGGGACCCGGACGGGCCCGTGCCGGGAGAGGGGCCCTTGGCGGACGGGGGCGGCACGGACGGCGTACGGGTGCCGCTGGACGGTGCGCTCGTGGCGTACGCGCCGGAGGGCGGTCGCGAGCGTGCGGGGGAAGGCGACGGTGTCGCCCCCGACGACGCGCGTGCCCTGCTGGGTGTGATCCCGGAAGGGGTCCCGGACATGATCCCGGACGTGACCCCTGATCCTGCGCCGGACCTGATCCCGGACCTCGCCCTGAACCTCGACCCGGACCTCGACCTGAACCTCGACCCGGACCTCGACCCGGACTTTGTCCCGGATCTCGTCCCGGACACCCTTCCGGGTCCCGAGAAGCCGCTGTCCGCGAGCATCCCGGTGCCGCTGGCCCTCCTGGACCGGCACCGGGCGCAGGTCAGATCGTGACGCCGCCGGCCCGGAGGTAGGCGACCGGGTCGATGTCGGAGCCGAAACCGGGCCCCGTCCGCACCTCGAAGTGCAGGTGCGGGCCGGTGACGTTCCCCGTCGCGCCCGACCGTCCGATGCGCTGTCCCTCGGACACGCTCTGGCCTGCGCGCACGGAGATGGCGGACAGGTGGCCGTACTGCGTGTAGCGGCCGTCGGCGTGCCGGATGACCACCTGGTAGCCGTAGGAACCGCCCCAGCCGGCGGTCACCACGTGACCGGGCGCCACGGCATGGACGGAGGTGCCGGTCCCCACGAGGAAGTCGACTCCGGTGTGGTAGCCCTTCGACCAGTGCGAGCCGGACGTGTGGTAGCCGGTTCCGATCGCGGCGTGCACCGGGGCGACGAGGGCGTGGCCGTGGGTGGAGGACGCGGGGTGCGAGGAGGTCCGGTGCTCCGCGGGCGCCTTCTTCGCGGGACGCGACTTCTTCTCGGCGGGCGCCTTCCGCTCCGCGGGCGCCTTCTTCTGCGCCGAGGCCTTCTTCCGTGAAGGGTCCTTCTTCGCCGGGGACTTGGGGGTGGCGCGGGTGTCGGTGTGCGGCGCCGGGGCGACGCCGGGCCGCAGGCTGAGCCGCTGGCCGGGCAGGATCAGGTCGGGGTCGGACCCGATGGTCGACCGGTTGGCCGTGTACAGCTCCTGCCAGCCGCCGTGGACATGCTGGTCGCCGGCGATTCCGGAGAGGGTGTCCCCGTGCACCACGGTGTACATCTCGGCTCTGCCCGCACGGGACTGCGGGGTCGTCTGCGGCTTTACGTCCCGTACCGAGGCGGTCGTCGCGGGCCGGGTGGCGGCGGTGTCGGTACGGGTTCCGGGGCGGTGCGCGTGCGGGTGCGGGGTGCCGGTGTGGAACTCGGGGCTGGCGCCGCCCCGGGTCAGGCCGGCCCGCACCGAGCACAGCGGCCAGGCGCCCGGTCCCTGCCCGTCCAGGACCTTCTCGGCGACGGCGATCTGCTGGTCCGGGGTGGCGAGGTCGGCGCGTGGCGCGTACCGGGTGCCGCCGTAGGCCTCCCAGGTGGACCGGGTGAACTGGAGGCCGCCGTAGTAGCCGTTGCCGGTGTTGATGCTCCAGTCGCCGCTGGACTCGCAGGCGGCGACCTTGTTCCAGGTGGACACGTCGGCCGCGTCGGCGCTGCCCGCGGCGACCAGCGGGATCGCGAGTCCGGCGCCGCCCGCCGTGACGGTGAGTGAGGCGCGGTTGATCCTGTTCGGCTGGTACCGGCGATGCCGGCCGCGTGCGGCCATGACCCAAATCCCCTCGACATGCGTCAGGAGGGGCAAAAGTAAGGGCTGGGAACAGGCCATGACAAGATGGGAAACCGGCCTATGCCGCGGACAAGTGGCCGGGAACGCACCGTGGTTGACCGCTCGGCCCGCATCACGGCCGCTCGGCCCGCATCACGCTCCGCACTGAGGCGAGCGGCACCTTCCATCCGTAAACCAGCGTGGCGAGTCGCATGTGCGCTCGTCGTGGCGGCACGTCAGGATGGACCTGGGACATGGGCCCATGCGGACGGAACCGTCATCACAAGGCAGCTAGGGAGCAGGCGGTATGAGCACTTCAGCGCAGATCGGCGTCACGGGCCTCGCGGTCATGGGCCGAAATCTCGCCCGGAACTTCGCGCGCAACGGCTACTCCGTGGCCCTGCACAACCGTACGGCGTCGCGGACGCACGCGCTGGTGGAGGAGTTCGGGGACGAGGGCGACTTCGTCCCGGCGGAGACCGCCAAGGAGTTCGTGGCGGCCCTGGAGCGCCCGCGCCGTCTGGTCATCATGGTCAAGGCCGGTGAGCCGACGGACGCGGTGATCCAGGAGTTCGCGCCGCTGCTGGAGCCCGGCGACATGATCATCGACGGTGGCAACGCGCACTTCGCGGACACCCGGCGCCGGGAGAAGGAGCTGCGCGAGAAGGGCATCCACTTCGTCGGCACGGGCATCTCCGGCGGCGAGGAGGGCGCGCTGCACGGACCGAGCATCATGCCGGGCGGCTCGACGGAGTCGTACGCCTCCCTCGGCCCGATGCTGGAGAAGATCTCCGCGAAGGCGTCGGACGGCGCGCCCTGCGTGACGCATGTCGGCCCCGACGGCGCGGGTCACTTCGTGAAGATGGTCCACAACGGCATCGAGTACGCCGACATGCAGCTGATCGGTGAGGCGTACCAGCTGCTGCGCGACGTCGCCGGGTACTCCCCCGCCGAGATCGCGGACATCTTCCGCACCTGGAACCGCGGCCGCCTCGACTCCTACCTGATCGAGATCACGGCCGAGGTGCTGTCCCACGTGGACGAGGCGACCGGCAAGCCGTTCGTGGACGTGGTGGTCGACCAGGCCGAGCAGAAGGGCACCGGCCGCTGGACGGTCCAGATCGCCCTCGACCTGGGCGTCCCGGTGTCCGGCATCGCCGAGGCCGTCTTCGCCCGCTCCCTCTCCGGCCACGCGGCCCTGCGCGAGGCCTCGCGCGGCCTGGCCGGCCCCACGCCGACCCCGATGAGCAAGGAGGAGGCGGCCGCCTTCGCCGACAAGGTGGAGCAGGCGCTGTACGCCTCCAAGATCGTCTCCTACACCCAGGGCTTCCACGAGATCGCCGCGGGCAGCGAGGAGTACGACTGGGACATCGACCTCGGCGAGGTCGCCTCCATCTGGCGCGGCGGCTGCATCATCCGCGCGGCCTTCCTGGACCGCATCCGCGCCGCCTACGACGCCCGTCCGGACCTGCCGAGCCTGCTGTCCGACGAGACGTTCGCGCAGGAGATCGCGGGCGCGCAGGACGACTGGCGCGACGTGGTGATCGCGGCCACCCGCGAGGGCGTGCCGACGCCGGGCTTCTCGGCGGCGCTCGCGTACTACGACGCGCTGCGCGCGGAGCGGTTGCCCGCGGCGCTCACTCAGGGCCAGCGGGACTTCTTCGGCGCCCACACGTACCGGCGGGTGGACCGGGACGGCTCGTTCCACACCCTGTGGGGCGGAGACCGTACGGAGGTCTCGGCCTAACCGCCTGCCCGAGACGCCCGCCGGTGCTCGCGCGCGTCAGAGGGTGATGCGGGGCGGCGGGGACGTCGCGCGAGCGCGGTCCTGGGCGAGGCCCTGGTCACAGCGTTCCCCTCACGCCCCCCGCGCCTTCCCCGCGCCTCCCCCGCGCTCTTTTGTGGGACGTCCGCCCCTCACCTGGGTGTCAGGTGAGGGGCGGGCCGGGTTCGGGGTTCGGTACGGGTTCCGGGCCGGGTGGGATCGGGGACGGTGAGGGTTCCGGCATCGGTGGCCCCGGGGCCGGCGGGGCCGGGGCCGGGGTCGGGTCGGGGCCCGGCGGAGGCGGTGCGGGCTCCGGGCCCGGATCGGGGAGCGGTACCGGGGTCGGGTAGGGGTCCGGGGCCGGGAGTCCCGGATCCGGGGGCGGTCCCGGGGATACGGGGTCGGGGAAGGGGTTCGTCATGAGGGTCCTCCGGGCAGTCACTGGGCGTCGCCGCCGCCGCGGGACTACTTCCCGACTACCCGGAGGCCGGACGACCACGCACCCCGATGAGCCAGGTCGGGGAAGACCCCCAGGGCCCCTCGGGACTCCTCAGGGCTGCCCTCAGGGCTCCTCGGGGCTGCTCTCAGGGCCCGTAGGAGCCGGTGGAGCTGCCGGACCCGGTAGGGCTGACCGGACCCGGGAGGACTGCCGGAGCCGGCCGATGGGTCCCCCGTACGTACTCAGCGGCCTCGCGAGCGTTAGGGGGTGTCGTTTGGATCAGGTCGGATCAGGCCGCGGCGTCCGGTGCGGTGCCTCGCTAAGCGGAGGATCTGCCGCGTACCGGACGTACTCGGCTGACCCGACAACGCGGCGAGGTGCCGTGCCGGACGCCGCGGACCCGAGCTGATCCAAACGACACCCCCTAGTGGCCGCCGAGGCGGCCGCGGCCAGTCCGGGACGGGGGCTGGAGAGTATGGGAATCGTGGTCGTCGTCAGGTCCTGGGCCGGGGTCATCGAGGCCTGGGCCAGGACGATCGCGTCGGCCTCGGTGACGCTGTCGGCGACGGCCGCGACGCGCTGTGCGCACCCGTCGGTGTCACCGGCCGCGAACCGTTCCCAGGCCCCCTCGACCAGGAGGGGACGGACGGACACGGCCCGCCCGACGGCCCGCGCCTCCTCTTCGATCAGGGCGACGGTCGGGGCGACCGTGCTCTCGACGGTAGCGAGGACGACCACGCGCGAGCCCGCCGCGACGGCGGCGGCCGCCATGGGCCGGTCGACGCGCAGCACCGGCAGACCGGCCGTGCCGGCCTGGGCCTCCGCGACGGCGCCGATGGTGGAGCAGGTGCAGAGCACGGCCGCGGCTCCGGCGTCCGCGGCACGCAGCAGCGCGTCCCGTACGTCGGCCGTCACCGCGTCGGGGCCGTCCCGCCGGGCGCGCGCCAGCAACTCCTCGTCGACGAAGTGCCGTAGCTCCAGGCCCGGGTGGTCCGCTCGGCGCAGTGCGTCGAAGACCGGGACGTGGACGGGTGAGGTGTGCAGGAGAGCAAGCAACTTCGGCGTCCCTTCCCGAAGGCATGTCGAACGGCGCGCCGAACAGCGCGTCGTACCTGTTCCGGCCGGACCGCTCAGAACCGGCCGGGATGCGCCCGCAGCCAGTCCTTCGCGGCTTCGAGCAGTTCCGGGTCGGCGGGCGGGGCCACCTCGGGGTGGCGCTCGGCCCACTTGACGACGTACGGGCAGAGCGGGGCGACGGGGACACCCTCGCGTGCCGCGATGGCGTACAGCTCCCGCGCCAGGGCACCGGCGATGCCCTGGCCCTCATGGGCCGGCTCCACGATCGTGTGCACGGGGACCAGGGCGCGCGCGGGTGACTCGAGGACGAAGTACTCGATGTGCCCGAAGACGTCGCCGCCGTCACCGACGGCCTCCAGGCGGCCTGCCGCCCGGTCGTCACGGATCTCGATGTCGTTCCCGGTCATCGGCACGCACGCTCCTGGTCCGTCGTCCCCCGCTCAGGCCGAGACGGCCTGCGGGCTGCGCTCCTGGTCCGAACCGGGCACCGGCTCGGACGGGTCGGCACCGAGGGCGACGATCCTGTTGTCGCCGTCGACGTGCACGACCTTCGGCCGCATCTCCCGCGCCTCGGCATCGCTGACCTGAGCGTAGCTGATGATGATCACCAGGTCCCCGGGCTGTACGAGATGGGCGGCCGCCCCGTTGATCCCGATCACTCCGGACCCGCGCTCCCCCTCGATGACGTACGTCTCCAGGCGGGACCCATTGGTGATGTCCACGATGTGCACCAGCTCACCGGGCAGCAGATCGGCGCCGTCCAACAGATCGGCGTCGATGGTGACGGACCCCACGTAGTGCAGGTCGGCCTGGGTGACGGTGGCGCGGTGGATCTTGGACTTGAACATAGTACGGAACATGGGTGCACTCCTGCAAGTAGGCTCCCTGCCTGCGTTTTCGCAGGTCAAGGGCTGTTTTCCCACTCTACAGCGAGTCGCATGTTCGGGTAGTAGTCCCTAGGTTTGTCAGGACTCATGCTGACCACTTGCTGACTTTCCTGACGATCCGTCAGTTCACTATCGGGAGGCACCCAGGGTTGTTGCTCACCCCTGCGCCCCCACCCCGCGATCGGCACACAGCAGCGTACGCAGCCAGACAGCGTCACGCAGGTGGTCGATCACGTCTGCACTGGGGGAGACCGACTCAACAATCCGGGCCCGCCAGCTCCCCAACCCCGATCGGTTCGCGCCGGTCACATAACAGAAGTTTCCGGCCTAGCAAAACCGGGATTTCCCACAACCATCATTGGTGCCCGCGGGAAAGTTTGACGCTAACCCTTGGCGAGCGCTGCCTGAGCCTGGGTATACAGCCAAACTGAGTTCAATTCTCATACGACACCAGACCCGACCCTATCTAATGGAGCAACCATGGATGCGGAACCGCAAATATCCGCCACCAAAACTTGCGCCGCCCTCAAATCACCGCCGAGCCACCACACGGGTGAGCCCATCCTCATGGACACGTCCGAAGTGGCAACGATGCTCAATATGTCGACGAGCTGGGTCTACAGGGAAGCCTCGAAGTTGGGCCTGAAAGGCTACAAACTCGGCCGTGGAAAAAATGCCAAGGTTCTTTACAGGAGGAGTCAGGTCTTCAAATGGCTGGAGCAGCAGAAGGTCCATTAGTCACGATCTCTCGTGACTGCCTACCGATGCATGCATCCATGCCCGCTGCCGAGACGCTTGCACCCTGGCTACTCCCAAGCGATTCTGTCACTTGTACGTCAAGCACAAGGAGACGGCGCGGGGCGGGCTCGCGGTGAACATCATCGAGTGCTAGGGAAACAGACCCTGACCAGCGCGTGCGTATCTTTCAGTGCTGTCAGGGCCTTCCCTGCTTACGCGGCGGAAAGTCCCCGGGAAAGACTTGAAAGTCCCCAGCCTGTCCCCGGATGGCGGCCCCAGCACGAGGTGTCCGCGACGGCGCGGACACCGTTGCAGGGCCCCTCTGATGGGGAGGTACGCGTAGGCCGATGACCGCCAGCCTGTGTACGCTGCGGGAACTCCGCGACCGCAGCCCGCACCTGCCCCCAGGGGTGGCACGCGTGCGCGACAGGCGAAAGAGCTGGGCATGCAGCCGTCTCGGTCGCCCGGACGCGGAATACCTGGAGCCTCCCGTCGATTGGTCCTCTTGCAGGTAGCAGGGAGGGGCGCTGGTGGCCGAGTTGATGTTGTTCCGGCGAGATGCGGACGGGCGTGACGTCGAGCTGTCCGGTTCGACGGTGGCGCTGGAGGTGGAGCTGCAGCGGCGGGTAGAGGCCGGCTTGGAGGCGATGCTTGGCATCCGCTTCCTGGCGTCGGAGTACCCAACCGGGCCATGTGACTCTCCTCCTGAGGGTTCCCCAAGTGCACCGGAGCGTGGTCTCGCCGCAGCGTGTGCCTGACCTGGAGGTCTATCCGTCCCACGCGGGAGGTTGTCCACCCCGATGAAATCTCATGATTCCCGAGATGTTATCCTTCAGTCCGATCAGTTGGTCAAATGGTCGAGCTGGAGGTTCCGTGTCCCTGGCGATCGTGCGAGACATGCATCCGGAACTGCGCTTGACGACGCCGGAGGAGGTCGCGGCCTTCGAGCAGGATCTGTTGTCTGAGTTCGTGCTCGCCCGCGCTTCGGCCGGCACCAGCGACGGGACGGTCGCCGGCGATGTCAGCGTGATCGTCGAAGTACGTTCATGGTTCACGCGCCCGCTGTGGGAGATGGAACCTCGCGATCTGGACCGGTTCTTCGGTCGACATCAACAGGGCCTGGCTCATGCCACGAAGGTTCACAAGGCGCACTCTCTCAGCGTGTACTTCGAGTTCCTTGAACTACGGCACAAGCCCGCCATCCACAGGGCAACCGGCTATGTCGTCGAGTCGCCGTTGGATGAGATCAACCGGCCCCGTGGATCGGCCCTGTCCCGGTTGCGGATTCCGCCGCCGCTCAGGGAGGTCGACCATCTGTTCTCGGCTTGGCGTGACGAGGTGCCGCAGGCGCGTAAACCGTTGTCGATCGTCCGGAGTTACACCGCGATGAGGCTGGCGAGTCTGATAGGTCCCCGGGTCTCGGAGCTGTGCCTGGCGAACGTCGACGATATCCACTGGGAGCTCGGCCAGTTCGGGAAGATCCTTCTGCGGGGCAAGGGGAGGCGCGGCAAGAAGAAGGAACGGCTCGTTCCGCTGATCAACGGGAGCCGTTCGCTGTTGGAGTGGTGGGTCGACGGCCCCCGCTGGCAGTACGACGATCGGGTGGATGAGCCACAGGCGCCGTTGTTCCCCTCGGAGCGGCGGGCCGCAGACGGCTCGAGCCTGCGGGTGGATACAGATACGCTCCGCCTGCATCTGAAGAGGATGGTCGCCCAGCACCTCCCTTCCCAGGCAGGCAAGCTGACGCCGCATACGCTTCGGCACTTCGCTGCCTCGGAGCTCTACCGTCAGGGCATGGATGTGGTGGCGATCCAAGAGCTGCTTGGCCATAAGTGGATCAACACCACCATGATCTACGTACACGTCAACCAGACCCACGTCGAAGACGCGTGGGTCCGTGCCGGTGAGCGTGGACGGGCGCGATTCGGAGGAGCGTCATGAAGTGGAACCTACGGATGACCGCGGCGAAGCGGGACATCTGGAAGTCCTCCGAACTCCAGCGCATGCTGGCCGACGCGGGCTTGGTGATCAGCGCCGGCAAGATGTCCAACCTGTGGGCCGGACAGCCGGTGACCATCCGCCTGGACGATCTCGACGTGATCTGCGAGGTGCTGCAATGTGAGCCCAGCGATCTGCTTGTCCGTGAGCCTGAGAAGGCCCGCGCGAAACGACCGGAGCAGGCTGAAAGCACGGCGGCCATCCGTCCCGCTGTTGGCGAGAACCGTCGTCGGAGCGGCGGAGGCCCGGCCTCCCGCAACTTGATGCCGCCGCTGTGACGAAGGAAGCGAAGGCCAAGGGGCTTGGGGCGCCCGAGAGTTGCGAGGTCTGCATGGCCTGGGGCCTTCACCCCAACCGGGGCGGCTCGAAGATCCTCTGCTATGCGTGCAGGGCATGGTGGTACAAGTACCCTGCCGACTCGTGCGGCACGTGCAGCGCGACCGTCCCCCTGCGTGACGGAGTCTGCCGGGCCTGCCGTCACCAGGCCGCATTCGTCGTCGGCCGTATCAAGGTCCCGTCAGCCGGCCGCGGGGCTCGGTTGGATCTCACGGTCGCGGCCGTAACCGGGCATCAGACGTTTCTCGCTGACCTGATCAAATGGAAGCGGCGCCACCACCTCACCGCAAGAACAGCGGAGATGCCTGAGTTGCCGAGCGAGACGCCGGACAGACACCCCCTGCTGCTGAAGCCGCCCGAGAGCATCCAACTCACGCTCTTCGAGCCGGTCCGGGACTTCCGGCGCTATCGGAACCCGAACGGCTCGAAGGGGCGCTCCTGGACAGGATTCACCCCGGCAGATCCCGGATATGCGGACTTCCTCGTCGATCGGGCCAGGCACGTCGCGGCGGTACGGGGCTGGAACCACTGCACCATCAAGCGCGTGAAGTGCGGCTTGATGATCCTCTCGGCCCTGCACCAGCCTTCCGAAAGGATCAAGGCCACCACGGTGCACGCACTGTCTCGGGACATCGATGTTCCCGCGGTCCATCTCATCGACATGCTCGACGATCTCGACATCCTGCTCGACGACGCACCCGACCCCCTCGAACAACTGGTCAGAGCTCACCTCGCAGTGCTTCCCGAGCAGATACGCGTCGAGGTGACCGCCTACTTCGACATCCTCCGCAACGGAGCCCTCCGCCGCCGCCCCAGGTCACCTCACACAGTCGACATCCACCTGCGGCTGATCGTCCCGTTCACCGCCCAGTACTGTGCCCCCCGATACTCGACATTGAGGCAGGTCACCCCCGAGGACATCACTGACTGGCTGTCCAAACGGAACAACGTCCAGCGCGAAATCGTCGCGCTCCGGGACATGTTCAAGACGCTCAAGTCACAGCGGCTGATCTTCGCCGACCCAGCCCGACGCATCGGGCCCGGCAACACCCTCGTCAACCCGCCCACACCGGTCGCGCAAGACCAGCTCCAACAAGTGGCCAGAGCCGCGGCTGAGAGCCCGGCCCTCCTGGCCGTCGTCGCCCTTGCCGGCATCCACGCCCTCTTCCCGCACGAGATCAGAATGCTCCACGACTCCGACATCGAGCTGAGCACCGGGCGCCTCCGGCGGGGCGAGGTCAGCCGGCCCCTTGACGACTTCGCCGCCGAAGCCATCCGCAAGTACGGGCGCTACCGTGACGCCCGCTGGCCGGACTCGGCAAACCCTCATCTCCTCCTCACCCAGCAGACAGCCAAGAGGGAGAGTCCAGTAAGCGACTTCTGGCTCAAGCGCCTTTCAAGGGGCTGCCCGCCACGGCCGACAGCCTCCGCCAGGACCGGGTCCTCGAAGAAGTGATCGCCGCCGGACCCGATCCCCTCCGCATCGCCACCATGTTCAACCTCAGCGCCCAGGCCAGCTTGCGTTACACCCGCGCGGCCAGCCCAGCAGGCATCGAAACGACAACCGGGTAGCCTGCGAACCCACGTGTCGGTGGCCAGTTCCAGTTCCCCGCTCGCGGCCACTTGACGGGAAGTCAAGTGGCCGCGAGGGACTGCATAAAGTCGCCGAGTCGGTGTTCCAAAGCGGAACGTGAGTTTGGGCTTGTTCTTGAGAGCCGAGAGCACGGGGGCCTGTCTCGTGGGGCCGATCGTGGCTGCCTCTCGCCGCTCTACCAGTTCCGGGGAACAGCCGGAACGGCCCAGGAGGACGTTGAGAGTGGCTGAGTGGCCGTACGCAGCCTGTCAGTTCCGCCGAAGTGTGTTCTTGGGCAGGCCGAGACCGGCGTACGGCATGATGAGCTCGTGGATTTCGAGCCGTACCGGGGTGAGCTGCTGGCGTTCTGCTACCGGATGCTGGGTTCGTTTCACGAGGCCGAGGACGTGGTTCAGGAGACGTTGCTGCGTGCCTGGAAGGCCCGGGAGCGGTACGACCCGGCGCGCGCGTCGGTGCGGACGTGGCTGTATCGGATCGCAACCAACGCGTGCCTGACCGCGCTGGAAGGACGCGGTCGGCGCCCGCTGCCCTCCGGGCTGGGCGCGCCGAGCGACGATCCGGAGGCGCCGCTGGCGCCGGCGCTCGACGTCCCCTGGATGGAGCCGTTTCCCGACGCGCGGTTCGACGTGCAGGCGCGGGCCGACCTGCGCCTGGCGTGGGTGGCGGCGGTGCAGGCCGTTCCGGCGCGGCAGCGCGCCGTGCTGGTGCTGCGGGAAGTGCTGGAGTTCACCGCGGCCGAGGTCGCCGAACAGCTGGGAACCACGGTCACGGCGGTCAACAGCACGCTGCAACGCGCACGTGCCACCCTCGCGGGTGTGGGTGATCTCGATGCGGTGTGCGAACCGGACGATCCCGAGGTGCGGGCGGTGGTCCAGCGGTACGTGCGGGCGTTCGAGGCAGCCGACGTGCCCGCACTGGTGCGGCTGCTGGCCGACGACGCGGTCCTGGAGATGCCGCCGGTCCCGCTGTGGTACCGGCGCAGAAGCGACTACGGCCTGTTCCTGGCCCGAGTCTTCCGGACGCGCGGAACCGGCTGGGTCATGCGGCAGCTCACGGCGAACGGGCAGCCGATGCTCGCAGCGTACGCGCCGGAGCCCGGCGGCGGGCACCGGCTGCACACCCTCCAGGTGCTCACCATCACCGGCGGCCAGGTCACGCACAACGTCGTCTTCGCCGACCCGCGCGTCTTCGACGCCTTCAAGTTGCCGCTGCAGATTTTCGTCGACGATTTCCCGCAGGAGCGATGAGTCCAGCAGATGCCGCCGGTATGTACCGGTGAGCATCTGGCCGAAAGGATTCACTGTGAGCGTCATCGTCATCGAGTTCATCACCCTGGACGGGATCGTGTCCGACCCCGACGGCTCTGCGGGCACGCCGCTGGGCGGCTGGGCGTTCCGGCACGGCCGTGAAGCCGTCGCCGGAGACAAGTTCCGGCTCGGCCGCACTCTGGACGACGGGGTCCTGCTGCTCGGGCGCGCGACCTGGCAGCTCTTCTCGCGGCTGTGGCCCGGACGCGACGACCCGTTCGCCGTACGCATGAACGCCGTCCCGAAACTGGTCGCCTCCCGCATGCTCACCGACGCCGACGTCGACACCGCAGCGTGGGCGAACTCGCGGGTCCTGACAGATGACGTCGTCGATGCCGTCAAGAGCGAACCACGCGACGTGGTCATCACCGGCAGCCTCAGCCTCGTGCACCAGCTCATGGCCGAGGACCTGATCGACGAGTACCGCCTGCTGACCTTCCCCACCGTCCTGGGCACGGGCGGCCGGCTCTTCCCAGCCGCCGGCCCTCACGCGGAGTTGGAATGCCTGTCCGCGGAACAGGTCGGCGCCGCCGTCCTCACCCGCCACCGGAAGGCCGCCCGATGACCGCCCGCTTCATGGCCCTGTACGACACGCCCGCCAACCCCACCGCATTCGACCGGCACTACCACGACGTCCACATCCCGCTCGCACGCCAGCTCCCAGGACTGCGCCGCTATACGCTCGGCCGCGACGTGGCCGCCGTACGCGGCGGCGAACCGTACTACCTGGTCGCCGAATTGGAATGGGACACGCCGGAGGAACTACGCGCGGCCTTCGCCTCTCCCGAAGGGCACGCCACCGCAGCCGATGCGGCCCACCTCCAAGAACTCGCCCCGGTCCGCAGCATGATCTACAGGGCCGACGAGAACCTGCTGTAGGCGCATCTCCGCGCGACGAAGGTGAACGAGGTTCACTGGTTCGTTCCCGCTGGAGCCTTCGAAGACGTCTGCTCGCCCGAGCATCGCAAAACAAGCGGCTGGCGACCTCGGGCGAGTGACAGCAAACCGTCAGCGGGGAGCGGACCGCCGCAGAAGAGTCGTATGCGCAGCGCGTGGCCCATCGACCGCAGCCGCTCCATGCACCATCGCGACTACCCCGCGTGAACTGGCGACCGGCCGTCCATGGGGAATTGCAGAGCTGGCCCGCTGTAACCCACGGTCAGAGAGCCTCCGAATCCCCAAACAGCACCTACAGTTCAGACTTCGACACCTTCAGAAAACGTGAACTCGCGGGGATTGCATCGGGGCCGGATCGACACCCTGGGGCTGGACGAGAACGGCAGCCTGGTGGTGATCGAGTACAAGAAGGGGTCCGACAGCGGGGTTCTGTCGCAGGCTGTCTCGTACCTGTCCTGGCTGGACTCCGCACATCACGAGGTCGAGGCGCTCGTTCGAAAGGTGCTCGGTGCGGAGGCTGCCGAGTCCATCGACTGGCGTCGGCCGCGGATGGTCTGCATCGCGGCCAGCTTCTCTCACCACGATCGTGTGGCTGTGCAGCGGCTGCCCGAGCGGATCGATCTGGTGCGCTACCGCGTCTTCGAGGGCGGCCTGTTGAGCCTGCTGCTCGTGGACTCCTCGCCCGGTTCGGGGATCGCTGCTTCGTCTCGGCGGCCCAGGGAGCGGGATGTCGCGGCCACCAGCGTGCCAGCGGCTCCGGGGGCTTCCGCGGCGGCGGGCGCTGGTCTCGTCCCGGAGTGCCTGCGGGACCTGTTCGCGGAGCTGGACGACGCGCTCACGGCGTGGGGCGAGGTCGAGGTGGCGCCTCTGCGGCACTACATCGCTTACCGACGGCTGGTGAACGTCGCGTCGGTGATCTTCCGTCCGAAGCATGAGGTGATCTTGGTCTACCTCAGACTCGACCCGGACACTGTCGTGCTGGAGGAGGGATTCACCAGGGATATGCGCGGCATCGGGCACCTCGGGACCGGGGACCTGGAGGTACGCCTCGCCTCGGCCGCCGACCTGGAGAAGGCGGCACCGTTGATCCGGCGGGCGTTCGAGGCGGCCTGAACCCTCGGAGGGCGTGGCGCGTCAATGCGACTTGCCACGCCATCCGGCATCCGCTCAGACGCCCCTTGAATGTGGCCAGTAACGGGGGTGTCCTGACCCCACCGGCGGCTCAGAGCGGCGTTCGATGTGAGTCCACCACAGTTTGCTGCCGATAGCTGAAGCTGCCGCAATCTCGCGTGCTCGGTCCTCTAGGCTCATGTGGTCGAGGGCAGTCTTCGTCGCGTCGCTGGGCAGAAGACGCTCTTCTCCGGGCTCAGGAGGGAGCCATCCGAGCACGGGTGTTCCGTAGCGGCTGAGATGATCTTCCACTTGCTCCGTGAAGGCATCCGAAGGCGTTTGTTCCTTACGATTGTGGAGAAGCACGAGCCCTGCCAGAGGCAGTCGTGACAGGTCATGTTGGCCGAGGTGACGTTCTCGCCAAAGGGCTGCGGAGTCCTCCGGGTCGAGAGCCACGGCACGGTCTCCGTCAACCGCGCGGCGCCATGCCGGGGTCGTCGTCCTCCTCGGATACTCGCTGGCGCCGAAGGCAAAGATCACGCCGTCAATCCCCTTGTTCGCGAGTCCGCCTTCCCAGGCGGACGGTCGCTCATCCAAGACGAGGATGCGACTGCAGCGCTCGCGTGCAGCGTCGAGAGCGGCATCGATGGCTTCTTCTTCTACGACGGAGAAAAGGCCGCCGCCCGGATTCAGGCTCGCTCTCCAGGCTTGATCGTTACCCGGCGTCAAGCGCAGGCGATTCCAGCGCATAACGTGGCCCTCAGGCTGCGGCACATTGACTTTCGGCCAGGCTCTGCCGTAAGTGCTGTATGAACTGAAGTCTATGTCGCCGTCGTTGATGGTCAGCACGGCGGCTACGTGACCTTCAGCAGCCCATGTACTCACCAGCCGAACGGCGGTGGTAGCGGTCAGCCCCTGCCTGGCTTCCGTGGCCGAGGGGCCCGATGTCAGAACGAAACATCGCTGTGGCTCAGGTCGGCTCACGGCGCCGGTTCGATGTGCCGGGCGGCTGGGGGCTCGCGCCTCACCCAGGGCGGTCAGAGCCCGCCCTGGACGACCAGTGGCCGAATTCCCGTGCTCGGTACGGATGGTGAGAATGCCTCTCCAGCCCTCGCCGTGTGCGCCCTTCCTGACGAAGCGCAGGGTGCAGATCTTCGACTCGCAGACGTGATCGAGGATTTGCAGGTCAGGTCCTGTGATTGCGTCCTGAAGAAGCTCGGCGAGCCGTTCATCGTGAAGTTCCGCCCCGCCTGCCACAGTTCGCTCGAGCGTCCAGTCCAGCCCGTGCTCGGAGACCGCGTTGCTCACGGTGAGCCCGTCGTGCCCGACAAGCGCTGTCCACATCCGGGGACGCCGTAGTAGCGCGCTTGCCAACTGCGCGCTCGCCCGATGCTGGGCAATCACATCACGGGACAGAGGCGGGCGGCGGCGCAGCGGCGCGACTGTCTCGCCGGGTACCCAATGCGGGGTGCAGCGTTCCTGGATCGCGCGTTCGTGGCGTTTCTGAAGCAGGGAAGCCGGGGGCTCGTCCCCTTGAAGATGGATGTGCACCTTTGGATCTGCGACGTTCCATCGGATGCCGGTCTTATCGCCGAACGAGGCGGTCAGTTCGAGTTGCTTTCCGATCACACGCGCCTGCAGGCATGGAACCCCGCGCCTTGTTCCGCGGCGTACTTCGGTCGGCCTGGATGTCCATGCCCGCTCCACCACGGCCTGGGCACTGGACGGTACGACCGGTGAAATCTTCACCGACCCGCTCGTCGTCAACACGGCGGACGTGGTTGCCTGGGTGCGCCGTCTGCCGCAGCCGGCCGCGGTTGCCTACGAGGCCGGACCGACCGGCTTCGTCCTGGCACGCGCGCTGCAGCAGGCTGGGATCCGCTGCGTGGTGGCGGCGCCGTCGAAAATGGAGCGGCCGACCGGAGACCGGATCAAAACCGACAAGCGCGATGCCCAGCGGCTCGCGAAACTGCTGCGCCTGGACGAGCTGCCCGCGGTGCGGGTGCCTGATCTGGAACAGGAGGCTGCCCGGGACCTCACCCGGGCCCGCGACGATGTCCGCGCCGACCTGATGCGCGCCCGCCACCGCGTGGCCAAGCTGCTGCTGCGCCGCGGCATCGTCCACATCGACGGCAGGGCCTGGACCGCTGCCCATCACCAGTGGCTGACCGGCCACCGCTTCGACGAGTTCGGTCTGCGGGTCGCCTACGACGAGGCCCTGGAGACGGTATTGGCCCTCGAAGCACGCCGGACCCGCCTGGATGCTGCCATTACCGAACTCGCCGCCCAACCTGCCTGGGCCCCGGCCCCCGCCGGCTGGCCTGCATGCGCGGGGTGAGCACCTTCACCGCGTTCGGCCTCGCCGTCGAGATCGGTGACTGGCACCGCTTCACCGGCTCGACGATCGGTTCCTACCTGGGGCTTGTCCCCAGCGAGGACTCTTCCGGCTGCCAGCGCCGCCAGGGAAGTATCACCAAGACGGGCAACACCATGCCCGACGGCTCCTGGTGGAGGCCGCCTGGCACCACCGCCGTCCCTATCGACGCCCCGGCGCCGGTCTCCAGGCCCGCCTCGACCACGTCGCCACCCCTGTCCGGCAACGCGCCGAACGGGGCAACCGGCGCCTGCACCAGCGCTGGGTGAACCTGGACGCTTGCCGCAAACGCTCCACCATCAGCGTCGTGGCCGTCGCCCGGGAACTGTCCGGCTGGTGCTGGAGTCTGGCAATCATGGAGGACTGACACCCATCAACTCCTCCGCGAAAACCGCTCGCGGGGGCATCAGCCCGGGGACCGTGCAGCGCGAGGAACGATCCGCGGAATTCCTATGAGCAGCCCGCTCCTTGTTGGCCACGCCCGGCATTAGATGAGCGGCCCGTTCCCGACGCACACCCTGGTCCGCCCCCGCCAGCCCCACACCCCTCTCAGCGAGGAGGGGCCGCATACCCATGCCCCTTGACAAGAACCTGCTACATATCAGGAATCACTGGCAACACGTCGACCTCGAACAGCCGCGGTTCGTCGATCAACGCAAGATCGTCGTGTCGGTACAGACCGCCGTAGGTATCTCGCTGCGCCTCGCGCCGGAACGAGGGCGGAGAAGGCCGAGCAGGTGCGCAGCATGTTGGGCACGCTCGGCGAGGCACTGACGCAGGCGGTCAACGACGACCAGGCCCACGACGACGGGGGCGCCGCCGGGGGCTGAGCCGCGTTGCTCGACCTCGACCGGTTGCCCCTGTCACGTAAGCAACTCCGCAGCATCGGCCAGGCCACGGCGCGTATCAACCTGTGGCACGGGTCAGTCCGGTCTGGGAAGACGATCGCCTCACTACTGGCGTTCATTTCAGCGTGAAGGTGGGCAGGAATCTGGACCTCAGGTTCGGCGGCCATCGGCTTCACCTGGTGGCGGCCAGCAACGGGACCGCTGACCTCCAGATCGAGTAGAGCCCGAACCCGGAAGACCTGGTCCCGGCTGTCCACGCCGCTCTCGAACCGGGCCCGAGCCTCCGGGGACAGCTACCCCATCGACGCGTTCCCCGTCGGCCGGGACCGCCGGACGGCGACCTGCCCGCCCGCGCCGGCGCCCACCTCACCCGCACCCGCCACTTCACAACGCTTCGCCCCGAATCAGCCGCCAGGACCGTCTTCACCGGGGTGGGGCCCGCCGGTCAGCCGGGTGCGGGGGACACCCGGCTGACACTGAAAAGGTACGCAGGCCGAGCTGTGCCCGGTATCCCGCTACACCCACGGACGGGTGGGCCTAGACCCACCGGGAGCAGGGCAGGCGGGCGAAGCCCGGCCCACTGCGACGGCTACGAGCCGCCGCTTCGGTCGGGCGCCGTCGGTCTCGGCTCCCCCGGTGCCGATGCTCCACCGTCCGATGCCATCCCGCGTTCGCGTGCCCCCGCGGAGCGCGGCGCGGCCGGCCGGGCGAGCGGGGGTGTGGCTAGGCCCACTCCCGACGGGGCGTAGCGGGATACCGAGCGCGGGGCGGCCTGCGTACCTTCTCCGGTATCGGCCGGTCGGTCTCCGGCTGACACGATGATCACCGTGGTGAAAGGATGAGGCGCATGACGATACCTCCGGGAGGCGGTCCCCTTCGTTGGTGCGCCGAGATCGGGCTCGGCCTCTACCGGTCTGTGGTAGTGGCCGTTCTCACCTGCGTGTTCCCCCTCGTCGCCGTGCCGGTCGGAGTGGCCGGCTCCCACGTGGCCTACTCCTGGTCCACGGGGATCGCGGGAGCACCGCTGGTCGTGCGCGCGCTGGCGGCCGTCGGGGAAACCCTGGTGGTGATGCTCTGGATCTCCTTGGCTCTGTGGATCACCCACTCGCTGATGAGCCGCACGCTCGCCAAGGCCGCACGCCGGTGCGCGGCGAGCTGGCTCGGTCAGCGCATCGAGGTGTCCTACCGTCCCGTCCCGCAGGTCACCCGGGTCGCCACGGGGTACTGGTGGGACGGCCACGAGTACCACCGGTCCGAGCGGGAGGCCCGCCGTCGCGCCAAGGTCGAGGCGCGGTTCCACGATCCGCAACTGCACTGGGACGGGGTGTGGGCGCTGGTCGCCGGGGTCACCGTGCTGCCGGTCGCGGTCCTGCCGCCGCTCGTGCTCGCTTACGGCGTCCGCATGGCGCTGACGCCCGGTCTCGTCGGATACGGCGTCGCCGTGATCGTGGCGGGCCTGGCCGGCGCCCCCTTCGCGTGGCGGATTCTGCGGCCCGTGGCGGAGCGGTTCCTCGGGCCGGTGCCGAGCACCCGGCTGGGCCGGCGGGTGGCGGAACTGGAGGCCATCCGCGCGGATCTGACGCACACTCAGGCGGCGGAGCTGGAGCGCATCGAGCGGGGTCTGCACGACGGGGCCCAGGCCAGGCTGGTCGCCATGGGCATGTCCATGGGCGCGGCCGAGCAACTCATCGACACCAACCCCGACGCCGCGAAGGCGCTCCTCGCGCAAGTCCGGGCCACCTCGGCCACCGCACTCGCCGAACTGCGCTCGCTCGTCCGTGGCATCAACCCCCCGGTGCTCGCCGAACGCGGGCTGGTGGACGCCGTCCGGGCCCTCGCGCTCGACTCCTCCGTGAACGTCGAGGTGCGCAGCCAGGTGCCCTCTCGGCCTGAGCGGCCCGTCGAGTCGGCCGTCTATTTCGCCGTCGCGGAACTCCTGGCGAACGTGGCCAAGCACTCCCGCGCCGAGCAGGTGACGGTCGAACTCGGTTACGCGGAACGCACGTTGACGGCTACCGTCAGCGACGACGGAGTCGGCGGGGCCGGCGCCTCCGCAAGCTCCGGACTGAGCGGCATCGAGCGCCGGATGGCAGCGTTCGGCGGGCGCGTGGACATCGACAGCCCCGTCGGCGGACCCACTCATATCACCGTGGCGGTACCGTGCGAATTGTCGTAGCCGAAGATCTTTTCCTGCTCCGTGACGGGCTGGTGCGTCTGGTCGAGGCGTTCGGGCACACCGTCGTCGCCGCCACCGAGTCAGGGCCCGGCACGCTTGAGGCGCTGCTCGCGCATCGGCCGGACGTCGCGATCGTGGACGTCCGGCTGCCGCCGACATTCTCCGACGAGGGGCTCCAAGCCGCGCTCGCCGCCCGCCGGGCCGTGCCCGGGCTGCCCGTCCTCATCCTCTCGCAGCACGTGGAGCAGTTGTACGCGCGTGAACTTCTCGCTGACGGGCAGGGCGGCATCGGCTACCAGCTCAAGGACCGGGTTCTGGACGCCGGGCAGTTCATGGACGCGCTTCAGCGCGTCGCTGACGGGGGGACGGCCCTCGACCCCACGGTCGTCGCCAAACTGCTGGGCCGGCCCGAGCGGGCCGATCCGCTCGCCACCCTCACCGAGCGGGAACGCTCAGTGCTCGCGCTGATGGCCGAAGGGCTGTCCAACTCCGCGATCGCCGGCCGGCTGTTCCTCAGTGAGGGCGCGATCAGCAAGTACACCACCACCATCTTCGCCAAGCTGGACCTGGCCACCGACGACGACACCAATCGCCGGGTGCGGGCGGTGCTCGCCTACCTCGGTGCCAATGCGCGGGGGGCCGAGTAAGACCCGGAGATGCCGCACCGGGCGCTGTAGGACACCTATGGCGCCCGGTGCGGCACTTTGCTGTCGGGCGGTGGCATCGTGGCTCTGCGGGTGAGGGTCTCCGGCGTGTCGACGGTGGGGTTCGGGGTGTGGTGGGGGCGGTGTCGTCACGGGCGAGGAGTGTCCGAGGGGTTGCGGTGAGGACGGCGGGCGCAGCGGGGCCGACACCGCACCCAGAACACCACGCGGGCGGGCCGGTTCCGTGGGGTACGGGGTTCGGGCACCTCGGTGAGAGCACGACCGCACCGGTGGACGCCGGGACGCTCGCGCCGGCGAACGAGTCGGCGTCCGTGTTCGGGCCCGTCCTGATCACCGCGACGGCGTCGAACTCGGCGCGGTGGCAGCGGAGTTCGACGGACCCTGGGTCGAGGCAGCCCACACGCAGAGGACCGCCACCTCCGGAGAGGTGGCGGTCCTGGTGGGTGTGGGTGGGGCTCAGTTGTGGAGTTTCGACGGGGTGCGTACAGGTCCGTCCGGTGTCTCGTCGGCGGGGGCCTCGGAGCCGGCTTCGGGGAGCGCGCGGTCCGCGTGGCCCGGCCACCACGCCGCGTGGCCGATGAGGGCCGTCAGGCTGGGGGTGAAGAACATCGCCATGACGAAGGCGGCGATCGCGATGCCGAAGGAGACGGCGAAGCCCATTTCCTTGAGGAGGGCGTTGCCCGCGAGCATCATCGTGGCGAAGGTCGCGGCGAGGATGAAGCCCGCTGCGGCCACCGTCGGGCCGGTGTGGCGCAGCGCGACGCCTGCGGCCTCGCGCGGGGTGCGGCCCTCGCGGGCCTCCTCGCGGAGCCGGGCGATCATGAGGATGTTGTAGTCGGTGCCGATGGCGACGACGAAGAGGTACACGATCACCGGGATCAGGAACATCAGGCCCGAGTGGCCGCGCAGCCCCTGGAAGACCCACACGGTGGCGCCGAGGGTGGCGCCGAAGCCGAGGCCCACCGAGGCGATCAGGTACCAGGGGGCGACGACACTGCGCAGCAGGAGCCCCAGGATGATCATGATCAGGACGGCGGCGACGGGGAAGACCGTGCGGTAGTCGTGGTCGACGGCGGTGTCGATGTCCTTGTAGATCGAGGAGAGACCGCCGACGACGGCTTCCGTGCCGGCGGGTGCGTCGGAGTGCGCGACGTCCCGCACCCGGTCCACGGCGGCGATGGCCTTGTCGGTCGCCGCCTCGTACTTGAGGGTGACGGTGAAGTCGGCGGTGGTGCCGTCCTTGTTCAGCTGGGACACGCGGGCGCTGGCGACCCCGTCGACGGCGCCGAGCTTGTCGGCGTACGCGGCGAAGGCGGACTTGTCGAGCGGCTTGCCGTCGGTGCTGGAGAGGTAGACGTCGGTGGGGGCGGCGGCGCCCGCCGAGTACGCCGTCTTCAGCTCGTCCTGGACGACCATGGACTCCTTGGTCTTCGGCATCGAGCCGGACGCCAGGTCGAAGTTGGCCTTGAAGCCGAGCGCGCCGATCGCCAGCACGACCAGGACCAGGCCGGAGGCGGCGGCGGTCAGCGCCGGGCGGCGTTGTACGCCTCGGCCGAGCGCCGCGAAGCTCGCGCCTCGCGGCTCGTGCTGCCAGGACTTGGAGGGCCAGAAGACCTTCGGGCCGATGAGCGAGACCACGGCGGGGATCAGGGTCAGCGCCGCGACGAGGGTGGCGGTGACCGCGATGGCCAGCGCCGGGCCCATCTGCTTGAGGGAGCCGAGCGTGGACAGGCTCAGCGCGAGGAAGGCGACGCCGACCGCTCCGGCGGCCGAGGCGACGGCCTCGCCGACCCGGGCGACCGCGTTGATCACGGCCTGCTTGGGTTCGTCACCGGCGCGCAGGCGTTCGCGGTAGCGGAACATCAGGAACAGGAAGTAGTCGGTGCCGACGCCGAAGAGGACGACGATCAGGATCGAGGAGACCGAGTCGTTGGCCTGGAGGCCGAACAGCTTGGTGGCGTAGGCGATCAGGCCCTTGGCGACGGCGGACACCAGGGCGATCAGGATGAGGGGCAGTACGGCGAGGATCGGCGCCCGGAAGATGACCAGCAGGCTCACCAGGATGATCGCGAAGGTGCCGAGCCCGATCAGGGCGTTACCGGCCTTGGACGCGTCCTGCGCGTCGAGGGCCTGCGCGGCGGGGCCGCCCAGCTTGACCTGGAGGTGCGTGCCCTTGGTCAGTTGGCCGACGTCGTCGCGCAGCACCTTGGCCGCGTCGGCCTGCACCGGCTGGCCTGCGGTCTTCTTGTCCATCTGGACCAGGGTCATGGTGTATTTGCCGTCCTTGGACGGCGGACCGGGTACGACCTTCTGCACCTGGTCGATGTGCTTCTGGCCCAGCTCGGTGGTGATGCGGGCGACGTCCCGCTCGTCGTCGGCGGTCAGCTTGCCGCCGTCGGCACGCTGGTAGAGGGCGATCGCCGACGGGGTGAAGGCGCTGGGGAACGCCTTGTGCTGGATGTCCGATGCCCTGATGGACTCGTAGCTCTTGGGCAGGAAGCTGCTCTCGTCGCTGTTCGAGGGGAGGCTGGGCGCGGTGGCCACGATGGCCACCGCCGCGATCAGCCATGCCACGATCGTCCAGACGGGGTGCCGCACGACGGCTTTCCCGACGCGTTGGAACATGGGGGTCCTCCTGGTGACTGTCTGGAAAGCACGCGTCTTGTCGGAGTGAACTCGGCCTGAGCGAAGGCGCGGTGGGGGGCGCGCCGAAGTCCGGTCGGTCTCAGGCGCTCTTGGTGAAGGCGCCGCTCAGCGGGGCCCGGCGGGTGATGACGGCGGCTCCGAGCAGGCCCAGGGCGCCGATGGCCTGCATGGCGGCGTACCAGCCGGGGCAGAGGCCGGGGATCAGGTCGACGACGATGATCGCGACCGGCAGGACGGTGGTGAGGATGCGGACGCGCTTGAAGCTCGACCGCGAACCCTGGGCCGCGGCGGCGACCAGCCGCAGGATCACGGGGGCCATGGCGAGCAGGACGCCGCCGCGGATCCACATGAACGCGGTCACGTCGTGGCCGAGGGCCGCCACGACGGCCGTCGTCGCGAGGACGATGCCGGAGACCGCGCCGAAGAGGTTCACGCACTTCTTGACCGTCTCGAAAGCCTCTTCCGTGGTGCCGGTGTGGTTCGTCATGTCTTTCTCGCCTTCTCGTTGTGAGTTCTCGTTGTGATGTAGACGCTACGGATCACGGGCGGGGCCCGGTATGGGTCTGGGCGTACGGGTGGGTGGGGCCAGACCCACCCCTTTGTCCCGCGACTGTCCCGCGACGCCGTGAGCCGTCCGGCGGATCGCCGGACGGCTCGTCAACGCAAGGGTTTTGCGAGGTCAGCGGGCCTGGAGGAAGTCCAGGTACCGGAGGACGTCGGCGGTGCCGTCGGCCGTGGTGACCAGGCCGACGTGGCCGTCCGGGCGGACCAGGACCAGGGTGTCCTCGGTGTATCCGTAGGCCGGGGGGCATTCGGGGAGGTGCAGGGTGCGGAGGTCGGGGAGGCCGGCGGAGCGGACTCGGTCGAGCGCTTCGCGGGAGGTGGCGCCCAGGCCCAGCAGTGTCGAGTGGGGGCCTCGGAAGGCGTCGAACAGGTGGGTGCCGTCCGGGCACGGTGAGTCCGGGGCGCGGTCGCCCGCCTGGACGCCCTCGCCGGGTGCGGTGAGGTGCCAGCTGAGGGAGCTGTCGCGGTAGTTCAGGCCGAGTTGCATCGTCTCCTCGGTGAGGCCCGCTTCGGCGCCGCCCGTGCCGCCGACGACGGCTTCGGCGATGCGGTCGCCCGAGGAGAGGGACGTGCGCAGGGTCCACTCGGCGATGGGCAGGCGCTCTTCCTGGTAGGTGTCCAGGAGGCTCTGGCCTGCGCCCTTGACGACCCCGGCCAGTTTCCAGCCGAGGTTGTAGGCGTCCTGCACACCGGTGTTGGCTCCGAGCGCGCCCGACACGGGGTGGATGTGGGCCGCGTCGCCGGCGAGGAGGACCCGGCCGGAGCGCAGCGTGTCGACCATCCGGACGTTCTTCTTGTTGACGGACAGCCAGGTCGGGTTGCTCAGTTTGATGGGCATTCCGCTGATGCGGTCGACCGCGTCCTGGAGCGCTTCGAGCGTGGGGGGCGGGATCGTGCCGTCGGGGGCGGCCGGTGCCGAGCCCTGGACCTGCCAGGAGCGGGAGCCCGGCAGCGGGCACATCAGGAGCAGGCCGCGCTCCAGGTCGTACCACTGGTGCCAGGCGTCGTCGGGCAGCCCGTCGACCTCGACGTCGCCGACGTAGAGCCACTGAGCCTTTTCCAACCTCACGCTGATGCGTGGTGAAGAACGAGAACGGCCTTCACCACGTCGGTGATGCGGTTGGTGCTGCAGCGGAGCTTCCGCAGGAGCCGCCAGCCTTTCAGCGTGGCCATGGCCTGCTCGCCGAGGCAGCGGATCTTGGCGTGGGTGGTGTTGTGGCGACGCTTCCACTTCTTGAGGCGGCGGCCTCGAAACGGGACCCGGACGGGTCCGCCAGCTCCTTGATACGCCTTGTCGGCCCAGCATCCGAGTCCCGCGTCGGTGAGGGCGTCGATGATGCCGTGCTGCCTGGCAGCGGTCAGATCGTGGGTCGAGCCGGGCAGCGCCGGCGAGGCCCAGAGCAGCCGTCCGAACGGATCGGTGAGTACCTGGACGTTCATGCCGTGGCGTTTGTGTTTCCCGGAGTAGTACGGGGTGTCGGCGGCGATGCGGTCGATGGGCAGCAGGGTGCCGTCGAGAATGACGAACGCCTTCTCGCGGATCGTCTCCATCGCCTTGGCCAGGGATGGAGCGAGGGCGGACAGGATGTCGACGGCCTCGCGTATGTAGCGGGAGACGGTCGCGATCCCGATGCCGAACCCGGCCGCGAGCTGGGCGTAGGTGTCGCCGCATCGCAGATGAGCCAGGGCGAGCAGAGCCTGTCGCGCGGCGGGAAGGCGCCGCCAGCGTGTCCCGATCTCCTGCCGCATGGCTATGAGTTGGCTGGTCAGGAACCGCAAGGTACGGCTGGACAGATCAATCGACGACGGGTAGACAAGCACGCGAAGCTCCTGGCGGACACGGTTGATCTTGGTCGAGAACCCGTCTACCAGGAGCTTCGTCGTTGCGCAGAGCCGTCCAACTCGCAGTCAACAAAGTCAGGTTGGAAGAGGCTCACTGCTGCGACGCATGCTGACCTCTTGCTGACCTGGGCAGGCACCACCATGCCTCTGACCTGCACAAACGCCCGGATGCTAGATCTTGGACTTGAACATGGTGCGCAGCATCTTGGACTCCTGGAAGACGGCTCCCCGCCGGCTTTCTGCAGGTCAGGGGCTTTCTTCACTGTACAACGGCACACCTTCGACTCGAAGAGCTTCAAGAACATCGTGCGCCATCACGTGCAGGCCTGCGCGAATCGAGCCACTGTGAAGCGGCCGACCAGGCGCATCTACGGAAAGCCGTCTCGGACTGATGCTCCAACATGCCCCTCATCGAGGGCAGGGCGGACGACCTGGCGGAGGTCGCCAGGGCCGCCCGAGCGTGGCACGACGGGCGAGCATGGGGGACATCCGACAGGCGGCACCCTCCGTGCACCTGACCGGCCGGTTCGAGGTGCCCGACAACGATCCCGCACGCTTGACGGAATCCGAATGGCAGGGCACGCGCCAGGAGGGGCCTCATCAGCCAGGACCTTGGCCAATTCGCCACAGCGCAGGAGGCCGTGGCAGTACGCCAACTGCCGTCCGGCCTCGGCCCAACCACGCTCGGCGGATGATCCCGCCCAGCAAACGGCTTGGTCGACAGCGCAGCAGCGGACTGCGCATCGCACTTGGCGATCGGTTCCACCTGAGCTGCGAAGACCAAGAAGGGCAGCCCCGCTCCTGGCCCACGCCCGCGCAGACACGGACAGACGGCAAGGGCACGCCGAGTCGAGCTCACTGCGTCCCGCGCACGCATACGTTCCGGCCGCTGACCAGACGGGGCAGTGCCCTCAGCCCGGAATGATCAGTGATTCGGACAGCTCCGGTGGTGACGCCGGCTGGGATGGCCAGACGCGCCGACGTCGCACCGGGCGGTCAGCTACGTCCTGGCCACCGTGCAACGTCGGCGGCCGGAAGTCCTGGCCGGGAATGCCAGTGCGGCGGCGCCACCGACCCGCGCCAGCCGCAGTTGGGCCCTCCCACCGGCGAGACCGCCGGCTACGCCTCGCCCGCCACGCGCACACGGACATGCGCGCGTTGCGGGCCACGGCACCGGGCGCGCGAGTGGACAGCGTGCAGAGTGCCGGTGAAGCGGCCGGACCGCGGGACTGATCGACTCAGCCGCCGCTCTTACGCCTGAACGACCGCTGGCTCGCCGCCGGGCCGTGCGCCGCACGCACCTTCGACGCATCCGGGTTGGCGGCAACATCGGCCGCGTTCGCCTGCGCACCGCGCTTGCGCGCCAGGGCTTCGCGGAACTTGCGCTTGAGGTCGTAGTTGCCGTCGCTGTCCGGCGCCAGAGGGGACGCCTCAGGGGCAGTCGGCTCCGAACCTTCCGTAGTTACGGGCTCTGCGGTCATGGTGACCTCCTGGGTTCGGGGGTGGGCCAGCACAGCTTGTCATGCCGGGCGCAGTGCGAGGCGCCGACAACATCATGCTGCTCCGTTTCGGCGGGTATCCCACTCGCGGCCGAGGGTGTTCGCTTCGTAGTCGGGGGCACAGGACAGGCTTCCAGCCGGGCCGAGGGTTGTCGATCCCGTGGCCAGGAGATTCGCTGACAGGGCACCGGCTCTCAGAAGCGTGCTCTTTCCCGGTCACGCGGTCGTTCTTGGTCGAACAGGGTTCTGGATTGGGCGAGTTGGCTGCTGCGCGTGCATGAAAGAAGGGCCTCCTGGTAACACGCGGGTGTCGAGGCTTCACCAGGTGGTCGGTGGATTCACCGGAGAACGACGGTGACGCCGCGGCTCTCGAGGAGTTGCACGGCTTCCTCGAAGTAGGTGAGCTTTCCACCGTGGTCGAGGGTGAAGTTCAATGCGTTGCGAGCGATGTCGGCGTCGTGCCAGATCAAGGTGAAGGGCCCAATGACGCCGCGTTGGCCGCCCAGGCAGTCCTGGAGATCGTCGAGCCCTCGGCCGAACCAGCGGCCGGGACCGATGAGTGCTTCGCCCAGCGCGCAATAGAAGCCGGGCTTGTCGGTGATGAAACGTCCCTCAAGGTGATGGGTTCCCCCAGTTCGGTCCGGCTCGCCGCCTGGATGAGGGCGTATCAGGTCGAGCCACTCAGCTCGGCCCCGCGTGTCCAGTGAGGCCCACTGGTTGGGCGTCGTCGGGAAGCCCTGATACCAGGTCTCCCAGACGCCTCGGGCACCCAGCGAGGGTCGATCGTCGTCCCCGCCGTCGGCGAGCGTGATGTCGACCAGGGACCCGCCCAGCACGGACGTACTGACCTTGGCGATCTCCAGACGGACCCGGTGGGACCCCATCTCCCGCCCGAACCGGTCCAGCGCCACCAGTACCCCCCACTCCTTGGTCCATGCTTGCGGGTTGCGCAGGGCAGCGAGCAGCCGCTCGCCGGGCTCGCACCCGATGAGCTGCAAGGGGACGTCTGGGCGGACCTTGCGCGGGGCGAGGAGACCGTCGATGCTGTGGCACTCGCCGATAGGCCCGCCCCTGTAGTCCCCTTCTGCTACTGCGAAGCGCGGAACGGCAGGCATGGTGCCAGAGCCGGCACCGGCCCAGACCTCGCTGTGTTCGATCACGCCAGTGCCGACGACGACGTCGACAAGGTCCGGATCGGTCGCGTTGGGCGAGTGCGAGATGACGACCGTGTCCACCAGGGTCCACGCGAACTGAGCGCGGTTCTCATCTGAGATGTCAACGTCCAGATTGCCCAAAGACCGCGTGGCCTCGTCGGGAAAGGCGAGCGCATCGCGCCATGGCCCTGCGGGCGTGCACCCGCGCAGAGTCAGGAGTTCACGCGGCGGCACCGGGTCGACGAAAAGTCCCTCGACATCGGCGCACCGCCCCCAGAAGTCGCTCTCAAGGTCGGCATCCTGGCAGGTCAGAAGATACCTGACGGGAAAGATGTGATCCCACGTGGCATGGTCCTCGACCCGCACGAAGCCTCCGAACAGTTGAACTGGCTTGACGGGTCAACGATATGGAGCAGCGTTCCCCGGCCCGACGAAAGGGGCAGTCAGCTCTTGTTCTGACGAGGTCCACCGAAGGCCTGTTGGCGTGCCTGGAGGTAGGCGGTCCAGTCGGCGGCAGCGCGGCGGCGCATTGTGTGGCGGGCACGACGTGAAGACCGAGGGGTGGGGCCAGGACGGCTGGAGGGAGGTCTTGGGCGAGTTGGGTGAGAGCGGTGTTGTGGGCTGGCCGGACAGGAATGCCGTGTGCTTCAAGCCGACGGGTGAGCTGAACCGGCAGGGCCACCGTGTGGCCCGCTGCACCGTCGAGCAACTGATACGTGAACTCGGCATCGCCGGAGCGGTCCGCAGCAAGCGCGTGATCACCACACTGCCCCGAACCGCTGCTGGGTACCGGGAGCAACACCCTGTGCAGCTAGGCGAGTTGATCCACCACTCGGACACCGGATCGCAATACACGATTTTTCGGCTTGCCGAGCATCTGGACGCCGCCGGCATCGCCGCCTCGATTCGGATCGGTCGGTGACGCCTACGACAATGCCCTGATGGAGAGCACGATCGGCCTGTACAAAACCGAGTTGATCAAGCCCCGGCGGCCCTGGAAGTCGCTCTCCCAGGTCACAACCACTAAGGCACCAAAGGGGCAGCCATCGCCGACTCAGCGCAACACGGCCGCCAGCAGGTCGGCGCCCAACGCCGTCAGGTCGGACAGATTGAGGGTGTACCGGACGTAACGACCCTGCCGTCGAGCCGCGAGCAGGCCCGCGCGGCGCAGGACGGCAAGGTGGCGGGACACCTCCGGGGGCGAGAGTTCCCAGAAGAGGGCCAGCTCGGCGGTGGTGTGGGGGCCGCGGGCCAGGGTGCGCAGGAGTCGCAGCCGTACCGGATGCGAGAGTGCCTCCAGCCGGAGTGTGACCGTCTCCAGAGAGACCGGCTCCGCCGGACTCGGCTCGGCGACGGGGTACTGCACCACCGGATGCCACCCGGGCGCGTGGACCGCCACCAGGTGCGGGCGGCCGAAGACGCTGGGGATGAAGGTGACCCCGGCGCCACGGGCAACGGTCGCCTTGTCCTGCACCTTGTCCACGATGATGCAGTCGCCGTCCGGTGCCAGGGTGACCGCGCCGGAGACCGAGGCGAGTGCCGCCCCGGTGCCGTGACGCCTGAGCAGTTCGTTCCTCAGTCGCAGATCGGTGGCGAGCTGCACCGCGACGCCCGCCCAGGCGTCGTCGAAGAAGGCTTCGGCGCATTCTTCGAGGGTGTGGCGCACCCGCGCCCGCACCGCGGCCGGGTCCGCGAGCAGCCGTTCCGCGAAGGCCTCCTGCCGTGCGCCGCGGGCCTGGGCCACACCCAGTGCCCGCTCGCGCGCGGTCGTGTCGGTGAGCGGCGACGCGCCGGGAAAATGGACCCGGCTGCTGCCGCACGTGGTGACGAGCGCGGCGGTCACATACGTCTCGTCGTCGATCCGGTCCACGTCGTCCAGTTCCTCGGCGAGGGTCGGCCGGGGCCGCGCGGGGATCAGGAAGTCGGCCTGTGAGGAACGCCAGAGGAACTCGGCCTCCTTGAGCCGCTCGGCCGGCTCGTCCCGCAGCCCGGTCCAGACGTCCGCGGCCCAGCCGGCGAACTGCGGATGGTGACCGGGTTCGGCCAGCACGTGCAGCATCGCGGTCAGTTCGGCCAGCGGGGAGGCGGCGAACCGCACTCGCTCGGACGGCAGACCGCTGATGTCGATCCTCAGCGTCATCCCCCCATCATCACTGCCCGAACAACATGGCGACAGCGTCGATTGACGATATGCGTCAACCGACGTGCCCTGCCCCAGCGGCCGAACGCACCGTCTGACGCCATGACAACCATCACCGGAATCCGGCCCCGCGCCCTCGTCCGCGCCTCAGGAGGCTCCCGCTACGCCGTCGCCCTGGCCGTGGACGCGCTGGGCACCGGCCTGCTGCGGCCCTTTCTGCTGCTCTACGGCGTGACGGTACTGAGGCTGTCCGCTCCGGTCACCGGCACCGCCATGACGGTCGGCATCGTCGCGGGGCTGGGGTGCATGCCCGCGGTGGGCCGATGGCTGGACCGCGGCGCACGCAGCACGGTCGTGGCGGCGTCGATGCTGGTGCGGGTGCTGGGCGTGGCGCTGCTGCTGGCCACCCCGGCGGGGCACGTCTGGCTCTTCGCGGCGGCGGCACTCTTCCTCGGCATCGGCAACCAGGCTTGGCCGGCCGCCCACGCCGCGCTCGTGGCCACGGTCGCCCACGGCCGAGAACGCGACACCGCCCTCGCGGGGGCCCGCGCCCTGCGCAACGCCGCCCTGGGCGTCGGAGCACTCCTCGCCACCGCATGCCTGGCGGGTGGCACCACCGCACTGCGGGCGCTGGCGGCTGTCACCGCGCTCGCCTACCTTGCCGCAGCCGCCTTGGCATGGTCGGTCCACGTGCACGCACATCCGTCGAAGGCCGACCCGGCCGAGGAGCGGGACGACGAACCCGCACCCCGGATGCTCGCGCTGCTCGCCGCCAACGTGATCTACGTCTTCTGCCTCAACGTCCCCGAGATCGCCCTCCCTCTGGTCCTGGTGACGCGGCTCCACGCGTCCCCGGTGTGGCCGGCAGCCGTCTTCGTGGCCAACACGGTGCTGGTCGTCACCCTGCAGGTGCCGGTCACCGTCCTCATGTCCCGCTTCTCCCGGCGGACCGTGCTCGCCCTCTCCGGCGTGGTGCTGGCCGCGTCCTACCTCGGCTTCCTCGCGGCCACCTCACTGGGACACGGCTGGGCCACCCCGGCCATCGCCGCGGTGTCCGTGGTCTGCACGATCGGCGAGATCATCTACGCCGGCAGCGCCACCGCGCTCGTCGCCGCACTCGCCCCGGCCCATGTCCTGGGACGCGCCCTCGCTCGCTTCCAGCTCTCCACGGGCTTCGGCCTCGCCGTCTCCCCGGCCGTCATCACCACGCTCGCACCCCACGGCCCGGCCGCCCTCTGGGGCAGCCTCGCCGCCGCCACGCTCCTCTCCGCCTCAGCCGTCGCCACCGAGAAGGATCGAGGAACGCGGCTCAGCGACTGCCGGCCCCGTCACCCCGATCGCAACGGGCCAAGCTCCCCCTCCTCCGGAAGCGAGTAGGGCGGTTTCAAGTTCCGTGACTGGGTGGCTGGTTGACGGCTCGTGGGGGGGATGGGGACCAGTGCAGGTGCGGGCTTCTCGATCTCGGTGGCCACCCGTGCCCCTCGGAAGAGCACCGGGAGCCACAGGAGACATGCCAGCAGGGGGACCGCGGCGTAGGTGGCCATGCCCACACTGGAGCCCAGCCTGTCCATGAGCGCGCCGAGGACGAGATAGCCGATGCCGATGAGCGCCGACTCCACGAATGCGATCACCGACAGCAGGCTCGCCCGATGGCGGGACGGCACTGCCTCGTTGAACACGTTGTCCACGATCACGGCGGTGATCTCGGGAATCCCAACCAGGGCCAGGAACGCGGCGATGGTGAACCAGACAAGGCCGAGGCCGCTCAGGGCGAGTGCCGCGGCGAGCGTCAGGAGAGACACCGGGACGATGACCCGATACCCGATGCGCCGGTCCGCGCGGTCCGACAGCAGCGGAGTGAGCCCGCCGGCGAAGAATCCCGCCGATATGACCACGCTGACCAATGCGGTGCCCGCTCCCTGATCGGAGAGGGTCTTCTGCGTAAAAATGATGTACGGCGTCAAAGCCGCATGCATCAACCCGGACACCACGACAAGCGTCACGAGCGCCGGCGTGGCGACCCGAAGCATCGCCCGCCATGCTGTGGCGCCGCTGTGCTCCTCCTCGGCTCCGCCCTGCTCGTCCACCGCGTCCGCGCCGCGGATCTCGGGCACCCGTGACATCAGCACCACCACGGCCAGGACGAGGCACGCCGCCGAGCCGACGTAGACGACTCCCCAGGAAATCCGCTGCAGTTGGCCGCCGAGGACGATGGCGGCTCCCGAGGTGACCGTCCCGAGCATGGTGAACCGGGACTTGATCTTGACGTAGCCGGCCGTTGCACCACGACGCACGAGCAGGTCGTACAGCAGGGCGGTGTCCGAACCGGACACACATGCCATGCCCACGCCCTGCCCGATGAACAGCGTCAGGAACACCCAGTAGTTGGAGAACGCCACCTGACCGAGCAGACATCCAGCTATCAGCACCTGGCCGATCACGATGCTGGCACGCCTGCCGATTCGGTCGGCGATGACTCCCGTCGGCAACTCCGCAAGTCCGCTGACCAGGTAGAGCAGTGTCTGCAGTAGGGCCACTTACCCGACGGAGAAGCCTCGCTGATAAAGGAAGAGGACGAATACGCCGCGCTGGAACAGCGTGTTGGCGAGCACGGCGTAGACGTAGAACGGGCACGTGACACTTCGTGCTGCATCGTCGACTACAGCTGCCCCGCCAAGGGCCTCCGTGGTGCCGGTCATGCTGCGGGCGCCCTGGTGACTCCGGTGATCATGAGAGTGTCCCTTGCGTGCTGTTGCAGCTTTCCCTGTCCCTGCCGTGCTGGAGAACCGGGGTCCGCTGGACGAGGGCCGGGTCGCTGACCTGCGCGTTCACCTCAGGGCGGTTCCGGATCCGCGATCACGGCGCGGGCGGTGGTACCGGCTGACGGCCGTCACCCACGCCCGCCTCACCCTGCGCATGCACCGCCGCCGACGATCCGCCGGCCAGCGGGAGACTCGTACGACCGTCTACGCCGTGACCAGCCTCGACGCCCACCAGACGAGCCCCGCCGGCCTGGCGAACGCGATTGATAGAACGGCCTCATGAGCTCGAAAGACGATGCGATCACACAGGCCGAGCGCCACTTCGGAGTCCGGTTCCCGGAGGACTACCGCCGGTTCCTTGCCACGCAGGGGAGCATGAGCCGGTTCGTTCCCCCTGCAGACGACTTCCTGATGATCAACGACGTTGCCGAGCTTGTCGATGTCAATGAGGCCGGAGAATTCCAGCAACGCTTCCCCGGGAGCCTGGCCATCGGCGGGGACGGAAGCCGCGAAATCCTCACCTACGACTTCCGGCAGGAACTTCCGCCCCTGGTACTGCTCGACGTGTCCGCTCAGGACTGGTCCTCCGCCATCCACCAGGCGGTGTCGCTGTCTGCCCTGCTCCAGCAGTTTCCCGAAAGCGGATGGAAGTGGGACGACTCCGAACTCTCGTCTCCGTGACCGGCGTCCTCACGGAACGTGTGCCTGATCCGAGTCGTGGGTTCTGGCACAGCTCTTGGGGAGCGGTCGCGGAGAGTGACGATGTCGTTTGTTTGGAGGGGAGGCAGGCGAGCTCCAGGTCCGTCAGCGTTCACGCATTCTGGTCCACCACCAGCCGAACGTCGCCAACTCGATGTAGTTGGGTTCAGGCAAAGTACGGCGCTCGAATTCCTCATCGATGCGCGTGATCAGTCGGCCTAGGTCCCGTTTGGCTCCCGGAGGAAGGTGCCGCATCGCCCACTCCAGGGCATCACGGGCATCGTTTGTCCCGGGCGAGCAGAACGCGGAGGCATCCAGGTACCGGCCGGGCTGCGCGAAAGCCCACTCGATACGAGAGAGTGCGTCAGCGGCCGCGTTGGTCCACATCTCTTGGTCTTCGACCCGGCGGATCGCTGCACGAGTCCGCGCGGAGACACCGTGAACCTTTAGGACCGGACACTGCCATCGTGGCCGGAACCGCTCTGCGCGGACGGCCTTGGGACGCCTACGCGGCATCGCCCTTTCGGATCAGCATGAGCCCATCCTGCCACGACTGGGCACCTACCTGGGCTTCGATCCGCACGCCCGCCCGCAGCAAGTGTTCCTGGCCCCCGTTCCGACGGGTTGAGACTTCGGACACCTCCCCCAACTACACAGGAGCCTCGCGCGTAGCGGGTCCCGCCGCCGTTGTGCCGAGGCTCGGTAGTTGTCGCCCGCATAGCCGGCTGACGTGGTGATGGGGGACTTTTCGAAGCAGTCCGGCTGGCATCAGTGAGGCGAGCGGCTTGTCGCACACCCTGACGCGGTGGCACTTCCGCCACCGACCGCGGAGGGTGTGTGACAGGCCCGACAGCTCATTGGATCAGGTCGGTGTGCGGATGCTCGGGAGAGGTCGGGCAGACGTAGAGCTGCATGTTGTCGGTGCTGCCTACTTCTACCTTGGTCGGCTGCGCAGGGTCCTGGCCGGCGTAATGACTGTCGGCGCAGGCGGCGGCCTGGTCTTCGCACGGCGCCCAGCTGCTTCCCTCACCACCGTCCCACTCGAAGGAAGCGATGGTCAGCAGCGGGACCATCTGAGCGTCGCAGACAGTGCAGAATCGGCGATACGGGTCGGTGCGGCCCCACGGAGGCCAGCCGCCGACCTTCCAGCCGGGAGCGTCAGCCAGCTCACAGTCGTAGAAGTCCCGCGGACAGTCCCCGTAGGCGCTGTCCACGCCGACGCCGGCTGCCTGCCATCTACTCAGGTCCTCCGCCATCAGCCGCATCTCCGGGCTCAGATCAAGACTGTCGGGGTACTCGGTGATCGCTTCCGGTGCCAGCACGCACGGCTCCGGCAGATACCCCTGCCAGTTCACCTCATACGGTTCCGGCGGTGCGGCGAGGACGTCGCCGACCTCCGCGGCGGACCGCCAGAACAGTGCGGTCGACGGCTTGTGATCCGGATCGTGGTCGTAGGGGCACCAGAGGACCTGGAGCAGATCGGCCTGGCCGGGCGGCCGCAACAGGGGTATGTCGCGCAGATACAGCTGGACCACGGGCAGCATGGGGACCGGGCACTCCGCGGGCCACGGAGGGCCTGCGTCGAGTCGCTCCGCGAGCATCGCGGCGTTCCGTTCCTTGATCGCCTCCTCCTCCGGCGTGAACGCGGGACCATGGGGATCACGGTGCTGCCGGGCAGCCCTACGTCTGGTCAGCCGCACTTCTGCCGGCGACTCGCGGAATCCGCTGTCCACGTGCGCGCTTTCGCAGTGCGGCCACGGCTCCTCCGCCGGCCGCAGCAACGGCCCCCCGACCGAGCTCTCCTCTGCCGAAGGCGACCCGGGACGCGGATGCAGCCGGATCGCAGGACGCGCCAGCGGAGCCAGTTCAGGCCGCGGCCACGTCCACGGGCCGCGGCGGAGCAGTACGTACGAAAACCATGCCGGCGATCCTGCCACCGGCCACTGACAACCCCTGGCTGCCTCAACCGGCTTCGGTGGCATCGGTGTTCAGCTGGTCAAGTCCAACGCATGCAGCCTCGGCGACAGCGAGCCTGCCCATGTGACAACTGGCGTACATCGGCTCAGCCGTCACTCGACCAGTGGCCACTCTGAAGAAGCTCGCTCACGAACCGACGGATCGGGTAAGTCACCGCGAGAGACACGAGTGTGGAATCCGCTGCCACTCGGTGATCCGGTCGCGAGTGGAGCCCAAGTCGGAGTGGCGGTCGCCGTACCAGTCAAGGAACATCAGGATGATGATCAGGCCCACTACGACTGCTGCGACAACCACGGGAATGGTCAGGCCGACAAGGGCGAACATCGCCCCGATGGGGAGCGGGCACAAAACGATGAAGAAGAGCCAGCCGAGACGCGCCGACTCCGCCTTGTGGCCAATTCGCGTGCAGAACAGGCCGGCTGCAATGGTCCACAGCGGCACGATGATCGGCGATAAAACAGCCAGAATCATGAAAGTTCCTGCGTTCACAGTTACTCCGCTCACGCGCGAAGAGGACCGCCAGAGGCTGGCAGCCCCTTCGTCTCATTTTATGTTCCGCGGAGGCTTACGGGGTGACGTTGGTACTGAACGCGGTGAGGGGCGGGTCACAGTGTCAGAGACGCGGTGCGGGCTCCCCGGCGAAGCGGCCAAGTTCCCCGACGAAGCGAGCGAGTTCCTCTGCGGCACCGCGCGGCAGGCCGGCGACCGCCGTCTCCGGCAACGTCAAGATGACGGTCCGCAACCGCGCGCCGAGCTCCGCCAGCAGAGCCCAGGCCGAGGCGGGGGCATGAACAACGGTGAGCAACAGGTCGCCGTCGTAGAAGTAGGCGTCGAGCAGCGGCTCCTCGATCAGCAAGCGCACGGCGCGTGGAAGGACGTAAGGGAGCCCCACCTGCTGTGAGATGAGGGTGCGCAGATCCGCGGGAGCGAGTTCACCCAACGGCACACAGCGCAGCTCATGCACCGTACGCACCAAACGGGTCGCGTCGGCGGCGGGAGGCGTCCAGCGGGGTGGGTCCAGCTCGTCGAGCGTGCGGTCGAGGTGCAGCAGATGGTCCATGGGCTTCATTCTCACCAGACCGCCGCGTACTCCATGCGGCGTTCGAAGTGCTTCCGAGTCCGGGGCAAGGTCCATTCAAGGCCGGTTGCCGTGTCAGAAATGCGACTTGACCGCTCGCATGTCACGTCTACGGCGGGCTGATCCCGCTCGCGCCGGGACCGACTCCCTGATAATTTCACCAGCGCGGTATCGCCCTGGCGTCAACATCAAGTCGCTGTAAGAATGGCGCCGTTGACAGCTCCTCAGGAGGTTGGGCGTGAGCGAAGCCCGTCCCAGCGCCAGCGCACCGACAGTCCTGCGCATCATCCTCGGCCGTCGGCTGCAGGACATGCGGCTGGACGCCGGCGCCTCGCTGGAGGACGCGGCAAAAGCCCTGCGGGTGAAGACCCTGACGATCCGCCGGCTGGAGAAGGCCGAGGTCGCGCTGAAGCCTCTCTACGTGGAGAAGCTCCTGGAGACCTACGGGGCGGACCGCCAGCTGATCGACGAGTTCGTAGTCCTGGCCGAGCAGGCCAACGAGCCCGGCTGGTGGCACTCCTACCGCGACGTCGTCCCCAGCTGGTTCACCGCCTACGTCAGCCTGGAGACCAGCGCCAAGAGCCTGCGCACCTATGAACCCCAGTACGTGACCGGCCTTCTGCAGACCCCCGACTACGCCCGCGCCGTCCTGCGCGGCGGGATGCCGAACGGGAGCGAGGAGGAGCTCGCGCGCCGCGTGGAGCTGCGGCTGCGCCGCCAGAGCCTGCTGGAGCGGGAGGAAGCCCCCACGTTGTGGGTGGTCATGGAGGAAGCCGTCCTGCACCGGGTGGTAGGCGGCCCGGACGTGATGCGGAAGCAGATCGAGCGGCTTCTGGACGTGTCCGAGCTCGCGCACGTCAGCCTCGACATCGTGTCCTTCGCCGCGGGTGCGCATGTCGGAGCGTGTGCCCCATTCACGTATTTCCGGTTCGAGGAACCCGAACTGCCCGACATCGTCTACAGCGAACTTCTTTCCGCCTCCGTCTATCTGGACGAGCGCGCGGATGTCGTCGCCCATCTCGAGGCGCATACCCGTATGGCGCTGCTGACGTCGTCGGAGGACAGCAGGGCGCTCCTGAACAGAATGCGCAAGGAGTATTCGTGACACTCACCGACGAGGGCGTCCACGACGGGATCGCCGGCCCGCGACCTCGGGGAACGGGACGGGGAGCACCCCTGGAGCACCCCTGGAGCGGACCGAACGGCGGTCGGTGCGCCGAGACGGAACCGCTCGCCGACGGCCGCGTGGCCGTACGGCAGTCGACCGGCCCGGCCGGGCCGGCGCGGACCCACGCGCCGGAGGAGATCGCCGCGTTCGTCCGCGGGGTCGAAGAGGGCCTGGCCGATCACTTGGTCGTCGGGTGACCGGCGGCGGACAGAAGGGACGACGACACCAGTCCCGTTCCTGGCCTGCGGGCCGACAGACACACGCATGAAGGGGAGAACATGACCACCAGGCAGGTCGGCCGGGATCTCGACACGAGCAAGGCACACTCGGCCCGGATGTACGACTACTTCCTCGGCGGCAAGGACCACTTCGAGATCGACAAGGAGGCGGCCCTCGTCGCCGCCGCCGCCCACCCCGGCATCTACGTGACCGCTCGCGAGAACCGGGCGTTCATGCAGCGGGCCACCCGGGTCCTGGCGCAGGAGCACGGCATCCGCCAGTGGCTCGACATCGGCACGGGCATCCCGACCGAGCCCAACCTGCACCAGGTCGCCCAGTCCGTCGCGGTCGACGCCCGCGTCGTGTACGCCGACAACGACCCCCTCGTCCTGAAGTACGCCGAACGCCTCATGCGCAGCACGACGCAGGGGCGCACGGCCTACGTCGAAGCCGACGTCAGGGACCCCGACGCGCTGATGAGCGCCGTGGAGGCCTCGGAGGTGCTGGACTTCGACCAGCCCATCGCCCTCTCCCTCAACGCGCTCATGCACTTCATCACCGAACCGCACGACCCGTACGCCATCGTGCGCCGGCTGCTCGACCCGCTCCCGGCGGGCAGCGCCCTCGCCATGAACCACTGCACGCCGGACTTCGACCCCGTCACGTGGAACAAGGTCGCGGAGGTCTACACCAAGTCCGGTTCTCCTGTGCGGTTCCGTTCGCACGACGACGTCAGCCGTTTCTTCGACGGACTCGACCTGATCGACCCCGGCATCGTGTGCTGCCACCGCTGGCGGCCCGCCGAACCGGCCGACGGGACGGAGCCCACGGACGCCCAGATCAGCCTGCTGGCGGGCGTAGGCATAAAGCGCTAGCCGGGGCCCGGCCGATGGTGCGACCGGCTGGGCACCCGCACTCCCGGACCGCCCGACGCCAGTCGGGCGACCGCACCCCGTACGGGCCGAATCAGCGGCGGCCCATGCTCTGGCCGAGCCCGGGGCGACGTTCGCCGCCAGGTGCTCGGCGTATGCGGTGCCGGGGACGAGCGGGATGTCGGTGCCCATGACCGCAGCACCGACGGTGGGCGGCCACTGGGCCCACCGGCCGTGAAACCGGAAGATTGCCGGCGTGGGCCCAATTTCATGGATATACGGTCGAGGTTTACGAAAGGCGCGTGGACTACACGGAAGGGCGGTTTTGCGTCGGCTCCGCGGTGGGTACCCGGCCCGGCATGATCGGGCATTCGGTCAGCGCCATATAGCGCTCAACGGGCAGCCATCCGGCAGGGTCGACGAAAGCCGGAAACGGGAAACCGGGGCATCACACCCCGAGGCCCTCGGCTGTCCGCACTTGCGCCGCAATCACCGTCCGTTGGGCCGCATCTGCCAGCCTTCAGGGCACTGATCCTCGCACTTGCGGCACCTTCACGCCCCTCCACACGTGTGCCTTGACTCACACCACGACACCCCCCGAGGTCTCACGACGCTTGCCCGAGAGGGCCTCGCGCGCCCCTCTCGCCGGAGTTCGCGTCGCGCGATTCCGATGAACTGCACGTATCACCAAGCGAGTTGAAGTTGCCGTAGGCATCGACGGCTGCGCTCAGGCGGCGTGATGGCGGCAGAATTCGAGTAGTTGAACATAAAACATATAAACGAACCCTATCAAGCGGTCGAAAGTGCTTCTTTGACGCGGTCGGCGGGGCGGGAGGAGGGTTGTTCTCGACGCGGAACCGGAAAAACATTCCGGGGGTTATTTCCGCGTTCCTAGAGGAGGAAAATCGTGGCGAAGATTGTCTGTGTTCTCTACCCGGACCCGATCACCGGATTCCCGCCGAAGTACGCCCGGGAGAGCCTGCCGAAGATCGAGGGTTACCCGGGTGGTCAGACCCTGCCGTCGCCGAAGGCCATCGACTTCACGCCGGGTGAGCTGCTGGGCAGTGTCTCGGGTGAGCTGGGCCTGCGGGAGTTCCTCGAGTCCCGCGGCCACACCCTGGTCGTGACCTCCGACAAGGAGGGCCCGGACTCGGAGCTGGACCGTCATCTGGCCGACGCCGACGTGGTCATCTCCCAGCCGTTCTGGCCCGCCTACCTCACCCCCGAGCGGATCGCCAAGGCCCCGAAGCTGAAGCTCGCGCTGACCGCCGGTATCGGTTCCGACCACGTCGACCTGGACTCCGCGATCGCCCGCGGCATCACCGTCGCCGAGGTCACCTACTCCAACAGCATCAGCGTCGCCGAACACGCGGTCATGATGGTCCTGTCGCTGGTCCGCAACTACCTGCCCTCGCACAAGATCGCCGCAGAGGGCGGCTGGAACATCGCCGACTGCGTCTCCCACTCCTACGACCTCGAAGGCATGGACGTCGGCGTCATCGCCGCCGGCCGCATCGGCGTCGCGGTACTGCGCCGCCTCAAGCCCTTCGACGTCAAGCTCCACTACACCGACAAGCGCCGCCTGCCCCGCGAGATCGAGGAAGAACTGGGCCTCACCTTCCACGCCACCGCCCAGGACCTCGCCAAGAACGTCGACGTCGTCTCCATCCACGCCCCGCTCCACCCCGAGACGCTCAACCTGTTCGACGAGAAGCTCCTGAACAGCATGCGCAAGGGCTCCTACATCGTGAACACCGCCCGCGCCCAGATCGTCGACCGCGACGCCATCGTCCGCGCCCTGGAGTCCGGCCAGCTCGGCGGCTACGCCGGCGACGTCTGGTACCCCCAGCCCGCCCCGGCCGACCACCCCTGGCGCACCATGCCCTTCAACGGCATGACCCCCCACATCTCCGGCACCTCCCTGACCGCCCAGGCCCGCTACGCCGCCGGCACCCGCGAAATCCTGGAGTGCTTCTTCGACGGCACCCCGATCCGCGACGAGTACCTCATCGTCGACGGCGGCAAGCTCGCCGGCACCGGCGCCGCCTCCTACACCGCGGGCGACAACAAGAAGTAGACCCACCCGCCGAGGCCCGGCTGTGATCGGGGCGGACGAAACCGACTCCGCCCGCCCCGATCACAGCCCCCTCATCACCACAGACCCCTCACGGGTGCGTCGGGTCAGCACTGAGAAGGACAACGTGTCAATTCCCCTCCAGGATGCCCTGGGCGAGCAGGCCACCGCAGCACAGCGCAAGGTGTCCCAACTCCGCACCCCCGGACGCTTCCTGTTGCTCTCCTCGCTCGCCGGTGCCTTCATCGGCGTGGCCGCGGTACTTCTGCTCATGGTGACCGGGCCGCTCAGCGCGGCGCACTCGCCGTGGACCAAGCTGATCCAGGGCCTGATCTTCGGCGTGGCACTGACCCTCGTGGTCTTCGCCGGCTCCGAACTGTGCAACGGCAACATGATGACGATGGTCCAGGGCGTGGGCCGCCGCAAGGTGTCGGTCGTCGGCGCGGCCGGCGTCATCGTCTTCTCCTTCGTCGGAAACCTGATCGGCTCCGTCGTCTTCGCGTGGCTGGTGCACTGCGCCGGAGTGCTGGACGTGGTGGCGGTCCCCGGAAAGCCCGCGCCCGGCGTGACGCTGCTGGGGAGCATGCTGGCGGCGAAGTCGGGAGCTGGTGCCGAGGCTCTCTTCTTCCGTGGCGTCCTGTGCAACTTCCTGGTCTGCCTGGCCGTATGGATGACCGCCCGGACCCGTTCCGACGGCGCGAAGCTCACCCTGATCTTCTGGTGCCTGCTGGCCTTCATCGGCTCGGGCTTCGAGCACGTCGTCGCCAACATGACCTACTTCTCGCTGGGTCTGTTCGAGCACGTCCCCGGCGTGACGATCGCCGCCTTCGCCCGCAACCTGCTCTTCGTCGGCCTGGGCAACCTGGTCGGCGGCGGACTCCTGGTCGGTGTCGCATACACCGTCATCGCCCGCCCCACCGGACAGTTGGACCCTCCTCAGCCCGCCCGATCGGCGGCTCCGGTCTCAGCGGGCGTCCGGCGCGACTGATTCCTCCACGTGAAGGGACCGGTCGGTCGTCCCAGAGCATGCGCCCCATAGCGGTCGACATCTTCCGCGTACTCGATGCCCTTGTTCCTGGCCGCCGTCCTTTCCTGGCCGCCGTCGCTTCCTGGCCGCCCTCCCGGGCCGGACGTTCTCGGCCGGGCGGCACCGCAGGCGGTCCTGAGAGCCGTGTTCACAGGGGGCCGACTGAGGGCGATCCCGACGAGGCGGTCGCGGCGTCGGCTCAGGCGGTCGCGGTCGGCTCAGGCGGTCTCGGTCCCGGTCGGCTCAGGCGGCCGCGTCCGCCGTCCTCCGCGCCCGTGCCCGCTCCCATGACCACGAACCCGCGCCCACCAGCAGAGCCGTTCCCAACGCGTAGGCCGGCAGCCAGCGTGTCGTCGTGGCCGCGAGACAGTCGGCGACGGCCTCGCGGCTCTGCTCCTGCTGCGTATAGGCCACCGCGTCGCCGTCCCGACCGGGCAGGTCTCCCAGAGCGGCCTGCGTTCGCAGACTCTCGTACCGGCCCGACTCCACGCACCCGTGCCGGGTGCCCGGCATCGGAAACAGCCAGTCCCAGCGCTGCATCGCCGGAGCCAACGTCAGCGCCACGCACAGACCCACCACCAGCGAGTAGGCGGCCAGGCTCCACACGTAGACGGTCTGCCGGCCCGGCGTCCTCACCGGCACGTGGCCGAAGGACAGGACCACCGCGAGGAGCGTCACGCCGAGGTAGGTGGAGAACCACTCCCAGGAGCCCTGCGCAAGGGAGAACGCCAGCACCACGGCAAGTGCGGTGCCCAGTACACCGGCGTCACCGGACACCTGGCTCCCGGCCGTGGCCTCACCGTTGACGCCGCCCGCGTCCTCGCCCACGGGGCCCCGGACGCGTCGACGGCTGTGCCCACTCACACGCTCTCTCCTGCCTGCCTCCGGAGCACCAGCCTCCCGCCATCGCCGGCCGGCACCCTCCGGCACCACACCGGTACGCCACCGACCCCACCCGACCGGCCCAGCCACGCGCCGTTCGACACCGTCCGCCAAGTCCCCCGCCGGGGCTCCGGGATGAGACGCGACAGCACCGGCCCGCGAACCGGGCGGAGCACGAACCGGGCGGAGCACGAACCGTGCGGAGCACGAACCGTGCGGAGCACGAACCGTGCGGATCGCCCTTACAAGGCGTCCGGGGCCCGGCGGCGAACCGACTTCGCGGCGTTGCGGAGACCGAGACGGAAACCAAGTCGGAGGTCGAGTCGGCGGCCGAGTCGGGGCGACGGCGGTGTCGCCCGGAGGTGCAGCGCGGCGAACAGCAGGCAGAGTGCGGCCATCGTGGACCACAGTGTGGTCGTCCCGGCGCGGGCGAGCAGTTGGGTGCCGAGGACGGGTGCGAGCGTCGCGGCGATGCCCCAGCTGGTGCCGAAGACGGCAAGGTAGCGGCCGCTTCCGCCGGACGGTGCGAGGTCGGTGACGAGCGCGTAGACGCGGCCCATGACCAGCAGGTCGCCGAGGCTCCACACGGCGGTCGAGACGAGCAGCGCCGGCAGGTCGCGGGCGAGGGCGTAGCCGGTCAGCCCCGCGGCCAGGAGGAGATGGGCGAGGGCGAGCGCGACGGACCTCGTGAGCCGGGCCACCCAGGGCAGCCGCACCAACGGCTGGGCGAGCACGGTGGTGACCGCGCCGGCGGTGAACAACAGCCCGGCGTCGGCGGCCGGCAGGCCCTGTCGCACCAGCGCGAGAGGGAGGGTCATCACCGTCTGCTGGTTGATCAGAGCGTAGGCGGTTCCGGTGGCCAGGACGCTCAGCAGGGCTCGGTCCCGCAGCGGTCGTACGACCGTGAAGTCCCGGTCCGCACCGCGAGGCGCCGGACGGTCGTGGGGAAGGGCCAGCCGGATCAGCAGGGCGCAGGCCAGGCAGGTCGCGGCGTCGGTGACGAAGAGCAGGCGCAGGTCCCAGCGCCCCAGCAGGGCGGCGAGCAGGCCGGCTCCCATGCCGCCCGCCGCGAGCGCGGCGCTGAACAGGCTGAACGCGCGCACCCGTTGCCGCTCCGGCACGGACTCGCCGATGATGGCCTGGCTCGGCGGCTCGTAGAGCTCGAAGGCCAGCCCGAGCAGCACCGCCCCGGCGACCGCCCAGGTGAGCGACGCGGAGGCCGCGATCGCCAACTGCGCGACGGCGCACCCGCAGAGTCCGAGCACGATGGTCGTTCGCCGGCCGATCCGGTCGGCCAGTCCTCCCCCGGCCAGCCGCGAGGGGATCGTAGCCAGCCCGAAGGCGGCGCTGACCAGCCCGGCGGTGGTCAGGCTCGCGCCGTGGTCGGCGCAGATCAGCGCGGTGAGAAAGGGCAGTGAGAAGGCTCCGAGCCGGTTGACGACCCGGGCGAGCAACAGCAGGCGGACGGTGCGGGGCAGCGGTTCGAAGCGCGGCACGACGCCCCCCGTCACTGGTCAATCACCTATTGTCGGTGACGGATACCGTAGACAGGCGGAAGGTAACTGGTCAAGTGTTGTTCGACAGTCACATGCGTACCCTGCTCGATGCCTCGGTGGCGCTCGTCAACGCGCTGACCGACGGTGAGGCGCGCGGCCGCCGCTATGACGCGCCCGAGGGCGCCGAGCGGGTCGGGGCGGTCCGCGCGGCGCTCTCCGCCGGGGCCGACCTGGGACTCGGCGATGCCGACCGGCTGGCCGGCACCGCCCGAGCCCTGCGCACCGTGTTCGAGGCCGCGGCCGGCGACCGCCTCGACGACGCCGCTCCCGCCCTCAACGCGCTGCTGCGCGAGACCGGCGCCCGCCCCCAGCTCGACCGGGCTCCCGGAGAGCCGTGGCAGGTCCACTTCCACGGCGCCGACGACTCCTATGCCGTCGGCTGGAGCGCCGGCTGCGCGACCGGCCTCGCCATGGCCATCGGCGGCGACTACGCCGGACGCCTCGGGGTCTGCGCGGCCCCACGCTGCGACCGGGTCTACGTGGACACGTCCCGCAACGCCGGCCGCCAGTTCTGCTCGACTGCCTGCCAGAACCGGGTCAAGGCAGCGGCGTTCCGTGCGCGGCGGGCGAGTGACGAGGCGTGAGCGGCGGGGGCGTGAGCGGCGGGGAGTGAACCTCGATCGACGCCTGCCGGGAGCGCGGGCCCACACGGGACAGAGCCAGGCGCTCAGGCGCTGCCGAATCCCGTGGACACGTCGCTGAGCCCCCGCGCCTGTTCTTCAGGCTGCCGCCGGGCCCGTTCCCGCGTGGTCGGAATCGTACCCACGGCGTGTCAGACCCCGTCGATACGATCGGTTCATGAGAGCTGCCGGCACCTTCACCGTCAAAGCGTTCACTCCGACCGAACTGAAGCCGGAACCGGCCGTGTCCACCGGGACTCCCGTAGGCGTCGCGACGATGGAGAAGCACTTCACGGGTGACGTCGCCGGGCGCTCGGCGACCCTCTTCACCGCCGCGTTCGACCAGACGACCGGCGTCGGTACCTATGTGGCCGTGGAGTCCTTCGAAGGATCGCTCAACGGCCGGAGTGGGACCTTCAACTTCGCGCATTCGGCGACGACTTCCGGCAGTGACCGCACCGCCGAGTTCTTCACCGTCGTTCCCTCCAGCGGCACCGGCGAACTGGCCGGGATCTCCGGCACCGGCGGGATGACGGTCGATGCCGAGGGGACGCACCGGATCTGGTTCGACTACGAGACCGACTGAACCGCCCTGAGGCGTCGGGGCGCGGATCGAGATGCCGATCCCCGAGCCCGGCCAAGGGGGCCGCCCTCACGGCGGCTTGACCTTACCCTCAAGGGCAACGTTTAGCGTCCTCCGAGGTGAGAGACATGCAGATCAGTGAGCTGGCCCGCCGGGCGGGCGTGACGACGAAAGCGGTGCGCTATTACGAATCGCTGGGCTTGCTCACACCCGAGCGGCTGGCCAACGGCTACCGGGACTACGACGAGCACGCCGTACGACTCACACAGGAGATCCGGGCGCTCGGCGGTCTCGGAATTCCTGTCGAGCGCACCCGGCCGTTCCTGGAGTGTCTGACGGCCGGCCACCGGCACGCCGATGACTGCCCGGCCTCTCTGGCCGGGTACCGGGACGCGATCAGTGAGCTCACGCAGCGGATCGAGGGACTCACCGCCCGCCGGGCGGTACTCGCCGCGCACCTGCATCAGGCCGCCCACCGCGGCAGCCGCGTCTCACCTGCCACCGAAGGAGATGGTCTGATGACGGACTACACGAACCTGCCCGCCGGCCTTCCCGTCCCCGAGGACGACGGCGCGGCCGCTCACCTGCCCGGCATGAAGATGCCGCACCTGGAACTGCGGAGCACCAGCGACACGGCCGTCCGCCTCGACGCGTTCGGCGCGGGTCGCACGGTGATCTACGTCTACCCGCTGACCGGGCGCCCGGGGACCGACCTCCCCGACGGCTGGGACTCGATCCCCGGGGCGCGGGGCTGCACTCCCGAGGCATGCGGCTTCCGCGACCACCACCAGGACCTGCTCGCCGCCGGCGCGGACGCCGTGTTCGGCCTCTCCAGCCAGGACACCGATTACCAGCGCGAGGTCGTCGAGCGGCTCCACCTGCCGTTCCAGATGCTCTCCGACCCCACACTGAGCGTGGCCCGCCAACTCGATCTCCCCACGTTCGAGGCCGGCGGGCTGACGCTCTGCAAGCGGCTGACTCTGATCATCCGCGACGGCGTGATCGAGCACGTCTTCTATCCGGTCTTCCCCCCGAACGAACACGCGGACCAGGTCCTGGCATGGCTCCGGGACAACCCCCTGTAGAGCCGCTCCTGCCCCGCCGGACCTACCCACCCCGCACGACCGAGCTTCCCGTACCGTCCAGTCCATGACACCACTCGACGACCTGGTCCGCCTCTGCCCGCCGCCGACCGGCCTGACGCCCGGGGTGGACTGGGCGAAGGCCGAGCGCGCTCTCGCCACCGCGCTGCCCGCCGACTACAAGCAGCTTGTCGAGACGTACGGCGCGGGGGTCTTCGGCGAGACGATCTGGCTGCTCGCCCCCGACTCCCCGTACGACGAATGCGACCTGCACGCGCAGAGCGTGGAACGGGGCGAGATCCTGGGCCAGTTGTGGGACGCGGGCGAGGAGCGGCCCGCCGGGCTCCTGGAGGCGGACGCCCGGGTACTGCCGTGGGCCTTCGAGGAGGGGACGGGAGCGTTCCTGTACTGGCTGGTGCGACCCGGGCAGCACCCCGACGAGTGGACGGTGCTCTACAACGAGGGGCGCGGCCCGCTGTGGGAGCACCACGGCATGGGGTGCCTCTCCTTCCTTCTCGGGGTGCTCTCGGGGACGGTTCGCACGGAGTACTTCGGCTACTTGTACGAGGTGCTGAAGCCGGCGGAGCACCGTTTCGCGACGGCCGGCGAGATACTCGCAGCGTCCGGGCGGTGACCGCGCCCGCCGCCGACGTCCCAGGCATCCCCGACGTCCCCGACGTCCCCGGCGCCGTCCGCTTCGTCAGGCCGACAGTTCCCACGCGTACGGCGGTTCGGCTCCGGACCGGGAACAGGTGAGGGCGGCGGCGCGGGCCGCGAAGCCGAGCACGTCGCGCCAGGTGTCGGCGTCGAGACCCGCGACGGCCCGGTGGCTCAACGCCCCGATCTCCCGGAGCCGGTGGAGCAGCGCGGCGTTGACCGTGTCGCCCGCACCGATGGTGTCGACCACCGTGACCGAAGTGCCCGGCACGCTCACCTGGCCGGTGTTCCGGCTCCACACGCTCAGCCCGTCGCCGCCGCGGGTCAGGACGATCGCCGCGGGTCCGCGCTCCAGCCATGCGGTGAGGTGGGCCTCCAGGCCGTCGCCGGGGCCGACGTCCGCGAGCCAGTGGGCGTCCTCGACCGAGAGCTTCAGCAGGGCGACGTGGGGCAGCCAGGACAGGAACCGCTCCCGGTAGGCGCCGGCGTCCGCTATCAGGCCGGCCCTGATGTTGGGGTCGAGGGCGGTGAAGACGCCGTTGTCCGACTCCCGGCGCAGCAGGGCCTCGTACGCGCTCGCCCCCGGTTCCAGCACGAGCGAACAGGTGCCGACGGACAGGGCGGTGGCGCCGTCCGGCAGGGCGGACGGGAGAGTGAACAGGCGGTCGGCCGTGCCCTCGGTGTAGAAGCCGTAGCCGGCCGATCCGTCGCTGCCCACGTCGGCGACGGCCAGTGTCGTGGGCTCGGGGCCGCGCTGCACCAGCGCCGTGTCGACGCCCGCGTCCCGCAGCCCCGACAGCAGGGCGGCGCCGAAGGCGTCCGTGGACACGCGCGAGCAGAACGACGTCGGGGATCCGAGGCGCCCCAGCGCGACAGCGACGTTGTACGGGCCGCCGCCCCGCTGCGGAAGGAGCGGCGGCAGGGGGGACGCCGGGTCGGGGGTCGTGGGTGCGGGCACGAGGTCGATGAGTGCCTCGCCGGCGACGACGATCACTTTGCTGGTTCCTTTCGGCGAGCCGTGGTGCGGCGGAGCGACGCGGCTTGAGGGGGGTGTTGGACGTGGCCGGGGGGCGACGGTGGCCGGGGGGGGCGGCGGTCCGTCAGCCCGGAGGGGCGACGGTGGCCGGTGCGCAGCCGCAGGACGTGCGGTGGACGACGGTGCAGGGAAGCCGGACGGTCCGCGCGGGGCGGTCCGGCGAGTCCAGCCGGTCGAGGAGGAGGCGCAGCGCCAGCTTGCCGAGGTCACGGCTCGGCTGGCGGACGGCCGTGAGGCTGGGCGAGAAGAGGTCGGCCCACTCGAAGTCGTCGAAGCTGACGAGCGCGACGTCCTCCGGGATGCGCAGACCCTCGCCGCGCAGTGCCTGGAGCGCTCCGATGGTCATCGCGTTGTTCGCCGCGATGACGGCGGTGGGGCGTGCGGGGCCGGACAGCAGACGCCCGGTCGCGAGGCGGGCGCCGTCGGAGGCGGAGTTGCCGTGGGCGAGCAGCTCGGGGTCGAAGGGGAGGCCGGCCGCGCGCAGCCCCTGCCGGTACCCCTCGATCCGCTCGGTCGTGGTGCTCAGCCCGGCGAGTCCCGCCACCATCGCGATCCGGCGGTGGCCGAGCGCGGCGAGGTGCTCCACCAACTCCCGTACGGGCGCGGTGCTTTCGGCGCAGACCTGGTCGTACGCCGGTTCCTCGGCCTCGTCGACGAGCCGGTCCAGGAAGACGGCGGGGACGTCGGCGCGGTTCAGGTACTCCAGCAGCGCCGACGGTTCGGCGGACGGGGCGATGATCACGCCGTCCACCCGGCGTTCGTGGAGCATGCGGACCACGCTCAGCTCGTGTTCCGGGTCGTCGTGCGGATCGGCGATGAGCAGGCCGTAGCCGGTGGCGAGTGCCTCGGCCTCGACTCCCTGGAGGATATCGGTGAAGTAGGGGTTGCTGATCGCGGAGACGGCGAGGCCGATGGACTGGGTGCGGGAGGTGACGAGGGACCTCGCCAGGGAGTTGTGGATGTACCCCAGCTCGTCGATGGCGCGCAGCACCGCGTCACGGGTGGCCGGCCGCACCGGACGTGTGGCGTTCAGCACGTGGGAGACCGTGGCCACCGAGACACCCGCGTGCCTCGCCACGTCCGCCATTGTCCGCATCGGTTCTCCTTCGTGCGCCTCGTCGCGCGTTCTCGCCCGCTCTCCGTGGAGCCGGACGGTGCCGAACACGGCGGGGAAAGCCCGGCTCGTCCGTCCATGAGACGCCAGCCACCTATGAAAAGTCACACGTAAGCGTTTGCGCAAGCGCTTACGTGGCGATTATGTTTCCCGGCGTCTTCCGACATCCGTCCGCACACCGTTGTGAGGAGGCGCCATGCGCGCTGTCGTGGTCACCCAGCCGGGAAGCGCCGAGCTGGCCGAAATACCCGATCCGAGTCCCGGCCCCTCCGAGGTGGTCGTCCGCGTCAGCTCCTGTGGCCTCTGCGGCACGGACATGCACATCCTGGGCGGCGAGCTGCCGTCCGTGACCTACCCGCTCGTCCCCGGCCACGAGCTGACCGGCGTCGTGGTGGAAGCCGGCCGGGACGTACGCTTCCCGGTGGTCGGCCAGCGCGTCGCCGTGGACCCCAACACCCCGTGCGGCGCCTGCCATTACTGCCGGATCGGCCGCGGCAACCTCTGTGAGCACTACACCGCGGTCGGGGTGACCCGGGACGGCGGTTTCGCCGAGTACGTGGCGGTCCCCGCGGGCCGCTGCCACGTCCTGCCCGAGGGCCTGTCCGAGGCCGCCGCCGGTCTCGTCGAGCCCCTGTCCTGCGCCGTCCACGGCCTCAGCCGGCTCCCCAGGCGCCCCGGTGAGCACTACCTGGTCTACGGCGCCGGGACCATGGGCCTGATGATGGCGGCCCTGGTGGCGGACGCCGGCGCGGCCTCCGTGTCCGTCGTCGACCCCAACACCCGCCGCCTGGATCTCGCCAAGCGCATGGGTGCCGACGCGACCGCCGCGAGCGCCGACGAGCTCGGCCGGGAGCACGGTTTCGAGGTCGTGATCGACGCGACCGGTGTCATCGCGGCCATCGAGGACGGCCTGGGCAGGGTCCGCAAGGGCGGCACCTTCCTGCAGTTCGGCGTCGCCGACCCGGCCAGGCGTGCCTCGTTCTCGCCGTTCCTGGTCTACAACCGCGAGATCGACATCATCGGTTCCATGGCCGTGCACAACGGCTTCCAGCCCGCCGTGGAGATCCTCGCCGGCGGACTGGACCTCGACCCGCTCGTCAGCGACGTCCTGCCGCTCGAGGACTTCGACGAGGCCGTACGGCGCTTCCGCTCCGGCGCGGGACAGAAGATCCACCTCGCCCCGCGGGCGGACGACCCCCGCATCGCGGCGGCCGCGGCCACGGACGCGGCGTCGTGAGCCGCCTGCCGGAGCCCGGGACGACGCCGAAGCGGCGGCCACGGCTGCGGAACGCCCTGATCTGGGTGTTCGGTGCCCTCGGCGGCATCCTGTGGGGATACGACACCGGTGTGATCTCCGGCGCGATGCTCTTCATACGCCAGGACATCGCCCTGACGCCGCTGCTGGAGGGCCTGGTCGTCTCCGGGCTCCTGGTGGGTGCCATGGTGGGCGCCGGACTGGCCGGGAAGCTCTCCGACGCGTGGGGCCGGCGCCGCCTGATCCTGGGGGCCGCGCTGGTCTTCATCGTGGGCACGTTCGCCGCGGCGTTCGCGCCGCAGGCCTCGTTCCTCATCGGTGCCCGGCTGCTGATCGGTGTCGGTGTCGGCATCGCCTCGGTCGTCGTCCCGCTCTACCTGACGGAACTGGCGCCGGTGGAGGTGCGCGGCGGCCTCGCCTCCCTCATGCAACTCCTGGTGACCGTCGGCATCTTCCTCGCCTACCTCACCGACTACGCCCTGGCCGACGCGCACGCCTGGCGCTGGATGATCGGCCTCGGTGTGGTGCCGGCGGCCGTCCTGGCCCTCGGCATCCTCACCCAGCCGGAGAGTCCGCGCTGGCTGGCCGGCCGGGGGCGCCGGGACGACGCCCGCGACGTCCTGACCCGCCTGCGCGGCGACGGCGAGGCCGCCCGCGCCGAACTCGGCGAGATCGAGAAGACGCTGGAGCAGGAACGCGCGCAGACGGAGCGGCTGAACCTGCGCGCCCTGCTCGCACCGCGGCTGCGGCCCGTGCTCGTCGTGGGCGTGCTGCTGGTGTTCTTCCAGAACTTCGGTGGCATCAACACGATCATCTACTACGCTCCGACGCTGCTGACCAGCATCGGATTCGGCGCCAACGGGGCGATCCTCGCGAACGTCGGCATCGGCCTGGTCAACATGCTGATGACGCTCCCCGCGATGCGCCTCATCGACCGGCGCGGGCGTCGGCCCCTGCTGCTGTGGGGATCGGTCGGCATGTGCGCCGGCATGGTCGTCCTGGCCGCGGTGAACCTCACGCCGCTCGGCCACGGGCCGCTGCTCGCCCCGCTGACGCTCTTCGGCGTGGCGCTCTACGTGGCCGCGTTCGCCGCGTCCTGGGGGCCGGTGCAGTGGGTGATGCTGCCCGAGCTGTTCCCCACCCGCATCCGCGCGGGAGCGGTCGGCGTGTGCGTGGTGTTCAACTGGCTCTTCAACATGGCCGTGGCGCTGGTCTTCCCGTCCCTGCTCAGCGCGTGGGGAGCCGGGGCCAACTTCGTGATCTTCGCCGTCACGACGTTCCTCTCCGGTGTCTTCGTCAAGCGACTGCTGCCGGAGACCCGGGGGCGCACCCTGGAGCAGATCGAGCGGGACCTGCTGCACCGCGGGGAAACGGCCACCGCGGCGGACGGGACCGAGTCCCGGCCCGCGGAACTGCCCGCCCCGACCGCGTCGGTGGGCTGACCGAGCCCGCGGGAAGGCGCCTGGCCCGAGATCTCTCGGGCCAGGCGCCTTTTCGCTCGGCGGCCGTCGATCACGTCGGGGGGGCTCGCGGTCGGCGACGCCTCGGGTGAGCAGCCGGGCCGGCTCGTCGGTGGCCCGCTCGACACGGCCGTACCGCTTGAGGACGGGTGCCGAGACCTCGCTTGAGGACGGATTCCGAGACCTCGCGATCCGCTTCGGCGACGCGCCCTGAGACGCCATCTCTTCGGGGCGGTCCCTTCCGGGCGATCCCTTCCGGACGATCCCTTCCGGGCAGTCCCTTCCGGGCGATCCCTTCCAGACGATCCCTTCCGGGCAGTCCCTTCCGGGTTACGCGGCGCCCCCACCCTGGCCCGCGGCCGGGGCGAGGGAGTCGACGTCCTGCATGAAGCTCAGCATCCGGGCGTTGAGCAGCTCGGGGTGGTCGATCGCGGGGCCGTGGCCGGTGTCGGCGATGATCTCGGCACGGGCTCCGGGGATCAGGCGCGGCACGCGCTCCTGTTGCCGCTTGGGATGTACGAGCAGGCTCCGCCTGCCCAGGGCGAGGTAGAGCGGGGTTTCTATGGCGCGCAGTTCGTCGTCGGTCAGCGGAAGCGGCGCGGGGCGGCGTATCCGGAAGGCCCGGACGCCCGCCTGGATCCACGCGCGCAGTTCGGGAACCACGATGACCGGCTGCTCCAGCCAGGAGGCGAGACGTGGGCGCAGCGCCTTCGGGGCGAAGGTCGCGAAGAGGCTGACGAAGATCCAGACGAAGAAGCGCAGGCCCACTTTCTCCAGGCCGCCGGGGTCGAGCAGGGTGACCGAGGCGGCCCTGCCGGGTTTGCGGTGCGCCTGGTTGAGCACCAGCCAGCCGCCGTAGGAGGAACCGACGAGGTGCACCCGGTCGAGGCTGAGTGCGCCGAGCGCCTCGTCGAGCCACTGGGCCGCGCGCTCGGGCTGCCACATCGGTTCGCGCTGGACGCTGCGACCGGGATCGCCGGGGGTGTCCAGCGCGTACACGGGGCGCTCGGCGCTGAGCCCCGGGGTGTTGGGGTACCACTGGGCGGAGCAGCCTCCGGACCCGTGGATCAGGACGATCGGCGTACGGGACGCGCCGACGGGGTCCGTGGGGCCGTAGCGGTAGACGTGCGTGGTGCCGAAGCTCGTCTCCACGTCCGTCTCGAGGTCGGCGGGCGCTCCCATGGCGTAGAGGGTGTCGCAGGTGTCGAAGTACCGGTCGCGCAGGGCGTCGTTCACGTAGTGGCCGACGTCGCTGCGTGGTCTGGTGCGGGTCGTGTGCGCGGACACAGGGCGCCTCCTGGGAGATCGACTCTTCGTGATACGACCGTACCATGATGGTGATACGGCGGTACCATGGAGAGGTCCGGGAAGGTCCGACCCCGGAACTGACCACCACCGGGCGGAGATTGCCACCATGCCAAAGCTCGTGGACCACGAGGAACGGCGTACTCAGATCGCCGAGGCCCTCATCCGGGTCGCCGGGCGGCGCGGACTGCACGCGGTCGGTATGCGCGACGTGGCCGCCGAGGCCGGCGTGTCGCTGCGGCTCGTGCAGTACTACTTCCAGACGAAGGAGAAGCTGCTCTTCTACGGGCTGCAGCATCTGACCCGGCGTTTCACCGCCCGCATGAGCGCCCGCCTCCTGTCGGCCGGTCAGGACCCGGGCCCGCGCGCGACCATCGAGGCCCTCCTCCTCGCCTCTCTCCCTGCCGACGAGGAGAGCCGCACCTTCCACCTGCTCTACACCTCGTACGCGGTCCTGTCCGTGACCGACGGGAAACTCGCCGCCGAGCCCTTCATCGACGACCCCGACGCCGCCGAGAAGGCGGTGACCCACCTGCTGCGACAGGCACAGGAAACCGGTCTGGCCGACCGTGACCTCGACGCACACAAGGAGGCGATCAGCCTGCTGGCCATGTCGGCGGCCATGGGGACCAGCATCCTCGTGGGCCAGCGGGAGCCGGAATCGGCCATCGCGGTACTGCGCTACCACCTGGACCGGATCTTCGCGCGAGCCGAGTGAACGCCGGGGCGTCCCCAATCGGCCGGCGACGACCGGCATCGGACTGTGCCCGGCCCCCGGTCACCTCGGGGCGCGCTCCCGTCGCACCGGCAACACGACGGCACCGCCCTTCCGGGCCCTCGCGGGGCGCCCGGCCGGACGGTGCCGTCGATGCGGGGGGGCGGACCTCAGAACGACGAGAGCGTGAGCGTGAAGCCGGTGGGGGCGGTGTCCTGGATGTAGGAGGCGAAGTCCGCGACGTCGTCGAAGGCGAAGCCGTAGGCCTTGCCGTCCTGGGTCGCCGCGTGGATCGCCTTCGCGTAGTGGTTGGTCAGGTCGCCCCGGTAGAACGCGGCCGGGTCGGTGGCGGGCTGGGCGACGTCGCTGACCAGCGTGGAGCGGTTGAAGCCCGCGCCGAGCACGGCGGCGACGGGGCCGGTGGTGCCGTCGTTCGGCGCGGCGAGGTTGCCGTCGCAGAAGAGGACGTCACGCGTGGAGGGCTTGGCGAAGGAGACCGCGGCCGGCCCGTCGAAGGTGAACCGGTCACCGCGCACACGGCCGGTGAACGTACCCGCGTTGGTGGTGATCTTCAGGTCCTTGCCGGTGTAGGTGCTCCACACCTCGTCGATGTACGGGGCGAAGTAGTCCTTGGCGAAGATGCCCGAGTCCAGGCCGTGGCCGGGCGCGATGATGCGCGTGTCGTCCACGACGAGCTTCGAGAACTCCTCGACCTGCTTGACCGCCGCGAAGGCGGCGGCCCGCCCGCCGTCGCGCAGCGTGCCCGTCGTCTGGTCCTTCTGCCCCGTGAGCCGGATGCTCATCGGCACGCTGAACATGTCGACCATCGTGGTGTTGCAGAACATGCCGCCCGAGTTGAAGGTGAACTCGGCGCAGTCGTGCAGGATCCCGAAGTTGGGGTCGGAGGTGACCCAGCCGGCCGGGAACTGGAGGGCGGCGTTGCCGTTGCCGTCGGTGACGGCCTTGAACTTCAGCTTCTGGCCGAGGGAGACGTATATGCGGCCCGACATGAAGGGCAGGTTCAGCTTGGTGTCGCCGCTGCCGGAGAGCGGGATCGCGTAGTCGGTGAAGCCGTCCGCCCCGTTGTCGGAGACGGCGATGGGGGCGAGCGTCCCGTCCTGGGCGAGCCGGACCTGCTTGCCGTCCAGGTTGCCGACGACGTAGAGGTGCGCGGAGGCGTTGTCGAAGGAACCGGTCTTGTTGACGACGGTCACCGGGAGCGATCCGGCCGCCGCGGCGGTCTTGCCGTCGGCCTGACCGGCGAGCGCGTAGGGGGCGATGGCGGCCAGGGCCGGAACGCCCACGGCGGCGCCGCCGAGAGCGAACATCATCTTGCGGCGGGTCATGTTGCGCTGGTGACGAGGCGTCATGTGTGAGCTCCTTGCCAGGGGTGCGGCCCCGGCCTCGGCATCGGCCGGGACCGCTCCGGTGGGGGGTGAGTGGGGGGTGGGGCAGCGACTGTCCCTGGGTGCGGACCGCTTAGCCGACGGTCCACTTCTGGTTGGCGGTACCGCCGCAGGTCCAGATCTGCAGCCGGGTGCCGTCGGCGGCGGAGTTGCCGGTCGCGTCCAGGCACTTGCCGGCGCCCACGTTGGTCAGGTCGTGGGCGGAGGTGTAGGCCCACTGCTGGGCCTTGGTCCCGTTGCAGCCGTAGAGCTGTACGGGGGCGCCGTTGCCGGTCGAACCCCCTTGGACGTCCAGGCACTTGCCGAGTGTCCGTACGGTGCCGTCGGTGCCCAGCGTCCACTTCTGGGCGTCGGCGCCGTTGCAGTTGTGCAGCTGGACGGGGGTGCCGTCGGCGGAGGAGGCGCCTGCCACGTCCACGCACATGCCGCCGATGCCCTTGATGGCGCCGGTGCGGCTCGTGCCGCCGGTGCCGGAGTCGGGGCTGTCCGAGGCCGAGACGTGGACGTAGTCGACGGTCATGGTCTGCGGGAGCGAGGTGCCGCCGTCGGGGCTGCCGGGCCAGTCACCGCCGACGGCGAGGTTCAGGATGGCGAAGAAGGGGTGGTCGTAGACCCACTTGTTGCCGTTCACGTCGGCCGGGGTGCGCGTCTCGTAGTTCTTGCCGTCGACCGACCAGGTGATCGCGGACGGGCTCCAGTCGACCGCGAAGACGTGGAAGTCGTCCGCGAAGGCCTTGCCGTCGGGCAGGGTGTACGCGGCTCCGATGCCACCGGCACCGGAGTAGCCCGGCCCGTGGATGGTGCCGTGCACCGTGCCGGGCTCCTTGCCGACGTTCTCCATGATGTCGATCTCGCCGCTGCCCGGCCAGCCGGCGCTGCCGAGGTTGTCACCCAGCATCCAGAAGGCCGGCCACATGCCCTGACCGCGCGGGATCTTGATGCGGGCCTCGAAGCGGCCGTACGCCTGGGTGAAGGTCTGCGCGGTGTTCATGCGCGCCGAGGTGTACTGGCAGGTCCCGTACCAGCACTGCAGGCCCGAGTCGTTGTTCTTGCGGGCGGTGATGACCAGGTTGCCGTTGCCGTCGAGCGCGGCGTTGTCCGTGTTCTTCGTGTAGTACTGCAGCTCGTGGTTGCCGTTGCCGCCGCCTCCCGTCTCCAGGGTCCACTTCCCCGGGTCGGGCGCGCTGCCCGCGACTCCGTCGAAGTCGTCGGACCAGGTCTGCACCGTGGCGGCGGCGTTGGCGTTGTGCGCGGCCGGACCGGTCGTGTTGAAGAGGACGGCCGAGGTGAGGGCGGCGGCGAGGAGACACGCCGACCCTCCTAAGGTCCATCGGCGTGAGCGATGAGCGGGCATGGGGGTGACGCACCTTGTCTGTGGGGGGAATCTGCGGTCGAGAGCCGCGCGGGAACTCCCGTGCGTGCCGCACGACGGGGAATCTGAGAGCGCTCTCACCGGTACGGCGAGCGCCGTCGGTGGGCACCGACAATACGCACGTTCAACCACTGCGCCAACCGGAGCGCCAACCCTCAAATGCCCCTGATCTGCGGGGACTTGAGAAGCGACAGGACCGCTCGTGAAGGTTTAAGACGCGTTTAAGCCGCGCTTAAGGAGTGTTCCCGCCGCGCGCACGGTGCGTACGTGGGCGAACACGGCGGAGGGGCCGGTGCGGGCGCTCGACACCGGTTCACGGTGGCCCATCAGGTGACTTTTTTGAACTTCACACCAAGATCAGGTAAATATCGTACATAAATAAGTCAGCCCGGTGGACGTGTCAGGCAGCAGGTGCATCGAGCCCCCGCCTCACGCGATCTGGAGTTCCCGCCGTGCGTCACCCTCTCTCCCTCACGGCTGTCTGCGCGATGCTGCTGACCGCGGGATGCGCGACGGCGGAAGGCGGCGCCTCCGGTACCGGGGACGCCAAGGCCGCGGCATCCGCGTCGGCCGTCGGCACCCGGGCGGTGCGCGCGGCGCTCGACGTGACCGGCCGCACCACGGCACACACCGAGCAGACCGTGGAGCTGACCGCGAACACGATGCCGCCGTACGTCATCTCGGCCTCGGGCGCCTACGACTTCGCCGCTCACCGGGGGACCGCCTCGGTGGGCCTCGCGGACGTCGCACGGTTCCAGGAGGTCTTCACCGACGCGCGGATCTATCTGCGCGGCACGGCCGGCGCCGAGTCCATGCCGTGGTCCTACATCGACCGCGCCGACGCGGATGCGACCCATCTCCTGCGCTCCCCCGGCAACGACCCGGAGTACACGTTGCGGCAGGCCGCCTTGGGTGAGGAGTTCGAGCTGGTCGGCAAGGAGCGGACGAACGGTGCCCCGACCACCCACTACCGCGGTCTCCTCCCCCACAAGGCGCTGACCCTGCGCATGACCAAGGACGCGCGGGAGCAGGCGGACCAGATGCGCGACCTCCTGCACGGCCGGATCCCGGCCACCGCCGACGTATGGGTCGACGCGGAGAAGAGGGTGGTCAGGGTCAAGTTCACCAGCGACATCGCGAGGGCCGGTGTACTGTCCGTCAGCACGCTGACGCTCACGAAGCTGGGCGAGCCGTGAAGGCCGACCCGCCGGCCGGCGACACCGTCGAAGAGTCGGATCCCTCGGTCCTCGGCTGACCGCCGCCCATCGTCTGCCGCTTGCCGCTTGCCGCTGCCGCCTGCCGCCTGCCGCCTGCCGTGCGACCGCTCCGCCCGCGGCGGCGGCGGCGGGGTCAGAACTCCTCGTGGGTGTCCGGGTCGCCTCCGGTCCGTCCGCGTTCGAGCACGGACAGGGACGCGGTCTCCTCCTCGCTCAGAGCGAAGCCGAAGACGTCCAGGTTGGCGCTCCGGCGGGTCGGCGAGGCCGACTTGGGGATCGGGACCGCGTCGAGCTGGAGGTGCCAGCGCAGCACCACCTGGGCCGGGGTGACGCCGTGCCGGTGAGCCAGCTCGACCACGACCGGCTCCGTGAGCAGCCCGTCGCCGCGCCCCAGCGGACTCCAGCTCTGGGTCTCGACGTTCCGGGCGGCGTGTTCCTCCCGCAACCGCGCCTGCGGGAAGTGGGGGTGCATCTCGATCTGGTTGACCGCCGGCATGACACCGGTCTCCTCGGCGAGCCGGTCGAGGTGTCGTACGGTGAAGTTGCTGACGCCGATCGACCGCACCAGGCCCTGCTCGCGCAGCTCGATCATCGCCCGCCAGGAGTCGGCGTACGCGTCGAGCCGGGGAAGGGGCCAGTGGATCAGGTAGAGGTCCACGTAGTCCACGCCGAGCCGTTCGGCGGACGCCGAGAACGCGCGCAGGGTCCGCTCGTAACCGTGGTCGGCACCGCGCAGCTTGGTGGTGAGGAACACGTCCTCGCGCGGCAGGCCGCTCGCGGCGACGGCCCGGCCGACCTCGGACTCGTTGCCGTAGCTCGCGGCGGTGTCGATCATCCGGTAACCGGCTTCGAGCGCGCTCAGGACCGCGGCCTCCGCCTCGGATCCGGCGAGCGGGTACGTCCCGAAGCCGAGGGCGGGGGTGGACAGACCGTCCGGGAGGAGACGTGTGGGGACCGTGCTCATGGAAGTCCTTGTGATCGAGGGGGACATGGCGTGGTGAGGTGCGTGCGGGAAGGACGGCGGCCGGGTCACGGGCCGTCCGCCCGGTGCGGGCACCGGGCGGACGGACGGCGGACGGACGGCGGGCGGACGTTCAGACGGTCTGTGCCGGTGCGGTGCGCGCGGCCTCCGCCTGCGCCTGCGCCTCCGCCTGTGCCTCCGGTGCGGATTCGTCCGGTGCGGGAGCCGGTCGCAGGAGCACCCAGCCGGCGAAGGCGGCGGTGAGGGCGAGCATCGCGATCCCGCACCAGAGGTTGACGTTCCAGCCTCCGGACTTGCGGAGTTCCTCCTCCGTCGCTCCGGTCGCGCCCATGGCGGTGAGCACGGTTCCATAGATCCCGAAGAGGGCCGCGATGATGCTGCGCAGATCGAGCAGCAGGCGCGCGAGCCTTGCGGGTGGTGTCGTCGGCCGGTCGGTGTTGTCGGGCATCGGGTCTTCCCCTCTCACCAGAAGGCGATGTTCAGCGCGGCGGTCAGGACGAGTACGCCGGCGGCGAGCACCGCGGGCTTGCGGTACCAGCCGGCGTCGTCACCCGTCTCGCTGTGCGTGCGATGCTCGCGTGGCGTCAACGACCAGACGAGGCCGACCAGTTCGCTGTCGGGCTTGGGCCGGGTCGCGAGCGAGACCGCGACGCTCAGCAGGATGTCCACCACGAAGGCGGCGATGGCCCCGAGGAAGCTGGCGCCCTGGCCGGAGACGTGCAGGACCCCGAACCGATTGAGCATGTCGACGGTGACCGCCGACGCGGTGCCGGCGATGAGCCCGATGCCTCCGGCGGCCGGGGTCATGCGCTTCCAGAACATGCCCAGGATGAAGGTGGCGAACAGGGGCGCGTTGAAGAAGCCGAAGAGCGTCTGGAGGTAGTCCATGATGTTGCCGAAGTTGCCGGCGATGAACGCGGTGCCGATCGCCAGGAGACACCCGATCACCGTGAGGACACGGCCCGTTCGCAGGTAGTACTCGTCCGGCTGGTCCTTCTTCACGTACGTCTGCCAGATGTCGTAGGTGACGACGGTGTTGAACGAGCTGACGTTGGCGGCCATGCCCGCCATGAAGGCGGCGAGCAGGCCCGCGATGGCGATGCCGAGCATGCCGTTGGGCAGCAGGTCCCGCATCAGCAGCTCGATGGAGTTGTTGAAGGACACCCCGCCCAGGCTCTGCACCCCCGGATCGGCGGCGTTGGCGGCCTTGAGCGCCGCCAGCTCCGGGGAGAGAACGGCCGCGGCCATGCCGGGAATCATGATGACCAGGATGATCAGCGTCTTGGGGAAGGCTCCGATCAGCGGGGTGCGGCGGGCGGCCGACATGCTCTTGGCCGACAACGCGCGCTGTACCTCGGTGAAGTTGGTAGTCCAGTACCCGAAGGAGAGCACGAAACCGAGACCGAAGACGATGCCGAGCACCGAGAGCGTGGAGCTGCCGATCCCGGTGAGGTTGGTCCCCGGCCAGGAGTGCAGCTGGAGCGCGGCGTTCCCGTTCGAGCTGTCGATCTTCTCGACCAGCCCGCTCCATCCGCCGGTCCTGTGCAGCCCGATGGCGGTCAGCGGCAGGAGCAGGGCCAGGACCACGAAGAACTGCATGACCTCGTTGTAGATGGCCGCGGAGAGGCCGCCGAGGAGGGTGTAGGCGAGGACGATCGCCCCCGCGGCAAGGATCGACAGCCAGGACGGCCAGCCGAGCAGCAGGTTCACCACCGTGGACAGGGCGTAGAGGTTCACGCCCGCGATCAGCACCTGGGCGAGTCCGAAACTGGCCGAGTTCACGAGGTGGGCGAAGGTGCCGAAGCGCCGCAGCAGGAACTCGGGGACGCTGCGGACCTTGGAGCCGTAGTAGAACGGCATCATGACCAGGCCGAGGAAGACCATGGCCGGGACGGCGCCGATCCAGTAGTAGTGCACCGAGGGCAGGCCGTACTGCGCGCCGTCGGCCGTCATGCCGAGGATCTCGACCGCCGCCAGGTTGGCAGAGATGAACGCGAGTCCGGTGACCCAGGCCGGCATGGAGCGGCCGGAGAGGAAGAAGTCCATGCTGGAGGACACCTTGCGGCGTGCCACGACTCCGATGCCCAGCACGAAGGCGAAATAGACCGCGATCAGCGCGTAGTCGATCGGCCGGGCGTTCAGCCGGAGGTCGGCGTCAGCGAGTGCGTGCACCGGTCGCACCTCTCGGACGGGAGGTGGGGGCCGAGGCGTCGCCCACGGCGCCCGCCCGGCTCTGCGAGGGGCCGGCCGGGCCTGGGGGCTCCGGGGCCTGCGCGGATCGGCTCATGGTTCGTTTCCCTGCTTTCCAGGCGTCGGGGGTCCGCCGACCGACCGGCCGGGTGCGGGTGTCCGCGTTCCGTTCCGGTGGCGGCCTGAGGCGCGAACCTTCGTACTCGGCTGTCGCGGGCGTGTGTTCAAGAGTCGGGCTCATGAGTCGGACACAGGGGTCGGGCTCACGGGTCGGGCTCGTTTGCCGTACTCACGGGCCGTGCCCATGGGCCGTGCCCATGGGTCGTACTCATGGGCCGTACTCATGGGCGGCGACCCTGCTCAGTCGATAGTTAGGAAGGAGGCCTGACCAAAGATTGCGCGCTAACGTAACAGCAGCGACATCCGGCCACAAGGGGTGAGATGGAGATCCGCAAGGGACTCGGCCTGCAGGCACTGCCGAGCATGACGCTGCTGCGCGAACTGACCGACCAGATCGTGCTGGACACCGTCTTCGAGCAGGCGCCCGTCACGCGGGCGGAGATCGCCCAGCACACCGGCATCTCCAAGACCACCGTCTCCGAAGCGGTACGCCGGCTGGAGGCGGCGGGACTGCTGCTGCCCGCGGGGGAACAGCGCGGCCGCCAGGGGCGGGTGGGCACGTACTACAAGGTCGCTCCCACGGCCGGTTTCGTCGTGGCCGTCGACCTCAACCCGACCCAGATCCGGGTGTGCGCCGCCGACCTGTTCGGCCAGCCTTTCCTGGAGAGTTCACACGTCCCGGTACGGCCCCGCGAGCCGGCCCTCGTCGCCGGGCAACTGCGCGACCTGGTCGGCCAGGCGGTCGCCGAGGGCGCCCCGGGCCACGGCAGGCCCCTGGCCGTGGCGGTGTCGGTGGCCAACCCGGTCGATCCGGTGACCTCCAGGGTCGTCACCCTGCCCGACACCCCTTACCCCGAAGGCCTCTTCCAGCCCCAGGAGGCGCTCGACGGCACGGTCGACGCGCCGGTCCTGGTCGAGAACGACGTCAACCTGGCCGCCCTGGCCGAGCGTTGGCACGGGGCGGCGCGTACGGCGGACAGCTTCGCCTACGTCTACGTCGGCGCGGGCATGGGCATGGGCCTGGTGATCGGCGACCAGCTGATCCGCGGCGCCCGGGGTGTCGCCGGGGAGATCGGGTACCTCAGCGTCAGCACCCAGCCTCCCGGACCGCGGCACGGCCGGCACGGCTTCGCCAGGGCTGTGGCGGCCGCGGGTTTCCACCCTCCTCGCGAGCCGGGCAGCGACCAGGTCGCCATCGACGTGGCCCGCCAGATCTTCGACCGCGCCTCGAAGGGCGACGCCGAGGCCAGGGCCGTGGTGGAGCAGGAGGGCCGCACGATCGGTGAGGCCATCGCGGCGGTCTGCGCGGTGGTCGACCCCGAACTCGTGCTCCTCGGCGGCCCCATCGGACTGCACCCCGCCCTGCTGGAACCGGTCCGCGCCACCGTCCAGGACCTCGCGCCGCTCACGCCTGCGATCGAGGTCGGCACCCTCGGTGACACCGCGGTCCTGCGCGGAGCCCTCGCCCTCGCCCTGCGGCGGGCCCGCGCCGACCTGTGGGCGGGAGCCGGCCGCCGCCCCTATGAGGCTCCGGGGCGCGTCGCGCAGTGACGCCGGAGGCCTGCTGCCTGCCGCCCACCCACCTGCCGTCCGCCGTCTACCGTCTGCCGTCTGCCGTCTGCCGTCTGCCGTCTGCCGTCTGCACGCGACCACGGCTTACGCCCCCGGCGAGCCCGCGCCTGCGGGACCGTGCCGCTCGACGCGGATCGCACGCACCTCACCATGTTTAGTCAGGAGCCTTGCCTAAACATGCATCACTCGTTACCGTCGGCCGCACAAGTCAGGACTCCTTACCAAAGGCGGGTGCGCCATGTCCCCCACGAACGACCAGACCCTGCCTCTGCCCGACCTGCCGCACTGGCAGGACGTACCCGAGGATCTGCCCGCGGCGATCCGCCGGATCAAGCCCGCGTTGCGTGCCCGCATCGCGGCCTCGGGCCGCACCGTCGAAGAGGTCTTCGCCGTCGTGGAGCGGCGGGTCGCCGCACGGATCGCCGAGATCGAAGCGGACAAGGAGCGCGGCGAGGAGGTGTGGCCCGTCGTGGACTACGCCGACATCGCGGCGGGTACGGTCTCCGCGGAGCTGCTCGACAAGCTCCGGCGGCGCGGCTGTCTGGTCGTACGCGGTCACTTCGAGCGCGAGCAGGCTCTCGCGTGGGACTCCGGCATCGTCGACTACGTCGAACGGAACGAGTTCTTCGCGAGCTACGCCGGTCCCGGTGACGACTTCTTCGGCAGTGTCGGCTCCAAGCCCGAGATCTACCCCATCTACTGGTCCCACGCCCAGATGGAAGCGCGTCAGAGCGATCGCATGGCGCGGGTCCAGAGCCTCCTGAACTCGGTGTGGAGGCACGAGTCCGAGGGCGTGCGGTGGTTCGACCCCGAGCGTGACGCCATGTACCCGGACCGCATCCGCCGCCGCCCTCCGGGCACCGACTCCGGCGGACTGGGCACGCACTGCGACCCCGGCACGCTCGATCTGTGGATGACCCGCGAGAACCAGCGGGCCTTCCGGCACCTCTTCGACGGCAGCGTCGAACTGTACGACCCCTGGGACGCCGCCCACCGGACCACGGGGCCGCAGTACCCGGGAAGCACCATGTGCTCGGCCTTCCGCACGTTCCAGGGCTGGACCGCCCTGTCGGACATGGAGCACGACCAGGGCGTCCTGCACACGGTGCCCGTCCCCGAGGCCATGGCCTACCTGATGCTGCGCCCGCTGCTGGCCGACGTCCCCGAGGACGACATGTGCGGGGTCACCACCAACCAGGTCTTTCCCGCGAGCACGCGCTGGCACCCGCTGCTCATGCGGGCGCTGACCGGCATCCCCGACGTCAGGGCGGGCGACTCGGTCTGGTGGCACTGCGACATGATCCACAGCGTCGCGCCCGTCACGGGCCAGAAGGGCTGGGGAAACGTCATGTACATCCCGGCCGCACCCTGGTGCGCCCGCAACGAGCAGTACGCGGCCGGCGTCCGCGAGGCCTTCGTCACCGGTTCCAGCCCGGGCGACTTCCCCGAGGAGCACTACGAGCGCGCCTGGACCGGCCGGTTCGACATGGAGGACCTGAACGACACCGGACGCCGGGGGCTCGGCCTGGAGCGGTAGGCGGCCCTCACCTTCCGCGGAGCTGCCGACACGAGCGGTCCGGCGCTTCACGGCCGAAGTACCGGACCGCGGAACGGCACGGAGCGGCACGGCACGGCACGGCACGGAACGGCAAGGAACTGGCTTACGGGCGCCACTCCCTGCGGTAGTCGGGGTGCTCGTCGTATGACTGCGCGAGCACCTTGAGCGCGTACACGAGCCCTGTGTGGCGCGGGTCCGCCGGATCCATCGCCGCACAGTCCGCGGCCAGCATGTCGACCATGTCCAGCATCGGCAGGTGGCTGTCGAGGACGGCATCGCCACCGAAGCGGCAGGCCACGTCGGCGTAGGCGTGGTTGTCCGCCATATTGCGGTCCCGAAGGAACTTCACCAGATCGTTCACGGGTTCATCCTCGCGTGCCCGCAGGACAGCGGGGGCCCTTGAACCGACTTCGGCAGCAGGAGCGGAACCGGACCTGTATGCCGCCAACGCCCCAGCAAAATAACACCTGTTGGTGACACTGCGAATGCCGCGCGGGCCGTTCGGCGAACGGCCGCGGGGTGTGACGGACGTCAGGTGCGGGCGGCGTCGGGCGCGCGGCCCAGTACGGCGGGCGACACCGTGCCGGACATGCGCAGTTCGATGATGTCGCGGACGGTGGGCCACTCCTCGTCGAGGATCGAGTAGAACGCGGTGTTGCGCACGACGCCGTCCAGTCCGCGCGAGTGGGCGCGGCGGATGCCCTCGCACGTGGCACCGAGGCGTTCGATCGCGGCGCGTGAGCGCAGATTGCGGGCATCGGCGCGGAAGGAGATGCGGCGGACGCCCCAGGTCTCGAAGGCATGGCGCAGCATCAGCAGCTTCGCCTCGGTGTTGATGCCGGTGCCCTGGGCGCGGGGGGCGAGCCAGGTGTTGCCGATCTCGGCGGCGTCGGGCACCGCGGTGGCCGGGTCGCCATACGGGACGCCCGGTACGGGCGGCCAGAGCAGCGGGCCCTGCCAGTAGTCGAGATCGAGGAAGCGTGTGGCACCCACCACCCGCCCGCTCGTGGCACTGATCACCGCGAAGGGCAGGACGCGGCCGAGCGCCTGCTCGCCGAGCGCACGCTCGACATAGCCGCGGGCCGCCTCGACGCCCTGGGGGACGGGGGTGAAAGCGTAGGTCGTACGGTCCTCGCCGCCGGCTTCGGCCAGGGCCTCGGCATGATGGGGAGCGAGGGGCTCGAGCCGCACATTGCGGCCGCTGAGAACAACAGGTGCGGGCACAGGGCCTTCGGTCCTTCGTGAATGGGAGTGTGCTTGCCGCCACCGACGCCCCGGTGCGATGGCGGTGGTTCAGCATGCGGCCCGAGCCCGACCCAATGGGGAAAGGGCCAGTAAAGAAATGCGGACATTTAGGTGACGTGCGCCATGTCCGGTCCGTCGCGGTGCGGGGTGGCCCGCCGCGGGCGTACGACGGGTGGCGGGGACGAGGGCGGGGACGGGGGGCTGGAGCGGTCGGGGACCACGGATTCGCTGGTCAGCGAGTTGCCGCCGGGCAGGCGGCCAGGGGCACAGCGGCCAGAAGGCACAGCGGCCACGCGGGCGACCCGAGGTCACACGGGCCGGGCCGACGGTCAGGGGGCACAGCGGCCGGGCCGGCACGGCAGGGGCCTCAGCCGCGGCCTGCCCGGGACAGGGCGTCCTCGGCCTGGGCGGCCAGCGTGGTGACGAGGCCGGCCGCGGGTGGCAGGTCGTCGACGAGGTCGACGCACTCGCCGGCCCACACCGGCAGCGGCGGCACATCGCCGCGTGCCACATCGGCCCGGTAGGCGTCCCGGGCCCGGGGGTCCGCGGCGAGTTCGGCCTCACGGCCACGCCAGCGGTCGAGGTAGGGATGGCCCAGGGTGCGGGCCGTGTACTTGGCCGTCGACCACGCGGCACCACGGGCGATGTCGAGGACGCCGCTGCGTTCCGTGTCCTGCCCGCGCCCCTGGACGATCGCCCGGGCGGCCGAGGGGTCGACGAGGGCCTCGGCCGTGGCCTGGAAGCGGGTGCCGAGCAGGGCGCCCGCGGCCCCCCAGTGCCAGGACGGCGGCCAGGCCGCGGCCGTCGGCGATCCCGCCGGCCGCCAGTACCGGAACCGGTGCCACTAGGGGGTGTCGTTTGGATCAGGTCGGATCAGGCCGCGGCGTCCGGTGCGGTGCCTCGCAAGGCGGAGGATCTGCCGCGTACTGGACGTACTCGGCTGATCCGACAACGCGGCGAGGTGCCGTGCCGGGCGTCGCGGACCCGAGCTGACCCAAACGACACCCCCTAGGTCCACCACCACCGGCACGAACGGCAGCGTGGCCCTTCCGTGCCGCGCCCCGTGGCCGCCGCTCTCGGTGCCCTGCGCCACGATGACGTCGGCGCCCAGATCAGCCGCTCTGCGCGCTTCCTCCAGATCGGTGACCTGTACGATCACCGCCGCACCGGCCGCCCGGATCCGCCGCATGAACGGGCCCGGGTCCCCGAACGACAGCATCACGGCCGCGGGACCGGACTCCAGCGCCTGCTCGACCGCGTCGACACCGGCGGCCCAGCTCAGGAACCCGACCCCCCACGGTCTCCCCGCTCCGGCCACGATCGGCAGCTCACGCTCCAGCCAGTCCCGGTCGCCGTACCCGCCGCCCAGGATGCCCAGGCCGCCGCCGCGGGAGACGGCCGCCGCCAGCTCGCCGCCGGCCGAGCCGCCCATGGGCGCCAAGGCGATCGGATGCCGCACACCGAACAACTTCGTGAACGCCGTCGACAGGGCCATGGCCGTCATCATCGCCCCTGCGGGTCCTCCTGGGTACGTGCCGGAGGGGGGCGGAGCCGTACGGCGCACGTCCGGCCGGGTCCCGTCCGGACGCGCCTCCCCCACGCCTCCCCCACGCACCACCCCTCGCACCCGCTCCCTCTCGCGCGCCCCTGCCGGGCATCGGCCGTCGGTGCCAATGTCGCCCGCGCCCGCTCGCGCCTGCGCCCCGGTCACCGCCGCGCGCTGAACAATCGGCGCCGAAACGGACACACGGACGTGCCTGCGCGGCACCGGGAGGAACAGCCGATGGACACGCCGAGGGACACGACGAGGGGCGCAACGAGGGACACAGCGAGGAACGCGGCGGAGGACACCGCGAAGGACGCGTCCGGGGACGCTGCGGCGCGCCCGGATCGCAGGGGGCTGCTGGCCGGCACGCTCGCCGGCGCCGCGGTCGCCCTCACGGGGTGCTCGACGACGAGCGCCGCCACGTCGGCGAGTTCGACAAGTTCTACGAGTTCGGCAAAGCCGACGCGTTCGACGAGCAGCGCCTCGCCCCAGCCCCGGCCGGTCACGCCCGCCGCGGCCTTCACCCGGCTGATGGACGGCAACAAGCGCTGGGTGAGCGGGGATCTCCAGCACCCCGACCGGGATCCGGACCGGCGCCAGTTCGTGGCCGAGAAGCAGGAGCCCTTCGGGTCCGTCCTCTCCTGCATCGACTCCCGGGTTCCGCCCGAACTCCTCTTCGACACCGGACTGGGCGACCTGTACGTGATGCGTACGGGAGGGGAGGCGGTCGAGCCGGTGGTCACCGGCTCCGTCGAGTACGGGCCGATGACGAGCGGCACGCCCCTCGTCATCGTCCTCGGGCATCAGCGCTGCGGTGCGGTCCAGGCCGCGTACAAATCCCTGCGCGACGGCAAGCCGCTGCCCGGCAGCCTGCAGGCGATCGTCGAGGCCCTGCGCCCGGCGTACGAGAAGGCCGTCGAGGAGGGCGGCGACGACCCGGTCGAGACCATGGCCCGCGCCCAGGTCAAGCTGACCGCGGCCGATCTGCGCTCCAACGACGACCTCGGCCCGCTCGTGAAGAAGGGCGCCCTCGCCGTGGTCGGCGCCTACTACTCGCTCGACACCGGCAAGGTGGAGGTCCTGTCCGGCGCGCCCTCCTGAACCGGCGGTCCGGCGGCGGGGTCACACGGGCAACGCCCCTGCGGGATGGCCGTGTTCACGGCCGCAGGCGGTGAGGGCGAGGACTCCGTGACCGGTGACCCGGGTGCGCGCGTCCAGGCTTTGGGGGTCGACCGAGAGACGCGCCGCGATGTCGTCGGCGTTACAGGTGTCGGGTATCCGGAGCCGCTCCTTCACCTCGCGGTGGCGCGCGGCGAACTCCTCGGTGTCCGAGAGGTTCACGCCGTCGAAGGCGTCCTCGGGGAAGCCGTCCTCATGGGGCAGGAGGTAGCCGGACTCGGCCGGGTGCGGGGTGCCTTCGTCGCCTTCCTCGTCGGCGGTGAACACGTCGTAGTGCCGGACCACTTCGCCCTCTTCGGCGATGCACCAAGCCGTCCAGCCGTCGCCGCAGCTCATTCCGTACCACTGCGCGGACCCGAACCGGCGGCTCAGAGCGGCACACCGCTGTCGTACGACTTCGGCGAGGACCTCCTCCCGGTCGTCCGCGTCCTCGACGCGGTGCCGGTCCTGGGAGGAGTCGCCGAAGACCAGCGTCCAGCCGTCCAGTACGGGGCTGACGAAGACGCGTGCGCAGGCCTCGTGCGGACGGGTGCGGTGCCAGGCGTGCTGGTCGTGGTTCCAGGCGGCCGCGCCCGTCCGCAGTGTGACCGGATGGGCCTCACCGAGGTCGAAGGCGTCCAGGACCGCGTCCTGGTCGGTGCCCGGCACGGCGTACCAGGACCCGCACAGGTGCATGCCCTGCGGTGTCTCGGTGCGCAGCCCGATCCTCGTCAGCCGGCGCCATGCCTCCTGGTCCGTGGGGTCGAGGGCGGCCGGGCCGCCAACGGCCGCGAGCGCCTCCAGGGCGCCGGCCCGGATCCGGGGCCCGCTCGCGCGGGCGCGGCGCACGCGCCGCAGCTCGGGAACTGCGGCGGTACCGATGGCTTCGAACGCCCGGACCGCCTGCCGCCGGACCTCGGGCTCCGGGTCCCCCAGCGAGGGAACGAGCAGGTGGGCGATGCTCGCCGCGGTATCGCCGCGGTTCCCGAGCGCGATGAGCGCGTCGGTGCGGACCCGCGCGTCCGGGTGCCCCAGCAGTGGCGCGTAGACCTTCGGGTCGGCGACGTCCAGTCGTGCCAGGGTCCACCCGGCCCGCCTGGCCACTTCGGGCGAGGCCGCCGTGGCGACGGCCTGCGCGAGCGGGAGGAGGGCGGGTTCCCCGATCCCGCGCAGGATGTCGGCCGGGACGGTCCAGTCGACGGGTGAGTGCTCGTCACAGAGCACGTCCAGCACCGCTGCCACCGCCTCCGCCCCCTGTTCCACGAGGAGGGCGCGGGCCGGCTCCGCCCGGTCCCGGGAACCGGAGAGCGCGTCGGTCAGGAGATGCTTGTCCATGGTGGGCACCCTAAGGGCCGACCCGTACGTGATCTGCGGGGGGCCGGTGGCCACCGGACAGGGCCTGGACGGGCTGGACGGGCTGGACGGGCTGGACGGGCTGGACGGGCTAGATCGGCTGGGGTTCGAAGTCCCAGTAGGGGCGCAGGCCCGCGCGCATGTAGCGGGACTGGTCGTGATCGCGGCCGTGGCTGGCGGCGAGGGTGGTGAGTGCCGTGGTCTCCAGGGCGTCCGCTTCGCCGTGGCGTCCCAGGGTGCGCAGGTCCTGGGCGATTCCGGCCCGCAGGTTGGCGGAGAGGACGTGGCCGGGGCCGACGGCCGGGACCGCTCGGGCCAGCGCGTCCCTGCCCAGCCGCTCCGCGCCTTCGGCGTCGCCCAGGGCGGCCAGCGCGGCGGCGCAGTTCATCGCGCAGCCGACCGACCACACATGGCCGCGGCCGATCTCCGCCTCCAGTTCCCTCATCGACCGGTCGGCCAGCCGCCAGGCCGCCTCCGGTTCCCCGTCGTCCAGGAGCAGGAGCGCGCAGTTGTTGCGGGCGCCGATCGCGTAGGGGTGGAGTTCGCCGAGCCGGTGGGCGTACGCCCGCGCGGTGGCCTCGGCCAGGCCGCGGGCCTTGGTGCGCTCGTCGAGGACGCGCAGCAGCATGGCGTAGTCCAGGGACACCATGAGCACGTCGGGGTGGTCGGCGCCGCTGAGCAGGATGAGCCGTCTGCGGGCGTCGCGCATCGTCGCGCGCGCCTCTTCCCGCTCGCCGTCGCGCCGCAGGCACAGGGCCAGGTTGTGCTCGGCCAGGAGGGTCTGCCGGTGGGCCTCGTCGAGGGTCCTGCGCAGCAGGTGCACGTTGTAGGACTGAAGGCTCCGCGCCTCGCGCAGTCTGCCCAGCAGGCGCAGCATCCGGGCCGTGTAGTAGCCGGACTGGAGCGTGCGGCGCGCCCGGGCGCCGAGCAGGCCGACCCTGCGGTCGTACACCATGCGGTGCAGGTCGCCGGAGCGCGCGTAGTGCCCCTGGAGCCCCAGGGCGAGGGCCAGGTTGGTGTGGAACTTCAGGGTCTGGGCCTCGTAGCGGTCGTCCAGCCGGTCGGCGGCGTGCTGGGCGGCCTCCTCGTACAGGTCGCGTGCCTCGTCGTACCGGCCGCGGGCCATCAGGGTGGCGCCGAGTCCGTCCTTGGCGCGCAGCAGTTCGATGCCGCTGTCGATACCGGCGTCGCCGAGCCCGCGCAGCAGGGCCCGGTCGGCCTGCTCGGCCTCCTCGTACCGGCCGAGACCGCGCAGCATGCGCGCCTCCTGGTGTGCGGCGGCGAGCACGCTGGGCTCGGTGGGGGCGAAGGTGTGCCGCCATCTGCCGAGGACGCGCCGGGCCAGGGTCCAGCCGTCCTGGTACTCGCCGCGCACGCGCAGGTAGTCGATGCAGTTCAGCAGGAGTTGGCGTACGTCGCCGTCGTCCGCGTCCAGGGCGCCGGAGGGTTCGAGGTGCGGGAGGATCTCGGCGTAGCGGCGCCAGTTGCGCGGGGAACCGGGCTCGCCGGGGTCGGATGCGACCAGGACCCGTGCGGCGGCGGCCGCGTACTCGCGCTCGGTGTCGGGGGTGAGGCCGTCGCGGATGAAGCGGCGGAAGCTGCGGTGCATGCGCAGGGAGACGACGCTGGTGGGGTCCTGCCGGGCGTCGGTGGCGAACTCCACGCGCATCGAGGTCAGTTCGGAGACGTTCAGCAGGACGGCGTCCCAGTTGCCCGGTTCCGTGGCGAGGCCGGCGAGGTAGGGCGGCAGGTCACTGGGGCGGGCAGCGCGCAGCAGCCGGACAGGCAGCATGTCCGGGGAGAAGAACGTGAGCAGGACCAGCAGTTCGTGCACCGAGGGGGACCGCTCGGCCAGCGAGGCGAGGGTCTTGGCCCACACCTGCCGGTGCGCGCGCGGCACTTCGGTGGCGGGGACGCGGTTCGGGTTCGGGTTCGGGTTCGGGTTCGGGGTCGCATGAGGGTTCGGGGTCGCATGGGGACTCAAAGTCGCCTGGGGACTCGGGGTCGCCTGGGGGTTCGGGAGCGTATGCGGAGTCGGGGTCGTATCGGGGTTAGGGGTCGTACGCGGAGTCGGGGTCGTTTCGGCGTTCGGGGCCGGCGTCGGGGTCCGGTTCGTGGAGGTGTCCGTGGCCGCCGGGAGCGGATCTCCGGTCTTGAGAGCGTCCAGATAGCGGGTGATGTCGGCGGCGGGGTGGGCGTCGATCCAGGCGGCGCTCTGGTCGATGACGAGAGGGAGGTCGTCGAGTGCGGCCGCCAGTTCACCGGCCTCGGCCTCGGTCATGCGGGGCGCCCGGCGGCAGGCGAACGCGATGCTCTCGTCCCGTTCGAAGGGCGGCAGTTCGCGCGAAGCGGCACCGTGGCGCGACCACTGGGTGTTCTGCGCCGTGAGCATGACCTGACCGCGTCCCCCGGGCAGCAGCGGGGCGATGCCGTCGATGTCCTCCGCGCCGTCGAAGATGATCAGCCAGCGGCCCTTCTCGTCCCGCTCCAGGGCCGACTGCACCGCCTCGATCTGCCCGGTGAGCTGGTCGCCCTCACCGAGGCCCACCTCCCTGGCCAGCGCCGCGAACCCCTCCCGCGCGGCCGCCTTGGTCGCGGAGGGCACCCACCAGAGCAGGTCGTACTCGCCGGCGAACCGGCGCGCGTACTCGGCGGCAGCCTGGCTCTTGCCGACTCCGGGCGCCCCGTGCAGCAGGACACGGCGGCCGCGTCCGCCGCCCGAGCCGAGCATGTCGTGCACCTCGTTGAGAAGGTCCTCGCGCCCGGTGAACCGCGGGTTGCGGCGCGGGGTGTTGGTCACGTCCGGCGGGTCCTCGGGATAGCGCGGGCCCTCGTCCTGGCGCGCGTACGGGGAGCGGGGCACCAGCCCGACCTTGGCCAGGACCCGGCGCCGGGCCTCCTCCGGGCCCACCCCGCGCAGGGTCACCGCGCCGAGGCTGACCGCCTCGTCCGGGAGGGTGCGGGTGGTCACCGTGACTGCCCCGACCCGGTCGTACAGGCGCGGCATCAGGGTGCGCAGCACCTGTGCCCACTCCTGGTTGCGCCCGGTGTCGAAGCGCAGGAACCAGTCGTCCAGGACGAGCAGCACGCGTCCGGGCTGGGCGAAGAAGGCCCGCAGGTCCGTCGTGTCGGGCAGGCGGCTCAAGGGCGACCACCGTACGGCGTCGACCGTGCAGCCCTCCTGCGCGAGCACCCAGGCGATCCACTGCGCCCATCCGTTGCTGACCCCGGCGTAGACCAGCGACACGGGAGGTGAGTAGGGCGTACGCCCTGTGTTCCCGGACATCACAGCGGCTGCGGTTCGAAGTCCCAGTACGGGCGCAGTCGCCGCTGGGCGTCACGGGTGTGCGGGTGTTCGGGGCCGAGGTGGTCGCTCAGCGTCCGTACGGCCTCCCCCTCGTGGTCCGCGGCCTCGGCGGGCTGCCCGAGGCCGCGCAGGTCGTCGGCGAGGGCCGTCCGCCCGGACAGGGTCAGCGGGTGGGTCCCCCCGAGCACGCGGGCCGCGCGCAGCACGGTGTCCCGGCTGAGCTGGTACGCCCCGCGCACGTCGTAGGCGCGGCTGCGCGCGCCGCTGAGGTTCAGCGCGCACCCGAGGCTCCAGGGATGGTCGCCGCCGACGGCCGCGGACATGTCCCGGTACGCGGCCTCGGCCAGCCGCAGGGCCTTCTGGTGGTCGCCCGCGTGCCCGAGGGTCAGCCCCAGGTTGCCCAGCGTGCCGATGCTGTACGGATGACGGGGGCCGAGCAGTTCGTCGTACCGTTCGGCCACGGACTCCGCGTAGCGCAGCGCCGCGCCCAGTTCGCCGTGTTCGCGCAGGTATGTGGCGTAGTCGGCCTCGACCACCAGCGTGTCGGGGTGTTGGGGGCCGAGCACCTGGGCGGCCCGGCGCGCGGCTCCGGAGAGCCGTTCGCCCGCCCCCGCGTAGTCCCCGGTCCGGCGGCGTGAGATCCCGAGCTGGTGGTCGGCCATGATGGACCGCGGATGGCGCTCGTCGGAGATCTGCCGCAGGGTCCGCACGATCTGTTCCAGCCGCGACACGGACTCCGGGTAGTCGCCCAGCAGCCGGATCAGCCGCGCGTAGACGGCGCCGGAGTGCAGCGTGAGGTGGTGGCGCGAGCGCAGCCGGCGCTGCCGGATCTGCAGCACGTCCCGGTGGATCGCCCTGGCCTCGGTGTAGCGGCCGAGCAGCAGCAGGGCGAGTCCCTGGTTGTGGCGGGCGGCCAGGGTCTGCGGGGCCTCCGTGCCGAACTGGTCGGCGAAGCGGGTCGCCGCCTCCGTGAACAGGTCGCGGGCCTGCGTGAACCGGCCGAGGGCGAGCAGCGTGCTGCCCAACCCGTCCTTGGCGCGCAGGAGTTCGGGGTGGTCCTCGGGCCGTGCCGCGGCGAGGCGGCCCACGACGGAGCGGCCGAGCCTCTCGGCCTCGGTGTAACGGCCGGCCAGGCGCAGGATGTTGCCGAGCTTGTGCTGGAGCGAGAGCAGGGCGCCGTGCGCGGGGTCCAGTTCGCGCTGCCAGTGCGCGAGCACCTCCTCGCAGAGTTTCAGCGCGGTCCGGTACTCGCCCCGCACCCGCAGGTACTCGATGCAGTTGAGCACCAGCTCCTGCACGGCCGTGCGGGTCGAGTCGAAGGCGCCGGCGTGGCCCAGGTGCGGGATGAGCAGGGCGTAGCGCTCCCAGTCGCGGGTGTCGGCGGGCCGGCGGGGATCGGCGCTCACCAGCACCTGGCAGGCGGTCATGGCGTATCCCTGCCGCTCCTGCGGTGAGAGCGTCTCGCGCAGGAACCGCTGGTAGAGCCGGTGCATCCGGACCTGCTCCACGGCGGGGTCCTCGGCCAGGTCCTGCTCGTAGTCCAGTCGTACGGCCGTGTACTCGGACAGCCGGCGCAGCGCCAGGTGCCAGGAGCGGGGGTCGCGGACCAGTTCGTCCAGGGAGGGGGGCAGGTCCCCGTGGCGCACCTCGGTGAGCAGGCGCACCGGGATCTCGGCGGGGGCGAAGAAGGCCAGCAGGTTCAGCAGTTCCGCCGCTTCGGGGTTGCGCTCGCGGAGGGTATCGAGGGTGGTCGACCACGCCGTGCGGAAGCCCAGCGGATATCCTTCCCCGCTCTCGGGGACCTCGCCCGCGTCCTCTTCGTCCGCGACCCTCGTGACTCCCGTGCGCGCTGTGGCTCCCGTGCGCTCCGGGTCTCCTGGGCCTCCCGGGCCTCCTGTATCGCCCGTGCCCTCGCCGCCCTCGTCGCCTCCTGTGTCCGCTGTGCCCTGCGTGCCCTCCGTCTCTTCCGCGTCCTCGTCGCCCTCCGCGCCGTCCGCGTCCGTCGCGTCTTCCGGCGCGGCGCGCAGCAGGCGCAGGTAGTCCTGCGCCGGTACGTCGTTGGCGTCCAGCCAGGCGGCGGTCTGGGCGAGCAGCAGCGGCAGATCGCGGACGGTCGAGGCCAGTCCGTCGGCCTCCTCGGCGGTGAGCCGCGGGGCACGGCGGCGTACGTACGCCACGCTCTCGGTCCGGGTGAAGGGGTGGATGGCCATCACCCGGGTGCCGGGTACGCCGGACCAGTCGCGGCTGCCCGCGGTGAGCAGCACGTGGGTGTGCTGGTCCGGCAGCAGGTCGGCCAGCTGGGCGGGATCCTCGGCGCCGTCGAAGACCAGCAGCCACCGCCCGTGCGCGGCGGAGCGCGCGGCCTCGTGGACGGCCCTGATCCGCTCCCCGATGCGCTCGCCCACCGGCAGCCCGAGGCGGGGGGCGAGCGCGGCCAGGCGTTCGCGGGCCTTGGCGCGGTGGGTGGCGTCGATCCACCACACCACGTCGTAGTCGTTTCCGAAGCGGTGGGCGTACTCGGCGGCTATCTGGGTCTTGCCGGTTCCGCTGATGCCGTGCAGCACGATCCGGGTGACGGTTTCGTGTCCGGTCTCCTCCAGGGTCAACGCGGCGTGTATCAGCTCCAGTTCGAGATCGCGGCCGGTGAAGCGGCGGTTGCGCCGGGGTGTGTCGAGTACCTCGGGCGGTTCGTTGGGGAAGCGGGGTGCCGTCCCGGCGGACGGCTGGACCGGGAGCGCCGGGTCGATCGAGAGCCTGCGCAACAGCCTGCGGGCCGCCTCGTGCTCGTCCAGGTCGTGCAGGTCGGCGGGTTTGAGCAGGGACACCGCGCCGGGCACCCGCTGGGTCGCCACGGTGACCGCGGCGAAACGGTCGGGGTGTGCGGAGACCGTCCGCCGGAGCACCCGGTCCCAGTCGGCCTCGGCGACGGGGCCCAGGCCGAAGTACCAGTTGTCCAGGACCAGCAGGACGCGTCCGTGGGTGGCGAGCAGGGCGCCGAACTCCTCCTCGAAGGGCACGTCCATCCGCGGGTCCCAGCGCCGCGTCGTCGCCTCGTGGCCGCGCGTGTTCAGCTGGTGGGCGATCCAGACCGCCCACGGCCGGTTGAACCCGGCGTAGCTGACGGTGATGTGCCGGCCGTCGGCCGTTCTCCGGCTGTCCATGCGCCTGATCTCCTCCGCGGCCGCCGTACCGGGTGCGGCGTTGTGCTGATGGGTCAGATGGGCTGTGGTTCGAAGTCCCAGTGCGGTCGTTCCAGCACCTCGGCGGACCGGGTGTGCGGGTGTTGCGGCCCGAGGGTGTCCCGCAGCAGGGCCACGATCTCCAGCCGCAGCCGTTCGGCCTCCTCGGTGCGGCCCAGCGCGCGCAGGTCGCAGGCGCGGGCCGTGGCGGCGGCCAGGGTGAGCGGGTGACGCGTGCCGCGCTGCCGGGCGGCGGCGTCCAGCAGCTCGGTGTCGTGCGCCAGGGCCTCCTGGTCGCGCCCCGACTGGGCGAGACTCGCGGCCAGGTTCATACGGCAGCCGATGGTCCAGGGGTGCTCGTCGCCGACGGCGCGGACCATGAGCTGCCAGGCGGTGTGGGCGGAGGCGTCCGCTTCGCCGCGCTCGTCGCCGTCGGTCCACTGGGCGAGGGCCAGGTTGCCGAGCGAGCCGGCGGTGTAGGGGTGGTCGGGGCCGAGCAGGCGCAGATAGCGGTCGGAGACGGTGCGGGCCAGTTCGTGCGCCTCCCGCGGGCTGATCTCGCGGAGCAGGGTGGCGCGGTCGGAGGTCATCATCAGGGTGTCGGGGTGGAGTTCGCCCTGTGCCTGCTGGGAGCGGCCGACGACGCTGGTGAACAGGGCGGCGGCCTCGTCGAGTTGTCCGTCGCGGCGCAGGCACTGGGCGAGGTTGTGCTCGGCGCGCAGGGTCTGTGGATGGTAGGGGCCGAGTACGCGGCTGTGCAGGCGGGCGTTGGGCTGCTGGAGGGAGAGCGCCTCGCGGTAGCGTCCGAGCAGCCGGGTCATCCAGCCGAGGCACAGGCCCGAGTACAGGGTCTCGTAGTCGTCCGCTCCCAGCTCGCGGCGGCGCAGTTCGAACAACTCGCGGTGGATCTGCAGGGATTCCTCGTAGCGGCCGAGCAGGCCCAGGGTCAGGGCCATGTTGCTCCTGGCGTAGAGCGCCCGCGCCCCGTGGGCTCCCGACCGGTGCGTGTGGCCGCGCCAGACCTCCTCGAACAGCTCCCGGGAGCGCTGGAACTGCCCCAGGGCCATCAGCGTGCCGCCCAACCCGTCCTTGGCCCGCAGCAGTTCGGGGTCGTCGCTGTCGCGGGAGCCGGCCAGCTCCTCCACCACGGCCCTGCCGACGGCCTCGGCGTCCCGGTAACGTCCCACGCGGCGCAGCAGGTTGGCGTGCTGGTGGACCAGGACGAGCATGTCGGCGTCGGTCTCGGGGTGCCGGGGGCGCCAGCGGGCCACCGCCTGCTGGCACAGGCGCAGCCCGGTGTCGTACTCGCCGCGCAGCCGCAGGGTGTCCAGGCAGTCGAGCACCAGTGCGCGCACGCCCGGTTCGTCGCGGTCGAGCGTGCCGGCGTAGTCGAGGTGCGGGATGAGCGCGGTGTACGCGGGCCACTCGCGCCGGTCGGCGGGCTTGCCGGGGTTGGCGGCGGCGAGGATCGCGCTGGCGGCGCCGGCCAGTTCGGTGCGCCGGCCGCGGGCGAGGGTGCCGCGGATGAAGCGGTGGTAGAGGCGGTGCATCTGGGCCGATTCGACGCCGTACTCCAGGGACGGGTCCGGGGTGTAGCTCAGGTGGATCGCGGTGAGGTCGGCGAGGCTGGCCAGGGCGTTCTGCCAGCGGGTGGAGTCGGCCACGGTGCGGGCGAGGCTGCCGGACGGGAACACGGCGGCCGGGGCGGCAGCGATGAGGCGGAGCGGAATCGTGTCCGGGGAGAACAGCACCATGAGTTCGATGAGTTCGGCGGCGTCCGGGTTGCGTTCCCGCAGGGAGTTCAGCAGCAGGCCCCAGGAGCGCACGAAGCCGACCGGGTAGTCGTCCTCGATGCGTACCTCGAGGTCCTCCGGGGACTGCCGGTCCAGCGCCTCCAGGTAGGCGGCGACGGGCTCGGCGGGGTTGGCGATCAGCCAGGCGGTGGTCTGCGCGAGTACCAGCGGCAGGTCCTGGGCGGCCTCGGCCAGTTGCTCCGCCTGCTCCTGGGTGGACCTCGGGACCCGGCGGCGGATGAACGCGGCGCTCTCGTTCCTGGTGAAGGGGCGGACCGTGTACTCCTGGAAGCCCAGCATGCCGGCCCAGTCGCGGCTGAGGCTGGTGATGAGCACGTCGCCGCGGCCGTCGGGGAGCAGGTCGCGGATCTCGCCCACGTCGTCGGCGCCGTCGAAGATCAGCAGCCAGCGTTCGCGCGGTCCGGTGCGGGCGCGCAGCGCGGTGTGCACGGCGCGGATGCGCTCGCCGACGTCGCGTGCCGCCTCCAGCTCCAGGTGGACGGCGAGCGCGGCGAAGTCCTCGCGGGCGGTGGCGCGTTGGCCGGCAGTGATCCACCACACGACGTCGTAGCCGTCGCCGTAGCGGTGCGCGTACTCGGTGGCGAGGTGGCTCTTGCCGACGCCGGAGATGCCGTGCAGGACGACTCGGGCGCCCGTCTGCCCCGGTTCGGCCAGCCGCTCCGACAGCTCTTCCAGGTCGTCCTTGCGTCCGGTGAAGTAGCCGTTGCGCCGGGGGGCCTCGCGTACCTGGGGCGGGTCGTTGGGGAAGCGGGGGCCGTCCGGCCGCGGGTCGTCGCCCGGGTCGATGCCCAGCCGTTCGAGGATCTTGCGCCGTGCCTCCCCCTCGTCGAGCCCGGCCAGGTCCACCGGGTGCAGTTCCACCATGGTGTCGGGGAGCGGCTCGTACGACACGGCGATCGCGGCGAACCGCCGGCGGTGCGGGCGGACGATCAGCCGGAGGGCCTCGGTCCACTCCGAGTCGTCGTGCAGATCGGGGCGCAGGGCCCGTTCGTTGATGAGCAGCAGTACGCGGCCAGGGGCAGCCAGCAGGGCTTCGAGGGACTCGGTGGGGGTGCGTGAGGCGGTGTCCCAGTGCAGCAGGGTGATGGTCTGTCCGGCGCGTTCCAGCTGGTGGGCGGTCCACAGGGCCCAGGGGCGGCTCTCGCCGGCGTAGCAGATGCTGATGTGGCCGGCGCCGGAGTCCTCCTCGGGTCCGGCGGCTCGCGTCGCGTACTCCTCCCCCGGCTGCTCCGGGCCGGGCCGGCCGGCGGGCGAGGCGGGCAGCGTGTACGTCGCGCCGTCCGCGGTGTGCAGCAGTCCCCCGGCCGGTCCCACCCACTCCTCGACCACCATGTCCCGGCCCACGAGAATGGTCCTGATGGAGCTGGAGGTCACCAGTTCCACGACGCGCGGGTCGGTGTCGGGGACGGTGACGGCGAACTGGTCGGGGCCGAGCGGGGCGTCGCTCAGCACCAGCCTGGGGCCGTCCCAGCCGAGGTGCAGCCGCGCCTTGGGCAGTCCTTCGGCGATGACGGCGACGTCGGCGAGTGCCAGTCGCGGCGGCCGGGGCGGCGCGGGCGGGTCGAGGGAGAGGCGGACCGCCGAGAGCGTGAGCAGCTGCCAGGCCGTGGTGGAACGCTGCACGCGTTCGGGCAGGGTCTCCCACGCCTCGGTGAACCAGCGGGCGACGCCCTCGCGTTCCTCCTCGACCAACGCGCGCAGGGCGGGCTGCAGGCTCGCCTCGATGTGCCGGTCGGCGTCCGGGTGTCCGCTGACGGCCTGCCAGGTCGCCGTCTCCTGGGCGACCATGGCGGGGGACGCGCCCGCGCGCAGTTGCTGGAAGGTGGGCCAGAGGCGGTGGATGGGGTCGCCGTCGCCGGCCTGGCGCAGCCGCCGGGCGAGTTCGTCGCGCAGTTCGCCGAGCAGCTGGGGGTTGAGCACGACGAAGCCGAACCCGCGGTGCGCGACCAGGTCTCCGAACCAGAGGTCCACCTCCGCGGCGACGTCGAGGCCCGGTGCGACGCGCAGGCGTACCGCCCGCATCAGCTCGGGCTCGATCCGGGCGGCGACGCTGAGCAGGACCGCCAGGGTCCGGCCCGGCCGTTCCTCCGCGCTCAACGCCGGGCCCCCAGCGCCTTGCCGACGGTGGTCCCACGGTCCCAGGTCAGCACGGGCAGCAGCAGGCGTGCCCAGCTCGGCCAGTGCCGCTCGGGCAGCGGCACGAGGGCGACGGGTTCGCAGCCGCGCCGGCGGATGAGGTCGATCGTCCTGCGCCACTCCTGTTCGGTGGCGCGCCAGGGGTTCAGCGTGGGGCCGCCGGCTCCGAGGTCGGAGAGGATCAGCACCCGCACGCCGGGCCGGGGCGGCCGGTACGGCCGCTCCCACGTGGCCCGGGAGCCGGGACCCGCGCCGCGCAGGGGTACGTCGGCGAAGCGCAGCACCTGGGTGCCGGCGACCCCGGCGAGGGCGCGGACGTGGGTGATCACGTCGTCCACGTCCCGGGCGAAGGGCTCCATCGCGCCGGAGGTGTCGGCGAGGATCTGCACGCCGTAGCGGAGTGTGGACAGCGGCAGCCGGGGGATGGCGGTCAGCGGGCGGGCGCGGGCGAGTTCCTCCGTGGCGCGGTCGACGTCGAGTTCGCCCTCGGGGGTGACCCTGGACAGCAGCATGGTGAGCAGCGCGGCGGTGGAGCGCGGTGCGAGCAGGGGCAGGTGGGCGGGTCGCCGGGCCGCTTCGCCCCGTTCGCGGGGGCGGGCCAGCGAGGGTGTGGTCCAGCTGTAGGGGGAGCGGCGGTCCGCGTCTTCGGCGGGGACGAGGACCGTGACCGTGGTGGAGCGGGCGGACTGGTCTCGGCGGCGGAAGACCGGTGGGTCGGTGTCCGTCCGTGACCGTGCGGGGTCCTTCTCGTGGGCGGGGGCCTGCCAGGCGGGGATGTCCGGTTCGGGTTCCTCGCGGCTCGTCCGGGGTGGCTGGGCCGGCGGGCCGCCCATGCCCAGCAGCGCGGCGATCCGTGCGAAGTCCTCCGGGGAGCGGGTGCCGAGCGCCCGGGCGGCCCGGGCCACGTCCGCGAGCCAGGCCTCCCCCGTCATGTGGGGTCACCGGCCATCTGCTGCGGTTTGATCAGCACGTTCCGGGTCAGCAGCTGCCATTCGTCGTCGCCGGGGCGGATGCCCAGGGAGCGGCAGGCGAGCAGGGCGTCGAGGTACTCGGCCGTGCTGGGGCGTCGTACGTCCTGTTTGTCGGCCTGTTCGCGTACCTTCATCAGGTTGTCTGCGACCGCCTCGGCCAGTTCCTCGTCGGCCGGGGTCACCTCGCCCGGCCAGTCGGCCATGTGTTCCCTGGCGATCTGGACGAGCATGTCCTTGTCGTGCTCCGGCAGGACGTGCACGACGCAGCGCCGCAACAGGGCCTGGGGCAGCTCGCGTTCCTCGTTGGTCGTGAGCACCACGAGGTGCCGGGCGCGGTGCGCGTTCTCCGCGGCGCTCTCCGTGCTGTTCTCCGCGGTGGGGTCCGCCGCGGGGGCCGCCTGTTCGGTGTGGATCTCCGCGTTGATCTCCGCGACGACGAACCGGTGTGAACCCAGCGGGACGAGAAGGCTGTTCGGCACGTCTGGGTCGGCCTTGTCGATCTCGTCGATGAGGACCACGGCGTGGTCGGGGCTGCGGTCGGCGTTGATCTTCTCGAACGGGTCCGGGCAGGGGTCGCCGACCTCGGTGCCCTCGGGCCGGCCGCGCCTGCGGGCCGACTCCGGGGCGAGCGCCCACCACAGGACGCCGGGCTGGACGTAGCCGGCGTTGTCCAGCCTCTCGCCGTGCCGCGCGGCGACCTGGGCGTCGCCGAGCCTGCGGACGCTGTCGAAGCTCCAGAGCAGTTCGCGCGGCTGGGTACGGTAGGTGACCACGTGCACGTAGTACCGCCAGCCCAGTTGGCGGGCGATGTACGGCGCCAGGGAGGACTTGCCGGATCCCGGCATGCCGCGCAGCAGCAGGGGCCGTCCGGTGGCAAGGGCGACCTTCACGGCGAAGTCCAGTTCGGACGCCATCACATAGACACGGCCGTCACCGCGGTCGGGGGTGTCGAGCCAGGCGTCTCCCGCCGGGGCGTCGGCCCGCTCTTCTCGCGAGGCGGTCTGTTCTTCTCGCGGAGTGGTCTGCTCTTGCGCACCGGTCTTCTTCTGACTCACCACGCCCCCCTGCGGATCGGTTGCACGCACTCGTCCACGCGTCGCATGACAGCCTTGACCAGAATCTCATGACTCGCCTCGAACGGCGGGTCCAGAACCAGCACTTCGTCGGGACTTCCCGGCCAGCGCTCCCGTACGTCGACACCCCGGCCGGGAATGACCAGGACGTGCACCCACGGCACCTTCTCGTGCAGCCGGGCGATCACCCGGTGCACCATGGCCAGGTCGCAGCGCTTGACGTCCAGCACCAGGAAGAGGCGTCCGAAGTTCCGCGGCTCCTTCGGCCTGCCGAGCTCCTGGTACGGGTCCATGCCGATCCGGTCCTTGACCGCCAGCTCGCACTGCTCCAGGAGGTAGTCCTCCGGGTTCTCGTCGCCGGGCGGACGTCCCGCCGCCGTGGCGACGTAGTAGCTCCGGTTGTCGACGCAGAACGCCCGGTCGAGGTACTGCTTGCCGATCTCGGGACTGTCCACGTTCAGGATGACGACACGGCGTACGGAACCGTCGGTCTCGCGCACGATGCGCCTGGCCTCGTCGCGGTCGACCCAGACCGGCAGGATCATCGTCGCCAACTGGCCCACCCGGTCCCGCTCCAGACCGCCCCTGCGGGCCACCAGCACCGCGTTGCCGAGTTTGACGACATCGTGCGTGTCGAGCATCTGGGAGGCGAGCAGCACGGGGGCGAGTCCGGGGACGAGTTCGACGAGTTCCTCCTCGGGGACGTCCAGTTCCCGGGCGATCCTGGCGAAGATCGACTCGTCCTTGATCTCCCTGAGCTGGATGCCGATGTCGTCGAGCCAGGCGCTGACGGCGTCGTCCCAGATCCGGCGGACCTGGGGAAACCGCTGGACCAGCCGGTCGACCTCGTCCTTCGTCCAGGCCCTGATCCGCTCGACGTCGTCGTCGGCGAGGTAGCGCAGCTCGGAGGCCCTCAGCTGTCCGGCACTCACGCCGCCCACCAGCACGGTGACCAGCACCATGCCGGGGTACAACGTCTTGCGCCAGTGCAGGATGTTGGTCTCGCGGCGCACCCAGGACGAGGCGAGGGCGGCCTCGTTGACCAGGACGAGGGCCGCGTCGCACTCGCCGAGGAGCCTCGCGAGCTTCAACTGCCAGGGGCGGCCCGGCTCCTGGATGCGCTCGTCCAGCAGCACGGTGTGGTTCCGGGCGTCCAGGCCCTTGGCGAGGGCGTCCCGTACCAGGGCGATCTCGTCGTCCGAGCTGGTGCTGTGGCTGATGAACACCTTGACCACCCTCGCCCCGCCTTCAGTCCGCGATCCACTTGGCCATCCAGCCCTCGTTCTGCACCGAGACGACGTGTTCCGTCCGCTCGGCCAGCCGGTCGGCCTCCGCATCCGTCGCCGGGCCGCACTGCTCCCACCACCGCAGCAGCCGCTCCAGTTCGCCCGCGGTCCTGCCGAACTCGACCTGCTGGGCCACATAGCGCGCCGACGCGCCGTGCGACACGACGGCGGCCGAGACCGCGGCGACGACGGGGATCCAGGCGGCCGCCCGCTCCACCGCGAACGCCCCGGCCACGGCGCCGAGCACCACGGAGAGGACCGCCAGCGCCTGCCCCCACCGCTCCACGAGCCGGGCCCGGCCGGCCATCTCGTCGGCCTTCGGGCGGTAGTAGCCGTCGAGTTGGGGCCGCAGCCGTCCGTCGACGTACGTGGCGATGGAGGTGACCGGGGGCAGGGGGCGGGCGGCCGGGCGGACGCCGCTGGTGACGTGCTCCAGGTCGGCGGCGGCGGCGAGCACGGCGTCGGTACGGCGGCGCAGCTCCGCGTCACGTCCCTCGGGCGCCCGGTACTGCGCGACCCGGGCGAGACAGACGTACGTCTGGCTCTTGAGTTCCTCGGCCACCGAGCGCAGCCGGGTCCACTCCCGTACCCGGTCGGGGGCGGCGCCCCGGGCCAGGAGGGGGGCCAGCCCCGCCGCCAGGAGGGCCAGGAAGGCGAGCGCCCGGCCGGCCCACGAGGACAGCGGCATGACCTGCGCGGCCGCGGCACCGCACGCGCCCGCGGCGACGACCGCGCACAGCGTGGCCGTACGCGCCCTGCCGATCGCCGCCTTGTGCCGGTCGGCAGCCTGTGACCATATGCTCTGTGCCCGCCAGACGTGCTCCGCCGCGGACGCTCCCCCGCCAGTGCTCACGACAAGATTCTGACGCGGCTTCAACTGCCGTGCAATGAGAACCGGTTCAATCGGGCAAGAGCGGACCTGAGCGCAGAACCGGTTCGATTCTTCGCGCGATGTGTCTGATGAGCAGCGCGAGATCCGCGCAGTAGACCGACCTGTCGCGAAAGCCGCTTCCCTCGCGGTAGCGGTGGGCGTAGTGGCCCCCTCCGCAGACGCGCACCAGCGGGCAGTCCAGACACTCCTCGGCGAGCGCCCGCATGCCCAACTGCCGTGCCACGATGCCCGGGTGCTCCAGCACGTCGTCGAAGCTGTCGCGGAAGACGTCCATTCCGGTCGAAGGCGCCTGCGGGTAGGCCGCCTTGAGGGAGTCCACCTGCTCGATGGTGCCGTCCGTCTCCACCAGGACGGCCGCGACCGGGGAGAGCCCGACCGCCTCCGCGCCGCTCGGGAATCCGAGGAGCAGGCCGATGATCTCGGTGAAGAGCCGGATCCGGATGTGGTGGCGGTCGCCGTCGAACCAGCGGTCGAAGGCGCGGGCGAGCCATTCGCCGTAGGGCGCCGAGCCGGCGCTGGAGGGGCCCTTGCCGGGGGGCGGTGACGCCCAGTTCGCGTGCGGCAGGAGCAGGTCGAGGGCCGGGGGACGGAACGCCGTCAGGGAGTCGTAGACGTCCTCGGGGTCCAGGTCGAGGTCGATGGTGCACAGGATGCCGGCGTAGGCCTCGGGGTGGCGGGCCAGCGTGGTGAGGCCGCGGGTGGCGGCCTCCCAGGCGGGCCGCCCGGCGTGGTCGACGCGCCGCTTGTTGTGCTCGGGGCGGCCGCCGTCGAGGCTGACGCCGACCCGGACGCCGGCCTCCGCCAGCCGCCGTACGGTGTCGGCGGTCAGGAGGGTGCCGTTCGTCTGCACGCTGACCTGCACCTCGCACGGTGCTCCGGCGGCCGCCCGCACCGCGGCGCGGACCTCGCGGACCTGCCGCAGGGCCGTCTCCACACCGCCCAGCAGCGGTTCGCCGCCGTGCAGTTCGACGCGGATCCGCCGCAGGCCGTGGGCGGCGACGTGTTCACCGATCCGTTCGGCACTGCGTTCGAGCACGTCCTCGGCGACCCGGACGGGCCGGCCCCGCCAGGAGGCGTCCGCCGCGTTGTACACGTAGCAGTACGTGCAGAGCAGGTTGCAGCGGCTGTTCAGTTTCAGGACGAACTGGTGGAAGGGCACCGGCGCGGTACCCGCGCGGCGCAGGGCGGGCACGTCCAGCAGCCGGTGCGGCCACGGAGCCGACGCGTGCACGTCCGCCGAAGCCCCCGCTCCCCCCTCCGGACCGTGTCTCACCTCAGGGACTGTCCTCGTAGTACGCGATCGGCCGGCCCGCCGACCGCTTCTCCCGCTCCAGCAGGTGGCGCAGCACCTCCGTCAGCACCGGATGGTCCAGGCCCTGGTCCAGCGGCTCCCGGCCCCCGTCGGCGGCGGGACACGACCGGACGGCCTGACCGGGGCCGTCGGCCACGAAGTGGTCGTCCAGCCGGAGATTCGACACGGTGCTCCCTCCGCGATCAGCCACTGCGGACGTGGCTGTGCCGGATCGCGCCCTGGGCGACACGGCGACGTGGCAATCGTAGAGCCAGCCGCCACCGTCCGAGCCTCCAACGGCCCTTCCACCTCAGGCGAGTCCGCTGTCCACGCGGCCCCGCGACGAGGAGCGCCCCGGCGGCCGCATAGCCCGGCTGGCCCAACTCACGCTTACTCCCCGCGCTCGGGCGGGACAGTCTTGATGCCTGCTCCGGGCGGCTGTTCACGGCACCTCGTGTGTCCCGGCTGCGGGCGTCCGGGAACAGCGACGTCTTGGCCTGCGGGAGATTCCGTGCACGAGAAACCGATGAGCAAGATCGCCGATGAGCTCCTGCGGCTGCGCCACGACTCCTCGCACAGTTCACGGGACCGGTCGGCGCCGCCCGGGTTCGGGCTGGACGGCGAACTGGTCGCGCGGTTCGTCTCGGGCGGGCTGGACCAGCAGGGCAAGGCCACGCTCGCCGACGAGGTGGCGCGGGTCCTGCCGTTCCACTACGCCCTGTCGAACACGCCGACCGAGGAGCTGGCGCAGGTCGTCGCGTACCTGGGCGGGCAGCGCAAGCTGATGGGCTGGCTGGACCGGTACCCGGGGCTGCCGCGGCTGGCGGCGCGGCTGTACGTCCTGATGGGACTCCTCGACCGGTACAGCGCGGACCCCGCGGTCGTCACCGCCCTGCGCGAGTCCCGGGAGCGGACGCCCTGTCCGCCCGGTCTGGAGGGGTGTCTGGTGCCGGACACCGATGCCGAGACGCTCGCCGGTGTCGCGTACAAGATCGAGGAACTGTTCGGGGACGGCGAGCGGAAGAAGGCCGTCGACCTCGCGCTGGCCACCCTGGCGTGGCTCCAGGAGGCCGCGCCGCGGGCGGAGCGGCTCGACGCGGGACTCGGGGACATGGACGAGGTGCTGGGGCACGCGAAACGCGACATCCAGGAGGCGGCGGCGGAAGGCTAGCCGCGTAGCCGCGCGCATGTGAGGGGGGCCGCTCCTGGAGCGGCCCCCCTCACATGATGTCCCGGCGCGGGGTCCCCGTCCGGTCTCCCGAGATGGGGTCCCGGCCGGTTACCGCGGTGCGGCGGCACTCAGTACCGCAGTACGGCGGCCACGCCGAAGGATCCCTGCAGGGTCCCGTCGGGTACGAAGAGGACCTGGGTGTCGGCCCTGATCGCGGCGTCGACGAGCTGCTCGACGATGTCGGTGGCCACGCCCATCGTGTGCGCCGGGGGTTCGATGTCCTGAATCGGCTCCGGCAGGGTCACCGGTCTGGGCACCTCGACCAGTTCCAGTTGCCGGCCGTCCCCGGTGATCCGGCCCGCGAGTTCCAGGCCCTCTTCCACCAGGAGGAGCTGCACCCGCTTGTCGGCGACGGCCGTCCAGACCTCCAGCGGGCCGCCGGCGTACTTGCCGTGTCCCTGCGCCTCCGCCAGTTCGGAGACGGCAGCGGCGACCTGCTTCGCGCGGAAGTCGGCGAGCATCGGCTCCAGTCGCTTCATCAGGTCCTGTGCCCGCACGTTGTCCATTCCGGCCAGCGGCAGTGTTCCCGCGATGTGGTTGCCGTGGGAGGAGAGGGTCTTGAACGCCGAGAGGATCTTGTCGCCGCCGATGACGAACAGCGGCAGTCCGGAGTGCTCGCCGAGCGCGTCGCCGAGCCGTTTGTCGACCCGCCGCAGATACTGCTCGACCCGCGCTTTGTGCCCTTCGTAAGGCGCCGAGTGCGGAATGGCTCCGGGAATGGCGTCCTCGGGCGACGGAATTTCCGGGGCGCACGGGAATCCGTGGTGTTCCACTTGGTCCAGGCGCTTCACGGAACCGTGGTAAAGGCGGCACATCTCCTGATCGAGGACCAGGACGAGGTACGGCCGGGACCGCTGCTCGGCGCCCACCAGGTACCGGGTGAGGAAGGAGTCGGCGAACTCGACGCGTGGCTGTACGGCCGTGAGCGAGGTCATCTGCCAGACCTGGACCGGCTCGTTCGCCGCCAGGTAGACGACCATCGCGTCGTCGGGGTGGAACGGGTCGATCGCGTTCTCGACCACGGCGGGATCCAGCAGGTGGTCCCGCAGTTCCAGCTTCATTTCCCGCCCCACGTCCGGGTCGTCCGCCAGCTTGCGCTTGGCCTCGGTGACGAGGTCGCGCAGCAGGATCCGGTTCTTCTCGCTGAAGGGGAAATCCGGATCGGTCGGCAGCACGAGCGTGATGGCGGGATACGGCCGCTGCTCACTGAGAGCGGCCCGGATTTCGGGAGTGAGATCAGACGTATGCACCATGTCAGCGTCGCACCGCGCCCCGGGACCCGCACCTCGAAAGGCTTCCGGTCCGCGCAGGGAAACCCGCCTCCGGAAAACCCACCCTTTCGGCCCAGTCGCCGGGTGGGCGGGGGCGGCGTACCGTGAGCGGTAACAAAAAGCGGCCGCCGCCACACGCGGGTGGTGGCCGAGCTCCGGGGAACGCGGGCCTGCCGCGGGCAAGGAGTCGGGTCATGGGTAGACACAATTCTCCGGTCAAGGGACATCACGGCCTGGGCGCACGCGGACAGGGCAAGCAGCTCTACTACCACACGCAGGCTCCCCAGGCGGCGGCCCGGCAGACGAAGAGCCAGCCGCCGGGCAACAACCGTCAGCAGCAGGACCGCCGCCAGCCCAACGGCCGCTGGTCGGCCTGACGCTGCCGCACACCCGCGTGAGCGCTCACGACACCCCGGGAGCGCTCACGCGGGTCCGGGGTCCGGCCGTATGCCGGGGCGGAACTTCGGCACGCGTACGGTGATCTTGGTGCCGGCGCCGAGGCCGGTCTCGATGACCAGACCGTAGGCGTCGCCGTACACCTGGCGCAGCCGGCGGTCGACGTTGCTCAGGCCGATGCCGGTGGCCGGGCCCGGTGCGGCGCGCAGGAGTGCGCGCAGCCGGTCCGGTTCCATGCCGATGCCGTTGTCCTCGACGACGACCCGGGCCTCGGTCCCCTCGTCCTCCGCGGTGATCGTGATGCGGCTGCGCTCGACGGACTCCTCCAGACCGTGTTTGAGGGCGTTCTCGACGAGGGGTTGCAGGCACAGGAACGGCAGCGTGACGGGCAGTACCTCCGGGGCGATGCGCAAGGTGACCTCCAGGCGCTTGCCGAAGCGGGCGCGGGCGAGTTCGAGGTACTGCTCGATGGAGCGCAGCTCCTCCGCCAGCGTCGTGAAGTCGCCGCCCCGGCGGAACGAGTAGCGGGTGAAGTCGGCGAATTCCAGGAGGAGTTCGCGGGCGCGCTCGGGGTCGGTGCGGACGAACGAGGCGATGCCGGCCAGGGAGTTGTAGATGAAGTGGGGGGAGATCTGGGCGCGCAGGGCGCGGATCTCGGCCTCGATCGCACTGGAGCGGGCCCGGTCGAGGTCGACGAGTTCGAGCTGTACCGAGACCCAGCGCGCGACCTCCCCGGCCGCGCGGACCAGGACGGCGGACTCCCCCGCGCCGAACGCGGCGAGCGCCCCCGTCACCCGGCCGTCCACGGTGAGCGGCGCGACGACCCCCCTGCGGACCGGGCAGTCCTCGTCCTCGCAGGACAGCTCGACGGCCTGGGTACGGCCGCTGCGCACGACCTCGGCCAGCCACGCCTCCGTCGCGTCCCGGTGATGGTCGCCGGCGCCGTCCCAGGCGAGGACGGACTCCTCGTCGGTGAGGGCGAGGGCGACCGTGCCGAGCAGCGGGCGCAGCCGTCGCGCCGCCTTGCGGGCCGTGTCCCGGGTGAGTCCGGCGCGCAGGGGCGGGGCGGCGAGCGAGGCGGTGTGCAGGGTGTGGAACGTGGCCTGTTCGACGGGGGTGCCGGGGCCGGCCGGGTTCTCCTGCTGGCGGCGCAGGGACACATGCCCGAGCGCGGCCCCGAGGACGAACAGCGCGAGGCCGGCCACGGCGAGCAGGAGCACACCGAGGACACTCACCGGTCACGGCCTCCGACGCCTCGCGGGTGACTGTCGTTCATGTGCGGGATCTCCTCGGTCGGGGCGGTCGGGAGTGGTCGGGGCGGTCGGGCATGGTCGGGGGCGGTCCGTGGTCGCCGGTGGGGGCGGGACACGGTGTCGGTGGGGGCAGGACGCGGTGTTCGGTGGGGGCGGGACATGGCGATGGAGGCGGACACGGTGTTCGCAGGGCGGGGTTCCGGGTCAGGGGGTGGTCGGTGCGTGGCCGTGGGGGGTGGTCTCCGGCAGGTGGAGGCGGGCCATGGTGGCGCCGGTGCCGGGTGGGACGTGGTCGCGGGTGGCGAGGGAGGTCAGCACCATCGCCGCGAAGCCGACGGGCACCGACCACACGGCGGGCCACGCCAGCAGGGTGTGCAGCCAGCCGGAGCGGACTCCGCCGGCGATGGTCGCGGTGACGGCGGCGAGCGCCGAGCCGCCGCCGAGGAGCAGCCCGGCGACGGCGCCCTGCGGGGTCAGGCCGCGCCACCAGATGCCGAGCAGGAGCAGCGGGCAGAAGGAGGACGCGGACACGGCGAAGGCGAGCCCCACCGCGTCGGCCACGGGCAGGTCGCCGACCACGGTGTTCGCTGCGGCGGGCACCGCGATGGCCGGGACGACCGCCAGCCGGAAGTGCCGGACACCGAGGGCCGGCAGCACGTCCTGGGCGAGGATGCCTGCGACGGACATGGTCAGTCCGGAGGCCGTGGAAAGGAAGGCCGCGCAGGCTCCCCCCGCGACGAGGGCGCCGAGCAGGTCCCCGCCGGCCCCGCCGAGCAGCCGCTGGGGCAGCACGAGCACGGCGGCGTCGGTGTCGCCGGTGAGCAGCAGGTCGGGCGCGTACAGCCGGCCCAGCACGCCGTACAGCGGCATCAGCAGGTAGAAGGCGCCGAGCAGGCCGAGCACGATCACGGTGGTGCGGCGGGCGGCGCGGCCGTCGGGGTTGGTGTAGAAGCGCACGACGACGTGGGGCAGGCCCATGGTGCCGAGGAAGGTGGCGAGGATCAGCCCGTAGGTGGCGTACAGGCCGTGCTGTTCGCGGCTCGACGCGAGCGGGGTCGCCCAGCTCGACGGGGTCGCGCGGCCGGGGTCCCGGTCGGGCAGCGGGACGCGGGCGCCGGAGGGGAAGCGCAGGGTGGTGCCGGCGCCGATCCGGTGCCGGCCCTCGGCGAGGGTGAGGGCGGCGCCGCGCAGCGGGTGGCCGTCGAGGGATCCGGTGGCGGTGACGCGGACCGGTTCGCGGACGGTCACGGTCAGCGGCCGGTCGACGCGGACCTCGGTGGAGCGGTGGAAGACGGGGCGGTCGTCCCAGGCGGGGGCCGGGGTGCGGTCGGAGTGCCAGGCGAGCAGCAGGAACACCACGGGGACGAGCAGGGCGGTGAGTTTCAGCCAGTACTGGAAGGCCTGGACGAAGGTGATGCTGCGCATGCCGCCGGCGGCGACGGCCGCGGTGACCACGACGGCGACGACCAGTCCGCCGAGCCAGCCGGGCGCGCCGGTGAGCAGCCGCAGGGTCAGTCCGGCGCCGCGCAGTTGCGGCAGCAGGTACAGCCAGCCGATGCCGACGACGAGGACGCCGGCGATCCGGCGCACGGCCCGGGACTCCAGCCGGGCCTCGGCGAAGTCGGGCAGGGTGTAGGCGCCGGAGCGGCGCAGCGGGGCGGCGACGAAGGCCAGCAGGACGAGGAATCCGGCCGTGTAGCCGATGGGGAACCACAGCATGTCGACGCCCTGGGCGAGGAGCAGCCCGGCGATGCCGAGGAAGGAGGCGGCGGACAGGTACTCGCCGCTGACCGCGAAGGCGTTGAGCCGTGGGGCGACGGTGCGCGAGGCGACGTAGAAGTCGGAGGTCGTCCGCGAGACGCGCAGGCCCAGTGCGCCGACGAGTGCCGTGGCGAGCACCACGGCCGAGACCCCCGCGATTCCGTACGTCTGGTTCAACGCCCGGTCACATCACCCTCGTTGCGCTCGGCGCGGCGGACGTACCACGCGCCGATGGCGAGCAGGGCCGGGTACGGTGCCACGCCGAGGACGAGCCAGACGGCCAGGGGCGCACTCGGGCGGCCGCCGGCGAGGGGCAGCAGCCGGAAGACCAGGGGGAGCAGGCCGAGCAGGGCGGCGAGCAGGACCGTCGCGGTGAGCGCCGTGCGCATCTGACGGCGCATCAGAATCCTTACGACGGCGTCGTGTCCGGGGACCGTGACGGCGGCGGAGCGGGGGCGCGAGCGGGTGTCGTGGGCGGTGCCGGCGGCACGCGGCGGTCCGGTGACCACCTCCCGCCCGGTGATCGCGGTGATCGCTTCCCGTCCGGCGATCGAATCTTGTCCGGTGGTCGCATCCCGGCCGGTGGCCGTCTCTCCGCCAGGGGTGGGCTCCGCACCCATGACGCACCCCCCGTGCCCGCGTGATCACCTTGTTGCGGCGAGTGTACGCAGCGCGTCAGTGGTGAGGTAGACACCCGGCGCGGTTCGGCACAGGGCCGTCACGGAACGGCGCCGCGCCGGCCGCCCTCCGGCGCCGGGAGGGTCAACGCGCCCTGCCCGCGGTGTTCTTGGCCTGCCGGGCGAGCAGGTCCCGCAGCTCGCGGGCGTTGCGCCGGCTGACCGCGAGGACGCGGCTCCCGACCCGGACGGTCAGGTTTCCGCCGTCCAGGCGCAGTTCCTCGATGCGGCCGAGGGCCACGAGGTGGCTGCGGTGGATCCGGACGAACCCCCGGGAGCGCCACTGATCCTCCAGCGTGGAGAGCGGGACGCGCACCAGATGACTGCCGCGCCGGGTGTGCAGGCGGGCGTAGTCGCCGTGCGCCTCGGCGTAGGCGATGTCGGCTATGGGCACGAACCGCGTCACTCCGCCCAGTTCCACGGGAACTTGATCGCCGAACGCGCTCCCCGGATACGCCCCGCCCACGCCGTCGCCGGGGGTGTGACCCGCCTCCCGGCCAGTAGCAGGCCGAGGGCCCTGTCCGGCCCGGGTCAGTTCGGCCACGCGCCGTACGGCCTCCGCGAAGCGCTCCTTGCGCAGGGGCTTGAGCAGGTAGTCGACGGCCTTGAGGTCGAAGGCGCGGACCGCGAAGTCCTCGTGGGCGGTGACGAAGACGATGAGCGGCGGGGCGGCGAAGCCGTGGAGCAGGCGGGCCAGTTCGAGGCCGCCGAGTCCGGGCATGTTGATGTCGAGGAACACGACATCAACACGCCCGGCCTCGGCGCCGCCCGGCCCGTCCTCCATGGCCCGGGTGAGCCGGTGCAGTGCCTCGGCGGCCTCCAGGGCGGGCATGACGGTGCCGACCCGTGGATCCTCGCCCAGGAGGTACAGCAGCTCTTCGAGCGCCGGTTCCTCGTCGTCCACCGCGAGCACCCTCAACAGGTGGGTCCCGTCGCCGATTTGTGCCGCCTGGTCGGTCGGTCGCGCCCGGCCGGTCGTGCTCATCTCTCGCCGTTCCTCTCTCCCGGTCGACCCGGTCTGCCCGGTCCTCCGCCCGGCCGGCGCTCGCGCGCCGTGACCCGTGCCAGGGAATAGTGGTCCCGATCGGCGCCGCCGTCGAGATCGCGGGCGCCGAAGGGCCGTGCCGGTGCACGACGGGCAGCCCCCGCCCGGGGTGGACGAGGGCTGCCGCGTCGGTCACTTCGGCCGCGTCGGTCACCTCGGCCGCGTGCGCCGGTCAGGGATACCGGACGAGGTTGGCCACGTTGGTGGTGGAGTTGGAGGGGCCTCCCGTGGAGTTGACGACATGGCTGATGGTGCCGGTCCCGCCGAGGGAGACGGTCACCATGCTGGTGAAGCGGACGTTCGGGTTGTTCGGCGCCTCGATGGCGTGCGCGGCGGTGACGCCGGGGTTGACGTTGAAGTAGCAGTAGCTGCCGAGGCCGTAGGCCTGGTGGCTGGTGACGGTTTCGGCGACCTTGTAGGCGGCGTAGCCCTGGGTGGAGCCGTTCATCCAGGCGGCCTGGTTGGGCGGGTCGTAGGGCATCTCGTTCTGGAAGAAGTAGGTGCGGCCGCCGTTGCCGTTCCAGATGGTCTGGTACTTCTGGAAGTGCTCGACGAACAGGCCGTACATCGTCACGTCGTCGCCGTTGACGACGAGTCCGGTGTCGGCGGTGTTGCTGGTCCAGCCGACGCCGCTGCCGTGGTCGGCGCGCCAGATCCACATGTGGTCGCCGATGACGTTGTCGCTGTTGACGACGAGGCTGGTGCCCGCCTTGCCGACGCCCGCGCCGCCGACGCGGAAGTAGACGTCGTGCAGGGAGGTCGGGTCGGCCGCGTGGGAGGCGGAGGAGCCGGCCGGACCGACCTCGACCATGGTCTTGGAGCTGGTGGTGCCCGCGTCGAAGAGGAGCCCGGCGATCTTCACGCCGTCGACGTCGGCGACGCTCATCGCGGTGACGCCGTTGTCCGGGACGAAGGTGGCGAGGCCGAGGCCGAGGACGACCGTGTCGGGCCGGGTCACCTTCAGGGTCTGGTCGAGGTGGTAGACGCCCGGGGTGACGAGGAGGTTCTGTCCGGCGGCGAGGGCGGCGTTGATCTGGGACGCGGTGGCGCCGGGCTTGACGACGTAGAACTGGCTGATCGGCAGCGAGCTGCCCGCCGGAGTGCCGCTCGCCCAGCTGGTGGCGGTGGAGTTGGTGCGCACGGAGGGCACGAAGACCTGGTAGGCGCCGGCGCCGTCGACGTACAGGAACGGCTTCTCGCGGGTGACCGGGCTCTGGGCGACCGTCGTGTAGGGCGGGTTGGGGAAGCTGGTGGCGGGGACGCCCTGGCTGCCCACGAAGACCATGTTCCAGTTGGAGCCGGTCCAGCTGCCGAGCTGGGAGTTGCGGGTCAGCCACTGCTGCTGGCTGCCGGAGTTGACCTGTCCGTCGACCTTGGTGTCGGCGAGGTAGCCGCCGCTGGACCAGCCGCCGTCGTCCAGGGCGAGGTTGCCGCGCAGATGCATCCGGCGGTAGGCGGCCGCCTGCGAGACGGCCCAGCGGTCGCCGCCGCCGGTCGGGTTGACGGACAGGTTCTCGGCGCCGCGCCAGAAGTTCTGCGTGGCGTTGCCCTGGAACCAGTCGGCCTCCGCGTGCACGGCGCCGTTGACCGAGACCGCGTCGGGGGTCAGGCCGAGGCCGAGGACCTGGGTGTAGAAGCCGACGTTGACGTTGGCGCTGTAGGTGCCGGGCTTGAACATCACGGCGTAGCGCTGGGAGCCGAACTGGTTGGTCTCCTGCTGCCGGAAGACGGAGTCGAGCCTGCTCTGGATGGTCGAGGCCGGCATCGAGGGGTCGAACACGACCACGTTCGGGCCGAGATCGGGGTCGCCGCCCGACGGGTTCACGGGGGTCACCTGGAAGCGCTGGGCGGCGGTGCCGTTGCAGGTGTACTGCACGAACTGGACGCTGTCGGCCGTCGAGGCGGCGGGGTCGTCCAGGCACTTGCCGCTGTTCTTGTTCACGAAGTGCCAGGCGCCGCCGCCGTCGTCGACCGGCTGCCACTGCTGGTTGGCTCCCGAGCTGTAACTCCACAGCTGTATGGGGGCGTTGTCTGCGGTGGAGACGTCGGTGACGTCGAGGGACTGGCTGGTGTTGTTGCGGTTGTCGATGTGGACGTAGCCGTTACCGGCGTCGGTGAGGCTCCACTGCTGTGCCGTGGAGCCGTTGCACGCGTACTGCTGAACGGCGGTGCCGTTGGCGGTGCCGGCCGCCCTGGCGTCCAGGCACTTGCCGCTCGCGGCGTTCACGACGGTGGCGAAGCCGGTGGGCAGGGCGGTGGCCGCGGCAGTCGTGGTGGTCGTGGCGCGCGCGGGGGCGCCGGTGAGCAGGGCCGCGGCGGTGACGGCGACCAGTGCGGCGGCGGTGGATCTGCCGCGGCGTGAGAGGGAGGGCACGGGTTCTCCTCGCGGAAGGAGCGGGGGTGTGGGGGTGCGGCCGGCGGTGAGCCGCGGGCTCCGGGGCCGGGGGCCTTCGGCCGGTACGACCGGTGAGGACCCCCGGGCGGGAGCGGTCAGCCGGTGTAGCCGGCGAAGACGCGGGTGTAGTCCCAGGCGGACTGGGAGACACCGGAGCAGCTGTCGGCGGGGCCGCCGGTGCAGGGGCGGTCGCGGTTGGCGGACCAGAAGGTGAGCCGGGCCAGGTGGTGCGCCTGCGCATAGGCGAGGATCGTGCGGAAGTCGTTCACCGTCACGGTCTCGTTGTTGTCGGTGATGCCGTTCATGGACGAGATACCCATGTCGCGGTAGGCCTGGTCGTCGCTGTAGTGGTAGGCGTTCTTCAGCGCGTTCTTGAGGCCCTCGGCGGCCTGCGTGGTGAGGTTGCCCATGTTCTGTCCGGCGCCGCCGAAGTCGAACGGCATGATGGCCCAGGCGTCCACGGTCAGCCCGGAGGAGGCGGCCCGGTTGATCAGGATGGTGTCGGGGCCGCTCTGCCCGGTGCCGATGGTGATGTACACCTTCAGGCCGGGGTTGTTGGCCTTGACGGTCTTGAGCGCGTCGACCGTGCGCTGCTGCACCGTGCCGTTGCTGTAGGCGTCGGCCTCGATGTCGATGTCGATCGCCTTCAGGCCGTAGGCGTTGATCACCTTCTGGTAGGCGCCGGCGAGTTCGCCCGCGCTGGAGCAGGAGCTCTCCAGCTTGTTGCCGCTGTAGCCGCCGAAGGACGGGATGATGTCGCCGCCGTTCGCCCGCACGGTGTTGACGGTCTGCTGGTCCACGCCGCCGGTGAGCGCGCGGCCGCCGTCCCACTGGGGGTTGCAGTAGCCGTTGCTGAGCACGAAGGCGAGGGTGAACCACTTCACGCCGGTGGCCTGGGTGATCGTGCTCGGGCTCGGCGGGCTGCCCCAGCCGTTGTACAGGTAGGGCGCGACGGCCATCGGCGCGGAGGTGCCGCCTCCCCCGCCGCCGGCGGCCGGGGCGTTCCACTTCTGGTTGGCGCCGCCGGAGCAGGTCCAGATCTGGGCGCGGCTGCCGTTGGCGGAGTTGTTGTCCGTGACGTCCAGGCACTTGTTCGCCTGGGGGTTGACGATGTCGTGGGCGGCGCTGACGGTCCACTTCTGGTTGGCGGCGCCGGTACAGGTCCACAGCTGCGTCTTGGCACCGTCGGCGGTCGAATTGCCGGTCACGTCAAGGCACTTGCCGAGGGCGCGTATCGTGCCGTCGGAGCCGACCGTCCACTGCTGGGCGGCGGTGCCGTTGCAGTCGTAGAGCTGGACGGGCGTGCCGTCGGCGGAGGAGGCCGCGGCGACGTCGAGGCACTTTCCGGCGAGTCCGGTGATGGCGCCCGTGTCGGCCTGGGCGGGGACCGCGGTGAGCAGGCCGGTGGCGAGGGACAGGGCGGCGACGGAGACGGCCGCGGCGAGAGGTCTGGCCATGCGGGGTGGCCTTTCAGGTGGGGGGACCGGACGCGGGCACAACTCACTTGTGGAGGAGTGGAGTTGAGCACGTCCGGAGTCTTTGATTAAGGCGTGAAGTTAAAGGTACGGACCACGCGCGTCAAGCCTGTGGGCGCGGCCGCCCCCACCGGCGGCCGCCGTCCCCCGTTCGTCAGCCCGCTGCCCGCCCTGCCTGCCGCCCCACTCCCGGTCCGCTCCCCATGCCGTTCCCCGTCCCGCCCCCCATCCCGTTCCTCAGGTCGCGGGCACCTCGTCGCCGGGCCGGGCGAACTGCGTGCGGTGCAGTTCCGCGTAACGGCCGCCCGCGGCGAGGAGTTCGTCGTGGGTGCCGCGTTCCACGATGCGGCCGGCTTCGACGACCAGGATCTGGTCGGCGGCCCGCACGGTGGACAGGCGGTGGGCGATCACCACGGCGGTGCGCCCCTCCAGGGCTTCGGCGAGGGCTTCCTGGACAGCCGCCTCCGAGGTGTTGTCCAGGTGGGCGGTGGCCTCGTCGAGGATGACCACGCGCTGGCGGGCCAGCAGCAGCCGGGCGATGGTCATGCGCTGGCGCTCGCCGCCGGAGAGGCGGTAACCGCGTTCCCCGACCACGGTGTCCAGACCGTCGGGCAGGGACCGTACGACCTCGGCGAGGCGGGCGCGGCCGAGTACGTCCCACAGGTCGTCGTCGGTGGCGTCCGGGCGGGCCAGCAGCAGGTTGGCACGGACGGTGTCGTGGAAGAGGTGGCCGTCCTGGGTGACCATGCCGAGGGTGGCCCGCAGGGACGCGGCGGTCACGTCACGGACGTCCACCCCGCCGACGCGCACGGCTCCGGCGTCGACGTCGTACAGGCGCGGCAGCAGCTGGGCGATCGTGGACTTGCCGGCGCCGGAGGAGCCGACCAGGGCCACGGTCTGGCCGGGCTCGGCACGGAAGGAGAGCCCGTGCAGCACCTCGGCGCCGCCGCGGGTGTCGAGTGCGGCGACCTCCTCCAGGGAGGCGAGGGAGACCTGGTCGGCGGCCGGGTAGGAGAAGCGCACGTCCGAGAACTCGACGGCGAGCGGTCCCCCGGGAACCTCGACGGCGTCCGGGCTGTCCTCGATGAGCGGCTTCAGGTCGAGCACCTCGAAGACCCGCTCGAAGCTGACCAGCGCGCTCATCACCTCGACCCGGGCCCCGGCGAGCGAGGTGAGCGGGGCGTAGAGCCGGGTCAGCAGCAGGGCGAGGGAGACGACCGCGCCGGCCTCCAGGGTGCCGTGCAGCGCGAACCAGCCGCCGAGGCCGTAGACGAGGGCCAGCGCGAGGGCGGAGACCAGGGTGAGGGAGGTGATGAAGACCGACTGGGCCGTCGCCGTGCGCACGCCGATGTCGCGGACCCGGGCGGCCCGTGCCGCGAACTCCGCCGACTCCTCGTCCGGGCGGCCGAACAGCTTGACCAGGGTGGCGCCGGGCGCGGAGAAGCGCTCGGTCATCCGGGTGCCCATCTCCGCGTTCAGCGCCGCCGCCTCCCGCTGCATCCTGGCCATCCGGCCGCCCATGCGGCGGGCGGGCAGCACGAACACCGGCAGCAGCACGAGCGCGAGCAGGGTGATCTGCCAGGACAGGGTGAGCATCACGGCGAGGGTGAGCAGCAGGGTCACCAGGTTGGTGACCACGCCGGACAGGGTGTTGGCGAACGCCCGCTGGGCGCCGATCACGTCGTTGTTGAGACGGCTGACGAGCGCGCCCGTCCGGGTGCGGGTGAAGAAGGCGACGGGCATCCGCTGCACGTGATCGAAGACAGCGGTCCTCAGGTCGAGGATGAGCCCCTCCCCGAGCGTCGACGACAGGCGCCGGCCGAGGATACCGAGCCCCGCCTCCGCGAGGGCGACCACCGCGATGAGCAGGGAGAGCCGTACGACTGTTCCGGAGTCGTGGCCCGCCACGATCGCGTCGACGACGCGGCCGGCGAGGACGGGCGTGGCCACGGCGAGCAGTGCGGTCACCACTCCGAGCAGCACGAACCGGGCGATGCCGGAGCGGTGCGGGCGGGCGAAGGCGGCGATGCGGCGCAGGGTGGCGCGGGCGAAGGGGCGACGCTCCTGTTGCGCGGTCATCACGCTGTGCAGTTGCGTCCATGCGGTCGTTTCCATGCTCATGTAAGAGACCGTAAGACCTCAAGCTTCGTTGAGGTCAATGTCGGCGGCTTTTCACCCCCTGCCCTCCGGTCCCACGCTGCCCCTCGGGTACGTCTGCGCCGGTGCGGCTGAAGGTCATCTGCGGCAGAGTGTCCTTCCCGATCCGCACCCGAGAAGGAGCATCCGCCGTGCCGGTCCGTGTGGAGCGCGTGGAGCACGTCACCACGATCATCCTGTCCCGCCCCGAGGCGCGTAACGCGGTGGACGGCCCGACGGCGGCCGAACTGGCTTCCGCCTTTCGGGAGTTCGAAGCGGACGACAACGCCCGGGTGGCCGTGCTGTGGGGTGAGGGCGGCACGTTCTGCGCGGGCGCCGACCTGAAGGCCATCGGCACCGAGCGCGGCAACCGGGTCGCCGAGGGCGGTGACGGGCCGATGGGGCCGACCCGGATGCGGCTGTCCAAGCCGGTCATCGCGGCCGTGGCGGGGCACGCCGTGGCGGGCGGTCTCGAACTGGCCCTGTGGTGCGATCTGCGGGTCGCCGAGGAGGACGCCGTGTTCGGGGTGTTCTGCCGCCGCTGGGGCGTCCCGCTGATCGACGGCGGCACGGTACGGCTGCCCCGGCTGATCGGCACCGGCCGGGCCATGGACATGATCCTGACCGGGCGCCCGGTCCCCGCTCCCGAGGCCCACGCCATCGGCCTCGCCGACCGTCTCGTCCCGGCCGGCCGCGCCCGCGCGGAGGCCGAGGAGCTGGCGGCGGCCGTCGCCCGCTTCCCGCAGGTCTGCCTGCGCAGCGACCGGGCCTCGGTGCTGGACCAGGAGGGGCTGGACGAGGAGACGGCGATGCGGCGTGAACTCACCTACGGAATCAACGTCTTGACGGAGTCCCAGCAGGGCGCCGCGCGCTTCGCCGGGGGTGCGGGACGGCACGGCTCCTTCACGGACCTGTGAGCCATCGAGGAGCGATTGGAGCGATTGGAGCGATTATGGCGACCGAGCCGGACGGGATCGAACTGAACGAGCGCGAACTGCGTGAGATCGCGGGCTACGCGGCTGACGTCGCGCACCGGGTGCTGCCGCTCTTCGAGCAGAGCCACCCCGCCGACACCCGCCCTCGCGACGCCGTCGCGGCGGCGTACGCGTTCGCCGGGGGCGGCCGGCGTACGGCGGCCCTGCGGCGGAGCGCGTGGGCGGCGTACAGGGCGGCACGAGAGGCCGCCACCGCCTCACCCGCCTCTCCCGCTTCGCCTGCCCCTCCGACCCCTCCCGCCTCTCCCGCCGCGGGCGACGCGGCACTGGCGGCGAGCCACGCGGCCGCCGCCGCGTATCTTCACCCCAGGGCAAGTGCGCATCAGGTCAAACACATCCTCGGCGCGGCGGCACACGCGGCACGAGCGCAGGAACTGGCGTACGGGGACGACGGGCATGCCGCCGCGGAGACGCTCGAGTGGGCACGTCATCACGCGCCGGCGGCGGTCGTCGCGGTACTCGGCCGGCTGCCCGCCGCACCGCCCGGGGGCGGCCGAGCGGGAGAGATCCTGCGCGAACTCGACGCGGCGCTGCGCCGCTGAGGCCGGTCGCACGCCACCACGCGCCGCACGGGACCTCACCGCACCTCGCCTCAGCTCGGCGTCGGCCACTTCCCGCCGGCCAGCCATGCCAGGACGGCGCCGGCGGCCTCCACACCGTCCCGGTCCGCCTCCCCGGCGCGGCGGCCGGGAAGCAGCAGCGCGCCGGCCGCGAAGACGCCCGGGTGTGAGCTGTACGGGGTCGCGCCGAGCTGGATGCCCGCCTGGCGGGCGAGTTCGTCGGCTGCGACGAAGTCGCCCGTGAAGACGACCGTGTCGCAGGGCAGGGTGGCCGTACGGCCGTCCCGGTGGCGGACACCGACCCCCGACAGGCGTCCCCGCCCGAGGAGTCCGGTGACCGTGGTGTCCGTGAGGAGCGGGATGCGGTGGCGCAGGCGGGCCGCGTGGACGCGGGCCGGTCTCGCCTCGGCGCGCGGCTGTTCGGTGACCAGCGCGACGACATCGGCCCCGGCGGCCCGGACGGTGTCGGCCGCCGCGTAGGAGACGTCCTGAGCGCCGACCACCACCGCCCGGGTGCCGATCGACTGCCCGAACAGGTGCACCGCCTGCTGGAGTTCGCCGGTGGTGTAGACACCGGCGGGCCGGGTGCCGGGCACCAGGCGGGCGGCGCGAGGGCGTTCGCGGGAACCGGTCGCCAGGACGACGGCCCGCGCCGCGATCGTCTCGAGTCCCCGCGGACTCACGACCGTGAGAAGCAGTCCCGGCGGCCTGGACACCGCGCAGTCTGCTCCCGGCCCCGCGTACGGCATCCCCAGGCCCCCGTCGGCGGCTCCCGCACCCGCGTGCGGGGCGAAGCCCCCCTCCGGTGCGCTACCTGACGCCTCCAGGGCGGGCCGACCCGTGTCCGCCGCCCAGTCGAGCACGGTCGCTCCGGTCCGCACCACGGCACCGGCGCGTAGAGCCGCCTCGGTGAGCAGGCGGGCGTACTCAAGACCGTTGAGCGGGCGCGTCCAGGTGCCGAACCCGCCGTGCGCGCAGTGCCGGGGAACTCCCCCGGCGTATGCCTCCCGCTCCAGCACCTCGACCCGGCCCGCACCGGCCACGGCCAGGCGTGCGGCGGCCGCGAGTCCGGCGGGCCCGGCGCCGACGACGAGGACGTCGACCTGGCGCACTCGAGGTTCCGCGCTCATCCGCCCACCTCTTCGCACCACAGGCCCGCCGGCGCGGAGGAAACGGCCACACCTGTACCCGCATCCGCACCTGCACCCGCGCCCCGGTACGCGCCGAGACCACCCGCGCCGCACACTCCCGTCTCCCCCCTCATCCCCTCATCCCTCATCCGCCCGCTTCCTCGAACAACTGCCGTACCGCCGCGCCGCAGTAGAAACCCTGGCAGCGTCCCGCGCGGGCCCGGGTGCGGCGTCGTAGACCCTCCAGCGTGCGCGGCGGGATCGTGCTGGTCAGGGCGTCGCGGATCTCGCCTCGGGAGACGTGTTCGCAGTGACAGACGAGGGTGCCGTACTCCGGGTCGGCGGCGACGAGTTCGGGGCGGCGGCAGGGGCGTGGGGAGGTCTCGCCGAGGTCGGGCATGCGCACCGGGGGGAGGTCCTGGGCGGGGCCCGCGTCCAGACCGGTGTCGGTCAGCAGGGCGACTACGTGCGCGGCGATGGCCAGAGACGCGGTGAGACCGGTGGAGCGGATGCCGCCGACGGTGACGCAGGCCTGCCCGGGGTGGGCGGTGATGCGGTAGTCCTCGTGCTCGGTGGCCGCGCGCAGCCCGGCGTAGACGGCGGTGACCTCCTGATTCCGCAGCGCGGGCAGGATGCGGGCACCCTTCTCCCGCAGGAGGGCGAGTCCTTCGGCGGTGGAGTCGGTGGCCCCTTTGTCGTCCAGGTCCTCGGCGGTGGGGCCGAGCAGGACGTTGCCGTGGACGGTGGGGGCGATCAGGACGCCCTTGCCGAGGGCGGTGGGGACGGGCAGGAGGATGTGCCGGACGAGGGGGCGGGCGAGCCTGTCGTGGACGATGAGCTGGCCGCGCCTCGGGGTGACGGTGAAGTCGTCGTGGCCGAGCGCCCGGTCGAGGGTGTCGGCGTGCAGTCCGGCCGCGTTGACCAGCAGGCGGCAGCGCAGGGTGCCGCGGGAGGTGGTCAGGGTGTGCGTGTCCGCTTCCCGGCTCGCCTGTGTCACGTGGGTGTTCAGGTGCAGGTCGACGCCCGCGCGGACCGCCTGGGTGGCGTAGGCGAGGGTCGTCGTCCAGGGGCAGATGATGCTCTCGCCGGGCACGTGCAGGGCGCCGAGCGCGCCGGGTCCGAGGTGGGGTTCGCGGGCGTACAGCTCGCCTGCGCCCAGGAGCCGGGTGTCGGTGTACGCGTTGCGCTCGGCCTTCTCGGCGAGGCGGGGCAGCGCGGCGAGCTGCTCCTCGTCCCAGGCGACGAGGAGGGCTCCGGTCTCCTCGACGGGGATGCCGGACTCGGTGGCGTAGGCGGCCAGCAGGCGGGAGCCCTCGCGGACCAGCCGGGCTTCCAGGGAGCCGGGGCTCGCGTCGAAACCGGTGTGCAGGATCGCGGTGTTGGCCTTGGATGTGCCCTGGCCGACGTCGTCCTGGGCGTCGATCAGGGCGACGCCCAGGCGGGGGTGGCGGGCGAGTTCGCGGGCGATGGCGCAGCCGACGACCCCGGCGCCGACGATCGCCACGTCGTACGTCCGCTCGGGCAGTGGCCCCTCGGCGGTGACGGTCATGAGCCGAGCAGTGCGGCGACCGCGGTGCGGAAGCCGGCCAGGCGTTCGGCGGCCCGGTCGGCCGGGATGCGGGGTTCGTACACGGCGGCGGGCTTCCAGTCGGGCAGGGCGTCCGCGGTGCCGAGCGCGGGGTCCGCGCCGAGGCGGGCGAGGGCCGCTACGCCGAGTGCGGTGGCGTCGGGGAGGGCGGAGACCTCGACGGGGCGCTGCAGGAGGTCGGCCTGGGTCTGCATGAGGAGGGCGGAGCGGGTGAGGCCGCCGTCGACGCGCAGCGCGTCGAGCGGGGTGCCGAGGTCGGTCGCGACGGCCTCGGCCAGCTCCACGACCTGGGCCGCGAGGCCCTCGCACAGGGCGCGCACCAGGTGTCCCGGCCCGGTGTCGAGGCCGAGCCCGGTCAGGGAGCCGCGCAGGTCGCCGCGCCACCAGGGGGCGGCGAGTCCGGCGAGGGCGGGGACGAAGGTGACGCCGCCGCTGTCGGGGACGGCGTTGCCGACCGGGTCGAGGTCGGCGGCGGAGGAGATGACGCCGAGGTCGGTCAGCCAGCGCACGGCGGAGGCGGCCGTGTAGACCTGTCCGTCCAGGCAGTAACTGGTGTTTCCGGCGAGCCGCCAGGCGACGCAGCTGACCAGGCCGGAGGTGCCGCGCCGGGGTGTGTCACCGGTGTGCGCGAGCAGGAACGCGCCGGTGCCGTAGGTGCACTTGGCGCCGCCCGGCCCGGTGACGCTCTGGGCGAGCAGCGCGGCCTGCTGGTCGACCGCGAGGCCGGTGAGCGGGATCTCGGCTCCGAACGCCGTGGTGGTGCCGACCGGTTGCGCGTTGGCGACCACCTCGGGAAGCCGTTCGCCGGAGAGTCCGTACGCCTCCAGGGCCCGGGGCGCCCAGGTGGCGTGGTCCAGGTCGAGGAGCTGGGTGCGGCCGGCGGTGGCGGCGTCGGTGACGAAGGCGCCGGTGAGGCGGTGGACCAGCCACGCGTCGGAGGTGGTGACGACGCCCTCGCGGGTGAGGTGGCGGCGGATCCAGGCCATCTTGGGCGCGGCGAAGTAGGGGTCCAGGGGAAGTCCGGTCAGCTCCCGCAACTCATCCGCGTGCGAGGCGAGTTCGGTGCAGATCGGCTCGGCCCGCCGGTCCTGCCACACCAGGGCCCGGGTCAGCGGGCGGCCGCTCACCGGGTCCCAGGCGAGGACGGTCTCGCCCTGGTTGGCGAGGCCGAGCGCCACGACGTCCTCGGCCGCTTCGGCGAGGGCCTGGTGACCGGCGTCGAGCACCGAGGCGTACAACGCCTCCGGGTCGGCCTCGACCAGGCCACCGGGGAGGTGGCGGGGTCGCACGGCGGCGAAACCGGCGCCGATGACGCCGCGTTCGGGACAGACCACGAGGGCCTTGGTGCCGGACGTGCCCTGGTCGACGGCGAGCACCGGCCCCGTCATCGCTTCCTCCCCGAGGCCGGTCCACCGGCCGGTCCGCGGGCCGGTCCACCGGCCCTCCGAAGATCACCGCGCACAGCCTGCCGTCGGCCGGGTCCGGCGTCAAGCGCCCGGCCGAGGACCAACTGAGCGCACAAAAGCTGGAGTTGACCATGGAAAGCCGGAAACGACACCCCCTATAGTGACCGCCGTCCCGGATCAAGATCCCTCAACCACGTTTCAGGGGAGCGCAGTTGCCACCTCGTTCCGCCGTCCTGCCCGTCCACGCGCGAATCGGGGCGGGCGGCTGATGGCCAGAGAAGGAGCGCGTCCCCCACGTCCCGCCTACGATCCCGCCGGTCACGACGCCGCGCTGCGCGCCGCGCTGCAGGATCTGCGCACCGGACGCTGGATGGCCATGCGCGGCCTGCTCGCGGACACCGCGACCTGGTGGCAGTGGACCCAGCGCACCCAGGTCCTCGCGGCCGCCGCGGCCGGCACCGACGTGGTGCGGGCCTGGCTCGCGGAGGAGCCGCACAGCGTGCCGGCGGCGGTGATGCACGCCAGGGTGGGGGTGGAGCGGGCACTGAGGGCGCAACGCGAACAGCACGCCACTGCAGGCGAATTGGTCGACGAGGCCCGCGACGTGGCCCACGCCGCCGCCCGGCTCGCCCCGGCGGACCCCGTGCCCTGGATCTGTCTGCTGGCGCTGGCCCGGCTGGATCCGGAGCGGCAGCGGCAGGAGCACCGGGAAGCGCCGCCCGAGCCCATGCTGCCGACGGGCCCGTGGGGTCTGCTCGCCGAGGCCGACAAGCGCGACCCGCACAACCGCGAGGCCCACCACCGCGTGCTGCAGTTCCTGTACGCGCGCGGCGGTTCCTCGGGCCGGCTCGCGGAGGCCGCGGGGTACGCGCAGTGGGCGGCCGGCGCGGCTCCGCCCGGTTCCGCCCTGCACCTGCTGCCGCTGTACGTCCGGGTCGAGCGCTACCGGCGCGGCGGCGGGCTCGACGCGGCACTCGACCTGCACTGGGTGGCCGAGGACGCGACCCGGGAGGCGCGGCGCGCGCTGCACTCCTGGTTCGAGCACTCGTACCGTGCCGAACGCTCCCTGCTGGACCTCAACCACCTGGCCCACGCGCTGTGGGGCGCGCTCCGCTTTCCGGACGCGGCCCGCGTGTTCGACGCGATCGGCCCGTACTTCACACCGCCGCCCTGGATGTACCGCACCCCCGACCACGGTCGTGCCGTGGAGGTCTTCGCACAGGCGAGAGCCCGTTGCCTGGCGGCCTCGGAGGACTCCGCCACCGGCCCCTGACATCCCCTCCGCCGCCCGGACCCCCGCCCCCTGACACCGCCCTCCTGCCCCCTGACACCACCGTGCCACCCCGCTTGCCACCCCCCTGATGACCCAACCCGCAAGATTCCCGGAGGTTTCCGCATGTCCCCCACCCCCGACCGGGCGGCGCCGTCGTCCGGCGTACCGCAGCACGACGAGGAGCAGCGGCTGCGCGAACTCGGCTACCGGCCGGTGCTGGCCCGCCGGATGGGCGGCTTCGGCAACTTCGCGATCAGCTTCTCGGTGATCTCGATCCTGTCCGGCTGCATGACCCTGTACGGCTTCGGCCTCAACTCCGGTGGTCCCGCCGTGATGTTGTGGGGCTGGGCGGGCGTCGGCCTGTTCGTGCTGTGCGTCGGTCTCGCGCTCGCCGAGGTCACCAGCGCCTACCCGACCTCCGGCGCCCTGTACTACATGGCCGACCGGCTCGGCGGCCGCCGCTGGGGCTGGTACACGGGCTGGCTGAACCTGCTCGGCCTGCTGGGCGCGATCGCCGGCATCGACTACGGCGCCGCCCTGTTCACCGGGGCCTTCGCCAATCTCCAGTGGGGCTTCGAGCCGACGCCCGGCAAGACGATGCTGATCTTCTGCTGCATCCTGCTGCTGCACGCCGTGCTGAACCTGTTCGGTGTCCGCCTGGTCAGCCTGCTCAACTCCGTCAGCGTGTGGTGGCACCTGGCCGGTGTCGCGCTGATCGTCGGCGCGCTGGCGATCGTTCCCGACCACCACCAGTCCGCGTCCTTCGTGTTCACCAAGTACGTCAACGAGACCGGCTGGTCGAATCCGGTCTACGTGGCGGCGATCGGCCTGCTGCTCGCCCAGTACACCTTCTCCGGCTACGACGCCTCCGCCCACCTCTCCGAGGAGACCTCCAACGCCTCGGTGTCGGCGGCGCAGGGCATCGTACGGTCCATCTGGGTGTCGTGGATCGCCGGCTTCGTGCTCCTCGCCGGGCTGACCTTCGCGATCCAGGACTACGACGGCACGCGCACCACCGCCACCGGCGTGCCGCCCGCGCAGATCCTGCTCGACGGGCTCGGCACCGGTGGCGCGAGCGCGCTGCTGCTCGTCGTGATCGTCGCCCAGCTGTTCTGCGGGAACGCCGAGGTGGCCGCCGCCAGCCGCATGGTGTTCGCGTTCAGCCGGGACGGGGCGCTGCCCGGCTCGCACCTGTGGCGCAAGGTCAGCGCGCGCACCCAGACCCCGGTCGCCGCCGTGTGGCTGTCGGTCGTGGTCGCGGGCGTCCTCACCCTGCCGTCCCTGTACTCGGCGACGGCGTACGGCGCGGTCACCGCCATCAACGTCATCGGCATCACCCCGGCGTACGCCATCCCCGTCCTGCTGCGGCTGCGCGCCGGCGACCGCTTCCAGCCGGGCCCCTGGAGCCTGGGCCGGTGGAGCAGGCCGGTCGGCTGGATCGCGGTGGTCTGGGTGGCGTGTGTGACGGTCCTGTTCTGTCTGCCGCAGTCCTCGCCGGTCACCGCCGACACCATGAACTACGCGGTGGTGGCCCTCGCCGTCGTCCTGCTGCTGGCCAGCGTCTGGTGGTACGTCGCCCGCCGTTCGTACGGCACGCCCGCCACCGCCGCCTACGGCGACGATCGCGATCAGGCCGAACTCGCGGAGGGAATCGTCTGAACAGCGCATCCTGACGCCGGTCCGGTACGAACCGCCCTCCCGGATACGGCAGGATGAGTGAACGCGCCGACCGCCGCCGATCCGGCGGGCGGCGCGTTCGCATATCCCGGAGATCGAGCAGGTGACATCGTGACGAGACATCACATCAGGCTCCACGCAACCGCTTCGCGGCCCGGAGGTGCGCGGTGAGCCATGCCCTGACCCGCGACCTGACCCTGGACGACCTCGTCCTCGCCGGCATCGCGCTGGCCGCGGGCCTCGTGCTGGCCTTCCTCTCCCGCACGGTGCTGCGCTGGCTCGCCAAACACGCCAAGCGCACCCGCTGGACCGGTGACGACGTCATCGTGGACGCGCTGCGCTCCGTCGTCCCGTGGGCGTCGATCGCGAGCGGCGCGGCGGCGGCCACGGTGGCGCTGCCACTGACCAAGACCGTGCAGCGCGACGTCCACCTGGCCCTGGAGGTGTGGCTGATCCTCGTGGTGACGCTGTCCGCGGCGCGGGTGATCGGCGGCCTGGTCCACACGGTCACCCAGTCCCGCTCGGGCGTGGCGGGCTCGGCGACCATCTTCGTCAACATCACCCGTGTGCTGGTCCTCGCGATCGGCTTCCTGGTGATGCTCCAGACGCTCGGCATCTCGATAGCGCCCCTGCTCACCGCCCTGGGCGTCGGCGGCCTCGCCGTCGCGCTGGCCCTCCAGGACACCCTCGCCAACCTCTTCGCGGGCGTCCACATCCTCGCCTCCAAGACCGTGCAGCCGGGCGACTACATCCGGCTCAGCAGCGGCGAGGAGGGCTACGTCGTGGACATCAACTGGCGCCAGACGACGGTCCGGCAGCTGTCCAACAACCTGGTGGTCATCCCCAACGGCCAGCTCGCGAAGACCAACATGACCAACTTCACCCGGCCCGAGCAGCAGCTGACGGTCCTGGTGCAGGTCGGGGTGGGCTACGACTCCGACCTCGACCGGGTCGAGCGCGTGACGGCGGAGGTGGTCACCGAGGTGATGACCGAGATCACCGGTGCCGTCCCGGAGCACGAGCCCGCGATCCGCTTCCACACCTTCGGCGACTCGCGCATCGGCTTCACGGTGATCCTCGGCGTCGGCGAGTTCAGCGACCAGTTCCGCATCAAGCACGAGTTCGTCAAGCGCCTGCACCGCCGCTACCGGGAGGAGGGCATCAGCATCCCGGCCCCGACCCGGACGGTCTCCCTCCAGCAGGGGGCCATAGTCATACCGCATCAGCGCGGCTCGGAGGACCTGGCGCCGGGCGCGGCCCTGGCCGACTAGGCCTGCTCCGGCCGCCGCACCGGGCGGGCGCGACGTACGGGGGGCGCGACGTACGGGGGGGCGCGACGTACGGGGGGCGCGACGTACGGGGGGCGCGACGTACGGGGGGCGCGTCGTACGGGGGGCGCGCCGTACGGGGGGCGCGCCCAGGGCGTACGGGACGGGATCCGAGGTCGTCCGTCATCGGGACGGTACGACCTCGACGTACGCTCGAAGCGGTATGACCACTCCCCCGGACCCCCAGCTCCCCGCCCGTACGCCCCGCTCGCTCGACGCCCGGCTCGACGCGATCGGCCGGCATCCCTTCCGGGCCAAGTTCCACCTGCGAGGACGCGACCGGGCGACCGCCGAGCTGAAGGGGCCCGCCACGATCCGGTGGCACGCCTACGACCTGATCGCCAGGCGACTGGCCCCGGCCGAGCCGTACAAGGACGGCAAGCAGACGCCGTACCGGGGCCATCCCGTCTTCGTCGCCCAGCACGCGACCGCCACCTGCTGCCGGACCTGTCTCCAGCGATGGCACGACATCCCCAAGGGGCGGGAGCTGAGCCGTGCGGAGCATCTGTACGTGGTGGACGTGATCCTCAGGTGGATCGAGCGGGAGATGACGGGCGACGCCGGAGCCGGCCCCGCCCGCCGCGGTTGATCAGAGCGTGGCCGAGTTCTCGTGCCGGTGGCCGCCGCGCAGGCTGTGCGGGGCCGCCAGGGACGAGCCGACCGGGGTGACCGTCCAGTCGGAGTGTCCGGGCATGCGCGGGGTCTTCGTGCCGTAGAGCCAGTCGCGCAGGAAGCCGGACTGGTCGGTGCCGGTGATCTCCGAGGCGACGGCTATGTAGTCGTCGGTGGTCGCCGAGGTGCCGCGGAAGCGGTCGAGGAAGGCGCGCTCGACCGTGCTGAAGGTGCTCGCGCCGACCAGCTGCTGGAAGGCGTACAGGACGAGGACGCCGCCGAGGTAGCGCTGGCTGTCGAACAGGTTGGTCTCGTTGGGCGAGGCCACCGGGCCGGAGTCGTGGCGCCACTGGTCGCCGCGGGCGTAGGTGTCCCGCATCCGGGCTTCCATGGTGGTCAGGCCCAGGGAGTCGGCCCAGCCCCGCTCGTAGCGGTACAGGAGCCCGTAGTAGTCGGCGTGGCCCTCGTTGATCCACAGGTCGGCCCAGGTGCCGGGGCTGACCATGTCGCCGAAGTAGGAGTGGACCAGCTCGTGCATCATGTGCGAGCCGATGCTCTGCTCGGACTGGAGCAGGAAGCCCGGCTTGTACAGCGTGAGGGTCTGGGTCTCCAGGCCGGTGAAGTCGAAGGCGTTCGCGTCGTCGGAGTTGCACGGCAGCAGGCCGTACGTCTCGAACGGGAAGGCGCCGAGGCGCTGTTCCACCCAGGTCAGCTGGCCCGGGGTGAGGGCCAGGGACGGCTCCAGGGCGGCGGCGCGGGCCGTGGGGACGATGTCGCGCAGCGGCAGGCCGCTGGGGCCCTGCCGGTTCTTGACCACGTAGTCGCCGACGGTGATCTGGACCAGTTCGGTCGCCATCGGGGAGAGCGAGTGGTACGAGTACGCCGTACGCCCGCCGGACAGCGTCTCCGTGCCGGTGAGCACGCCGTTCGCGACGCCTCGCACACCGTTCGGGACGGTGATGCGGAAGGTGAAGTCCGCTTTGTCCGAGGGGTGGTCGTTGCACGGGAAGACGGTGTGCGCGGAGTTCGGCTGGGGGCAGGTGGCGAAGCCGTCCGGGGTGGGGACCCAGGCGGTGTGCGCGAGGGTGGCGCGCGGGTCGACGGTGTACTTCACGACCACGGTCGCGTCCGTCTGCGCCGGGAGCGTGTTGGCGGGTATGAGCCGCAGCTTCTCGCCCACCTGTGCCCGGGCGGCCCCGAGGCCGTTGATGGTCGCGGAGGTGATGTTGAGGCCGAGGGCGTCGAGCGAGAGGCGGGTCAGGTCCTGGGTGGCGGTGAGGGTGATGGTGACCGTCGCGGAGACCAGCTTGGTCGTGGCGTCGTAGGAGACGTCCAGGTTGTACGCCTTCACCCGGTAGCCGTCGTTGCCGAGCGACGGGAAGACGGGGTCTCCCAGGGTCTCCGGGCCCGGGCCGGCCGTCGGTGCCGCCTGGGCCGGGGCCGCGCCTCCGGCTGCCAGTGCGGCCGCCGTGCCGAACAGGACCGCCGCCGGAGCCGTCACTCTGCTGCGATATCTCATGGTCCGCCTTCGCTCGTGCTGCCGGACGGGGACGTCCGGCCGTGGGTCAGTGGGCGTCGTCCATGATCAAGGACGATCGCTTGTCATGACCACAAAAGGCGAAGATCGGTTGCGAGAGCGCGGCATTCCCAGGCGCGGGCCCCTGTCGAGCCCGCCTCGCCCACGAGATATCTTGATGTCGAGCAATGTTGCAGACGTGGAGCGGAGCACCCGGTGACTGACTCGACCATCATCTACACCTACACGGACGAAGCCCCGGCCCTGGCCACGCATTCGTTCCTGCCGGTGATCCAGGCGTACGCCGCGCAGGCCGGTGTGCCTGTGGAGACCCGCGACATCTCGCTGGCCGGGCGCATCATCGCGCACTTCCCGGAGTACCTGAACGAGGACCAGCGCATCCCGGACGCCCTCGCCGAGCTGGGCGAACTGGCCAAGACCCCCGCGGCCAACATCGTCAAGCTGCCGAACATCTCGGCGTCCATCCCGCAGCTGAAGGCCGCCGTCGCCGAGCTGCAGGCCAAGGGCTACGCGCTGCCGGACTACCCGGACGACCCGAAGTCCGACGAGGAGCGCGAGATCCGCGCCCGCTTCGACAAGATCAAGGGTTCCGCCGTGAACCCGGTCCTGCGTGAGGGCAACTCCGACCGCCGCGCCCCCGCCTCGGTCAAGAACTACGCCAAGACCCACCCGCACCGCATGGGCGCCTGGACCTCCGAGTCCAGGACCAACGTGGCGACGATGGGTGAGAACGACTTCCGCTCCACCGAGAAGTCCGTGGTCATCGCCGAGGACGGCAAGCTCCGCATCGAGCTGGTCGCCGAGGACGGCACCACCACCGTGCTGAAGGACTCCGTGCCGGTCCTCGCGGGCGAGGTCGTCGACGCCTCCGTCATGCACGTCGCCGAGCTGAACGAGTTCCTCGCCGCGCAGGTCGCCCGCGCCAAGGAGGAGGGCGTCCTCTTCTCCGTGCACCTGAAGGCCACGATGATGAAGGTCTCCGACCCGATCATCTTCGGTCACGTGGTCCGCGCCTTCTTCCCGAAGACGTTCGCGAAGTACGGCGCGGTCCTCGCCGCCGCCGGCCTGTCCCCGAACGACGGTCTGGGCGGCATCTTCAAGGGCCTGGAGAACCTGCCCCAGGGCGCCGAGATCAAGGCCTCCTTCGACGCCGAGCTGACCGAGGGCCCGGCCCTCGCCATGGTCGACTCGGACAAGGGCATCACCAACCTGCACGTGCCCTCGGACGTCATCGTCGACGCCTCCATGCCGGCCATGATCCGCACCTCCGGCCACATGTGGGGCGCGGACGGTCAGGAGCACGACACTCTCGCGGTGATCCCGGACTCCTCCTACGCCGGTGTCTACCAGGCCGTGATCGAGGACTGCCGCGCGAACGGCGCCTACGACCCGTCCACCATGGGCTCGGTGCCGAACGTCGGCCTGATGGCGCAGAAGGCCGAGGAGTACGGCTCCCACGACAAGACCTTCGAGATCCCGGCCGCGGGCACGGTCCGTCTGGTCGACCAGGCCGGCGACGTCCTGATCGAGCAGCCGGTCGCCGAGGGCGACATCTTCCGCGCCTGCCAGACCAAGGACGCCCCGATCCGCGACTGGGTCAAGCTGGCCGTCTCCCGCGCCCGCGCCACCGGCGACCCGGCCGTGTTCTGGCTGGACGAGACCCGCGCCCACGACGCCAACCTGATCGCCAAGGTCCAGCAGTACCTGCCGGAGCACGACACCGAGGGCCTGGACATCCGTGTGCTGGCCCCGGTCGAGGCCACCAAGCTGTCGGTGGAGCGCATCCGCCGCGGCGAGGACACCATCTCGGTGACCGGCAACGTGCTGCGTGACTACAACACCGACCTCTTCCCGATCCTGGAGCTGGGCACCAGCGCCAAGATGCTGTCGGTCGTCCCGCTGATGGCGGGCGGCGGCCTGTTCGAGACGGGCGCCGGCGGCTCCGCGCCGAAGCACGTCCAGCAGCTGGTCAAGGAGAACTACCTGCGCTGGGACTCGCTCGGCGAGTTCTTCGCGCTCGTGCCCTCCCTGGAGCAGTTCGCGGCGGCCACCGGCAACACCCGTGCCAAGGTCCTCGCCGACGCCCTCGACCGCGCCACGGCGACCTTCCTCAACGAGGACAAGTCCCCGACCCGTCGTGTCGGCGGCATCGACAACCGCGGCAGCCACTTCTACCTGTCCCTGTACTGGGCGCAGGAGCTGGCCGGGCAGACCGAGGACGCCGATTTGGCCAAGGCGTTCGCGCCGCTCGCCGAGGCCCTCGCGGCGGGCGAGCAGAAGATCGTCGAGGAGCTGAACGCGGTCCAGGGCTCCCCGGCCGAGATCGGCGGCTACTACCAGCCGGAGAAGGCCAAGGCGGACGCGATCATGCGCCCGTCGGCCACGTGGAACGAGACGCTGGCGTCCCTGTGAACTGACGCCCGCGGCGCGTAGCACCACGGCGCGGCTCCGACTCCGCCCCGGCCGGGACTTCCCCGGCCGGGGCGGAGTCATGTCGTCCCGCGACGACCGTCGCGGCCCCGTTGTCGGTGCCGTGTGACACCTTGATCGTCTTGATGTCCCGCACCAAGACCCTGGAGCCGCCCGTGTCCGTCCCTCCCACGTCCTCGTCCGCTTCCTCGTCTGCTTCCTCGTCCGTGCCCTCCTCCGTCTCGTACCCGTCCACGTCCCTGTCGCCGTCGCCGTCCTCCTTCGCCCTTCTGCCCGGTGACGCCGACTCGCCCGTGCTGCTGCACGTCCCGCACTCGTCGCGGGCGATACCCGACGACGTGCGCGAGGGGATCGTGCTCGACGACGACGCGCTCGCGCGGGAACTGGACCACATCACCGACGCGCACACCGCGCGGATCGCGGAGGTGGCCGCCGGGCTCGCGGGGGCGCGGCCGTGGCGGTTCGTGAACCGGCTCTCGCGGCTGGTGGTGGACCCCGAACGGTTCCCGGACGAGCGGGAGGAGATGCTCGCCGTGGGGATGGGGGCGGTGTACACGCGGACCACGCACAAGGGGGAACTGCGGGCCGCCGGCACCGACCCCGGGCCGCTGGTCGAGCGGTACTTCCGGCCGTACGCGCGCGCCATGGCCGAGGCGGTGGCCGGGCGGCTCGCGGCGACCGGGCGGGCCGTCGTGATCGACGTGCACTCCTATCCCGCCGAACCGCTGCCGTACGAGCTGCACGGCGAGGGACCGCGCCCCGCCGTCTGCCTCGGTACGGACGGCTTCCACACGCCGCCCCGGCTGGGCGAGGCGGCCCTGGCCGCGTTCGCGGGGTGCGGGGAGACGGGACTGGACAGCCCGTTCAGCGGCACCTACGTGCCGTTGGAGTACTACGGACGGGACCGCCGGGTGAGCGCGCTCATGGTGGAGATCCGGCGGGACACGTACATGACGGAGCCCGGCGGGCAGGCCGGCCCGGGGCTGAACGGCTCGCCGCCGCCCTGGCCGCGCTCGTGGACGCCGCGTAGGCCTCCGGCCGTACGACCAGCTGTCGTACGGCGGACCGTCGTACGGCGGCCTGGCGTACGACGGGTGGGGTCAGGCTCGCAGCCACTCCGTGACGATCACGTCCCCGCCGGTGCGCAGCCGCAGGGCGAACGGGCCGGTGGGCGGCGCGTCACTCGTGAAGCGGCCCAGGGTGTCGACCGGGACCGGCCGGACCGTCTGCGGACCGCCCAGCACCTCGACGCGCGCCGAGCCCGGGGGCAGCAGCTGGCCGATCAGTCCGTCGCCGGTCACCTCCACGTCGACGGTCAGCTCACCGGCCTGGAAGGTCAGCATGCGCGGGGCCTGCGGCACGCCCCTGACCGGCAGCGCGTCCACGAGCGAGTCGAAGGTCAGCTCGGCGATCCGGGCGTCGAGGTCGTGCAACGCGTAGGCGTCCAGGGCCAGTTGGAGCAGTCCGGCGGGGACGGGGTCGAGCACGGCGGCCGCCTGGCGCAACTCCTCCTCCAGCAGGCCGTCCTCCGGACCGGATCCGCCGAAGTCCTCCGCGGAGAACTCCTCGCGGGGGTAGTCGTTCTCGTCCATCGCGTTCACGCCGCCCCTCGTGCGTCCAGGCGGGCCCTCAGCCGGCGCAGACAGCGCTGGCGAAGGGGCCCGATGCTGCCGACCGCGATACCGAGCGCGGCCGACACCTCTCCATAGCTGGGCGGCGGTGAGGCCATCAGCACGCGCAGCAACTGCCTGCACCGGTCGCCGAGTTGTTCGAACTCCTGCCACAGCCTGCGGACCCGCTCGGCGCGGTCCGCCGCCTCCTCGGAGTCGAGCAGCGACTGCTCCGGTGTCCGTTCCTCGCTGGCCCGGTCGAGGATCTGCGGATCGTCCGTCAGCGTCAGCCGGGTCAGCCCCTTGAGCACCTTCAGACACTCGTGCCGGGCGGTGCTGGCCAGCCAGGCGCCCGCCTTGTCGGGTTCCCGGAGCCGGCCGAGATGCTGGGCGAAGCGGAACCACACGGTCTGGTATACCTCGTGGCCGTCGGCGTCCGAGAGCCGGTGCGCGCGCACGACCGACCACACCAGCGGACTCAGTCCCTCCACCAGCGCCTTCCAGGCCGCCCCGTCACCGTCGACGGCCGACCTGACCAGCGCGCCGACCTCTGCTCGGTCCACGGCTCCACCCCTCGTGTACGGCACGTCATCGTACGCCGTGGAGGGGAGGGTTCCGGCCCTCATGCGGGCTGCGCCGTGATCGCGACGGGAACAGCGCGCCAGGTCGGCGGCCTGAGCGCCGGTACGCGCTCCCCGCGCACCTCGGCGGACTCCGTGACGGACCGCAGCAGTTGGGAGCGCGCCGCCCGCGGGTCGCGCTCCTGGTGCGCCGTCATGTGGGCGGCGACCATCGCGGCGACGACCGGGGTGGCGAAGGAGGTGCCGCTCCACTGGGCGAGGCCGTCGAACATCACCTGGTCCGGCTTGGCCGCGGTGCTCTCCCGTGCCTCGCTCAACACCCCGGTGTGGCGCGGGTACTGACACGTACAGGCGTAGTCGAAGCCGAACCGGCAGGCGTCGTAGGTGGAGTGCTGGTAGATGTACGGCACGGGTGCGCCGAAGCCGGTGAGGGCGCTGGTGAGGCGCTCGCCCGGGGCGTGGACCGCCACCCATGGACCGTGGTTGCTGAAGCAGGCGGCGGACTCTCCGTCGCCGCGCAGCGCGCCGACCGAGAGCACGCTGTCCTCGTATCCGGGCAGTGACCCGTAGGCGGCGGGCCAGAACGGGCTTTCGGCGGCGTTGTTGCCCGCGGCGGCCACCAAGAGGGTTCGCTGCGCGCGCAGTTCGCGCATGAACGCGTCGAGCCCGAGGAGTCCGCCGGTGCCGCCGGTGGAGGTGCCCGCGGAGAGGCTGATGATGTCGGGCCAGCCGCCCCGGTCGACCGCCTCGAACAGCTTGGCGCCGAACTCGGACTCCAGGACGGCGCCCGCGTCGTTGAGCGTGCCGCGCACGGTGATGTCGGTGTTGGGTGCGACGGCGGCGACGATCCCGGCGATGAACGTGCCGTGGCCGACGTACTGCCGCAGCACCCCGTCGGCGTCGGTCTCGACGGCCTGGAGATCGCCTGTGGCGCGGGCGAGGAGGGGGTAGGAGGCGTGGTCGCGGACGAGGCCGGTGTCGATGACGAGGACGCCGACGGCGGTGTCGGGGTCGTAAGTGCCCTCGGCGGCGGCGGGATTGGGGGACTCGCCGCGCGGCACGGGCACCGGCTCGTCGCCGGGACAGGCGTTGACCGCGATGTGCACGACGTGGTTGCGGCTGAGCAGTGAGCGGCCCTGCCGGCCCTCGGCCTCCCGCAGCGCGCGCAGTGCGTGCGGGACGACGTCGTCGCCCTGGGCCGGGTCGCCGACCCGGATGCGGGTGACGCCGGTGCGGTTGGCCTGCGGCCCCGTGCGGCGCACGTGGTCGGGGACCAGGCCCTGGGTCTCGGTGAAGTGGGTGCGCACAGTGTCCTCGACCAGCCGGGCCTCCTCGCCGTCGCGCGCGAGGACGACACCCCTCTCGTAGAGGAACTCCCCCGCGTCCTCGGGGCCCATGGCGAGGGGGATGCCGGGCATCTGGCGCTGGATGTGGTCGAACTGCTCGTGGAATCGTTGTGGTGCCATGCTGTGTCCTCCCCCGGAACCGGTCGTCCGACAGTTCAGAGTCGCCGGACGACCGATTGATACATCCCGCGGGCGGGACGCGTACAGCGAAAGGACGGGTACGGCGGCGTGGCCGGCACGTCGGACACACCCGCACGACCGGTACGGCGGACGCGGATGACAGGTACGGCGGGTGCGCACAACGGACACGGCGGACACGGATGACAGGTACGGCGGGTGCGCACAACGGACACGGCGGACACGGATGACGGGTACGGCGGACGTGGATGAACGGGACGGCGGAGAACCCGTGTGACGGGTCTGCGCAGGCCGCTACCATGCGAGGAGTGACAGCGGGAAGCGAGCCGGTACTCGAGCTGCTGCCGATGGTCTTCGCCGATCCGGCCGAGGCCCGGGCACGCGCCGAGCAGATCCTGCGCGCCGGCGCGTCACCACTGCACGCCGGGGTCGCCCATCAGGTACTCGGTATCTGGGAGCGCGACTTCGGCGACATGCGGACCGCGCTGAACCATCTGCGCCGGGCCCGGGACCTCTCCGCGCGCGCCGAGTCGGCCGAGCGGGAGGCCGATGTGCTGGCGACGCTGGGGGTCGCGCTGGTGCACGCCGGGCGCACCCGGCAGGGACTGGTGTCCTTCGAGCGCGGGGTGGCACGGGGCACGGGACACACCCGGGCGCGGGTGCTGTACCGGCGGGCCTATGTGTGGTGGGTGCTGGGCCGGCACCGGGAGTCGCTGGAGGACGTACGCCGGGCGCTGCCCGTGCTGCGCCAGGCAGGGGACGACATCTGGACCGCGCGGGCGCTGACCCTGCGGGCCACGGTGCATCTGGCGGTGGGCGCCGTGGACCGCGCCGACGCGGACTTCACGGCGGCCGAACGGCTGTGGGAGACCACGGGCCAGGAGCACGACAAGGCGGACGCGGTGGAGAGCCGGGGCCTGGCCGCGTTCCGCTCCGGGGACATCCCGGCGGCGCTGCGCCTGCTGGACGAGGCGGAGGAGCGGTACGCCAAGCTGGCCACGCCGACGTTCATGCTGTCCATCCGGCGGTGCGAGGTGCTGATGGCGGCCGGACTCGCCCCGGAGGCACTGACCGAGGCGGACACGGCCATCGCGCAACTGGACCGGATCGGCGGCCAGTCGACACGCAAGGCCGAACTGCTGCTCGCCGCGGCACTGGCCGCCCGTTCGGCCGGCGACCCGCACACCGCAATCGCCCGCGCGGCCGACGCCGTACGACTGTTCGCGGGGCAGCGGCGGACGTGGTGGGAGGCGCACGCCCGGCTCGTGCTGACCGAGGCGCGCGGGGCGGCCGGGCGCGGCTCGGGCCGTCTGGTCGCCGACGCGGCGGCGGTGGCGGAGCGGCTGGCCTCCTTCGGCTCACCCGCCGCCTCCGAGGCCTCGCTGCTCGCCGGGCGTGTCGCGCTCGCACTGGGCCGTCCGCAGGACGCGGAACGGCACCTGGCTGCGGCCGCGCGCAGCCGCCGCGGCGGACCTCCGCAGGCCCGTATGACGGGCTGGGCGGCACAGGCCTTGCGGGCCCGGTCGGCGGGTTCCGCGCGCGGGGTGCTGCAGGCGTGCCGGCGGGGCCTGGACGTCCTCGACGACCACCGGATGACCCTCGGCGCCTCCGAACTGCGGGCCCGCGCCACCGCGCAGGGCGCCGAACTCGCCGCGCTGGCGCAGGAGGCGAGCCTCGCCCAGGGCAGCCCCCGGCGGCTGCTGGAGTGGAGCGAGCGCTGGCGGGCGACCGTACTGTCCGCACCGCCCGCCCGGCCGCCCGCCGACCCGGTCCTCCTCGGCAGCCTCACCGCCTACCGGGAGATCGCCGCGCGCGCGGAGGCGGCACGCGGCGAGGGCCGCCCGATGCCGGCGCTGGAACGCGAACAGCGGCGGCTGGAGCGGGAGATCCGCTCCCGCACCCACCACATACGCGGCGACGTCCCGGGCGGCGGCGACCGCTTCGACACCGGCCGCCTGCTCGACCGGCTCGGCGGGACGCGGCTGGTCGAACTCGCCGTGGTGAACGGGCGGGTGCACGTCCTGCTCTGTGCCCACGGCCGGGTACGGCGGTTCGCGGGCGGGGCGCTCGACGAGGCGGTGGCCGAGGCGGAGCACGTCCAGGCCGGGCTGCGGCGGCTGGCGCACCCGGGCGGCGAGGCCCGGCTGCCGCTGGTCGCCGCGGCCGGGCGGCGCCTGGAGGAGCTGCTGCTGGCCGGGGCGGCCGCCCACCTCGGCTCCGGGCCGGTGGTGATCGTGCCGCCGGGCGCGCTGCACCGGGTGCCGTGGGCCCTGCTGCCCGCGCTGCGCGACCGGGTGCTCAGCGTCTCCCCGTCGGCGGGCAGCTGGCTGCGCGCCCGCGAGACCGAGCCCCCGCCGGGCGGCCGGCACGTCCTGGTACGCGGCCCCGGTCTCGCGACGGGCGGCGCGGAGGTACCCGGTCTCGCCGCCCGGGACGCCGGCGCGACCGTGCTGGAGGGCGAGGCCGCGCAGGTCCCGCGCGTCCTGGCGGAACTGGACGGCGCGGCCCTCGCCCACCTCGCCGCGCACGGCACCTTCCGCGCCGACAGCCCCCTGTTCTCCGCCCTGCGGATGGCCGACGGCCCCCTCATCGTCCACGACTTCGAGCGTCTCACCCGAAGCCCCTACCGCATCATCCTCTCCAGCTGCGACACCGCCCGCCTGGCCTCGGTGGGCGCCGACGAACTCCTCGGCCTCGTCACCGCGTTGCTCCCCCTGGGCACGGCCGGGGTGGTGGCCAGCAGCGCGCCGGTGAACGACGCGGCCGTGGTCCCGCTCATGCTCGCCCTGCACAAGGGCCTGGACGCGGGCCTCTCCCTGGCCGAGGCGCTGCGCGACGCCCGGGCGGCCCAGCCCGGGGACGCGGTCCACCAGGCGACGGGCTGGGCGTTCGCGGCGTTCGGCGCGGCATAGGGCCTCTCGTTCGGATCATGTGAGAAGGGCGAGTCACCGAAAGCGGAACGAACCGGTTCGCCCCGAGCTCCGTCATGGTCATGAACTGATCGGGAGACGCGCCCGGGGCCCGCACGCCCCATGGGTTACGCGGCACCCGGTGAGACGGAGCGCGCACGCTCCAGAAGGAGCCCACTGATGCGAATCAGAATGTCACGCCGACGCGACGCCGACATGTCGACGCGGTCGCGGCGGCTGCCGTTGTACTCGGGCATGGTCATGGTCGTGGCCGCGCTGACCACCGCCTGTTCAGCACAGGGCGGTGGCGGGGAGGCCGAAGGGTCATGCGCGATCGCCGCCGTGTACGGGGGACGCACCTATACGCAGGTGGCCAACGTCGACTTCACCGTGGGCAAAGCACTCGGCCCCGCCGAGTTCCCGCCCTGCGACGACACACCGGGCCACGACGACAATGCCGCAGGGCACGAACCGACCACGGCCTATACCGTCGACGGCTTGGATCCACGTATCGCCATCGCGATGCGGTACACCTCGGACGAGGTCATGCTCCTCGCCGTCCAGCCCGCTGGCAGCCTGCCTCCGGAGGTCAAGGCCCTGACACGAGGCAAGTGACCTGTCCGGCGGATCGGAAGGCTGTGTCCGCGAAGTCCCGCCTGCCGCTGTCGGTCATCAGCCCTCTGCGCGAAACGATGACCGGCTAGCCTTGGGCCGCCGTCCTGAACGGCGACGCGACACCGACGCCGCCGCCCCGGCACGGCATGGCACGGCACAGCCCCGCCCGGCCCGACCCTGATACGACCCGGCACGGCCGGCCACCGCGCCGACGAGGAGGTCTGATGCGACCGTTCGCCCCATCAGAGAACAACTCCGCGGACGACGGGCCCGGTTGTCCGGCGTCGACGCCCGGGATCCAGTACTTCCTGCGCGTCCGAGGCGCGGCCGGGATGCCCCACCCGGGGGGAACACTGCTGGAGCACCTGAACCGCGTCGCACGGGTCCTGGACGAGTGGGGCGCCGACCCTGCCGTCCAGGTCGCCGGGCTGTGCCACGCGGCATACGGCACGGACGGGTTCGACCGGACCCTCCTGGACGTCGCCGAGCGCGGCACGCTGGCCGAGCTGATCGGTGAGCGGGCGGAGGCGCTGGTCCACCTCTACGCGAGCTGTGACCGTGAGGTCGTGTACCCGCGTTTCGACGGCGCCCGGCCGGTCGTCTTCCGTGACCGTTTCACCGGCCGGGAGCACGTCCCCGCGGACGCGGACGTGCGCGCCTTCCTCGACATCACGGCCGCTAACGAACTCGACGTGTTCGCCCACAACGCCGAGCTGGCGGACCGCTACGGCCCCGCGCTGCACCGCTTGTTCCGCAGCGCGCGCGATCTGATGTCGCCGACGGCGTGGGAGGCGTGCTCGCGCCGACTCGGCCGATAGTCCGCGCGTCCGCTACGCCGACCTCGCCTCCACCTCCGCCGGATCCGTCAGCCAGGGCAGCGCGCCCCGGTCGCTGGCGCCGAGCCGGGTGTAGGCGCTGTACAGGTGGTTGCCGACGGTGCGGACGGACAGGGTCAGGCGTTCGGCGATCTGCCGGTTGCTGAGGCCCGCAGCCGCGAGGGTGACGATCTGCCGTTGGCGGGCGGTCAGTTCGCCGAGGACGAGGCCGGACAGGGCCGGGGTACGGGCTCCCTGGCAGCGCCGGGCCAGCGCGACCGCGCGCGTGCGGGAGAGCCGGGCGGCGCGCGGGTCACGGTGGGCGCGCACGGCCTGGGCGCACGCCTCCGCCGCGAAGAGCACGAAGCCGCGCTCCGCCAGCTCCTCGGCCACCCGGTCCAGCTCGTGTCCGTCGGCCCGGACGAGCGCCTGCGCGTGCCGGGCGAACACCCCGTGGGCCGGCAGCCGTCCGGCGACCCGCTCGGGCGACCCGAGGCGCACGGCGTCGTAGAGCGCGAAGACGTCGTCCCCGGCGCCCCCGGCACCGCTGGTGCCCCCGGCGTCCCCACTGATCCCGGCGATGCCGGCAACCGCGCCGTCGAGGTCGCCGCGGGCGGCCGCGGCCCACACCCCGTCCCCGCCCCCGCCCCCGCCGTCCCCGCCATCCCCGGCGCCCTCCCCCAACTGCCCGTATGTGAGCCGGAATTCGGCCGCGCAGGCCGTGTCCCCCGGTGCCCCCCGCAGTCCCTCCCACGCCCAGGCCGCCGCCTCCCGCAGTTCGCCCCGCAGCCGGGCGTACCGCGCGCGTACGGCGGCGTAGGGGGCGGGCACCGGGAGTTCCTCGGACAGCAGCCAGTCCCCCACCGGGGTCGGCACGGCCGTCACCAGGTCCAGCTCCCAGCGCCGTACGATCTCCGTCCGTTCGGCCTCCAGCGCGGGGCCGCACCGGTCCGGCGCCATCGTCAGCCGGTGTGCCCGCAGCCGTCCGGCGGTGGCGCGCAGGACGGGGCCGTGCAGCGGGTGGGCCAGGGTGACACCGCCGCGGTCGTCGACGTGGATCAGCCCGTCCGTCTCCAGCTCCTCCAGCACGCGCAGGTCCAGATCGTCCAGGGGGACCGGCAGGGGCTCGGCGAAGGCGAGGCGGTCGAGCGTCTCGCGTTCACCGGGTCCGGACCGGTCCAGCACGGCGGACAGACGGCCCCGTACGGTCGCGGTGACGGGGACCGGACCGCGCCAGGCCCACTCCTCCCCGCCGGCGCCGCGGCGCAGTCGCCCGGACTCCCGCAGGGCGCCCAGCAGTTCGCGCAGCAGCCGCAGATCGCCCCGGCACAGCCGGTGCAGGCGGGCCACGGTGAGGGGTTCCAGGCCGGCGGTGGCGAGGAGCTGGGCGGTGTCCTCGCGGGGCAGCGGCTCCAGCGGCAGGCGGGGCAGCAGCTCCCCGGTCCACAGCCGGGACACCGCCTCCGGCGCCGGAGCTCCGTCCGCGGCCACCACGACCAGCCGGGTGCTGCCGTGCGCGGCGAGCTGGTGGACGAGCGCGGCCGAGGCCTCGTCGAGCAGATGGGCGTCGTCGACGACGAGAAGCCGTACGCCGCGCAGGAGCTGGACCGCGCGGTGCAGCGAGACCGCTTCGGGCAGCAGGTGGGCGAAGGCCGCGAAGGGCAGTCCGCGGGTCTCGGGGGTGCCGGTCACCCGGGCGCGGTCGGTGCCCCGGAGCGCCTCGGTGATCAGCCGGGTCTTGCCGCAGCCCGCCGGTCCGGTCACCACGATGCCGTGCCGTCCAGCGGTGAGCGAGCGGCGGACCAGCTCCAGTTCGTCCTCCCGGCCGGTGAACGGCCAGGGCAGTTCCAGCGTCTTGGCGTCCTGTTCGTAAGTCGTCACATCAACAGGAGTGCGCCTACTCAGTTCTGATACAGGGCGACTTGAGTAGCCCCCGACTCAGGTGCCGCCCTCCCCTTGGACGGCATTCTTGCTCTCGGAACCGCAGTCCGGCACCGGGGGACGGCGGCGGAACGCCTCCTTCGGGGGAGGGAGACGTTTCGCCGCCACACCGGTGTGCCGCGGGTACCTTGTGCCCCGGCCTCAGAACCGGGCGGACGTGGCGGCCCTCCCGACCGCACTGCGCGCCGGGACCGGCCCCGCGGTCACCGGAAGGGGACCCGGCGGATTCACGTGGCCGCGGCCTCGGCGAGCCGCCCCCGCCCCCGCCGCCCGGCGCCGGCGTCCGCGTCGGGGTGGGCGAGACCGAGATGATCGCGCAGGGTGGTGCCCTCGTAGTCGGCGCGGAAGACGCCCTGCTCCTGGAGGATCGGGACGACCTGGTCGGCGAAGACGTCGAGGCCGCCGGGCGTGATGTGCGGGACGAGGATGAAGCCGTCGGCGGCGTCCGCCTGCACGAACGCGTCGATGGTGCGGGCGACGGTGGCCGGGGAGCCCACGAAGGTCTGCCGGTTGCCGGTGTTGATGACCAGGTCGCGGATGGACCACTTGTTGGCCTCGGCCAGCTCGCGCCATTCGCGGGCGATGGCGACGGGGTCGCGGTACATCCGCACCTGGGCGCGCCCGCGTGAGATGTGCTCCTCGGCGACCACCGGGTCGACGTCGGGCAGCGGGCCCTCCGGATCGTACGCCGACAGGTCGCGGTTCCAGACGAACTCCAGGTGCTTGAGGGCGGTGGCTCCGCTGACCTGCTGCCGCCGCACCTCGCCGGCCAGCTCGGCGGCCTCGTCGTCGGTGTCGCCGAGGACGAAGGTGGCGGCGGGCAGGATGAGGAGCTGGTCGGGCCGGCGGCCGTACCGGGCGAGCCGGCCCTTGACGTCCGCGTAGAAGGCCTTGCCCTCGTCGAGGGTGGCGTACCGGCTGAAGATCGCGTCGGCGTCGGCGGCGGCGAACTCGCGGCCCTCGTCGGAGTCGCCGGCCTGGAAGACGACCGGGCGGCCCTGGGGGGAGCGGGGGACGTTGAAGCGGCCGTGGATGTCGAAGTGCTGTCCTCGGTGCGCGAAGGCGCCCGCCTCGGCGTCCGCGAGGAAGGTGCCGGTCGCCTGGTCGGCGAGGATCTCGTCGCCGCGCCAGGAGTCGAAGAGTTCGTTCGCGGTGGCCAGGAACTCCCGGGCGCGGGAGTAGCGCTCCTCCTGCGGCAGGAAGCCGCCGCGGCGGAAGTTCTCGCCGGTGAAGGCGTCCCAGGAGGTGACCACGTTCCAGGCGGCGCGGCCGCCGGAGAGGTGGTCCAGGGAGGCGAACTGGCGGGCCACCTCGTACGGCTCGTTGAAGGTGGAGTTGATGGTGCCGGTCAGGCCGAGGTGTTCGGTGACGGCGGCCAGCGCGGTGAGGACGGTGAAGGTGTCGGGGCGGCCGACGACGTCCAGGTCGTATATCTCGCCGCCCTGTTCGCGCAGCCGCAGGCCCTCGGCGAGGAACAGGAAGTCGAACTTGGCGCGTTCGGCGGTCCGGGCGAAGTGCGCGAAGGAGCTGAACTCGATATGGCTGCCGGCCGCCGGGTCGCTCCACACGGTGGTGTTGTTGACCCCGGGGAAATGCGCGGCGAGATGGATCTGCTTCTTGGGCTTGCTCATGACGTACGTTCCTCTCCGGCTGCTCAGGCGACGGGGGTCGCCGCGGGCACGGGCGAAGCCGAGCGCCCGGGGGCGTGACGGTTGGCGGGGCGGGCGAGCCCGAGGAGGCCACGCAGGGTGCCCGCTTCGTAGGCGGTACGGAAGCGGCCCCGGCGCTGCAGTTCGGGTACCAGGTCCCGGCTGACGCGGGGCAGGTCGTGGCCGGCGACGGCGGGTCGCAGCCGGAAACCGGTGAGCCCCGCCTCCGCGAACTCCTCCAACAGGTCGGCGAGTTGGGTGGCGGTGCCGGTGAAGACGCGGGCGTCACCGGCGTATGGCTCGCCCGCGAGGGCGTCGAGGCGCCCCCTGCGGGCCTCCGCCGCCGCGGCCGTGTCGTCGAGGAAGACGACGAGGTCGCCGAAGACGTGCAGGGGTTCTTCGGCGCGGCCCGCCGCGTCCTGCTCGGCACGGATCTCGGAGACGATCGCGCGGGCCTGCGCGGTGTCGTGCGGGGTGACGTAGCCGACGTCGGCCTGGCGGGCCACCAGCCGGTACGGCACCGTCTGGTGGGCGAGCGCGGTCACCACCGGCTGGCCCTGCGGCGGGCGCGGTGTGATCGAGGGTCCCTTGACGCTGAAGAAGCGGCCCTCGAAGTCGATGTAGTGCAGCTTGTCCCGGTCGACGAAGCGGCCGGTGGCCGCGTCCCTGATCTCGGCGTCGTCCTCCCAGCTGTCCCAGAGCCTGCGGACCACCTCCACGTGGTCGGCGGCCTCGTCGAACAGATCGGTCACCACCTCCTGGGCGGCCGGACTGTCGTAGGCGTCGATGCGGGGGATGGTGCGGCGGCCGAAGTGCGCTGCCTCGTCCGGCCGGGCGCTGATCCGCACTCGCAGGCCCGCGCGGCCGGAGCTGACGTAGTCGAGGGTCGCGATGGCCTTGGAGATGTGGAACGGCTCGGTGTGGGTGGCCACCACGGTCGGGACCAGGCCTATGTGCCGGGTGAGCGGTGCGACGCGGGCGGCGACGAGGACCGCGTCGAGCCGGCCGCGCACCTGGTCGGTGCGTGCGTCGGGCTCCAGGAAACGCGTGGACTGCGGGGCCAGTTCGTCCTCGATGGTGACGAAGTCGAGCAGACCGGCCTCGGCCTCGGCGACCAGTGCGGCCCAGTACCCGGCGGTGAACAGCTCCCGGGGCCGGGCGACCGGCTCACGCCAGGAGGCGGGGTGCCAGCCGGTGCCTTCCAGGGCGACGGCGAGGTGGAGGAGCGCGGAGGAAGGGGCGGAGGAAGGGGCGGAGGCGGAGGAACCGGGGGTGGCGGGGGATACGGAGGGGGCGGGGGATGCGGAGGGGGCGGGGGAAGTGGAGGGGGCGGGGGAAGTGGAGGGGGTAGGGGAAGTGGAGGGGGTAGGGGAAGCAGGGGGCACGGGTGACGCCTTCCTGGATGTCCGGACGAGGGCGCGTCGCCCCGCGCGGACGGCGGGGCACGGCGGTGGCGGGCACAGCGGCGCCGGGCGCGGACGGTGTCCGGGCACGGCGGGGCTGCCGCTGGGCGGAACGGGCGCTGCGGGGCGAGTGGATCCGCGGCCCGGGGCGGGCCGGGATGACCGGTCAGAGGCGACAGAGCGCGCCGGCCACGCGCTGGAGATCTATGTGGGGCCGGGAGTGCAGCACGACGGAGCGGGCGGTCTTCAGCAGGCGGGGGCACGGCGCGTGCGCGAGGTCCTGCGTCATGTCCGTCACCCCCTTCCGCCGGCGCGATGCGGGCCGCGTGAGCGGCGCCTCGCGCGTCTCGTCGTCTGTCCCAACGTCCGGGCCCCGCCGGGTGTTCCCGGTCGCGGCGGGTATTCCCGGCTGAGGCGAATGCTCCCTGCCCCGCGGTCCGTTCGTCTCTTCCCGGGCCCGCAGTTCGTCTCTTCCCGGGCCCGTGGTCCGTTCCCGTTCCCGTTCCCGGTCCCGGTCCCGGTCCCGCAGCGTGCTCCCGGGCCGGGTGACCGGATTCCGGTGCGGGTGACCCGATTCCGTGCGGTGACCGGATTCCTGTGCGGCGGCCGGCCGCCGGAAGGCGGGCCGCCGGAAGGCCGGCGGCCGCGCCGGAGCGTCAGCTGCCGTGCGGGAAACGGACGCGCGAGGACGGCTCCCGCCTGCGCGCGGGGCCGGGGATCTCCGCCGCGTGTCCGGCCCAGTCCAGGATCTGCACGGCGGCTCCGGCAGCTTCGAGGCCCTGGCAGTGGCCGTGGTGACGCCGGGCGATGCCGTCCAGGTCGAGATGCGTACCGAAGGCGGGGTGGGCGGCCAGGCGCCGGGCGTACGACCACAGCGCGGGATGGCCGGCGACGCGATGGACGGCGGAGGCGTCGAGGTGGTAGCGGTGCACGGTGTCGAGCTGCACCAGGGAGACCCACAGTTCGACGTCGGCGGCGGTGGGCCGGCCGTCGACCAGGTACTCCTCCCCCGCCAGCGACCGCTCCAGCCGGCCGAGGGTGTCGAGCAGCACGTCGAGCGCGGCGGCCCGTTCGCCAGGATGCGCTCCGGCGCGTCCCGCGCGCTGGGCGGCCTCCTCGATGCCCTCGGCGCAGAGCCGTTCGACGGCATCGATGGTGGACTCCCAGCCACGGGGGTAAAGGTGGGCGCGGCCGTCCGGGGCGAAGCGGTCGAGGTCGCGCAGGATGTCGGGGGTGTGGGTGCTGACGATGCGTCCGGACCAGTCGTCGCTGAGCACGGGCGCCGAGGCGGGTCCGGTGTAGTGGTGAGCTCCGGCCTCGTACAGCGGGCGCAGTGCGGCGTAGCCGCTGTCGGGACGGTCCGGGACGGCGGGCAGGAAGGTGACCGGACAGCTGTCGTCGAGGCGCAGGAGGCTGTGGCCGATGGCGAGGCGCAGGCCGTCGGGACACGCGGTCGACAGATGGAGCCGGTAGCGGTGCGGGACGGCGTAGTGGCCGCCGCGCGGATCCCGGCCGATCCGGCCCCGGAAGGCGGCGGCGCTGGGGACGGACGGGACGGCGGCGGGCGGTGCGACAGACATGCGTCTCCCCGGGGCGAGAGCGCGCGGACGTGCCGGCATGCGGACGTGCGCGCGGCGGGTGGCGGGTGGAATGCGGTGTCGGCGAGCGGAAGGCGGCGTCGGCGGGTGGAGAGCGGTGCCGCCGGGGGCGGGGCCGCAGGGGCCCGGTTCAGCCGGCGGAGACGCCGATGGCGCTGCAGACGCGCAGCAGGTCGATGTGCAGGCGGGAGGTGAGCAGGGGGGCGCGCAACGGCGTGCGGCCCGCTGGACCGGTGACCGTCTTCAGGCGCGGCATCGTTTCCCTACCTGTTCACTAGGGTTCCCTCCCTGGAGTGTCGATCCGGCGCCGTACCGCGTCAAGAGGGTGTCCACGCCTGGAACCCGCCCGCGGGCGCCCCGGCCGCCACCAGGTGCGTGCCATCAGGTGCGTGCCACACGGGTGTTCACCCGAACGGACCGGCGTGGCTGGTCGCGCGTCGGGGCGGATGGTGACGTGGAGGCACGTACCGCGCTCCGAGGAGGCCGCCGCGATGAACCGCCCGCCCCGAACCGCACGTGTTCTCGCCTCGGCCCTCGCGACGGGGGCTCTGCTGGTCACCGCGGCCTGCGCGGGCGACGACGAGTCCACGCGGGCCACGCCCGCGGTGGAGCGGCCCGCGGCGGCCTCGTCGCCGTCGCCGTCGCCCAGCCTGACCAAGGACGGCGCCAAGGCCGCGCTGATCACCGAGGCGGACATCGAGGACGCCTGGACGCAGGTGGACGACGCGGCGAGCTGGCGCGACAAGCTGCTGACCGGCAAGGTCGACGTCGCCGCGTTCCTGACCGGCAAGGCCGACGCGGCGGACTGCCAGAAGCTGCTCGACAGCGTGTACGACGAGACCGTGCTGGGCCGCCCGTCCGGCGCGTCGGCGCTCACCGGCTTCACGGAGGGCGACTCCAGGCTGCTGTACCAGGTGGGCGAGTACGGCGAGAAGGCGCTGGACAAGTCCCTGGACTGGGTCGAGAACGCCACGGCGAAGTGCGACCGGTTCACCGTCGACGGCGCCGACGGTGAACAGCGGACGGTGGACGTCGTGAGCATGTCGCTGCCGAAGGCGGGAGATGCCCGGCAGGGTCTGACCATGACCGTGCAGGGCAACGCCGGCGGCGAGCCCGTCACGCTCGCCCTGGACATGGCGGTCGTCCGGGTCGGCGGTTCGGGCATCACCGTCACCAACGGCGGGCCCTCCGAGGTCGACCACGACAGTACGAAGACGGCGGTCCAGCAGGGCGCGAAGCGGCTGAAGGACGTCCTCGCCGGCAAGACTCCGCCCGCGGACCCGGGCATGTTCGACTGACCGTCCCGGCTGCCGGGCAGGGCCGCTGACCAGCGTGGTAGCGTCCCGGCGGGGGGCTGGGGTACGGCTTCCCCGGCCGCGAGACGAGGAGTTGCCGTGGACGCCGGCGCCGACCTGACCGACTCCCCTGGCGCGGACGGGACTCCCCGCGGGCGCCCGCTGGACGTCTCCTGGATCCACGGCTCACCGTCGGCCAAGCACAACACCGATCCGGACATCCAGGTCCACGCCCACGACGAGGACACGTACGTCCTGCGGCAGAACATGGCGGTGCACTACGAGGCGCCGTTCCTGTTCCTGCTGTGCGGCGAGGACCGTGCGGTGCTGATCGACACCGGCGCCACGGAGTCCGCCGAGTTCTTCCCGCTGCGCCGCGTGGTCGACGAGCTGATCGCCGCCCGGCTCGCCCGGCACCCCCGGGACGGCTACGAGCTGCTCGTGCTGCACACACACGGGCACGGCGACCATGTGGCGGGCGACGGCCAGTTCACGGGGCGGCCGGACACCACGGTGGTGGGGGCCGACCTCGGCACGGCGTGGCCGTACTTCGGCTTCGACACGGACCCGGACGCCGTCGCCCGCGTCGACCTGGGCGGCCGGGTGCTGGAGTGTCTGGCGACCCCGGGCCACCACGAGGCGGCCGTCACCTACTACGACCCCGCCACGGGCTTCCTGCTCACCGGCGACAGCGTCTATCCGGGCCGCCTCTACATCCAGGACGTCCCGGCCTTCACCCGCAGCATCGACCGCCTGATCGAGTTCGCCGGCCGGCGCCCGGTCACCCATGTGCTCGGCTGCCACATCGAGATGACGACGGAGCCGGGCGTCGACTACCCGGTCCGCACCACCTACCAGCCCGACGAGCCCCCGCTCCAGCTCACCCCGGACCATCTGCGCCGTATCCGCGCGGCACTCACCGAGCTGGGCGACGACCTCACCCGGCGGGCGTACGACGACTTCGTCCTGTGCCCGCAATCCTGACGGGCGAACGCACATCCTCCTGAGGCGACGTACATCCCCCTGAGGCGCGGATGCCGTACCCACCCAGGGTGAAAGGGGCGGGCCGGGCGGGGCGGTGTGCCGAGCGGCGGCCCCGGTGGTCGGCATAGTGACGGGTCCGTGTACCGGACTCGCAGGAGGCACCCCCCATGCTCGGCACCGACTTCCCCACCGGATCACCCTTCTGGATCGATCTCGGCAGTCCGGACACCGCGGCGGCCGTCGCCTTCTACGGCGCCGTCTTCGGCTGGGAGTTCGTGTCCGCGGGCCCGGAGGCGGGCGGTTACGGCTTCTTCCGCAAGGACGGCAGGACGGCAGCCGGCCTCGGACCGCTCACCGAGGAAGGGGCCCGGCCGGCGTGGATGACGTATTTCCGTACCGACGACATCGAGGCCACCGTCCGTGAGGTGACCGCCGGCGGCGGCCGTGTGCGCTGCGGGCCGCAGAACGTGGGTGAGGGCCGGATGGCCCAGTGCACCGATCCGCAGGGCGCCCACTTCGCCGTCCTGCAGTCCGCGGCGGGCCTGGAGAGGGTCTCCGACAACGACGCGCTGGTCTGGATCGAGCTGTACGTCGCCGACCCGGTCGCGGCGATCCGCTTCTACGAGGGGCTGTTCGGCTGGCGCTCCGAGGAGATGAAGGACACCGACATGACCTACGAGGTGCTCAGCTCCCGGACCGAGGACGAGAAACAGGACACCTCCTTCGGAGGCGTGGCCGCGCTCCAGGACCCCCGCCACGAGGCGCGCTGGGTCCCCTATTTCGCCGTCATGGACGTGAACGCCGCCGTGACGACGGCACGGAGCGAGGGGGGCACGGTACTGCTCCCGGCCACCGACGTGCCCGACGGCGGCCGCGTGGCGTGGCTGGCGGACCCGGGCGGTGCGATCTTCGCGGTGCTGAAGCCGAATCCGCACCAGTCCTGACACGGGTGACCTGACCGGTCCGTGGGGTGACCCGCGCGGGCCTTGGGCGTCCGCTTGGACCGTGGGCGCCCTGCTTGGGCCGTCGGCCGAAGGCCGACGAGCGGCGAGCGGCGAGCGGCAACCGTGGGGCTGGTGGCCGGGCATCGCCCCGGAGCCCGTCACCGCGCCCGGGCGGGCGCCGAGGCCGGTCCGCCGCCGCACCCGGCCGACCGCCGCGACCGCCGCCTCGGTCGACCGCCGTACCCCCGTCGGCCCGCCCTCGTCAGCCCGCCCTCGTGGTGACATCGGTGTGCAGTGCGGACCGCAGCCACGCGTGCACGGCTCCGAGGGTAGGTTCCGGTGAGGAGGTCAGCTCACCGGTCAGCTCCCAGTAGCGGTCGATCAGCGGATCGGTACCCCGTGCCAGCATGCCGCTGAGCCTGCGGCGGAAGCCGGGACTGTCCGGCAGGCCGCGCGCGTCCGCGTGGGCCGCGACGAAGCAGTCGAGCGCCTGTCCCCGCTCCGGTGTCCGGTCGGCCTTCAGGCCGGCGGCGGCCAGGGTGTACGCGTCGAAGAGGCCGTCGTACAGCACGTCGGGGTGGCGGACGACGTCGGTCCGGTTGCCCGCCGCCCGGCGGGGGTCGCCGGCCGGGCAGGGCGCGGTGGCGATGGCGTGCAGCCGGGCGAAGGTCAGCACCTGGGCCGGCGTCGGATCGGCCGGCGGCCGCGGGACCGCGTAGTCCAGAATCGAGGAGACGAGCCGGGGCGACAGCCGGACGGGGAGCGCCCCGCGCCAGAAGCGCGCCAGTGCCGCCGTACTGGGCGGGGTGGACACCGCGCCGACCAGCCGGAGCCGGTCGGCGCGGTCCTCGGCGGGGCAGTCCCGGATCAGCCGCAGGGCGGCCTCACGCCAGCGCAGAGCGGTCAGTTGGGAGCCAAGCGCGCGCAACTGGCCGTCGACGGCGTCCTCCAGGGCCCCCGTCAGCCCGTCGCCCTGGTCGAGTACCCGGCCCACCTCCGGCACGGGCAGGTCGAGGGCGCGGAGCGAACGAATCAGCCGCAGCCTGTCCAACGCCTCGGGCCCGTACCGCCGGTGGCCGCCGGAACTGCGGGTGGTCGCGGGCAGCAGTCCGCGGTCGGAGTAGAAGCGGACGGTCTTCACGGTGACGCCCGCGCGTTCGGCCAGCTCGCCGATGGTCAACAGCCCCTCAGGGGACATGACTTGAACCTCCCTCAGGGGGAGTTCCTACCGTACCCGCGAGCGCGGACCACCATTAGGACCGGCCGCGCGGACCCGATCCACGCGAGGAGGCGAACATGACGACGTTCGTACTGGTTTCTGGCCCCTTCACTGGTGGCTGGGTCTGGCGGGAGACCGCCGGACGGCTGCGCGAGGCAGGGGCCCAGGCCTGTCCGCTGACCCTCACGGGGCTCGGGGAGCGGCGCCATCTGGCGGGGCCGGACACCGATCTGGAGACGCACATCGAGGACGTGGTGCAGCTGATCGACCACCTCGACGCACCGGATCTGGTGCTGGTCGGCCACGACTACGCCATCCACCCCGTGCTGGGCGCGGCCGACCGCCGCCCGGAGCGGATCGGCCGGATCGTCCATCTCGACGCCGGTGTGCCGCAGGACGGTGACGCCGCCCTGGCGCTCGTCCCGGACCAGGAGGTCCGTGAACGGATGCTGCGTCCGGACGGCCCGGCCGAATACGGCGGGCGGGTTCCCGCGCCGAAGTCCGGCGAGTGGGAGCGCTGGGGCAGCACCGCCGGGCTGTCGGCGCGGGCTCTGGATCTGCTGGACCGGAACGCCGCGCCGCAGCCGTCCGGCACCCTCGTCCAGCCGCTGCGGCTGACCGGGGCGGCGGGCGCGGCGGCGACCACCGGGGTGTTCTGCACCGCGTCCGGGATGACCATCGCCATGGCCGAGGCCCTCGTACGGTCCGGTCCGCCGCGTTTCCGGGCGCTGGCCGACCCCCGGGTCACCTTCTTCGAACTCCCCACCGGACACTGGCCGATGCTCTCCGTACCGGACCGACTGGCGGCCGTTCTGCTCGCCGCGGCAGCGGGCGAGGGACACCGGATCACCGTGAGCGGCGACGAACAGCCCTTCTCCGCGAAGCCGTTCGTGCTGGCGCCCCCGGAGTGTCCGCGTGAACGGACGGGCGCGGTCGACCTGTTCCTGCCGGACGCGGACGGGCCGAGGCCCGCCGTCGTGTTCGTCCACGGCGGTCCGGTCCCCGCCGGGACGCGCCCCACTCCCCGGGACTGGCCGCACTACACGGGCCACGCCAGGTACGCGGCGAGCCGGGGGGCGGTGGGAGTGACCGTCGACCACGGCCTGCACGACCTCACCGCCTACGCGCGGGCCGCCGAGGACGTCGCCGCCGCCGTCGCACTCGTCCGCGCCGACCCCCGGGTGGACGCCGACCGTGTCGCCCTGTGGTTCTTCTCCGGCGGCGGGCTGCTCGCCGCCGACTGGCTCGCCGCGCCACCGCCGTGGCTTCGCTGTGTCGCCGCGAGCTATCCGGTCCTGGCGCCGCTTCCCGGCTGGAACACCGTGGACGCGCGGTTCCGTCCCGTCGACGCGGTCCGGACCGCCGGCGAGCTGCCGGTCGTCCTCACCCGGGCGGGCCTGGAACACGCGCCGATCGCGGCCACCGTGGCGGAGTTCCTGGCCGCCGCCGGCACCGCCGGCATCCGGATCGAGACCATCGACGTCCCGGACGGCCACCACGGCTTCGACGTCGCCGACCACACCGACGACTCCCGCCGCGCCGTACGGGCCGCCCACAGCGCGGTCCTGCGGCACTTGCTGCGCTGAACACGGCGTGCGCGGCGGCCGCCGCCCCCTAGGGGGTGTCGTTTGGATCAGCTCGGGTCCGCGACGCCCGGCACCTCGCCGCGTTGTCGGATCAGCCGAGTACGTCCAGTACGCGGCAGATCCTCCGCCTTGCGAGGCACCGCACCGGACACCGCGGCCTGATCCGACCTGACCCAAACGACACCCCCTAGATGACCGGCGCGGTCACGGTGGCCGCCTCCGTCGTGGTGGGCGCCACCGTCACGGTGGCCGCCTCCGTCATGGCGGCGGCCTCCGCCGTGCCGGCCGCCGCCGCGGCGGGGCCCATGACGAAGGTGCGGGCGTTCGCCAGTTCGTCGCGGGCGGCCTCCTCGACCACCTCCAGGAAGGCGAAGGCGTCGGCGCCGATCGGCACCCGCACCGGTACCGAGTCGGCCGCGACCAGCCGCAGGACGTGGGTGGCGAACGTCTCGGGCCGGCCGAGCGCGGGGTTGTCCTCCATGTCCCGCAGCCCCGCCCGCATGTCCTGCGTGATCTCCGCGTAGGCGGCAACGCGCGTGGCGGCCTCGGCCAGGGCGGCGCCGTAGCGGGTGGCGAAGCCGCCGGGCTCGACCACGCTCACGCGGATCCCGAACGGCTCGGCCTCCACCGCAAGCACCTGACTCATGCCCTCCAGCGCGTACTTGCCCGCCACGTACGCGCCGAGGCCCGGGAACCCCGTACGTCCGGCGAGGGAGGACACGTTGACGATGTGGCCGTGGCCCTGACGGCGCATCAGCGGGAGCACCAGCCGGACAAGGCGCCACGGAGCCACCGTGAGGATCTCCAACTGGGCGCGCAGTTCGTCGTCGGTCACCTCCTCCACGGCTCCGAACAGGCCTGCTCCGGCGTTGTTCACCAGCACGTCCACCCCGCCGAACCGGTCGACCGCATGAGCCACGGCGGCTTCGCACTGCCCGGGATCGCACACGTCGAGGGCCGTCGTCGTCACCCGGTCCGGGAACCGCGCCGCCAGATCCTCCAGGACGGCGGGCCGCCGGGCCGTCGCGACCACCAGGTCACCGGCCTCGGCGGCGGCAGCCGCCAGCGCCCGCCCCAATCCCGTAGAACACCCCGTCACGAGCCATCGTCGCGCCATGCGTCCCCCCTCGTCACAGCCCGTGTCGCAGCCGCCGTCACGGCCACCGTCACAGTCCTTGTCGCAGCCCGTGTCGCAGCCGCCGTCACGGCCACCGTCACAGCCCCTGCCGCAGTCGTCGCCACAGCCCTTGTCGCAGCCCTTGTCGCAGCCGCCGTGGCAGCCGTGACCGCTGTGCTCGCACCCCTCGCGCCGCACAAGACCCGCCCACAGCCGTCGTCGCGCCCCTCGCCGCAAGGCCCGCCCGCAGCCGGCCGTCACGGCGGAGGCCGAACCCGCCCGCGTCGATCGTGGCAGGCCTGTCGAGCGTCCGCAGGAGCGCGCGAGGCGCGCAATGGGGGGCGCGTGCGAGCACGTTGGCGCCCGCCACAGGGCCGCCCGCCCCCGAACACGTCCGCAAGGACCCGCACCCGGCTCCGCGCGCTTGTCACATATGCCGACCGCTGATGCTGTCGGCGTGTGCCCGGCGCGCGCTTCGCACTCTTACCCGCCCCCCGAACAACTCCGCGCGCTCCCTCACACGTGTTTCGAAAAGCCCGTTGTTCGGCTGTTCGACGGCTAAAACGGATGATTCCGACACAGTTGGCAGGGCACCGGAGTCCGGCGCGGGGAGCGGTCATATGCGAGGCGGATGGCACAGGGCGCGGGCGCGGCGGCGGCTGGGGTTCGCCGCGTGCGGGGTCGCGCTCGCGGCGCTCGCGGGTGTCCTTCAGTTCTACTGGTGGAACGCGGCGGTCGCGGGCGTCCTGATCTCGGCGATCGGCGCGTTCGTGTCCATCGTCGCGCTGGTGGCCGACATCCTGCGCGGCGACGGCGACCCGCCGCCCCGGTCGGCGGCCGAGGACCGGAGGCGGGCCGCCGACGCCCTGGCCGAGGCCGTGCGCGACCAGTGGGCGGCGGAGGCCCGGCTGCGGCGGTTGCAGGACCCGATGCCGATCGAGGTGCGCTGGGCTCCGGCGGACCGGCGGCTGGCGGATCACCCGGAGAACATCCGGCGGGCCCAGCCGCTGCCCGCGCCGCGGGACGCCGAGGCGGAGGACTTCACCGGATCGTTCGCGACGCTGCCCGGCCGGCGTCTGGTGGTGCTCGGCGGGCCGGGGTCCGGGAAGAGCGTGCTGGCCATGCGGTTCGTCCTCGGCAGACTGGCCGCGCGGCCTCCCGGCGGGCCGGTCCCGGTGATCGTCCCGCTCGCCGGCTGGGATCCGCGGCGCACCGGGCTGCGCGACTGGCTAGCGGTCCGGCTCGCCGACGACTACCCGCCGCTCGCCGCGGCGGCCGACGGGCGGCGCACCCTCGCCCGCGCCCTGCTGGACGCGGGCCTCGTCCTGCCCGTCCTCGACGGCTTCGACGAACTGCCGCGCCCCGCCTACGGGGAGGCCGTACGACGCGTCAACGCCGAACTCGACGACGACCTGCCGCTGCTGCTCACCAGCCGTGCCGAGGCGTGGGCGGCGGCGGTCACCGAGGGCGACGTACTCACCGCCGCCGAGGTGGTCGAGCTCAGACCCCTGGACCTCGCGCAGGCCGCGGCGCACCTGGAGCGCACGTCCCGCCCCCTGCACACGGCGGACGGACAGCGGGTGACCGTGTGGACGCCGGTGCTGCGGGAACTGGACCGGCGCCCGCAGTCCGCGCCGGCGCGGGCCCTGACGACTCCCCTGATGGTGGCGCTGGCCCGCGCGGTCTACGGCGACACCTCCGGCAACCCCTCGGAGCTGCTGGACACGAAGCGCTTCCCCACGGTGGCCGCCGTCGAGGAGCATCTGCTCGGGGCGTTCGTGCCCGCCGCGTTCGCCGACTCGGGGCCGCGGGCGACCGGCGACGCGGTACGGCGCCTGACCGTGCTGGCGCGGGCGCTGCAGCGGCGCGACACGGGGCGGCTGGCCTGGTGGGAACTGGAGTCACTGCTGCCGCGCGTCCTGCGGGTGTACGCCCCGGGGCTGCTCGCGCTCGTCGTACTGTCCGCGCTCGTACTGCCCGTCATGGCGGCGCGTGTGGCGGGCGGTACGGCGGGGGCGGAGGACGTCATGTCGGTGTGCGCGACGCTGTTCGGACAGACCCTGGGCTTCGCGTTCGGAGCGTCGTGCCTGCTGCCGACGGACGGGGACCTGCCGGGCCGGCGGTTCGTCCTGCGCCAGACGCTGCTCACCGCGGCGGTGAGCGCGTTGCTGTGGGCGGCCTTCGCCTACACCGACGATCTGCGGTTCGGTTTCCGCTACGGCACGGTGACCGACGGCTGGGTGCCCGACCTGCTCGGCGGCTGCCTGTTCTCCTTGCTGTTCACCCTGTTCTTCGGCATCGCCGGACTGCCCCGCCGACCGGTGCCGCTCAGCCTGCCCTGGAACGGTGCGGCGGGCCGGGCGGTGGCCCGGGTCCTCGGCGGGGTGCTGCTGCTGGGCGGGGCGTGCGCGGCGGGCACGGTGCTGTTCGGCCGGTCGCGCGATCCCTGGACGGCGCTGATCGGCACCACGTGCATGGGGGTGGGTACGGCGTTACTGGTGAGCGGTACCCACCAGGCCGGGCAGGACGGGGCGCATCCGCCGCGGGTCGGGCGTGTGGTCCGCCGGTTCGCCGCGGGCGTGGTGCGGGGCACCGCCGCCGCGCTGCTGATCGGGGTGACGGCCTGCACGGCCGCGGGCGTCACCGCGGTCGCGGTGACCGAGCTCAAGTCCGGGTCCCCCGCCGAACTCGACGGGCGGCGGATCGACGACTGGCGGTTCGCGGTACGGCACGGGGTGCGGACGGCGGCCACCACGCGACCGCTGCGGGGCATGCTGCTGATCCCCGGTGACGGGGCGCGGCCGATCGCCTACCCCGGCCGGGGCGAGCCCCCGGACTGCACGATCCCGCTGCTGCACGGCCGTAAGTGCCGCCCCTTCACGTCCCGGCGCACGGTGTTCGAGGCGCGGGAGGGGGTGGTGGTCGTCCGTCTCGCCCTGGCCGGTGGCCCGGCGGCGGAACGGGCCCCGGGGACGGTGGCGTACGCGGCGAACCTGCGCTCCGAGTTGCCGAAGCAGGCCCGCGGCTGGCTCACCCAGGGGCCGGCGGTGGGTCTGCTGACGCGCTGTCTGCCGCCGTTCGCGGCCGGCGGGGTACTGATCGGTCTGGTGGGCGGGTGCGTGTGCGGCGTGTACCGGGCGCTCAGCGTGCCGTCGGACCTCATGCGGGCGACCGGGCCCGGCTCCTCGCTGCGCACCGACCGGACGGCGTCCTTCACCCGCGGAGGTGTCGTCGCGCTGCTCGTCGCGCTCGTCTGCGTGCCGGTGATGACGCTGCCGGGCGACTGGGGCGGGCTGTCGCACGTGGGCACCCAGCTGTGGCTGCCGCTCGGCGCGGCGGCGCTCGCGCTGAGCGCCTGGGGACGCTTCACGGTGGCACGGATCTGGCTGGCGGTGACCGGGCGGCTGCCGTGGCGGCTGATGACGTTCCTGGAGGACGCGCACCGGCGCGGGGTGCTGCGGCGGTCCGGGGCGTGCTTCGAGTTCCGGCACCTGCGGCTGCAGTCGCACCTGGCGAACGGCTGGACCGGGGACGACCGGCTCCGCGCCGTCACGAGGGCCGGGCGTCCGGTGGACGACGCGTGTCCGCGCGAGGTGCACGACGGGCAGCAGTGAGGGCATGCCCGTCGGGCCGTGCGGAGCGTGCGTACGGGCTGCCGCCGGTAGGCTGGGAGAAGCAGCATCCTTCGGGCCGCTGCGCGGCGGTGAGGCCCGCCGTACCCGAACCGCGGCACCGACCGCCAACGGTCCCTACTCGTGACCCGTCCTGTCCGCACCCGCGGGCGGCGACCACGTGTAGGGAGAGCTATGCGTTCCCACGATTCGCGGCAGGCCGAGCCGGTCGCCCCGGCCGTCACCCCCGAAGGCACCGGCAGCGGCAGCGGCAGCGGGGGCGGTGCCAGCGGCACTGCCGCTCGGACGCATACCGGCCGACACCGGCAACCGCCCCGTTCGCGCGACAGCACCGGCACGGTCCTCGCCGCCATCGCGACCGGCGGCGCCATCGGTGCGGCGGCCTGCTTCGAGGCCGTACGGCTGTGGCCCACCCCCGCCGGCGCCTTCTGGACGACGCTGACGGTGAACGCCGGCGGCTGCCTGCTGATCGGCGTCTTCCTCGTCACGGTCACCGAGGTCTTCACGGCCCACCGTCTGCTGCGCCCGTTCTTCAAAACCGGCGTGCTCGGCGGGTTCACCACCTTCTCCACCTACTGCGTCGACGTCGAACACCTCCTCGACGGCCGCCACGCCACCACAGCGCTCGCCTATATGGCGGCCACCGTCGTCATGGCGATGGCCGCGGTGGGCGTCGGCGCGTTCAGCACACGCCGCCTCCTGGCGAATCGGAGCGAGTCATGACCTTCCGCATCTCCCCGGCAGTACGCCTGACCGTCCTGGTCGACGACACCGACACCTGGCACCACAAGCCGGTCTGCAGCGAGATCGTCCACCGGGCTCACCGCGCCGGACTGAGCGGCGCCTCGATCTTCCACGGCGTGGAGGGCTTCGGCAGCCGGCAGATCGTCCACACCACCCGCCTGCTGTCCCTGGCGGACGACCTCCCGGTCACCGTGGTGATCGTGGACACCGACGAACGCATCCAGGAGTTCCTCCCCCAACTGGAGGAACTCGGCATCGAAGGGCTGATCACCCTGGAGGCCGTCCAGACCGTCCACTACGAAGACGCCTGGACAGAGCAGCGGTGAAGGACTTCCTCCTCGTGGCCGTGGGAGGTGCCGTCGGCGCGCTCCTGCGCTACCTGACCGACCGCGCCGTCCAGGCCCGCCACGACACCGTCTTCCCCTGGGGCACCTTCACCGTCAACGTCGGGGGCTCCCTGATTCTCGGCTTCCTCACCGGCGCCGCCCTGTCCGGTACGGCCTCCCACGCCGTGCAACTGCTCCTGGGAACGGGCCTGTGCGGTGCGCTGACGACGTACTCGGCCTTCTCCTACGAGACGCTGCGCCTGGCCGAGTCCGGCGCGAGGTTCTTCGCCGCGGCCAACGTGGCCGCCTCCGTCACCGCGGGACTCGGCGCCGCCTTCGCCGGCCTCACCGTCGCCGAAGCCTTCCTCTCATGACCGCGCCCAGGTCCGGCCGTTCGGCGGCGACGGCCAACTGGTTCTGGAGACTGCGGTCTGACGGCGAAGGCGGAGGCCCGAGCTGAGGCACGAGTGGAGGCCCGGGTAGAGGCCCGGGTAGAACGATGAGACCCGACAACGCGACAGGGGGGCACAGTATGGACCAGGCTTCGGGTGCGAGAGGCCCGCACGTGACGACAGCGCGCGACCTTGCCATCGGTTACGTCGGCGCTCTCCATGCGGCCGGCGAGGCGATACGGACGGCGATCCCCTCGCTCGGGCGACTGGCGGACTTGCTCGGCCTGGCCCGTTCGCGCCAGATCAGCCGTGACGGCGAGATCGGCTCCTACTTCTACCGGGTCCATGGCGCAGGCTGTCGCTTCGTCAGCCGGAACGGCACAGAGATCGATGTCGACTTCGCGAGCGACGGCACCGAGATCTTCGACCTGTGGCGGCTGCGCCGTTACGGGCGGAGCCTGCCCGATCCCCTCGACCTCACGGAGCATGAGCTGCGATCGGCGGTGGAGTCACTGAAGCCCCTGCTGACCGAGGCGCGGCCCGGATGGTTCAGCGTGACCGGAGCCCAGGCTCCCGCTTGACCCGTGTACCGAGTGCCCCCCGGTCGACCGCGATCCGGATCGCGGTCTCGCGCGGCCGGCGAACGCACGGGCCCTTCGGGCAAGTCCAGCAGTTGCGCGGTGAGCGAGCAAATGAGGCGAAGAGCAAGCGCAGGGAAACTCGTCGAGCCGCTCCAGCACCTGGGCCATTCAACTGCCAGTTGACCACGGCCGGCCTTCCGACGCCGGTCAGCGCGCAGGCCCTCGCGCCCTTTCTCAGCGCAGTTGCTCGGCCAGTCCGACGATGATGCCCTCCGGGCCGCGGAGGTAGCAGAGCAGATAGCTGTCCTCGAACCGGGCGATCTCGCCGACGAGTTCGGCGCCGAGAGGACGCAGGCGGGCAACAGTGTCCTCGATGTCGTCGACGGCGAACATGACGCGGTGCGTGCCCAGAATGTTGTGCGGCCGGTCGCGCGGCCCGGCGCTGATCACCGCGGGGGTGCGGTACTTCGCCAGCTCGAGCCGACTGTGCCCGTCCGGGGTCCGTACCATCGCGATGTCACAGCGGACGCCGTCGAGTCCGGTGCACTGGTCGGCGAAGAGGCCCTCGACCTCCCCCCTGCCCTCCAGCTCCATACCGAGTTCCACGAAGAACGCGATGGCGGCATCCAAGTCCTCGACGACGATGCCGACGTTGTCGATCCGCTGAATCGCCATGCTGGTCTCTCCTTCTTCCTCGTGCGGCCGGTGGTGTCCGCCGTTGTCCCTGGGACGGAGCCGGTGGGACGTTCTCGACATCCGCGGACCACCGAATTCCGAAAGTCCGGATCGCGCCTCGGGTGAGATTCACGAGCCCGCGCCGGGCCGATTCACGCAGGCTGACCGGCGTGGGCATGGGCGAGGGCGTGGGCGGGCAAGGCAGCGGGTCATGAGCAGGGTCGTCGACCAGTAGATCATCGCCTCGGCACTGATGGTGCGGCGTTCGTAGTCGCGTCCCCCGACCGGTCCCCGAAAACGATTCAGGGGCCGTCCCGGATTTCTCCGAAACGGCCCCTGAACTGCGACTCTCACGAGTCGGGACGACAGCCTGCAAACCAGGGCTGTCAGAACCGTCTGGCGTGAGGAACTTGCTTCGCTGACCCCACATGATCGAGAAGGTCAGGGAGTACATGCGTGACCTGCGTGCCATCGCCGCAGGGATCGAGGACGTCGGTCTCGGTGCTCATGAGGTGTGGTGCTTCCTGTCGTCGGCTCGGGGAGCCGGGCGAGTGAAACAGCCCGCCGCGCACATGGCAACAAGTTGCGGCAACTTTCCGCAACTCCCTTTCCGCCGACCGCGTTCAAGGGCGCTCAGCTCACGTCCCGCCTGTTGACGAACAGGCAGGAGAGGCCGAGGCACACCACCACGTACGCCGTGAGTACCAGGCTCGCGGACAGGGGGCCCGAGACCGAGACGACGCCGGGGATCGAGGTGTTGGGCTTGCCGGACGGATCGAGGGCCGTGGCGAGCGACCCGGCGCTCGGTCCGATCAGCAGCCGCTGCACCCACTTCAGAGCGGGCAGCGTGCCGGCCAGTCCGGAGACGAGGTTCTCCAGCGCCAGCAGCCAGAGCAGGCCCACTCCGATGGCCGCCCCGGTGCCGCGCAGCAGGATCGACAGGAAGATGCCCAGGCTCGCCGCGGCCACGCTGATCAGCCAGACGGCGCCGATCCCGCCCAGCAGCGTGGCCGCGTCCGGCCAGTGGGCGGGGCGGCCGGTGAGTGCCGCGACGAGCCCGCTCGCCCCCGCGCTCGCCGCCAGCACCAGCACCGTGATGCAGAGGATCGCCACCGCTGCCGCGATGGCCTTGCCGAGCACCGCCGAGCTGCGGCCGGGTCCTTGGACCAGGAGGGTGCTCCAGGTTCCCCACCGGTACTCGCCGCCGACGAGGACGGCGCCGAGGATCAGCATCAGCGCGCTGCCGAACATCGGGTACAGGTCGACCGTGCCGGACAGGAACTTGTCCGGCAGTACGCCGCCGATCAGTTGCTCCGGATCACCCGCCGAGCCGACCGGCCGGTTCCTGATGGCCAGCCAGACGATGTACGGCACCACCATGCCGAAGACCACCGCCAGGCCGGCCCATGCCCCGCCGACGATCCAGACACCGGGACGCCTGCGTGTCGCCAGCAGTTCGGCCCGAAGCACGCCGTTCAACGACCCACCACCTTCATGGATTCCGGCCCGGCGGGCCGGTGGTCCTCCACCAGGTCCATGAACACGTCCTCCAACGAGAGGACCTGCTTGCGCAGTTCGCTGACCTCCAGGCCGTTCTCCACGAGCAGCCGGTTGACGGCGGCCGCCTCGCGCGGGTCGACGACCACGCGCAGCTCCCCGTCGACGGCCGTCGCCGAGCGGACGGCCGGCATCTTCCGTACGAGTTCGGCTGCGCGCTCGGGCGCGTCCACGGTCACCGTCAGACCGCCCTCGCCCGCGCTGCGGCGCAGTTCGGCGACCGTGCCCTCGGCGATCAGCCGGCCTCGGCGGATCACCCCGACCCGGTCGCACAGGTGCTCCACCTCGGCCAGCAGATGGCTGGACAGCAGCACCGTGCGGTGGTCCCGGCGCAGACCGGTGATCAGCTCGCGCATGCTCGCCATGCCCTCCGGGTCAAGGCCGTTGGTCGGCTCGTCGAGGATGAGCAGGGCGGGGTCCTTCAGCAGCGCGGCGGCCACCGCGACGCGCTGTTTCATGCCGAGCGAGTACGCGCGGAAGGCGACGTCCGCTTTGGCCGTCATCCCGACCTCTTCGAGGACCTGCTCGATGCGGGTCGCGGGTACGGACGCGTAGCCGGCGATGACGCGCAGGTTGTCCCGGCCGGACAGGTGCGGATACAGGGCCGGAGGTGCCTCGATCAGTGCTCCCGTCCCACGCAGACTGCGCCGGGTCCCGGCGCGGTGGCCCAGCACCGTCGCGGTGCCCGAGGTGGGCCGGGTCAGCCCCACCAGCATGCGCATGGTGGTGCTCTTGCCGGCTCCGTTGGGTCCGAGGAATCCGTAGACCTCGCCGCGCCGGACCGTCATGTCGAGGTCGAACACACCGGTTTCCGGGCCGTACCGCTTGGTCAGCCCGCTGGTGCGGATCGCGATCGCGTCGCCGCTGTCAGGCATCGGCGGCCTGCCGTTCGCCGGTACGGCGGCCCCGCGCGGCCAGCGCCAGGATGCCGGCCGCCACCACGGACTCAACGGCGAGGATCACCGCCGCCCACAGCGGGCCCGTCCAGCGCTGGAGGGTGCCGAACCAGACCCACATCAGGCCGCAGTAGGCCGACGCGAGGAGCAGGAGCGAGGTGATGCCGTAGACCGCGTAGGCGCGTGCGTCGCGGGGCGGGTAGGCGTCGAGCTGTTCCCGGGCGGCGGGGTCGCGCCGGCGCAGGCGCAGCCGCCAGAACCGGTAGGACTCGCGGCGCAGGTCCACGAGGTCCAGCGCGTGGGTGAGCATGACGTAACCGTCCGATCGCAGAACCGGCAGCAGACTCATCAGGGCACCTGAGCTGCCGAACAGCAGCAGCGCGGCGGCGAGCGGGCGTCCGGGCACCCCGTCCCGGGCCAGCAGCCACCAGGCCAGCACCGGTACCAGCGCGAGCAGGCTGACGAAGACGCCGGCGAACGCGGTACCCACCCGGGCCCCGCGCCGGGGGAAGAGCACGATGTCGTCCGTGCGGCAGTAAGGGGTCAGCATCGGAAACCGCCAGCTGAGCCCGATCTCGGTTACCGTGCCGCCGAAGTGACGGCAGGTCACGCCGTGGGCGAACTCGTGCAGCACGGTGATGCCCCAGAACAGCAGCATCGACAGCGGCACGGTGATCATCCAGGACTTCTGGTGGGTCGCCTCGTGGGTCAGGGTGGACAGGTGCGTCCAGACGAACACCTGCAGAGCGACCACCAGGACGGACGCGGGGATCAGGAACGCCGCGCGGAAGGCGAACGCCAGCCGGGTGGCGAGCGTGGCGCACAACCGGTCGGGGCGCAGCATCACCCAGCGTCGGCGCAGCAGGCTCTGACGCGCCGACTCCTTGGCCTCGTGGGCCTGTCTGAGCTTGTCCAGGGCCGCGTCGTCGGCGTGTCCGTCGAGCAGCTGGTAGCGGCCGAGCATGGTGAACATCTGCTGCCAGTGGGCAGGTCCGAGCCGGCGGTCGTAGGTGTCGGTGTAGCTGCGCCCGATGTCCTCGATGGTGTGGCCGCCGTCCATCAGGCCCATGATGAAGTGCTCGCGGGGCCCCACCCGGTAGTAGCAGCCGGTGCGTGCGTCCTTGACGTGGTGCACGGTCTTCGGGCCGGAGCGCAGGGCGGGGCCGAGCACCACCTCGGGCCGGAGCCGCGGCCGGTCGTAGGCCGTCTCGGTCACCGCAGCGCCTCCAGGGGTGCCATGTCGGACAGCGCCTTGCAGATGACGTAGGAGAGGTAGATCTCGTCCAGGATGCTCACCCCGAGCCGGTTGTTGGTCATGTGGACGTAGGAGCTGAGCACGATGGCCAAGGCGTCCTCGGGGTCCGGTACGGCTCCGTCGCGGAACGTCAGGTGTCCGGCGTCGGCCAGTTTCAGTACGCGGTCGCGGAGTTCGGTGCAGTGTGCCAGCCAGGCCCGCTCCAGCGGGGTGGGCGAGGCCGAGGAGTCGCCCCGGGCGCTGTCGCGCACATGCTGCAGCCGGGGTACCAGCCGGTCCTTCATCCGTTCGTAGGAGCGGTCGAAGCGCTCGTGCTGGCTGTCGCTCGGCTCCTGGTACGAGGTCTCCCACATGGTGCGGTAGCGGCCGAGGAACCGGGCCACCGCGTCCTCGTCGCGCAGCAGGGCGAAGCACAGTCCTGCCGTCAACTGGGCGGCCTGGCCCAGCAGTACGGTGCGTACGTGCACATTGGTGGTGTCCAGCAGCGTCATCACCGTCTCGCTGGACTCCTGGAAGTGCCACTCGGCCAGCTCCATGCCGGCCGGGCCGCCGTAGCGGTCCAGTTCGCGTTCGTAGGGGACGGGGGCGACGCTGTTGTTCCCCTGGAACGGCATCTCGCCGTCGGCGCCGTAGAGTTCGTCCCAGCGTTCCTCGCTGTACTCGGCGAGGAACATGTTCTTGTAGAGGTCGCCGCTGGCGTTGCGGTCCTCCTCGTAGAGGGCGGGGCGCTCGCGCAGGTACGCCTCCAGTGTCTCCCGTGCCGTGCGCGCGACCTCGCCGGCCGCCGACGCGTCGGCCGGCAGCAGGCGCAGCCTGATGTGCGGGCCCTCCAGCCAGTAGCGGATGAAGAACCACGAGCGCAGCATGCCCAGATCCCGCAGGCGTGACACCAACGGCCGTACGCAGTGCACCAGTACGGGGTTGGCGTTCGCGGCGTAGAAGACGTGCAGGCTGATCCAGCCGTCGCCGTCCTGCTCCGTTTCGATGTCCTGCTCCGTCTCGACGGAGACGCCGTGCTTCATGCCGCCGGTGTCGCCGTCGTCCGGTCCTCGCTTGCCGTCCATCACGTCCATCACCGCTCCGTCTCCGTTCCGTTGACGCCGTCGAGCTGGACCGTGAGTTCGGTGACGTACCGGTGCCGGTCGTCGCGCAGCCACAGCTGGTCGGGGCCGGGCAGCATCTCGGTGAGCACCACCGCCGAGGCGCTCTTGCGGACGGCGGTCTCCAGCAGCCGCACGCACGCGTAGGAGTCGAAGTCCACGTACTGCGGCTTGTGTTCGCCGCCGAGCGAGGCGAACACATGGCGCGGGAGTCCCGCGCTCCGCTGCCATTCCCGCCAGGCCAGGAACCACTCGTCGTCCGACTGTCCGGCCACCGCCGGCGGCAGTTGGCCGGCGGCGAACCGCCAGGACTTGCGCTGGAGCACCACGTTGCCCAGCCGTACGCGCGGGAGGACACCGCTGTCGCCCTCCTGGACGCCGGTGCCCTCCCACAGGTCGAGCTGGACCATGGTCGTACAGGAGAAGTTCAGCAGCACCTGCTGCACCTCGGGGAGCGCCATGGGCAGCAGGAAGCCGAGGTAGACGGGGATCACCTCGACGCCGAGCCGGCGGGAGCGCAGGCGCAGCCGGTCGGTTTCCGCGTCGTGCTCGACGACCAGGTCCTCCACCGGGATCCGCTCGTGCGGCGGGCGGAAGCTGGTCTCGCCGGGGCAGACGATCTCGTAGGGGGTGACGACGGGGTGGAGGTTCAGGTTGGTCGCGTCGTAGCCGCCCTTGAGCTCGGCGAACACGGCGCCCTCCGGTACGGCGTCGTCCAGCGAGCGGCGCAGTGACGCGGTGAGGGCGTCGTCGAAGCAGTGCGCGAACCGGGAGAAGAGGAGGGTGAGTCCGGAGTAGACGCGGTTGACGACCACGAGGGGGTCCTCGGTGCCGTTCTCGGCGAGCTGGAGGAAGAACGACAGCGACCGCAGGTCCTCGGTGCGCGGCAGCAGTCCCTCCACGGTGGCGAGGAAGTCCTCGTCGAGTTCGACGTCGGCTCCGCTCGCGCGGGCTTTCCCGTACCGGAGTCCCATCTCCTCGGCCACGGCGGCGCGGGCGCGGTCGATGCCGGTGATCTCCTCCTGCCGGAACCAGTTGTCGTACGGAAGCGGTGTGGTGCCGTCGAAGCGCTGGTGGCGCATCAGGCGTTGGTTGTAGTTGTCGTAGAAGTCCTGGTTGAACTGGTGGGCGAAGGACAGGAAGTCCTCGCAGCGGCCGCCTTCGCCGTAGCGTGCGCGGAAGAACCCCCTGGTGACGATCCTGCGTACGGCGTTGCCGTCGAACGCCGGCAGGATGCGGGCGAGTTGTCGCAGGCCGGGGGTGAGCTTCCGGGTCCACGTCGAGGTGTCACCGGTCACCGTCAGTCCGGGCAGGGTGGTGTCCTCGTAGACCAGGGTGCGCAGGACCGGTGTGTCGTCGCGGCCCAGGAGGCGATGTGTCTCGGCCACCGACTCCTTGACGTGGGCGAGCAGTTCACGCCTGCGGGCCAGTCCGGCACCGGCGAACCGTTCGACGTCCGCGCCCATCCGCTCGACGAGCGCCGCGATGTCGTCGGCCCAGCTCGTGCCCAGTCCCCGCAGCCCGCCGCGGTAGGTGGAGACCGGGTCCGGGTCGTGGATGTCGAGGTGCAGATCCGGCACGACGAGCAGGCCCAGCCTGAGCAACTGGGCCAGATACCGCTCCACTTCGGGCTGCGGGCGCTTGACGTCCAGCGCGCACAGCTGCCGTACGGCGTCCTCGAACCGCAGCGTCGTGCCGTCGCCGAACAGCTTGAGCACGTCGGCGAGGGCGTCTCCGCCGGGCAGGTAGAACAGGCTCTCGTGGACCGCGTCCAGGGTGACCGCCGCGTCGGCATTGCCGTCGGCGCCGCGCAGCTTGCGCAGGTAGCGGACCCGGTCCTGGTGCACCTCGGTTCCGCTGGTGGCGCGGACCGGCAGTTCGTGGCGGATCCGGGGGTTGGTGGTGAGCAGTTCCGAGAGCCGGGCGAGTACCGCGATGTTCAGCCGGGTGCTGCCCCGCTTCTCCCACCCGTCGACGGACGCGACGAGCGGCCGGCCGCCGGCCTCGGCGAAGTGGCCCGCGGACACCGCCGTCAGGGTGCTGAACGGGCTGGTCTTGCACGCGGTGCGCAGCAGGTACTCCAGCAGCGAGCGTTCGATGCGCCTCTCCCGCTTGCTCAGCGGGCCGTCGGCGTCGGCGCGGTTCAGGTATGCGTCGAGGTACTCGTCGAGCGACGGGGACGACAGCTGGATGCCGTGCCGCAGGTCCGTCTCCGTCGCGGTGCGGCGCAGCTCGCGTCGGGCCGCTTCGGTCTCCTCGGCCAGGACGCCGGAGCCGGTGCGCAGCAGCGCCTCGTGCCGCTGCCGGTCGGTCAACCACGCGCGCAGTTCCGCGAGTTCGGTGCCCGCCAGCAGCGGCTCGGCCCGCTCCAAGCCGCGTGGCGCACGGGAGTTGAAGACGTCGCGGCGCAGGTTGATCAGGGTCCGGCGGGCCGCCGGGTCGTCGAGGCTCTGTGCCACCCGCTCCTGCAGGCGGTCGGCGAGCCGGGCTCCGCGCTCGCGCAGCCGCCGCCGCGCGTCGAGCACGTCGTCCGCCCATGCCGCGCTCGCGGGAGTGGCCAGCGCGGCGGCGGTTTCGAAGGGGAGACCGCCGACGCGCAGCATGAACCTCGGCACCAGGTGCCAGCGCACGCGCTCCGCGCTCTCGTGGTCGGGCAGGGTCGCGGCCGACGCCACATGTGACGTCGGCGCCGGCAGCGCGCTGGATTTCACGGATCAGCCCTCTCAGACCAGCCGGTAGTCGAAGTCCGCGCTGTCCGCGCGTTCGTGGCCGAGCAGCACGAAGAGGAAGGTTCGTTCGTCCCCGTCGTCGAGGCCGGCCCACTCGTCGATGGCGATGTTGTCGAAGCCGAGCACGGCTCCGCAGCCGACGCCCAGCGCGGCGGCGGCAGTGTAGGCCGTCTGCGCCACCGCGCCCACCTCGGAGTTGAGCACCCGGTAGCCGCGGCTGCCGTAGGCGTCGAGCGTGCTGCGCCACCGCCCCGAGATCGCCAGCACGGCGCCGACCTGTTCCAGGTTGTAGTTGCTCAGGTAGTAGGCGTGTTGCAGCTTCTGGGCGAGCGGCATCTCGCGCATCACGCGCAGCCGGTGCCCGCCGCCGTCGTAGCGGTAGGTGCCGCTCGGCAGTCCGGCGACCCGGTTCGCCAGGACGTACAGCCCCGTCAGCCCCACGTCGTCGGGCACCACGTCCGCGACGTACCGCTGCCCCGACGCGGTGCCCGCGAGCACGGTGCCCAGTTCGTCGAGGCCGAGCGGGCGGGAGCGGGTGAAGGAGCCGAAGCTGGTGCGGCGGGAGCGCAGTGTCTCGCCGATGTCCTGGCCCAGCCGGTCCGTCAGCGGCTCCGGCAGTACGACCTCCTGGCCCCCGGCGGGCGGGACCGGTACGAGTCCGCGCGCCACGTCGGGCTCCGGGCGCTCACGGCGGTCCGCGAGGACCGCGTGGTGCACCTGCTCGATCTGCTCGAAGGTGAGCAGGCGCGCCGATCTCTCGAAGCTGGGCCGGTCGATCAGGCCGACCGGGCCGTCGCGGTGGACTGGATCGGCCGCAGGAGCGGCGGGTGTGCCGAACGACACCGGGACCACGGCCAGCGCGCACTCCTCGTCGGTGTCGAGCCCCAGCAGCCGGTTCAGCCGCTCGTCGTCGAACCACAGCACCCTGGTGAGGCGCCGGCCCGTGCCCCGCGCGATCAGCTCCCAACTGCCCAGCAGGGCACCGGCGTCCTGCGTCACCACGTGGTAGCAGAAGCTGTTGTACTTGAAGGAGTTCTTCCAGAACCGCACGGTCACGATGAGGAAGCCGTCGGCCGATCCGGAACCGGCCCCGGACTCGCACGCCGCGCGCACCTCGTCGGTGAGGTCACCGGCCAGCAGGCGTTCGAAGCCGTGGTGCGCCGTCGAGTAGTGGTAGACGCCGGGAGTCAGCGGTCCGCCCGGCCCGGCCACCCAGTACACCTCCAGCGGGTACATCCCTCCCCCGGAGGCGGTGCCTCTCCCCCACAGCGCCTCCGGGTAGAGCACCCGCACATCGCTGTCCTGGTTCCAGCTCACCCGTAGCCTGCGGTCGAGAACGCCGTAGGACAGCCGCAGCAGCGCGGCGAGCGAGTCGAGCGTCCAGGGCGGGCCCTGTCCGGCGGGCGGTTCGCCGAGGAGTACGTCCGCGGCGCCGGCCAGCGGCAGATCGGTGCCCGCCGGCAGGGGAAAGCGCCGTACCCCCAGGTAGGTCTTGTGCCGGGAGGGCTGGTCCTCCCAGTCGGGGGTGAATCCGACCGGCTCCATCGGCTCCCGGCCGCGCCGGAACACCGACTCCACATAGTCGCTCACGACCTGCGTGCGGTCCTCGGACACGGGGTCTCCTCCTTCGGCCGGCTCTCGCGCTGACGGGGACGGACGGCTCACGGGAACGGGTGCGGCCTGCGGTTCAGCCCCGTGGGGCCGAACCCCTCGGCACGGGCGTGGATCTCCGTCAGCTCGCCGTCGAGGTAGGCCTGCAGCCGCGGGTGCTGGAGTACGCGCTGCCGCTCCCAGCCGAAGTCGATCGGCACCAGCCCCGGCGCCAGCACGCTCAGCGTGCGGATGCCGGTGCCGTCCTGCTCCGGGCAGGTCTGGTCGACCGCGACGACGTCACTGCCGACCTCGCGCAGCCGCTCCATCACGAACCGCGCGTCCTCGGCCAGGTCCAGGCTCTCGGGCCGCTGGGCGAGCCAGGCGCCGTACAGCTCGTCCATCGACCGGGGCGGCGCCGCGTCGAGCAGGAAGTCGACGGCCGGTGCCATCTCCGGCAGACCGTACAGCAACGCGTGGTGGGTGAGTTCGTGCACCCGGTCGTAGTCGGTGACCATCGCGCGCAGGTCGGGCAGTCTCGCCTCCACCCGCTCGTCCATGCCCGGGATGTAGGAGGCGGTCTCCGCGATGGCCGCGCGCACCGCCTCCACCGGGTCGAGGCTCGCTCCGGCGGCGAAGCACAGCCGGCCGAGGCCGCCGTCCAGCCGTTCGGCCACCGCCATCACGGCGGGTACGGGGACGTCCACCCGCATGTCGAACAGGCGCATCCGGTAGCCGAGCCGCGCGACCCGGTCCAGTACGAACTGGACCTCCTCGTCGACGACGGTCGCCTGGTCGATCTCCGGCAGCCTGGCGGCGCCGTACCAGCACAGCAGGAACGCGTCGCGCTCGATGAGTTCGAGCATGCCGTGCAGGAGAGCCTCCTCGACGCTGCTGCCGCTGGCGCAGCCGTTGGAGCACTCCTGGACGAACTTCCGGTCCGGGCGGCGGTCCAGGTAGAAGACGAACTGCTCGGGCACCAGCAGCGGCCGCTGATCGCCGAAGGAGTAGCCCCACACCCAGTGGGTCGGGGTGTCCGGACGGTAGGGCTGGTAGTAGTCGTGGTGTCCGACGTAGAACTCCGGGCGGTACGAGCCCATCGACGCGGGGTCGAGGGCGTCCGGCGCCAGTTCGCGGTAACTGCCGTACGTCTTCGGGTCCTTGGCCCGCGGGAACTGACCCGCGTACCGCTCCAGGCCCTCAAGGATGCCGTACCGCTCGCTGCTCGCCGAGCTCTGCGACTGCCCGCTCCACCACATCTCGTGGAAGTCGTACTTGCTGCGCACCCGGAAGTACCCGCTGACGGGCAGGGTGGCGCTGCACTGGTAGACGCGGCGGGCCGCGCTCGCCAGCGCTCCGCACACCTCGTTGACCAGGCCGCCGGTCGGCAGGGTCAGATCCGCCGCCGACGCGCCCCGGTAGGTGGTCGGTCCCGGCTTCGGCCGCGGGTGAAGCGGCAGTCGCGCGCCGTCGGCGGTGTCGGGTGCCGGGGTGGCGCAGTTCTCGCACTCGGAGTCGGGGATCAGGTCGTGGCGGACGGTCGTCAGGTCGCGGGTCCGCAGCTCCACGATCCGGCCGATCCGCCGGTCGCCGGGGGCGAGTTCACCGTCGGCGGTCTCCGCGTGCACGATCTGCGCGATCTGTTCCAGGGCGAAGGCGGTGAGTGAGGATCCGTCGCCCGCGGCCCACGCGTCCGCGCCGTCCTCGATCGGCCCGCGCTCCTCGACCGGGCGCAGCGCCAGCCAGCGGCGGTCCAGGCAGCGGCCGCACGGCCGACTCGTGCCGTCGGCCCGGTGCAGCGGCCCCATCAGCATGGTCCCGCCGTACAGGCGCACCGGGTAGACGAGTTCGCCGACCGGGCGGTCCCTGTTCGACGCTGCCGGCGCGGACCGTGCCGGCAGGCCGAGTACCCCGACGTCGACCGTGACGCCCGCGCCGGCGCGGCCGGCCAGATAGTCGCGGACGACGTCGGTCACCCGGGGGCCGTCGTCCGGGACCGTCGCGGTGGTCACCGCGTTCGACACCACATTCATCCGTCCACCCAGTCACTTCGAAGATGGGGGGTGCGGCCGCCGGCCTCGGCGACGGGGTCCGTCGCGTCGGGCGGCCGCACGTGTCAGCCGGACGACCGGGCCGGCGACAGGTGCGCACCGGCCCGGTCAGCTGCCTGCGTCAGCTGGTGCTGCTGCTGCAGGAGCAGCAGCTGCTGGTGGAGCAGGAGCAGCAGCTGGAGCACGAGCAGGACGAGCTGGACCATGCCAGCTCGACGGACTCGTCGGTCATCTCCTCGATCTCGAACGTCGCGCTCTCCAGAGCGCTCAGTTCGTCCTTGAGCTCAGCGGACATGGCGATCCTCCCTTCGTGATGTGGGATGTGCACCCGGAACCTGTGTTCCGAGAACCGTGGCGCGCCTCGGGGGCGCGGGCCGGCTCGCCGCCGCGCTACTTCTCGGCGAGCAGGATCGTTCCGGTGACCATGGCGCGGACCGCGCTCAGGTCGATGGGGGTCGTGTCGGCGAACAGGACACGCGTGCCGTCGGCGTCCAGTCGGCCGAGCGCTTCGGGCATCGGCATCCCGGGCTGGTCGAAGGACCACTCGGCCTTCGCGTCGCCCTCGGCGAGGGTCCTGGGGTCGAAGTCGGCCACGAGCGGGTCGCCCGGGTCCAGGGGCGCGCCCTCGTAGTGCCGGCCGACGGCGAGTCCGACGGCGTCCCGCACCGCCTCGCGTACGGCGGCCCGTACCGACAGCGCCGAGCCCGTCGCCCAGTCGACCGCGCCGCCATCGGCGCCCTCGACCACCGCGAGCACCGCGAAGGCCGGTGCGGCGCCGGGCAGCGCGTAGAGGCGGGCGGTTCGGCCGATGTGCCGCAGACTGCCGAGCGCGAAGGCCGTCTCGTCGTCGCCGGCCAGCCACTCCTCGGTGAGCGGCAGGGCCGGTTCCTCGCCGCGGATCGCGCGGACGAGCCCGCGCTGCGCCAGCGCCGAGCACAGCCCGCGTTCCTGTACGTCCGCCACAGTCCAGCCGGCCGCCGCGCCCGCGGGGCTCGGCTCGAACAGCAGCCGGGAGTTGGCCGGGGAGAGCGGGTGGACGGCCGCGGCCGGCACCTGCCAATGGCTGCCGTCGTGCAGGGACACGGCGGACAGCCGGGCCCGCGTTGCCGGGTCCTCCTCGGCTACGGGCAGGCCGCTGAACAGGGCGAGCCGCTCGGCCGGCACCACGTCCCCGTCCAGGGGGGCGGCCGGGCCGGCCTGGTCCGGCAGCCCGGAGGGCCCGAGCCTGCCCAGGTAGCAGACGACCGCCGCCTGCACCGCGCGTGTGCGGGCGACCAGGACGGTGTCGGCGTCGAACGCGGCGATCTCGCGCGCTTCGTCGGCCGGCGATCCGGCCGGCCCGAGCCGCACCCGGCCGGTCTTGAGCGGGATCTGCCGGATCGAGTCGTCCGTCCAGCCGGACAGCAGACCGAATTCCGGGGAGACCAGAACAGCCGCTCGCCCATAGGCGTCACTGTCGTCGGCGGGCGGGCGTACGGCGTCGTCGGGCTCCACCCGCTGGTGCCGCATCGGGCATCCGGGGTGCGGCAGCACCCGTTCGCGGCCGGACTCGAGTGTGGTCAGGTCCTGGATCACGGCGTGCCGCTCGTCGTCCGGCCGCAACTGGCCGGTGCGCAGCCGGAAGACCTCGAACGCGACGGCGTTGCCGGCCATGGACTGCGCCACCGTGCTGCCGCCGGGGGTGTCACCGGCGTTCGGGGCCTCACCGCCGGTCGGGCCGATCGCCATCGCGCGCCAGAAGTCGGCCATGAGCCGGGGATCGGAGTTGGCGGACAGCCGAAGCCGCGCGCACACCCAGCAGGGCTGCTCCGCGGGTCCGGAGACCGGCCCGAGCACCACGTGGTCCCGGTCGGCCACCACCGGGACCAGGCGCGGGCCCCGCAGGGCGCCGTGCAGCCGTTCGGTCAGTTCGAGCAGCGCACCGCCGCGCGAGCCGTCGGCCACGGCCACCACGACGTCGTACGGCGTCAGATCCTCGGGGGTCGACGGCAGCACGACGACGTGTGCCGGTGCGCCCGCTTCCGCGAGCCGAGCCGTCTCGGTGTCGAATTCCGATCCCCACGCGGCGTCGTCCAGCGTGGTCTCGGCCAGTCCGTTGCGCAACAGGCCGCGCACCGCTGCCGCCGCGACGCTCCCGGGCGGTCCGCTGACCAGGATCCGGGAGGAGCGGAACCGCGCGAAGAGTTCCTGCGGCGTCCGCTGGTCCGCGTGCATGAAATGTTCCACGAAGTTGATCTGCGGCGCGAACAGATCCGATACGGCGGCCGGCAGCACCTGCACGTCAGGACGCGGAACGGCGCGGGCGAAGCCCCGGTCGAGCAGGGTGCGTATCAGTCCGACGGCGGTTATACGACGGCTGTCGTCCAGCCCATCACATAATTCGGCGATGCTGGATTCGCCGGTCATTCGCGGGCCGAGGACGGACATCCACTCATACGCGCCGGCGCCTTTGAGGACGCAGGAAGTCTCTGAACTTCTGAGATAGATTCCGGTGTCGACGCGAAGGAATACCACGTCATTACGCAGCCGGGGTCTTATCTCCATCAGAGGTGCACGGTCGATCGTTTGCATATCGCCCCTTCGCAGGATCGTACGCCTCTCGATGGTGGGGCATCGCTACCCGCGTCCACCGGGGAGGATTGTGTCTGCCGTGTAATGGCCGCGTCAACAGTCTGTACCGACTTCAACGAGCGGTGCCCGATTGGACCGCTTTTGGAATCCTTGGTGATCCGCTTGACGAACCATGACGGCGCGGGGCGATATAGGGCCGGCCTCCCGGATCATTATCGCTTCCCGTTTGCTGGACAACAGTTAGCGCCCGGCCGAAATCCGCCGGCGCCCCGCGATCAGTGAAACGCAATCTACTTGAGCGGTTTCATCATGTAACCGGCGGTAGCCCCAGCGGCTCGCGCGCACTCCACTCTCGAAATCGATCCCGATCGCAAACAAGCCACTCCACCACCGCACGAGGCACGCGCGGGTGCGCAGGGGGTCAGTGCCGCTGCACTGACCCCCTGCGCACCCGCGCGTGCCCGGACCCGTGCCTCAGGCGGCGAGGTCGTGACCGGGGTGCAGCACCACCTTGGTGTAGCCCTCGATCCGCTTGTCGAACTTCTCGTACGCCTGCGGGGCCTGCTCCAGCGGCAACTCGTGGGACACCACGAAGCTGGGCTTGGCGCGCCCGGAGATGATCAGGTCACGCAGCTGGCGGTTGTACCGCTTGACGTTGCACTGACCGGTGCCCATCTTCTGCCCCTTCTCGAACATCTTGCCGATCGAGACCAGAAGCTGGCCGTGCTTGGCGTGCTCGTCGGGGCCGCCCGGGTCGGACGGCACGTACAGGCCCGACCCGCACCCCGCGCTGCGCACCCTGGGCGGGGCTTGCCCCACCGACATCGGCTGTCAGGTTCGCGACCCGGCGCCTCGTCCGCCCGCTGACTCGGTCAAGGCAGGCTGTCCCCAACCGGTCCCCGAAAACGATTCAGGGGCCGCCTCGGATTTCTCCGAAACGGCCCCTGAACTGCGACTCTCACGAGTCGGGACGACAGGATTTGAACCTGCGACCCCTTGACCCCCAGTCAAGTGCGCTACCAAGCTGCGCCACGTCCCGTTGCGGTCTCACACGGAGCGTTCCGCGTGATCACGCAGGTCAACACTACCGCACGCGCACGGGTGCCGATGCCGCCTCCGCGGGAACGGGGTCGACCACGCGGCCGGCGGTGCGGCGCACCGGGACCAGGAGGGCGGCGCCGGCCGCGGCGAGGCAGAGCAGGGCGAGGAGGGCCCAGCCGTGGGTGTAGCCGGAGGCGTACGGCAGTCCGGAGGGCTGGAGCCGGCCGGTGACCAGGACGCTGGTGAGCGCGGCGCCGATGGAGCCGCCGATGGTGCGGATGTTGGCGTTCATGCCGGTCGCGGCGCCGGTCTGCTCGGGCGGGACGCTGCCGACGATGAGGTTGGCCATGGAGGAGAAGGCCAGTCCGATGCCGAGGCCGAACAGGCCCGCGACGACGGCTATCTGCCACTGCTCGTCATGCCAGAAGGTCAGGAAGCCGCAGGCGAGCGCGCCGAGCGCGGCGCCGGTGGTGAGCAGCACCTTGGCGCCGAGGCGGGGTTCCAGGCGCCCCGAGAGGATGCCGGAGGCGAACATCGCGATCAGCATCGGCAGCATGAGCAGCCCGGACTCGGTGACGCTCGCGCCGAAGCCGTAGCCGGCCGCGGACGGCATCTGGACGAAGCCCGGCAGGAAGGACCAGATCGCGTACATGCCCGCACCGAAGAGCAGGGCGGCCGCGTTGGTCGTCCACACCGTGGGCAGTCGCATCACGCGCAAGTCGATCAGCGGACTGCGGGAGCGCGACTCGGTCGTGAGCCACAGCGCGAACAGCGCCACGGCGGCGGCGAACAGGCCGAGGGTCTTCGCGGAGCCCCAGCCCCATCGTGTGGCCTGGCTGAGCGGGAGCAGGAGCGCCACCAGCCACGCCGACAGCAGGGCGGCGCCGAGCCAACTGACCGTCCCCTGCGCACGCTTGGGGGACTCGGGGACATAGCGCAGGGCTATCAGGATCGTCGCGGCGACGACGGCCACGGGGATCCAGAACAGCCACCGGTAGTCGAGGGCGGAGACGATGGGGCCTGCGGCAACCATGCCGACGCCGCCGCCCGCGGCGATCACCGCGGACAGGTTGCTGATGCTGCCGCTCACCTCGGACGGCGCGAACTCGTCCCGGATGATGCCGAAGGCGAGCGGGAAGAGGGCGCCGCCGACGCCCTGGACCACCCGGGCGACGATCAGCACGCCGATGGTCGGGGCGAGCGCGGCGATGAGGCAGCCCGCGAGGACGGCCACCAGGACCGCCACGAGGGTGCGCTTCTTGCCGACGAGATCGCCGACGCGGCCGAGGATGGGGGTGAAGACCGAGGCGGACAGCAGGTAGGCCGTCATCACCCAGGTCGCGGTGGACTGCGAGGTGTGCAGGGCGTGCTGGACGGTCGGCAGGGCCGGTGCGACCAGCGACTGCAGCATGGAGAAGACGCCCGCACCTGTCGCGAGGACCGCGAAGGTGAGGCGGGAGGACTTGCGGGGCATGGAGGAGCCTCTCCGGAGTCAGGACGCGGAGGGTTTGCGTGTACGGGACCGGGGACGGGCCGCGCTTCCGGCGCGGTCCCGTGCCACACGGGTGAGAGAAGAAAGACGAGGAAGACGAGGAAGCCAAGAAGGCGAGGGGGAGGTCGGGGTCCGGGCATGACCGCCCGTGGCCACACAGCCCCCCACTGGTAAAGTGGAGGTACCCCTCCACTGTAGCGGAGGCGCACCTCCGTTTCAACCTGTTCCCCCGGGAGGCATCAGTGACGGCCACGCCGTTCCCCGTCAGCGAGATCGTCGCGTCCCGCCGGCCGCACCGTAAGGACGCGGCCCGCAACTACGACGCCCTCCTCGCGGCCGCCCGCGAGGCCTTCGCCGAGCACGGCGCCGACGCCTCCCTGGAGGACATCGCCCGCAGGGCCGGCGTCGGCATCGGCACCCTGTACCGGAACTTCCCCAACCGCCGCGACCTCTTCGAGAGCGTCTACGCGGACGAGGTCAACGCCCTTTGCCAGGCCTCCGTGGAGGTCGCCGACCGGGAGCCGTGGGAGGCGCTGACCGCGTGGCTGAGGCGGTTCGCCGGCTACATGGTCACCAAGCGCGCGGTCCGCGAGGCCCTCGACGGCGAGTCCGACATCTTCACCGCCTGCCGCGACTCGATGTACTCGGCCGGCGGTCCCCTCCTGGAGCGCGCCCAGCGGGAGGGCGTGGCCCGCAAGGACATGGACTTCGGCGACCTGCTGCGCATGGTCGCCGGCATCACGGCCACCGCGTTCGAGGACGACGCCCAGCGCGACCGTGTCCTGTCGATCGCGCTGGACGGGGTACGCGCCGGCCGCTGAGGCCGGCTCCCCCTTCCTCCGCGCGCCCCTACGTCCCCTCGCCCGCCTCGCGCTCCAGCACCAGGTCGAAGCGGGCGTGCCGGAAGGGGTTCGCCACGCCGTACTCCCGCGCCAGGGAGGGGTCGTCGGTCGGGGTGAAGTCCCGCACCAGGCTGTCCTTCACCGCGTACACCACGTCCGAGTCCAGGTACGCACCACCCGCCACGAAGATGTGGGTGGTGAGCGGGGCGTGCCCTTCGGCGGTGGCGATGAAGTGGATGTGCGGGGGGCGGTAGGGGTGCCTGCCGGTGGCGTGCAGCAGCGCGCCCACGGGGCCGTCGGTGGGGACGGGGTACGCGCTCGGCACGCAGGTGCGGAAGCGGAAGCGTCCCTCGCCGTCGGCGGTGAACAGGCCGCGCCCGTTGCCGGGCGGCTGGACGTCCGGGCGCTGGACGTCGTAGAAGCCGTGGCCGTCCGCCTGCCAGACGTCGAGGACGGCGCCGGGCAGCGGGGTGCCGTCGGCGGAGCGGATCCGGCCGCTGACCACGCAGGGCTCGCCGCCGCCCACCAGGTCGATGGTGGCGCCGAGGGCTCGCGGCGGGGACGCCGTCATGTGGAAGGGGCCGAGCACCGTGGACTCGGTGGCGCCGGGCGCACCGTGCTCGTGCAACGTCTCGACCAGCATCGACAGGCCGAGGACGTCGGAGAGCATCACGAACTCCTGCCGGGTGTCCGTGCAGGCCTGTCCGGTGGCCGTGAGGAACCCGATCGCCCGCTCCCACTCCCCCTGGGTCAGCCGCGTCTCGCGCGCGAAGCCGTGCAGATGGCGGACGAGCGCGGTGAGCAGCTCGCGCAGGCGGTCGTCCCCGGTGGCGCGCAGGCCGTCGAGAACCTGCCGGGTCACCGCGCCGACGGCGTCCTCGGGTACGGCACCTCGGTCCCCCGCGCCCGCACCGTCCTCGGGTACGACGGCCCGGCCCATCGCGCCCGCGACATCCCCGGGTACGGCAGCCCGGCCCATCGCGCCCGCGACATCCCCGGGTACGGCAGCCCGGCCCATCGCGCCGGCGGTGTCCTCGGAAACGACGGCTCGGGTCGCGGCGCGCACACGCGCACCCGGCGCGGCTGTGGTGTCTTCGGTGGTCATACCGACTGCATGCCCAACCCCGCGCCGAGTACCTGGCGAAGGGAGGTGAAAGGGCCGTACGGGTCAATGGATGAACGCGTTCGCCACCACCACGATGACGCCCAGCAGCGCGTCCACCAGGCCGGTGAGCACCGCGCCCGGCCAACTCCGCTCGGCCCGACGGGCGGTGATCACCCCGAGGGCGAAGAGGATCGCGATGTTGAGAGCGAACGCCGGGTACTCCACCTGGTCCGACGGCCACCAGCCCCAGCCGCCGCCCGCCAGCAGCAGGACGGTCGGCAGGACGGTCACGACCAGGGGCCATTCGGCGGCGAGGCTGCGCAGGACGGCCCCGCGATGGTTCGGGGCGCGCTCGGCGATGTAGTGGGCGTAGCCGTGGGCGAGGGCCGAGGCGAGCGCGGTGACCAGCAGCCACGCGGCGTCGTAGCGGCGGCTGCCGGCGGAGTTGTGGCCGTGCTGGCTGAGCGCGGCGACCATCGCGCTGGCGAGGACGGCGCCGTACACCCCGCCGAACAGGATGGCCTCGCGCGTGTCGTGCCCCCGGCGGGGCTCGCCGGCGGCCGCCGTGGAGTCAGCCATGCTCCCCACGATCACCCGCGCCCGGCACGCCCGCCACCCGTCCCGGGCCCGACGCGTCCGCCGCCGGTGGGGATGTTGACACCCGGCCATGTCCGCACAAAGGTGGCCCGGGCAGGAGAGGGACCGGTCGGACGAGGGGCTGTCATGGTGGAAGCGCTCGGTGTCGCTGTCGTCGGGTTCGGCTGGATGGGCCGGGTGCACACCCAGGCGTACGCCCGCGTCCGGCACCACTATCCGCGTCTGCCCCTGCGTCCCGAGCTGGTGACGGTCGCCGAGCCGGTACCGGGCCGGGCCGAGGAGGCCGCGGAGCGGTACGGGTTCGTGTCGGCCACCCGCGACTGGCGTGAGGTGGCCGCCGATCCGCGTGTCGGGGCCGTCAGCGTCACGTCCCCGAACTTCCTGCACCGGGAGATCGGCGTGGCCATGGCCGAGGCGGGCAAGCACCTCTGGATCGAGAAGCCGGTCGGGCTGACCGGCGCGGACGCCCGAGCGGTGGCCGACGCGGTCGCCAAGGCCGGCGTACAGGGCACGGTCGGCTTCAACTACCGTTCCGCGCCCGCCGTGGAGACCGCCCGAGCGCTGATCGCCTCCGGCGAGATCGGCAGGGTCACCCATGCGCGCGTCCGCCTGTTCAGCGACTACGCGGCCCACCCCGACGCCGCCCTGACCTGGCGCTACGAGCGGGAGCGCGGGGGCAGCGGGGTGCTCGGCGACCTCGCCTCGCACGGTGCCGACCTGGCCCGCTTCCTGCTCGGCGACATCGTCTCCCTCACCGCCGACACGGCCGTCTTCGTCCCGGAGCGGCCCCGTCCGACGGGCGCCACCGCCGGTCACGCCCTCGCCTCCGGCGGCGAGCCGGGCCCGGTCGAGAACGAGGACTACGCAGGCTGCCTGCTGCGCTTCGCCTCCGGCGCCCGAGGCGTGCTGGAGGCCTGCCGGGTCTCGGTCGGCGAACAGAACGCCTACGGCTTCGAGGTGCACGGCACCAGGGGCGCGGTGTTCTGGGACTTCCGCCGGATGAACGAACTGGGTGTCAGCCGCGGTACGGCGTACCAGGACCAGCCGGTGAGCACGGTGTACGTCGGCCCGGGCGACGGCGAGTTCGGCGCGTTCCAGCCGGGCGCGGCCAACGCGATGGGCTACGACGACCTGAAGGTCATCGAGGCCTACCGGTTCCTGCGCTCGATCGCCGAGGGCGAGCCGTACGGCGCCACGCTCGCGGACGCGGTGCACAGCGCCGCCGTGCTGGACGCGATGGCGGAGTCGGCCTCGAGCGGGACGTGGGTCGACGTGACGGCACCCCGGCACGGTACGGGACCTGGGCCGACGTGACGGCGCCCTGCGCGCGGGACGGGGACTGGAACTGGGACCGGGACCGGGCCGACATGGCGGTGCCCTGGGCGCGGGACGGGGCGTGACGACCTGGATCGGCGCGCGGGCACGCGTGCCGGTCGGCGGCCGGGGGCGGAGCCCCGGCCGCGCACGGCAATCACACACAGGGAGCAGCGGATCACATGCGTATCGGAATCCTCGGCCTCGGCCGCATCGGCGCCTTCCACGCCGAGACCCTCTCCGGGCTGGACGTCGTCGAGTCACTTGTCGTGGCCGACCCGTCGGCGGACGCGGCCAAGGCGGCCGCGGAGCGGTTCGGGGCCGAGGTCGCGGACTCGCCGGAGGCGCTGCTGGCGGCCGGGGTGGACGGCGTGGTCGTCGCGGCGGCCACGGACGCCCACCCGGCACTGGTCCTGGCCTGCGTCGAGGCGGGTGTCCCGGTGTTCTGCGAGAAGCCCGTCGCCCGCACGATGGCGGAGGGCACCGAGGTGCTGAAGGCGGTGCGGGACAGCGGGGTGCCGGTCCAGATCGGCTACAACCGCCGTTTCGACACCGGCTTCGCCGCCGCGCGGGCCGCCGTCCGGGCCGGTGAACTGGGCGCGCTGCACACGGTCCGCTCGACGACTCTCGATCCCGCGCCGCCGCCCGCCGCGTACGTCGCCGCCTCCGGGGGCATCTTCCGCGACTGCTCCGTGCACGACTTCGACATCATCCGCTGGGTGACCGGGCGCGAGGTCCGCGAGGTGTACGCGGCCGGCGGCAACCGGGGCGCCAAGTACATCGCGGACGCGGGCGACGCCGACACGACCTCCGCGCTCCTCACCCTGGACGACGGCACGCTTGCGGTGGTCTCCAACTCCCGCCACAACGCCCGTGGTTACGACGTGAGGATGGAGCTGCACGGTTTCGCGGACTCCATCGCCGTCGGCCTGGACGACCGGCTGCCGCTGCGCTCGGTCGAGCCCGGCGTGACCTTCCCGTCGGGTACCCCGCACGACTTCTTCATGGACCGCTTCGCCGCCGCCTACCGCGCTGAACTCGGGGCGTTCACCGAGGTCGTCGCCGGCACGCGCCCCTCCCCCTGCACCGTCGAGGACGCGCTGGAGGCGGGCTGGATCGCCGAGGCGTGCGCCCTGTCGCTGCGCGAGCACCGGCCGGTGACCCTCGCGGAGGTCCGCACGGCCTGACCCGGGCGGCGCCCTCGGGAGGGGACGTCAGGCGCGGAGTCCGTCCACGATCAGCCCCATGATCCGGGCGGCCCGCGCCTCCCCGTCACGCGCCGGGTCGATCCGCCACAACACGCTGAGCTGGAGCAGCACGTCCTCCGGGTCGATGCCGGCCTTGAGGGAGCCGTCGGCGGCGCCGGCCTCCAGCAGGACGGCGATCGCCTGGACGAAGGGTCCGTAGAACTCGTCCTCGCGGCCGTTGTCCGTCGCCGCGTGGATGACCTCGGCCACGCCGAACTTGAGCCGGCCGTACCGGGCGACCTCGTCGAACCACCGGCGCAGGGCCGTCAGCGGGGGGTGCTCGTCGCGCAGGCGCGGCGCGAGGTCGATGAGGTACTGGAGGTCGCGGCGGTAGAGCTCCAGGATCAGCGCCTCGCGGGTCGGGAAGTGCCGGTAGAGCGTGCCGATGCCGACGCCCGCCTTCTTGGCGATCGCGGTGAGGGAGGCGGTGCTCGACGCGGCGATCTCCTCGCGCGCGACGGCGAGGATGCGGGCGCGGTTGTCGCGGGCGTCTTTCCGGGTCGGCTTCGCGGGCTGCGGGTTCACGGGTGCGGTTTCCGTCCAGTCTCCGATTGCTTACCGGAGGCCCCTCCGGTACGTTGGAGTCATAGCGGAGGGCCCTCCGTTTCCTGCCATTCTGGCATACCCCACCCTGTCTCACCCTTCTTCCGTGGAGGACGGTCATGTCCGAACTCGTCCTGGTCACCGGTGGTACCGGATACATCGCCGGCTGGTGCGTCGCCGAGCTGCTGCGGCGCGGTCACTCCGTGCGCGCGACCGTGCGCTCCCCCGGCCGCGAGCGGGCCGTCACCGAGGCCGTGTCCACGGTGGTCGACCCGGCCGGGCGGCTGAGCTTCGCCGTCGCCGACCTCACCGACGACGCTGGCTGGGAGGCCGCGCTCGACGGCGTGGACCGCGTCCAGCACGTGGCCTCACCGCTGGGTACGACGGCCTCGGGCGACCTTCTCACCCCGGCCCGGGACGGCACCCTGCGCGTGCTGCGCGCCGCGACGGCGGCCGGGGTGTCCCGCGTGGTGATGACGTCCGCGGCGAACGCGGCGAGCCCCTCGTCGTACGCCACCGACGGCGTCACCGACGAGTCGCTGTGGACCGATCCCGACGATCCCACGCTGATCCCCTACCGCCGCGCCAAGACCCTCGCGGAGCGGGCCGCCTGGGACTTCATGGCCCGCCACGACGGTCCGACCGAGCTGACCACGGTGCTGCCCGGCGCCGTGTTCGGCCCCGTCCTCGCCACGGACAGCCTGGGCTCGGTCGGCATCGTCGCGCGCATGCTCTCCGGGGCGATGCGCGGCATCCCGCGGATCGGTCTGGAGATCGTGGACGTACGGGATCTGGTGGACGTCCACCTGCGGGCCATGACCGCGCCGGCCGCGGCGGGCGAACGCTTCCTCGCCACCGGTGAGTTCATGTGGATGGCGGACATGGCGCAGGTGCTGCGGGACGGACTCGGGGACCAGGGCCGGCTCGTCTCCACGCGCCGGCTCCCGGACTTCGCCGTACGTCTCGCGGCCCGGTTCGGGGACCGGACGCTGCGCGAGATCACCCCGGCACTGGGCCGGCGCAGCCGGCACATCACCGAGAAGGCACACCGCCTGCTCGGCTGGCAGCCCCGGCCCGCCGCCCGGACGGTACTGGACTGCGCCGAGAGCCTGATCTCGCGTGGCGCCGTCCCCGCCCTCGCGCCTCAGCCGCAGTAGCGCACCAGCCACTCGTCCGCGTGGTAGCGGTCGCGCGCCGGGTCGGGCAGCGTCGCGGGGCTGGTCTCCACCGTGTCCTGCGGGCGTATCCGCTCGGGCAGAACGCCGAAGCGGGCCCGGCGCAGACCCGCCGCGTCCGTCGTCCCCGTCACGTCCACGGCGTCCGCCGCGACCATGGCGACCACCATTTCCGTGGCCTCCGCGGCTTCCTCCGCGTCCGCGGCTCGCGCGGATGTCTGCCGGGCCTGCGTGCGGTCTGTCATCTCGCCCTCCCGTCACCGGCGGGTGCCCCCGTCATCCATGACAACGCCCGCGCCCGTCCGCCGGTTCCCGCCCTTCAGGCCTCGTTCCCGGCAGGGTCCGCCGCGGGTGCGGCGAGGTCCTCCGCCTCCGGCAGTTCCGCCACGTCCACCCCGCGCACCTGCGCCAGCTCGTGCCTGAGCGCGGCGAGGTCGGCGCCGCCCGCCATGTGGTTGGTCAGCTCCTCCAGGGTGATGCGGTCGCGCGCGGCGCTGAGTTCGAGGGTGCCGAGGCGCAGGACGCTGAAGTGGTCGCCGACCATGTAAGCGTGGTGCGGGTTGTGGGTGATGAAGATGACGCCGAGGCCGCGCTCGCGGGCGGCGGCGATGTACTTGAGCACGACACCGGACTGTCTGACGCCCAGCGCGGCGGTCGGCTCGTCCAGGATCAGCACGCGGGCGCCGAAGTGCACCGCGCGCGCGATCGCCACGCACTGGCGCTGGCCGCCGGAGAGCGTGCCGATGGGCTGCTCCAGGTCGTCCAGGACGATGCCCATGTCGCGCAGTTCCCGGTCGGCGGTCTCCTTCATGCGGGCGATGTCCAGGCGGCGGACCGGCCAGGGCCCCTTGGTCAGCTCGGAGCCGAGGAAGAAGTTCCGCCACACCGGCATCAGGGGCACCGTGGCGAGGTCCTGGTAGACGGCGGCGATGCCCCTGCCGAGGGCCTCCCGCGGTGTGCCGAAGCGCACCGGGACGCCGTCCACGAGGAACTCGCCCTCGGTGTGCCGGTGCAGCCCTGAGATGATCTTGATGAGGGTGGACTTGCCCGCGCCGTTGTCGCCGAGGACGCAGGTCACCTGCCGCGCGTGGACCTTGAGGTCGACGCCGTGCAGGGCGCGGATGTTGCCGTAGGACTTGCCCGCGCCGCGCAGTTCGACGAGGGGTGCGTCCGTGGACGACGCCGCGGCCTCCGGGAGGACGGCGCCGTGGGTTCCGGTTCCGTTGTCGGTCATCGCTTCACCTCCGGGTGGCCGTGCGCTGGACCCACAGATTGATCAGGACGGCGCCGAGCAGCATCGCGCCGAGGAAGGTCTTGAACCAGTCGGGGTTCCAGCCCGCGAAGACGATGCCCTGGTTCACCATGCCGAACATGAACGCGCCGAAGACCGGGCCGATCGCGGAGCCGTACCCGCCGGTGAGCAGGCAGCCGCCGATGACGGCCGCGGCGATGTAGATCAGCTCCTGGCCCACGCCCTCGCCGGACTGCACGGTGTTGAAGGAGAACAGGTTGTGCATGCCGGTGAACCAGCCGCCGAAGCCGACCAGCATGAACAGCGTGATCTTGGTGAAGTCCACCGGGACGCCGACGGCACGCGCGCTCTCCTTGCTGCCGCCGACGGCGAAGATCCAGTTGCCGTACTTGGTGCGCAGCAGGACCCAGGTGGCGAGGGCCGCGAAGGCCAGCCAGTAGAAGACCGTGACCTTCACCTGGACGCCGCCGATGTCGACCGACGAGGCGAAGACCTTCTTGGCCTGGCCGAATCCGTCCATGTCGCTGATGTCGTCGCTGGCGACGTTGCGGGTGACGAGCTTGGTGACGGCGAGGTTGACGCCCTGGAGGATGAGGAACGTGCCGAGGGTGACCAGGAAGCTGGGCAGCCTGGTCCGTACGACCATCCAGCCGTTGAGCGCGCCGACCGCGAGGGAGAGGACGAGGGCTACGGCCACACCGGTCCACACGTTCACGGTCAGCTGGTAGCTGAGCATGCTCGCGGTGAGCGCGGAGGTGATCACGGCGACGCCGGAGGACAGGTCGAACTCCCCGCCGATCATCAGCAGGGCGACGGGCAGGGCCATGATGCCGATGGTCGAGGACTGGTAGAGGACCGTGGCCATCGAGCCGCCCTGACGGAGCGAGGGCGCGGCGATCAGGAAGAACACCAGGACGGCCATGGCGCCCAGGAAGACGCCCACTTCGGGCCGGGCCAGCAGGCGCAGGACCGGCGGGCGGTGGGCGGTGCGGCCGTCGGTGTCCTTCGGGCCGGACGCCGGCGGCCCGTCGACCGCCGGCCCGGCCTGTGGGGCCGCACTCATCACCGGGTGCCCTTCGTGGCGAACTCGGCGACCCGGTCGACGTTGGAGCTGTCGACGAAGGCCGGACCGGTCAGCACCGGCTGCTCGCCGCCCCCGCTGTAGTTGCCGTTGTTCTTGTACAGCCACAGGGAGTCGACCGCCAGGTAGCCCTGGAGGTACGGCTGTTGGTCCACCGCGAACTGGATGGTGCCCTTCTTGATGGCGCCGGTCAGGTCCTTGTTCAGGTCGAAGGTGGCGACCTTGGCCTTGCTGCCCGCGTCGCCCACCGACTGCACCGCGGTCAGCGCGAAGGGGGCGCCGAGCGTGACGACGTGGTCGATGGCGCTGTCCTGCTTGAGCTTGGCCGTGATCGTCGACTTCACGGAGGGCATGTCGGTGCCGTTGACGTACAGCGTCTCCGTCGTACCGGAGAAGGTCTTCTTCAACCCGTCACAGCGCTGGTCGAGGCCGACGTTGCCCTGCTCCTGGATGACGCAGACGGCCTTCTTGGCGCCGACCGCGTCGAGCTTCTTGCCGAAGGCCTCGCCGGCCACGGTCTCGTCCTGACCGAAGAACTCCAGCAGGCCGAGCTTCTTCCAGTCGCTGAGCCCGGAGTTGAGGCCGACCACGGGTATCTTCGCCGCGTTCGCCTTGCCGATGGCGTCCTTCATGGCGTCCGGCTTGGCCAGGGTGACGGCGATGCCGTCGACCTTCTGGTCGATCGCGTTCTGCACCAGGTTGGCCTGGTTGCCGGCGTTCGGGTCCGCGGAGTAGATCAGCTTGACGTTGTCCTTGGCGGCGGCGGCCTCGGCGCCCTTGCGCACGATGTCCCAGAAGGTGTCGCCCGGCGACTGATGGGTCACCAGCGCGACCGTCATCCGGGGGGTGTCGGCCTTGCCCGCCGAGGCACCCGGCCCTCCCTCCTCGGCCTTCTTCCCTCCGGAGCCACTGGAGCAGCCGGCGAGGGTGAGGGCCACCGCGGTGGCCATGGCCACGACGAGGGCCGGCCTGCGGGACCGGGAGCGAGAAGAGCGGTCCATCTTTGGTGCACCTCACTGCGCTACGGGGGAAGGAACGCTGTTGCGTTGGCACGCGATCCAAGTCCCTGCCGAACCCAGTGTCAATACTTTGTCAAGACATTATTTCAAATCAGGTCCAGACAGAGCGGCACACAGGCGGCGGAAAGCGACGGAACACTGATCACTTCCGGCGCCATCATGCCCCACCAACAGGCCTGAGCAGCAAGCAATTTGACCTGACGCCCGGCCCGGACGGAGCGGAGGCGCCGATCACGTTTCAGGCAAGCCGCACCCCCGTACCGGCACACCTATTGACGCGTGAGCGGACCTGAGGCTGTGATTACGCCACGGTGTTCGGCCTAGGGCCTCTCTTCCGGATCTTGCCGGGGTCGCGGGGTCTGGCACGCACATCTGCTGCGTTGTCGTCACTCGCCGACGCGCCGCGTCGACTCCCTCCTCCGCCTTGCAGCTGCACGCACCAGACCCCGCTCGGGTCGGCCAGAAGGCACCGCAGACCGGAGCCGGCCTGATCCGGAAGAAAGGCCCTAGTTGGTTTCTGACTGGTTTTGAACACCTCTCGGTGACTGGCTCATCCCCTCGGTCGAATCCCGCACGCCTCAGGAGCCGCCATGCGCCTTTCCCCTTCCGACCCCCGCGTCCCGGGTCCCAGCCGTCGCTCGCTGCTGCGCGGAGCCGGCGGCGCCGCCGTCCTCGCCGGCGCGGGCGTACCCCTGCTGTCCGCCTGCGGCGGCAGCGGGTCCGGCTCCGACCCGAAGACCGTCTCCGTAGGCTCCAACGCCTCGGACGCGGTGCCGAAGAAGGCGTTCGAGACCGTCTACGAAGCCTTCAGGAAGCAGTCCGGACTCACGGTCCACGTGAACACCAAGGACCACAACACCTTCCAGGAGCAGATCAACTCCTACCTCCAGGGCACTCCGGACGACGTGTTCAACTGGTTCGCCGGGTACCGCATGCAGTTCTTCGCGGCGAAGAAGCTCGCCACGCCGCTGGACGACGTGTGGCAGAAGATCGGCGGCAACTTCCCGGAGGCGATGAGGAAGCTCAGCAAGGGCGAGGACGGCAAGTACTACTTCGTGCCGATGACGTCGTACCCGTGGGCCGTCTTCTACCGCCGCAGCGTCTTCCGGCAGCACGGTTACGAAGTCCCCACCACCTGGGACCAGTTCGTCGCCCTGTGCCGGCGGATGAAGGGGGACGGACTCGTGCCGCTCGCCTTCGCCGACAAGGACGCGTGGCCGGCGATGGGCACCTTCGACCAGATCGACTTCCGCCTCAACGGCTACGACTTCCACGTGCAGTTGATGGCCGGCAAGGCCTCCTGGACCGACGCCAGGGTCAGGGCGGTCTTCGACCACTGGACCGAGATCCTGCCCTACCACCAGGACGGCGCCATGGGCCGTACCTGGCAGGACGCCGCGCAGACGCTGGTGGCGAAGAAGGCCGGCATGTACCTCCTCGGCTCCTTCGTGGCCCAGCAGTTCACGGACAAGGCGGACCTGGACGACCTCGACTTCTTCGCCTTCCCCGAGATCGACCCGGCCTACGGCCAGGACACGGTCGAGGCGCCGACCGACGGCTTCATGCTCAGCAAGGCACCGAAGAACCACGCGGGCGCCGCGAAGCTGCTGGAGTACCTGGGCACTCCGGGGGCCGAGGAGGTCTACCTCAAGACCGACTCCAGCGTGGTGGCCGCCTCCGACAAGGCCGACACCTCCGCGTACTCGGCGCTGCAGAAGAAGGCGTTCACGATGATCGGCAACGCCAAGACCCTCACCCAGTTCATGGACCGCGACAGCCGGCCGGACTTCACCTCCACGGTGATGCAGCCCGCGCTCCAGAAGTTCATCCAGAACCCCAAGGGCGTGGACGGACTGCTGTCGTCGATCGAGCGCCAGAAGAAGACCATCTTCGCGTCCTCGTGAGCGGCCCGATGACCACCGACACGACCACCACCCAGTCCCCGGAGGCGGCCGCGCGGCCGCCCGCGGGCCCCGCGCTCGCGAAGCGGCGGGCCGCGCGGAGCCGCCGGCGCCTGCTGACCCGCCGTGACCGGTTCACGCTCGCCGCGATGGTCGGCGTGCCCACGGTCCTGCACCTGATCCTGGTCTGGGTCACCGCCCTCGCCTCCGTCGCGCTGGCCTTCACCACCTGGGACGGCATCGGGTTCGACTCGATCAAGTGGGTCGGCCTGGACAACTTCCGGCAGCTCTTCGAGGACAACCCCCAGTTCTGGCCGGCCCTTCAGCACAACGCCGTCTGGTTCGTGGCGCTGATCCTCGTCCCGACGCCGTTCGGCCTGTTCCTGGCCGTGCAGCTGGACAAGCGGATCCGGTTCAGCCGGGTCTACCAGACCGCGTACTTCCTGCCGGTCGTCATCTCGATGGCGTGCATCGGCTTCGTCTGGCAACTCGTCTACAACCCGGACACGGGCCTGATCAACAGCCTGACCGGAGCCAACGAGCCCGGCCACTACATCGACTGGATCGGCGACCCCGACCTCAACCTGTGGGCCGTCCTGGTCGCCGCGTCCTGGCGGCACACCGGGTACATGATGATCCTCTACCTGGCAGGCCTGAAGAGCGTCGACCCGTCGCTGCGGGAGGCCGCCGCGCTGGACGGCGCGGGCGAGTGGCAGACGTTCAGGCACGTCGTCTTCCCGACCCTGCGCCCGACCAACACGGTCGTCCTGGTCGTCACCGTCATCGAGTCGTTGCGCGCCTTCGACCTGGTCTTCGTCTTCAACAAGGGCGCGCAGGGCACCGAGTTGCTGTCGATCCTGGTGACCAACAACATCATCGGCGAGTCCAGCCGCATCGGTTACGGGTCGGCGATCGCCGTCGTCCTGCTGGTGATCTCCCTCGCGGTGATCATCCCGTACCTGGTGGCGGCCTTCCGGAAGGAACGGCGATCGTGAGCGCCTCCACCGTCACCGCCGGACCGAAGCGGCGGCCCCCGGTCCGTCCGGCCCGGATCATGCTGCACGTCTTCCTCGCCGGTACGGCCCTGGCGTGGCTCGCGCCCCTGCTGTGGGCGGTCTTCTCCGCGCTGCGGCCGTACGGCGAGACCAGCTCCAAGGGCTACGTGTCCTGGCCGGACACGCTGAACCTGGACAACTTCACGAACGCGTTCGAGCAGTCGGACATGCTGCACTACTTCGGCAACACGCTGATCATCGCCGTACCGGCCGTGCTGCTGACCCTGTTCCTGTCCTCCTGCGTCGCCTTCCGCGTCAGCCGCTTCGACTTCCGCCTCAATCTGGCGCTGCTGCTGGTCTTCACGGCGGGCAACCTGCTCCCGCAACAGGTGATCATCACCCCGCTGTACCGGCTGTACCTGCTCACGGACCTGCCCGGCGTCACCGCGAGCGGGAAGCTGTACGACTCCGCGCTCGGGCTCGTGCTGATCCACGTGGCGTTCCAGTCCGGGTTCTGCACCTTCGTGCTGAGCAACTACATGCGCTCGCTGCCGCAGGAACTGACCGAGGCCGCGCTGGTCGACGGCGCCTCGGTGTGGCGGCTGTACTGGCAGATCACGCTGCCGCTGTGCAAGCCGGCGATGGCGGCCCTCGCGACGCTGCTGTCGATCTGGATCTACAACGACTTCTTCTGGGCCCTCGTGCTGATCTCGACCGGCGAGAACATGCCGGTCACCTCGGCCCTGAACAACCTCTCCGGTCAGTACTTCACCGACCCCAACCTGGTCGCCGCCGGGGCCCTGCTCACCGCCGTTCCGACCCTGATCGTCTACTTCGCGCTCCAGCGCCAGTTCGTCAGCGGCCTGACCCTGGGCTCGAACAAGAGCTGAGGCCGCGCCTCGGGCTCGGACAGGGGCCGAGACCGCGCCGCTGAGACCGTTCCTCGGGCTCGTACAGGGCCTGACCAGCCGGTTCCGCTGAGCGACCCCCTGGACACCGACCGCAATTTCTCCCGGCCCCCGCGCCTACGAAGAAAGGTTTTTGCATGATCGGGCGTCCTTTACGGCACAAGAAACGGTGATTTGGCACCGGCGCGGTGCATCACGGACCATGGGCTGGTCCCGGCGATCCCGGGAACACCAGTTCTCTGAGAGGTAACGCCACGCATGCACGCCACCGGGACCGCCCCGCAGACGGCTCCGGCGCCCCCGGGCGCCCACGAGATTCCCGGTGAGGACCAGCACGGCAACACCGGCAAGCACGCCCGCCGCTTCGGGCTGCCCGTCGCCACCGCCCTGGTCATGGGCAACATCATCGGCGGGGGCATCTTCCTGCTCCCGGCCTCCGTCGCCCCGTTCGGCACGGTCAGCCTGGTCGCCTTCGGCGTCCTGACCGTCGGCGCCATCGCGCTCGCCCTGGTGTTCGGCCGCCTCGCCGAGCGCAACCCGGCGACCGGCGGCCCGTACGTCTACGCCCGCGAGGCCTTCGGCGACTTCGCCGGCTTCCTCACCGCCTGGTCGTACTGGATCACCACCTGGGTCTCCAACGCGGCGCTCGCCGTCGCGGCCGTCGGTTACCTCGACGTGCTGATCCCGGTCAGTGGCCACCGCTGGACCGCGTGCCTGGCGGCGCTGGTCATCCTGTGGCTGCCCGCCCTCTCCAACTTCGCCGGCACCCGGTACGTGGGCGCCGTGCAGCTCGTCTCCACCGTGCTGAAGTTCGCTCCGCTGCTCCTCGTCGCGATCGGCGGTCTGTTCTTCTTCGACCCGCACAAGCTCGGGCCCTTCCACGCGAGCGGCGGGAGCACCCTGAGCGCGGTGTCCGCCTCCGCCGCGCTGCTGCTCTTCTCCTACCTCGGTGTGGAGTCCGCCGCGGTCAGCGCGGGCGAGGTCAAGAACCCGCGGCGCAACGTGGGGCGCGCCACGGTCATCGGCACCGCCGGTGCGGCGATCGTCTACCTGCTGGGCACCCTGTCCGTCTTCGGCACGGTCTCGCACAACCACCTGGTGAAGTCCACCGCGCCCTTCTCGGACGCCGTGAACGCCATGTTCGGCGGCACCTGGGGCGGCTGGGCCGTCGCGCTCGCCGCGCTGGTGTCGATGGTGGGCTGCCTCAACGGCTGGACCCTGCTGAGCGCCCAGACCCCGTACGCCGCCGCGCAGGACGGCCTGTTCCCCGCCGCCTTCGGCCGCCGCAAGCGGGGCGTGCCGACCGTCGGCGTCGTCGTCACCGTGGTGCTGGCCTCGCTGCTGACCGTCTACAACTACATGTCGGGCTCCGGCAAGGTCTTCGAGTCCCTGATCCTCATCACCACGTTCACCGCCACCGTGCCGTACCTGCTGGCCGCCGCCGCGCAGCTGTTCCACCTGATCAGCGGCCGCCGCGACCAGGTCGCCCCGGCCCGGCTGGTGCGCGACCTGGTGATCGCGGGCGTCGCCGCCGGCTTCTCCGTCTGGCTCGTCGCGGGCGCCGGCTACGCGGCGGTGTACCAGGGCGTGCTGTTCCTGTTCGTCGGGATCATCATCTTCGCGGTGATGGCGGGACGGCGGCAGCGGGCGGCGTGACCCGGCGGCCGCCGGCCCCGAAACCGCGGCACGGCACAGCACGCAGCAGTACGACGCAACACAACTGAAGACCTTCGAGGGGCCGTGCCGGACCAGATCCGGCACGGCCCCTCGTCGCGTTCCCGGTACCCGTGTCGCATCCGTGTCGCACCCGTGCCACGCCCCGCCCCGCCCCGCGCCTACGGCCGACCTCACGGCCGATTCCACCGCCGATCGCTCGAACGGCTCAACGCCGCTGGGCTGGAGGAGGCGAGTCTGCGTCGGCGGTGTGACGGTGGTGGAAGGCATGGGCGCACGCGCGTACGGATCCGAGGAGGCGGGATGTCGGAGGGCCTGGTCGAGGACGGCAGTGCGGTCTGTGCCGTCACCGAGACCGACAGGGGGCCGGCGGCAGGCCGCTCCCGGTACGGCTTCGAGCAGGTGAGCGCCGTCGCCGACGCCGTCCTCTACGAGGGCTACCTGCTGTATCCCTACCGCCGGTCTTCGGCCAAGAACCGCGTGCGCTGGCAGTTCGGGGTGCTCTTCCCCCGGGACTGGGTGGAACAGTCCGGGCCCGTCGTCGTCGGCGTCTCCGGTTCGGCGGACTCCTGGTACCAGCGGACCGAGTGCCTGCTGCGCGTACGACGGCCCGACGCGGTCGTACGGATCCGGGTGCGCTACCTCCAGCTGCAGCACAAGCAGGTGGAGGAGGCCGGCCGCGACGGCAGCCACCGGGCGGTCGCGTCCCTGCACACGGACGACGGCACGGCCCATCTGAGCTTCGACGAGGCGGTGCCCCGCGAGGCCGGGCTCACCGTCCCACTGGAGGACCTGCTGCGGCGCGAGCACACCCTCGCGGTGGAAGCGCCGGCCGGAACGGACAGCGAACCGCTGCCCGACGGGATCGGGCGGGTGGTGCGCCGTCGCGAGGAGGTGCGGGCCCGCACCACGCTCGTGGCCGAGCGGCTGTCCGAGGATCTCTGCCGGCTCCGGGTGCGCACGGTGCACGCGGGGCCCGCGCCGGATCCGCGAACCCCGCGCGACGAGGCGCTGCGCGGCGCCCTCATCGCGACGCACACCCTCCTCGCCGGCGAGGGCGTGGACTTCGTGTCGCTGATCGATCCGCCCGCCGCGCTGCGCGAGGACACCCGGGCCTGCCGGAACGAGTTCACCTTTCCCGTCCTCGGCGGCGCACCCCCCACCGGCCCGGCCGGCGCCGACGGCGACGCCGACGGGGACGGAGACGGGGCCACCGGCGACCTCCTGCTCTCCGCGCCGATCATCCTCCCCGATCACCCGCAGGTGGCGCCCGAGAGCCCGGGCGATCTGCACGACGCCGCGGAGATCGACGAGATCCTCACCCTGCGCACGATGCTGCTGACCGACGAGGAGAAGCGCGAGGCGCGCGCCACCGATCCGCGCGCCGCCGCGATCCTCGACCGGGTCGACACGATGCCCCCGGAGGTCTTCGAGCGACTGCACGGCGCCGTCCGCTCCCTGACCCCGGCCGGCCCCACTGGTCCCACTGGTCTCGCCGGCCCCGCTGACCACACTGGTCTCACCAGCCCCGCTGACCACACTGGTCTCACCAGCCCCACCGGCCTTGTCGGGCCCAGCGGCCCCAGCGGCCCCGGCAACCCCTACGGCCCCACGAGCCCCCTCGCCCCCGGCCTCGGTGTCGGCACCGACCTCGCTGGTCCCGCTGTCCCCGGCCGGCCGGCCTGGTGGCAGGAGGGCGGTGACGACGGCCTGTCCCCGGCCACCGACACCGTGCTCGTCGACGGAAGGCGCGTCGGCAAGGGCTGCCGCGTGCGGCTGCGCCCGCGGGGCCGGGGCGCCGACGCGCAGGACATGTTCCTGGCCGGCCGGAGCGCACAGGTGGCCGCCGTCTTCCACGACGTGGACGGCAGCACGCACGTGGCCGTCACCGTCGACGACGATCCGGCGGCCGAGCTGCACACCTGGTACGGCCGCTTCCACTACTTCCGGCCCGACGAACTCGAGCCCATCGAGCCCGCCGGAACCCCGGACGAGCCGTAGACACCGGCTCCCCCAGCGGCACCCGACCCACTCCCACACCCCCAGTGGAGGCCGAGGACATGACCAGGCACAGCGGCACCAGCGGCACCACCGACGTCAGCGGCGACCCCGGCCGCGCCGAGGTGCGGCGGGGCTTCGACGAGATCTACATCCTCTGGATCTCCGAGGGGATGAGCTGCGACGGCGACACCGTCTCCCTGACGGCCGCCGACCAGCCCTCCATCGAGGACGTCATACTCGGCCTGATCCCGGGCCTGCCGAAGGTCAACCTGATCAACAAGGTGCTCTCCCCGACCCTGGGCGGCGAGGAGTTCCTCGCCCCCTACCGGGCGGCGGCGCGCGGCGACCTGGGCGCACCCTTCATCCTCGTCATCGAGGGCTCGGTCCCCAACCAGAACGTCATCGAGGGCGACGGCTACTGGACCTCCTTCGGCAACGACCCGGAGACCGGCCAGCCGGAGACCCTCAACGCGTGGATCGACAAACTCGCCCCCAAGGCCTGGGCGGTGGTGGCCGCGGGCACCTGCGCCACCTTCGGCGGCATCCACGCGATGGCCGGCAACCCGACCGGCTGCATGGGCCTCGCCGACTACCTGGGCTGGGACTTCACGGCTCAGAGCGGCCTGCCCGTGGTGAACGTGCCCGGCTGCCCGATCCAGCCCGAGAACTTCATGGAGACCCTGATCTGGGTCCTGCGGCACGCGGCCGGCACCGCTCCCCCGCCCCCGCTGGACCACATGCTGCGCCCGCAGTGGCTGTTCGGCAAGACGGTCCACGAGGGCTGCGACCGCGGCTCGTACTACGAGCAGGGCAGCTTCGCAACGGACTACAACTCCCCCAAGTGCCTGGTGAAGACGGGCTGTTGGGGTCCGGTCGTGAACTGCAACGTGCCCAAGCGCGGCTGGATGGCCGGCATCGGCGGCTGCCCGAACGTCGGCGGCATCTGCATCGGCTGCACGATGCCCGCCTTCCCCGACGCGTTCATGCCGTTCATGGACGAGCCGCCCGGATCCACGCTGTCGACGCTCGCCATCAAGCCGTACGGGGCGGTCATCCGCCGCCTGCGCGGCCTCACGAACCACATGGTCAACCACGAGACCAAGTGGCGCCACAAGGGCCGCAAGCTCACCACCGGCTACGACCCGTACTGGCGCGCCTGACGTGCGCGCGACCCCCACCCGCAAGAGACCGACACCGACACCGAGGGGCTGTAACACCGATGACCACAACCGAGGCCGGGCGCACAGGACGCAAACCCCCGCAGCTCGTGGACATGTCCTGGGACCCGATCACCCGCATCATCGGCAACCTGGGCATCTACACGAAGATCGACTTCGCCAACCAGGAAGTCGTGGAATGTCACAGCACCTCGTCGCTGTTCCGCGGCTACTCGGTGTTCATGCGGGGCAAGGACCCGCGGGACGCGGGCTTCATCACCTCCCGCATCTGCGGCATCTGCGGCGACAACCACACCACGTGCTCCGACTACGCCCAGCAGATGGCGTACGGCGTCAAGCCGCCCCGGCTCGCCGAGCACATCGTCAACCTCGGCGAGGCGGCCGAGTACATGTTCGACCACACGATCTTCCAGGACAACCTGGTGTTCGTGGACTTCTGCGAGGCCATGGTCAAGGCGACCAACCCCAGTGTGCTGGCCCGCGCCGAACGCACCGACGCGCCCCGCGGTGACATCCACGGCTACCGGACGATCGCCGACATCATGAAGGCCTTCAACCCCTTCGAGGGCGAGGTCTACAAGGAGGCCCTGAAGGTCTCGCGGGTCACCCGCGAGATGTTCTGTCTGATGGAGGGGCGGCACGTCCACCCGTCCACGCTGTACCCGGGCGGCGTCGGCACGATGCCGACCCCGGCCGTCTTCACCGACTACCTCAGCCGGCTGATGCGGGTCATCGACTTCGTCAAGAAGGCCGTCGCCATGAACGACGACGTCTTCGACTTCTTCTACGAGGCACTGCCCGGTTACGAGGAGGTCGGCCGCCGCCGCATCCTGCTGGGCTGCTGGGGCGCCTGGCAGGACCCCGCCGTCTGCGACTACCGCTACGAGACGATGAACGAGTGGGGCAAGGCGATGTACGTCACCCCGGGCATCGTCGTCGACGGCAAACTGGTCACCAACGACCTGGTCGACATCAACCTCGGCATCCGCATCATGCTGGGCAGCTCGTTCTACGAGGACTGGGTGAACGAGCAGCCGTTCGTCACCCGCGACCCGCTGGGCAACCCCGTCGACATGCGGCACCCGTGGAACCAGACCACCATCCCCATGCCGCAGAAGCGGGACTTCAACGACAAGTACACGTGGGTGATGAGCCCGCGCTGGTACGACAAGAGGACCGGCGACCACCTCGCCCTCGACACCGGCGGCGGCCCGCTCGCCCGGCTGTGGTCGACCGCGCTGAGCGGGCTGGTCGACACCCCGTACATCAAGGCCACCGGAAACAGCGTGCGCATCTCCCTGCCGGCGGGCGAGACGCTGCCGGAGACGACCCTGGAGTGGAGCATCCCGAAGTGGAGCAACACCCTGGAGCGGGACCGCGCACGGCCGTACTTCGTGGCCTACGCGGCCGCCATGGCGCTGCAGTTCGTGGAGGAGGCCATGGGGCTGGTGCAGGCCGGCGAGACCAAGGTGTTCGAGGACTTCGAGGTGCCCGACGAGGCGATCGGCTGCGGCTTCCACGAGGCCGTACGCGGTGTCCTCTCCCACCACCTGGTGATCAAGGACAAGAAGATCGCCAACTACCACCCGTACCCGCCGACCCCGTGGAACGCCAGCCCCCGCGACAAGTTCGGCACGCCCGGACCCTACGAGGACGCCGTCCAGGGGCAGCCGATCTTCGAGGAGAACGGGCCGGACGACTTCAAGGGCGTCGACATCATGCGCACGGTGCGCAGCTTCGACCCGTGTCTGCCGTGTGGTGTGCACATGTACGTCGGCAAGGGCAAGACGCTGACGACCCTGCACTCGCCGACGTACGGGGCGAACCATGGCTGAGGCCGAGGGCGCCGGCCGCCTGGCCGACCCCGCGGTGGAGGCCCGCCTCGCCCATCTGGACCAGCTGCTCGCCGAGCTGGAATCGGTGCCCGGCCCAGCCACGCGCTCCGCGATCGAGTCGGTACAGCTGCTCACCGAGGTCTACGGCGAGGCGCTCGCCCGGGTGATGGACCACGCGGACGGGCAGCTGGCGGGACGCCTGGCCGACGACGAGCTGCTGGGGCACCTGTTCGTGCTGCACGCGATCCACCCCGAGCCCGTCGAACGCCGGGCCGCCCGTGCCGTCGAACGGCTGCGGCCCGCCGTACGCGAACGCGGCGGCGACGTCGAGTGGGCCGGCCTGGAGGGGCAGGTGGGCCAAATCCGGGTGACGGCGCCCTCCGGCTGCGGCTCCGGGTGTGGTGCCGGCGGCGGTACGGCCGAGGTCACCGACGCGGTCCGCGAGGCCGTGCTCGCCGTGGCTCCGGAGCTGACGGCGGTGGAGGCGCTGCCGGCCGCCCCCGCCCGGCAGGCCGCACCGGCGTTCGTCCCGCTGGCCACGCTCACCCTCCGGGGTGCGCGGTGAGCACGGACGGCGCGCTGGCCCGCCTGATCCGCTCCTCGGCCGACCGTACGGCGACGGCCGCGGCGGAGCGGTGCGAGCTGTGCGCCGCGCCGGTGCCCGAGGAGCACCGTCACCTGTACGACCGCGGCGACGACGAGGTGCGCTGCGTCTGTGGCCCCTGTTCGGTGCTGTTCGGCGACGAGGCAGCGGGCGACGGGCGCTACCGGCTCCTGCCGCGGCGCCGGGTCCGGCTCCCCCGGGTCGACACGGAGATCCTGGGCGTACCCGTCGGGCTGGTGTTCTTCGTGCCCCGGTCCGACGGCACGGTCACCGCCGAGGGCCCCAGCCCGGCGGGCGCCATGCGGTGGGAGGTGGACGCGGCGGCCTGGCAGCAGATGGTGGCGGCGTTTCCGCAGCTCGCGTCCGTGGCACCCGACGTGGAGGCCCTGCTGGTGAACACCGTCCACGGTCTCGACCACCACTGGATCGTGCCGGTCGACGACTGCTACCGGATGATCGCGGTCGTACGCCGGGAGTGGCGGGGCCTGTCCGGTGGCGGGCGGGTCTGGCCGGCCGTGGAGCGGTTCTTCGAGGACCTCACCGAGCGGCCGTGAGCACGTCCTCCGCGGCGCGGAGGCGAGAAAAGCCGAAAAAGCCGAGGAAAGGAGAGCACCTCATGGGCAACATCAGAGTCGGCCGGCCCCAGGTCAAACCCGACACCCCCACGCATGTGTGCGGGATGCACGAGGGCAACGAGGGGCCGTACGAGGCACAGCCCGGGCACTACGAGGACGGCACCGCGGACGCCCGCCGCTCCACCGGGATCAGCCCGAAGCGGCATGACGCTCTCCTGGAGATCATGCCGAACATCCCGCCGGGATGAGGAAGCAGGAGGGAGTCACCGCAGATGAAACTCCACGCAGCGCAAAGACCAGCGGACACGTGCACGGGAGCCGGGACGATGACGGGACCACGGGTACTGAAGGCCCAGGCCCTGGCGCTGGGTCTGCTCGCCCTGGTACTGGTCGTCCGGGAGTTCCCGAGCCTGGTGCGTGAGGTGCGCATCCGGCGGATGACGGGCGGCTGCCGCGCGAACCGCCGGTACCCCTGAGCCGGCCGTGCACGAACTTTCGATCGCGACCGCGATCATCGAGCAGGCCGACGCGCGGGCCCGGGCGGACGGGACGGACGCCGTCGCGGCGGTGACCGTCCGGGTCGGGGAGCTGGCGGGGGTCGTCCCCGACGCCCTGGACTTCGCCTTCGAGGTGGCCCGTGAGGGCACCGCCCTGGCGGAGGCCAGGCTCGTGGTGGAACAGGTCACCGCCCAGGCCTGGTGCGGCGCGTGCGCCGAGGAGTTCGCGGTGGGCATGCCGCCGTTCTTCTGGTGCCCGCGCTGCGATCAGCCGTCCAACGACCTGCGCAGCGGCCGGGAGTTGGAGATCACCGGGATCGAGCCGCGACCGGCGCGAACCTGACGCGGTACGGCCCCGCCGTCGGCGCGCTGTGCGCCTGCGGCGGGGCCGTGCCGTGTGTGTACCGGTCAGCAGATGCGCGGCAGTTGCTCGCCGAGCGGCAGGTCCACCACCCGGGTGCCGCCGAGTCCGGTCGAGACCACGACCATGCCGGGGTGTTCGGCGACGCACTCGCCGATCAGCGCGGCGCCGGTGCCCTGCGGGTGCGCGCGCATCGCCGCGAGGACCTCCTCCGCCGCGGAGCCGGGCACAAAGGCCACGAGCCGCCCCTCGTTGGCGACGAAGAGGGGGTCGAGACCGAGGAAACCGCAGGCGTTGGCCACGGCGTCCGGCACCGGGACGGCACGCTCGCGGAGCCGGACGCCGGTGCCCGAGGCGCGGGCGATCTCGTTGAGGGACGCGGCCAGACCGCCCCGGGTCGGGTCGCGCAGCACGTGGACGTCCGGGGTGACGGCCAGCATCGCGGCGACCAGACCGGCCAGCGGGGCGGTGTCGCTGGCGATCTCGACGCCGAACTCCAGCCCCTCCCGCACGCTCATGACCGCCACGCCGTGCAGGCCGATCGGGCCGCTCACGATGACGGCGTCGCCGGGCCGCGCCCGCTGGGGACGGATGTCGACCCCGGCGGGGACGAGCCCGATCCCGGCGGTGGTGACGTACACGCCGTCACCGTGCCCGGCCTCCACGACCTTGGTGTCCCCGGTGACGATGGTGACCCCGGCCGCCTCGGCGGCCGCTCCCATGGCGCGCGCGATCCGCTCGACCACGGTCAGCCGCACGCCCTCCTCCAGCACGAAGGCGGCGGACAGCCAGGCGGGCCGCGCCCCGCTCATCGCCAGGTCGTTCACGGTGCCGTTGACCGCGAGGTCGCCGAGGCTGCCGCCGGGGAAGAACAGCGGCCGGACCACGTAGGAGTCGGTGGAGAACGCCAGCCGGGCGCCGTCGAGTTCGAGGACGGCGGAGTCGGCGAGCGCGGCGAGGGTGGGGTTGCCGTAGGCGGGCGCGAAGACGTGCTCCATGAGCTCGGCGGAGAGGACGCCTCCCCCACCGTGCCCCATCACCACGACGGGCTGGTCGCGCAGGGGGGCGGGACAGGTCCAGGCGGCGGGGTCGACGGCCGTACCGGCGCTCGTGCCGGCGGTCGTACCGGCGCTCGTGTCGGCGGTCGTCCCAGGGGTCGTGTCGGTGAGGTCAGGCAACGGGGTTCATCTCCTCCCGCGTGGCCCGGGCGGCCTGCGGCGTCGGGCCGTTCATCCGGCGGTACAGGTAGTAGGCCGCGCAGGCGCCCTCGCTGGAGACCATGGTCGCGCCGAGCGGGGTACGCGGGGTGCAGGTGGTGCCGAACGCGCCGCACTCGGTGGGCTTGATCAGCCCCTGGAGCACCTCGCCGCTGCGGCACTCGGCCGGCTCCTCGGTGCGGATGCCGCCGACGTCGAAGCGGTGCTCGGCGTCGTACGCCCTGAAGGCCTCGGTCAGCCGCCAGCCGCTCGACGGGATGCGTCCGATCCCGCGCCAGTTCCGGTCGGTGACCTCGAACACCTCCTCGATCATGCGCATGGCCGCCGGGTTGCCGTCCTCGCGCACGGCCCGCGCGTACGCGTTCTCCACCCGGTGCTCCCCGCGCTCCAGTTGGCGCACGGCCCGGCGGATGCCCTCGAGGATGTCCAGCGGTTCGAATCCCGTCACCACGAGCGGTACGCCGAACCGCTCGGCCAGTGCCGGGTATTCGGCGGTGCCCATCACGCTGCACACGTGGCCGGCGGCCAGAAAGCCCTGCACCCGGCAGACCGGGGAGGTCATGATGGCCTCGATGGCCGGGGGCACCCGTACATGGGACACCAGCAGGCTGAAGTTGGTCAGGCCCAGGCGGCGGGCCTGGTGCGCGGCCATCGCGTTGGCGGGGGCGGTGGTCTCGAAGCCGATGGCGAAGAACACCACTTGCCGGTCCGGGTTCTTGCGGGCCAGTTCCAGGGCGTCGAGGGGCGAGTAGACCACGCGGACGTCGCCGCCCTCGCCCTTGACCCGGAACAGGTCGCGGTCGCTGCCCGGCACGCGGAGCATGTCGCCGAAGGAGCAGAAGATCACGTCCGGACGTGAGGCGATCTCCAGGGCCTGGTCGATGACGTCGAGCGGGGTGACGCACACGGGGCAGCCGGGTCCGTGGATCAACTCGATCTGTTCGGGGAGCAGTTGGTCGATGCCGTGCCGGATGATGGAGTGGGTCTGGCCGCCGCAGACCTCCATCAGCGCCCACGGCCGGGTGGCGGTGGCGCTGATCTCGTCCAGCAGCCGCCGCGCCAGAGCGGGGTCGTTGAACTCGTCGATGTACTTCACCGGGCCTCGCTCCCACTCTCCGTTTGGTCCGCCGCCACAGCGGCGGTGGGCGCGGGGGCGGTGGACGCCGGGGCGGTTCCCGCCTCGCGCTCCGCCTGCTGCCACGCGTCCCCGAACTCCTCCTCCAGCAGCCCGAGTTCCTCGAAGAGCCGCAGGGACGCCAGCGCGGACTCCTCGTCCAGGCGCTGGAGCGCGAAGCCGACGTGCACGATGACGTACTCGCCCACCCGCACGTCGGGGACGTACTCCAGACACGCCCGCTTCTGCACACCGCCGAAATCGATCAGCCCGGTGAGCGGGTCGGCGCTGTCGTCGATGGCCACGACCTTGCCAGGCACTGCCAAGCACATGGGTCACTCCGTCTCGTTGCTGAATGCGCTGTCCGAGGTCCGCCGCACGCCCGGCCGGCCCTGTCGTCCGTGTGCCGCGACCACCAGCTGCCCGAGTGCCAGGCCGCCGTCGTTCGGCGGGACCTCGCCGTGCCGCAGGACGGTGAAACCGTCCTCGGCCAGCAGGGCCGCGCACGTCTGTTCCAGGAGCGCGTTGGCGAAGACGCCGCCGGTGAGGGCCACGGTGACAAGGCCGGTGGCCCGGCGCGCACGCCGGCAGATCTCCACGACGCACCGCGCGACCCCGTGGTGGAAGCGCGCGGCGATCACCGGTGCCGGGGTACCGCGCCGCAGGTCGGCGACGAGCGCCCGGAGCACGGGTGCCGGGTCGCACCGCACGGGACCCGGGCCGGCGGCGATACCGAAGGCGTACGCCGAGGGGCCCCCGGCCGTCTCCGCGCCCCAAGCCGCGGTTGCCGCGGCCTCCAGCTCCAGGGCGGCCTGCGCCTCGTACCCCGCGCGGTGGCACACGCCCGCGAGGGACGACACCGCGTCGAAGAGCCGCCCCATGCCGGAAGTCGGCACGCAGGCCACCTGACGCGTCAACTGCTGCTCCAGTACGGCGAGTTCCGCGGGCTCGCAGGCCGCGACACTGGGCAGGTCGGCGTCCCACGGCAGTCCGGCGGCCCACAGCCGGGCCAGGGCCAGCCGGCAGGGGTTGGCCACGCCCGCGTCGCCGCCGGGGAGCGGGGCGGGGGCGAGGTGGGCGAAGCGCCGGTAGCCGGTGTAGTCGGCGAGCAGGAACTCGCCGCCCCAGACGGTGCCGTCGTCTCCGTATCCGGTGCCGTCGAACGCGACGCCGATGACCCGCGTGGTGCCGTCGAGGCCGTGCTCGGCCATGGCCGAGGCGATGTGCGCGTGATGGTGTTGCACGAACACCGGTGCGGGCAAGCCCAGTTGGGCGGCGCGTCGGCGCGCCCACCGGGCCGAGTGGTAGGCCGGGTGCCGGTCGGCCGCGACGAGTACGGGGGCGACGCCGGTCAGGCTCCGCAGGTGGCGCTCCGCGCGCTCGGCGGCCTCCAGCGTGGCCAGGTCGCCCATGTCGCCGATGTGCGGGCCGAACCACGCCTGGTCGCCCTCGCCGACGCAGAGCGCGTGCTTCAGGTCGCCGCCCGCCGCGAGCGCGGGGCGTACCGGGACCGGCAGGCGCACCGGCCGGGGCACGTAACCGCGTGAGCGGCGCAGCACCTGTTCGGTGCCGTCGGGGCGGACCCTCAGCAGCGAGTCGTCGCACGGGGAGGCGATGACCCGGTCGTGGGCGAGCCAGGCGTCGGCCAGTCCGGCGAGCCGGGTCAGCGCCTCGTCGTCGTCCGTGACGATCGGTTCCCCGGAGCGGTTGCCGCTGGTCATGACCAGCGTCCGCGGGCCGGTCGGATCGCCGGGCAGGCCCAGCAGCAGCGTGTGCACGGGCGTGTAGGGCAGCATCACGCCGAGGTGCGGGCTGCCGGGGCAGACGCCGGGCGCGAGGGCGGGGGCGCCGGTGTCCGTTCGGCGGCGCAGCAGCACGATGGGGCGCCGGGGACCGCTGAGGGCGGCGCTCTCGGCGGCGGACACCTCGGCGATGCGCCGCACGGTGTCGAGGTCCGGGCACATCACCGCGAACGGCTTGCCGCCGCGCGCCTTGCGGGCGCGCAGTGTGTCGACGGCGCGGGCGTCGGTGGCGTCGCACGCCAGGTGGTAGCCGCCGAGGCCCTTCACGGCGACGATCCGTCCGTCGGCCAGCAGCGCCCTGGCGGCCCTCAGGGCGTCGGCGTCCCGGGCGGCGGGGATGCCGCTGCCGGCCGCGGGCACCAGGCGCAGCCGGGGGCCGCAGTCCGGGCAGGCGACGGGCTGGGCGTGGAAGCGGCGGTCGCCGGGATCGCCGTACTCCCGTGCGCAGGCGGGACACATCGGGAAGCCGGCCATGGTCGTGGCGGCCCGGTCGTACGGCATCGCGGTGGCGATGGTGAAGCGGGGGCCGCAGTGGGTGCAGGTGACGAAGGGGTGCCGGTGGCGGCGGTCGGCCGGATCGGCCAGTTCGCGCAGGCAGTCGGCGCAGGGCGCGGTGTCGGGCGGCAGTTGGGTGCGGCCCGGGGACCGGTCGGTCGAGCGGATCGTGAAGGCGCCGTCGGCGCCCGTGGCGGGCAGGTGCTCGACGTCGACACCGGTGACGGTGGCCAGCGGGGGCGGCTCGGCGGCCAGCCGGTCGCAGAAGCCCGCGACGCCCGGGGCCGGCCCCTCGACCTCGATGAGCACGCCGTACGCCGTGTTGCTCACGAAGCCGGCGAGCGCCAGGTCGGTGGCGAGCCGGTGCACGTAGGGGCGGAAGCCCACGCCCTGCACGGTGCCGCGCACCCGGACGCGGCGGCGGACCGCCTCGGGGGTCGTCGTCACGAGACGCGGCCGGCCGGGAGGCCGGACGCGTCCCGGGTGTCCCCTCCCGCGTGGTCGTGACCGTTGCCGCGACCGGGGCCGTCGCCGTGACTGTGGCTGTGGCCGTCCGCGTGGTCGCGCACGTGGACGTGACCGTGCGGGTGCGGGGCGAGGGGCGGCCGGTGGACGGGGGCGCCGTCGCGCACGGCGAGCACGCGCTCCAGGAGGGGGTCGACGCCCTCGCCCGTGCGGGCGCAGGACCGCAGGACCTCCACCCCGGGGTTGACCCGCCGCACGTGCTCGACGAAGGCCTCCTCGTCGAAGCCCGCGGCCTCGGCCAGATCCGTCTTGGTGAGCACCACCAGGTGGGCGGAGCCGAAGGAGGTCGGGTACTTCAGCGGCTTGTCCTCGCCCTCCGTCACCGCCATGAACACGATGCGCAGCCTCTCCCCGAGGTCGTACGACGCCGGGCAGACGAGGTTGCCGACGTTCTCCACGAAGAGCACCGAGGTGTCGCGCGGCATCCAGTCGTCCACGTGGCCGCGCAGCTGCCGGGCCTCCAGATGGCACAGCCCGTCGGTCAGCAGCTGCTTCACCGGCGCGCCCGAGCGGGCGAGGCGCCGGGCGTCGTTCTCCGTGGCCAGGTCGGCGGTGAGCGCGGCCACCGGCACGCCCCGCTCCACCGCACGGGCCAGCACCCGCCCGAGCAGCTCCGTCTTGCCGCTGCCCGGGCTGGACAGCAGGTTGACCACGCTCACACCGCGCCGGGCCAGCTCGGCGCGCAGGTTCTCGGCAAGGCTGTCGTTCTTCGCCAGGACGGCCTGGGTGACGTCCTCGGAATCGCACATGGCGCTGCTCCTCGCGATCGGCTCGGGGACACATCGAGGCAAGACGCGTCGCACTGCCGATCCTCGACGCCCCGGCGGCCTAGCGCGCGAGACCGGCCCCGGACGGGTCCGCGGATTCCTCCTGGCGGCTCAACGGGGGTGTGGCGGCGGGGTCGGCGAGCAGCACCGGGACCATGACGTGCAGGGCCTCGACCGCGTGCCCGACGGCGTCGCGCACCGGGGCGCTGAGGCCGGGCGCGATGTCCTCGTCGGCGCGCGGCCGTACCTGGGGCTCGCAGGCGAGCACGAGGACGCGCGGGAGCGTCCCGTCGCCCAGGTGGGCGGCGAGGGCCAGGACCTTCGCCGGGTCCATGCCGTGGGCCTCGGGCGGGGCCGCGCCCGGGCGGCCGTCGGGGAGGTCCGGCTCGATCAGCGACAGGGTTCCGGGCCGGTGGCCGCGTTCGGCCACGTCGACCAGGACGGCGGTGGTGTAGCCGTCGAGCAGCTCGTACGCGAGGTCGAGGCCGCGGATGCCGAAGTCCCGCACCAGGGTCCCCGGCGGCAGCGGGTGCTGCTCCAGGGCACGGATCACCTCGGGGCCGAAGGCGTCGTCCGCGAGGAAGATGTTGCCGACGCCCGCGATCAGCAGACGCTCGTCGGTACGGGTCATGCGAGGCCTCCGGTGGTCTGTTCGCCGACGGGGGACAGCGGCCGGGCGGAGCCCGCGGGCTGCTTGCGGACGAAGGCCGACCGCAGGGCGTGGTAGGGGGCGCGCGGATCGAAGAAGACGGTGCGCATGCGGGCGAGTTCGGCGCGCCGGTACTCCGCGAGCGGCCGTGCCTCCTCGTCCGCCCGCCGGGCCGCGGCCTTGGCGGCGATCCGTTCCGCGAGGCCGGGGCCCGCGGCGAGCGCGCCCGCCATGCGCCCGGTCTCGGCGGTGAATTCCCGTGCCGGGACCGGCACCAGCCGGTCCACCAGTCCGATCCGCGCGGCCGTCGCGGCGCTCACCGGCAGTGCCTCGTCCGTCAGCCGGACGGCCGTGCGCGCTCCGACGCGGCGCGGCAGCGTGTACGTCCAGAACTCCGAGCCGTACAGGCCCATCCGCCGGTAGTGCGGGTTGAGGACGGCGCCCGTGCGGCACCACACCTCGTCGGCGGCGAGGGCGAGCATGAGGCCGCCGGCCGCCGCGTTGCCGCCGAGGGCCGCGACCACCAGCCGGTCGGTGGTGCGCAGCACGGCCTCGACCAGGTCGTCGATGGCGTTGATGTTGAGCCAGGACTCGCCGGCCGGGTCGGCGGCCGCCTCGATGACGTTCAGGTGGATGCCGTTGGAGAAGAAGTCGCGCGCTCCGCCGAGGACCAGCACCGAGGTGGGGCGGGTGAGCGCGTACCGGTAGGCGGCCAGCAGCCTGCGGCAGTGGTCGGTGCTCATCGCCCCGCCGGGGAAGGAGAAGGTCAGGAACCCGGCGTCGCCGCGCTGTTCGTAGCGGATGTCGGTCCAGGTGTGCCGGTCGCGGGGAAGTTCGAGCGGAGCGGGGTCCTCCGGCAGCCACGAGGGGCGGTCGCCGGAGCGCGGGCCCGCCGTCCGCGCGGCGCCGGGCGGCGGGAAGGAGGCGAGCACGGAGGCCGCCGGGCGCCGGAAGGGCGCGGGGTCGCCCGAGGACTTGCGGGGGCGCAGTTCCGGGATCCACACCGCGCCGTCCCGGGTGGCCCGGCAGACCGCGCCGTTGCGGGTGGCGAGCAGCTCACCGGGCCGGCCGCGCAGCCGGTCCTCGGGGTGTCCGCCGTGCAGGAACACCTGGCGGCCGAGGATCTCGTCCAGGACGCCGGGCTGGGAGTCGGCTCCGCGGAGCTTGCGCAGCACCGTGTCCGTGTCGTCGTCCGCCCAGTCGATCCGCCGCCGCTCCTGGCGGAAGGCGTCGCGCCAGACCACGCGGACGTCGGGTCCGGTCTGCGGCCGCGGCTTGTACGAGCCGTCGCCGTAGCGCCGTACGGCCAGCAGTACGGCGGCCGAGGCGGCGTCGGAGACCTCGCCCCGGTACAGGTCGCTCTTGCCCGCCGCGGGTACCGGGAACGGCTCCGCGGCCCAGACGGGTCCCGCGTCCATCGCCGCCTCCGCCTGAAGCACCGTCACCCCCCAGTGCGGCGCCGCCTCGGCGATGGCCCAGTCCAGGGAGGAGGGGCCGCGGTCGCCGGGCGGTCCGGGGTGCACGATCAGGCAGGTGTGCTCCCGCCACACGTCCTCGGGCAGCGCCGACTTCAGCATGGGGGCGAGGATCAGCTCCGGGCGCCGCTCGCGTACGGCGGCGCGCACCGCGTCGGGGCCGTGCGAGGCGAGGACTACGTCCACCCGGTGCCCGAGGTCGGACAGTTCCGCGTACACGCGCTGGGACAGGCTGTTGAACGCGCTGACGACGAGAAGGAGGTCCATGACGGGGATGTTCGCCGGTTTTGGGGAGGGCTGGAAGGATTACCGCGGCGTTTCGTCCGCCTTCGTCAGTTCTCTTCCTCCCTCGGAACCCCTCCCGCCTCGAACGCCTTCCCCTCCCCCACCTTTCCCGCCGCCGGATCGTCCCCGGCGTCGGATCTCACCCGCCGGGCACGGCGACGCGTCGGATCTCACCCGCCGGGCACGGCGACGCGAGCGAGGCGAGGAAGCCGTCGAGCGCGGCGACCTGCGCGTCCTCGGAGAACCGGGCGGGGTCGAAGAGCGCCTGGACGACCAGTCCGTGGGTGAACGCCACGACGGTGGCGGCGAGTTGCTCCGGGTCGGCGCTGGCGGGGAGTTCGCCGAGCCGCCGCGCGTCGTCCAGGTGCGGGCGGATCGTCGAGCGCAACCGGGCGTAGCGCCCCGCCTGGTCCGCGGTCAGTTCCTCGTCGGCCAGGGACAGGTCCCAGGAGCTGACCCAGATGCGGTTGCGGGCGGTGTCGTCCGGGGTCAGCGGGAGGATGTCGAGGAGCATGACGCGCACGGTGGCGAGGCCGGCGGCGGGACGCGCGCGCCGGGGACGCTGGGCCGTGCGCCTCTCCAGCAGGTCCAGGGCGTGCGTGAGCAGGGCGCGTTTGGTCGGGAAGTAGTGCATGAGCAGCCCGGTGGAGGCGCCCATCTCGGCGGCGACGGCGCGCAGGGTCAGTCCGCCGAACCCCTTGTCGGCGAGTACGCGCCACACGGCCTCCGATACGTCGTCGCGGCGGGCTTCACGGTCTCCGGGTGCGGGCGGCATGATGCTAGCTTACGTACCGAACGCTTGTTACGTACCTAGGGAACGAGGTGCCCCGTGTTCGCACTGCCGCTGACCGACGCCGCCCAGCTCCGCCCGCTGGAACCCTGGCAGGCCCAGGAGTTCCTCGCGCACATCGACCGCGCCCGGCCCCTGGTAGACCCGTGGATACCCTGGGCGACGTTCAGCACCGACCTCGGCTCCGCCACCGCGACCCTCCAGCGTTACGCCGACCGTCTGGCCGCGGACGGCGGCCGGATCCACGGCATCTGGCTGGACGGCACGCTCGTCGGTGGCGTCATGTTCACCCGCTTCGACTCCGCCGCCGGGACGTGCGAGATCGGCTGCTGGCTCGAGCCGGCCGGGCAGGGCAAGGGCCTGGCCACCCGGGCGTGCCGGGCGCTCGTCGACTGGGCGTTCGCGGAACGCGGGATGAGCCGGGTCGAGTGGTGGGTCGCGCCCGGGAACGTCCGCAGCGTCGAGGTCGCCCGCCGGCTCGGCATGACCCGTGAGGGTGTGCTGCGGCAGCGCTCTACGTACCGCGGGGTGCGGCGCGACAGCGAGGTCTGGTCGGTCCTCGCCGAGGAGTGGCCGCCCCCGGCGGACCTACCGGGCGTCGGCTACAAGGCCGGGATCGACCGGCTGATGCGCGACCTCTTCGGCGCCTTCACCACCACCGGCGGCCGCCGGCCCGACCTCGACGTCATCCGCCGGGTCTTCCTCCCGCAGGGGCTGATCATCAAGAACATCGGCGACGATCCGCTCGTCTACGACATCGAGGCGTTCATCGCGTCCCGCGAGAAGATGCTCACCGACGGGACGCTGACCGAGTTCTCCGAGGCGGAGGTCACCGAGCGTACCGAGATGTTCGGCTCGGTCGCGCAGCGGTTCAGCGACTACCGCAAGTCCGGCTTCCTCTACGGCGAGTGGTTCGAGGGCGCCGGCCACAAGACCGTCCAGTTCGTCCGGACGCCGGACGGCTGGCGGATCAGCTCACTGGCCTGGGACGACGAGCCCGCCGCCGACATACCCGCAGCCATACCCACCGACGAGCCCGCCCCCGGCGAACCCGCCGCCGAGGAGTGACGGCGCGGAACTTCGCGGTCCGCGCCTGAGCGCAACGCTCGCGCTCAGCACTCGACGCTCAGCGCCCAGCACTCGACGCTCAGCAGTCAGCGCTCAGCACTCAGCACCAGCGCTCAGCGCCATGAAAGACGACAGGGAGTGACCTTGCACGAGAGAGTACGCCGCGTTCACGCGGCTCTGCGTGAGCACGGCAGCACCGCGGAACTGGTCGAACTCCCGGCCCCGGCGCCCACCGCGGCGGAGACGGCCGCACAGCTCGGCTGCGCGGTCGGCGCCGTCGCCAACAGTCTGGTCTTCACCGTGGGCGGTGAACCGCTGCTCGTCCTGACCAGCGGAGCGCACCGCGCGGACACGCGGCTGCTGGCCCGCGTCCTGAACGTGGGCCGCGGCCGGATCCGGCGCGCGGATCCCGGCTTCGTGCTCGCCGTGACGGGCCAGGAGGTGGGGGGCGTGGCCCCGGTGGGGCACCCGCGACCCGTCCGGACGCTGGTCGACGTCGCCCTGGACGACCACGACCACGTGTGGGCGGGCGCCGGTCTGCCGCACACCGTGTTCCGTACGACGTTCACCGAGTTGCTGGCCCTGACCGGCGGCGAGTCCGCCGTGGTCGCCGACGAGGGGGCGGGCAGCGCCGCCCAGGGGTGACGCGGGCGCGGCGGCGCGGCGGAGGCGGGAGCCGGGAGCCGAGCCGGGAGCCGGGAGCCGGGAGCCGGGAGCCGGCAAAGACTCTCAGCCAGGGGTGACGCGGCCGCGCCACGAACCGGACTCGTCGCCGCGCGTCTCGATGAACTCCTTGAAGCGCCGCATGTCGCCCTTGACGCGCCGGTCGATCACGCCGATCCAGTCGGCCACCGTCTCGACCGGATCGGTGGGCTCGACGTCCATGACGAGTTCCACGCGGGTCCGGTCGTTCCCCAGGCTCTGGAAGCGGACGCTGCCGCTCTGCCGGGTGTCCCCGCTGATCGAGCGCCAGGTGATCCTGTCGTCCGCGAGCTGGTCCACGATCTCCGTGTCGAAGTCCCGCCGTATCCCGCCCATCTTGGTGATCCAGTGGTTGTGGGTGTCGTCGAGCTGCTCCACCGCCTCGACGCCCTCCATGAAGTTCGGGAACTCCTCGAACTGTGTCCACTGGTTGTAGGCGGTCCGGACCGGTACGTCGACCTCGACCGATTCCCTCACTGTGCCCATGGCCGTTCCTCCTTCTGTGCGAGACCGGAGCCCGGCGGTCGGCGCCGGGCAGGGGGCCACCTAGGGGGTGTCGTTTGGATCAGGTCGGATCAGGCCGCGGCGTCCGGTGCGGTGCCTCGCAAGGCGGAGGATCTGCCGTGTACTGGACGTACTCGGCTGATCCGACAACGCGGCGAGGTGCCGTGCCGGGCGTCGCGGACCCGAGCTGATCCAAACGACACCCCCTAGCCCGGGTGACCGGGTACCCGAGTCCCGAGTACCCCACCTGGCGGCGTTCCTACGTGAACGGCGGGGCGTCGCCGGTCATCCGGTCGGGGCGGGTGTCACGAGCGGCGTTCCGCGGTCGCCGCCACGATGCCGTAGGTGGCTGCGCCGTACAGCAGATGGGGCACGATGTCCGACACCCAGTCCGCGCCCGACCAGGTGGTCGGATCGCTCAGCCCCAGCCGCGCCATGGGGACGTCGGCGGCGGCCATGGCCAGGGCCCCGGTCGCCACGCTTCCCCACCACCAGGGCATCCGGGCGCCGGCGTCGTACAGCAGGCAGACGCACACCCCGACAACGCAGCCGACTCCGATGCCGGCGAGCGCGCCGAGGGCGGACAGCCGGTTGTCCCGTGTCTCGCCGGAGCCGGGGACGGGATGCCGCACGTCGCGGGCCAGCTTGTCCACGACCTGGGAGGGAACCCCGCTGGCGGATCTGCCGCGCCATGCCATGTCGGCGTAGCTCACGGCATTGAGCACGGTCGTACCGGCGGCGCCGGCCACGCCGCCTCGCAGAATGGTCCGGATCATGCCCGGCCGAGTTCCCCGGCCGCTCTGCCTGAATCATGAGCAACCCGACCGTCCGCGCGAGCACCCGGCGCGGGCCCGCGCCCGGCATCGCGCCCCCGGAAGTTGCCGATCCCGCCATCGGGGCCCCCGGAAATTGCCGATCCGGCCGGCGGGCGGCCGCCTAGACTGCGCCGGCATGACGACACCCCAGGAGACCGGCATCCGGCCCTTCCGCGTATCGATCCCGGACAGCGACCTCGACGACCTGCACCACCGACTCGACCGCACCCGCTGGCCGGACGAGCTGCCGAACGCCGGATGGGACTACGGCGTCCCACGCGACTACCTGAAGGAGCTGGCGCACTACTGGCGGCACACGTACGACTGGCGGGCGGCGGAGGCCCGCCTGAACCGGTGGCCGCAGTTCATCACCACGATCGACGGCGCGGACGTCCACTTCGCGCACATCCGTTCCCCGGAACCGGACGCCACACCGCTGATCATCACGCACGGATGGCCCGGTTCCGTCGTGGAGTTCGAGCGGATCGCCGGCCCTCTCACCGACCCCCGGGCACACGGCGCCGACCCCGCCGACGCCTTCCATCTGGTCCTGCCTAGCATTCCCGGCTTCACGTTCTCCGGCCCCACCCGCGAGAGCGGATGGGAGTACCGTCGAGTCGCGGCCGCTTTCGCCGAGTTGATGCACCGCCTGGGCTACGACCGCTACGGGGCGCAGGGCGGCGACTGGGGATCGGCCGTCTCCCGCGAACTGGGCCGCATCCGCCCGGACCGGGTCATCGGCGTCCACCTGAACATGATCCCCGGCGCCGGGGCAACGGCCGAGCCGACCGAGGAGGAACTCGCCGTCCTGAGCCCGGCGGAGCGGGAGCGCACCCTGGCCTCCTGGGAGCGGATGCGGGCGTGGAGCCGGGACGAGCAGGGCTACGCCGACATCCAGTCGACGCGTCCCCAGACCCTCGCCTACGCGCTCACCGACTCACCCGTCGGCCAACTCGCCTGGATCGCGGAGAAGTTCAAGCAGTGGACGGACTCCGCCGACCGGCCCGAGGACGCCGTCGACCGCGATCACCTCCTCACCAACGTGATGCTGTACTGGTTGACGGGGACCGCCGGTTCCTCCGCCCGTATCTACTACGAGCGTGCCCACGCGGCCTATTGGGGCAAGCCGCCCGAGCCGTCGTCCGCGCCCACCGCGTTCGCCTCGTTCCCGCAGGAGAACTTCATCGTCCTGCGCCACATCGCCGAACGCGGCGACAACATCGTCCGCTGGACGGAGTTCGACCGCGGCGGCCACTTCGCCGCGATGGAACAGCCCGCCCTGCTCGTCGGCGACATCCGCGCCTTCTTCCGGAGCCTGCGCGACACCGAACCGTCCTGACCGGGCCTCGCGACCGGCCACGGCGGCCCTGCCGGGGAGGGGAGAGGCGGCACGGCCGGACGGCACGGCATGGCCCAGCACGGTTCGGACGGCTCAACCCGGCGATTCAGCCCGGCAGTTCGGACCTGCGATTCAGCCGCAGGCCGGTGTGACGACTCAGCCGCGGGCCGGTACCGGCCGTCCTCGGCGCGTTCCTCCCGAGCCGGCGGCGCGCTCCTTGCGCAGGGCGCGCATGTAGTCGTCGAAGTCGACCTGGATGGTGTGGCGCTTGCTCGCGACGTACCGCCGGGCGAGGGACTTCTGGTAGCGGTCGATCTCCCCGTCCATCGCGGCGCGCGGCGGCAGGGCGTAGCGCCCTTCGAGGTGATCGGCGACCAGCAGTGACTGGCGTTCCGCGATCGGCATGATGGCGCCGAGCGGCTGGACGAGGCCGATGAAGTACAGGCCGGGCACGTCCAGATGGAACATGCGCTTGTAGAGCCGGATGTCGTTGTCGGCGCCGGGGTCGAGGAAGTCCTTGTCGAAGAAGGGGAAAGAGATCCGGTAGCCGGTGCAGTAGACGACGAGGTCGGCGGCGACGCGGCTGCCGTCGCTGAAGACGACGTCGGGGCCGTCGAAGTGGTCGATGTTCGGCTTCGGGGTGATCGCGCCGTGCGCGAGACGGTCCAGGATGCGGCTGGACATGGTCGGGTGCGCCTCGGCGAAGCGGTGGTCGGGATCCTGCAGCCCGTAGCGGGACATCGGTCCGGTGGCCGCCCGCATGAGGATCCGGGCCATCGGCCAGCGCAGCGCGGCGGGAATCATCTCGTGCCCGCCGATCGAGTCGTAGGGCCGCCCCCAGACGTACTTGGGGATGACGTGCACCCCGCGCCGGTGGGCCAGGTACGTCTCCTGGGCGTGGTAGCTGGCGTCGACCGCGATGTCCATGGCGGAGTTGCCCATGCCCAGCACGACGACCTTCCTGCCGGCCAGTTGCGACTCCTCCTCGTAGTGGTGGGAGTGCATCTGCTCGCCGGTGAAGGTCTCCGCGCCGGGGAAGGACGGTTCCGGCAGGCGCGGGTCCCAGTGGTGGCCGTTGGCCACGAGGACGGCGTCGTACCGGCGGGTCTCCCCCGTGCTGAGGCGCACGTCGAAGCCCCCGCCGTCGAGGGGTGTCACCTGTTCGACTCCCGTGGTGAACGCTATGCGGTCACGGAAGCCGAAGTGGTCGACGTAGGCGTCGAAGTAGGCGGCGATCTGGTCGTGGCGGGCGAAGTTCGGCAGGTGCTCCGGCATCGGGAAGTCGCTGAACTGCATGCGCGAGCGCGAGGTGTTGATGTGCAGCGACCGGTACGACGACGAGACGCCGTTGCTGTTTCCGAACACCCAGTTGCCGCCGACCCGGTCGGACAGTTCGAAGCAGTCGAAGTCGAAGCCGCGTTCATGCAGCACCTTGGCGGCGGCGATTCCGGAGGATCCGGCACCGATCACACAGGCCTTCGGACGGGGCGGGGAGGGCCGGGTGGCGGAGGTGGAGGCGGCTACGGGGCTGGACATGGATGTCTCCATGGCGGCTCGAAGGGAGGGACATGACTGGCGTGGCGATTCAGTCAGCCATGACCACTGGTCATATGACCGACGGTCACACTAGAGTCGCGGCCCATGACAGGCAACCCTTCAGTCGTCATCACATCGCGCCGCGGCCCCCGCGACCTGGAAGTACTCACCGCCACCCCGGCCGTCGAGAAGCCGGGCCGGCCACCCCTGCTGTTCGTGCACGGCCTCGGGCACGGCGCGTGGTGCTGGGAGCACTGGCTCGCGGCCTCGGCGGCCGCCGGGTACACCGCCCACGCGCTCTCGCTGCGCGGGCACGGCGGCAGCGGAGGCCGTCTGCGCACGGCCCGGCTGTCCCACTTCGTCGACGACGTCGTGCACGTCGCGGCCTCGCTGCCCCGGCGGCCCGTCCTGGTCGGCCACTCCATGGGCGGCCTGGTCGTCCAGCAGGCGCTCGCCCGCTACGCGGCCCACGCCGGGGTGCTCGTCGCCCCGGTGCCCGCGCATCCGGCTCTCGGCTCGCTGCTGTCCATCGCCCGCCGGCACCCGCTGGACGCCCTGCGCATGATGGGCGGCGGCTCCCTGCCACTACGGCCCGAATACCTCTTCGCCCAGCTGACGCAGGAGGAGGCGCTACGGCAGGCCGCCCGCTGCGGCGCGGAGTCGCCGCTGGCGCAGTACCAGCTCCTGTTCCACCGGCCGCCCGCCCCGCCACGCGGCGGAGCGCCGGTCCTCGTCCTGGCCACGCCCGACGACCGCCTGGTCCCGATCGGCGACGTACGCAGGACGGCACGACGCTACGGCGCGACCCTGCGCGAGTTCCCCGGCATGGGCCACGACCTGATGCTCGACCGCGACTGGCGCGAACCGCCGCTGACCACGCTGCTCGAATGGCTCCCCGGGGCCAGGGGCCCGGTCAGCGCGGACCCGACGGCTCCCGCACCCCGAACGCCGCCCGGAACACCTCGACAAGACGGATGACCGCGGCGGAACGGTCCTCGGACCGTCCGGTGCTCAGCCCCAGTACCGGGTCGAGTCCGGGATGGTGGGCCGCGAGCGCCAGATGGGGCAGCACCAGCAGCAGCATGGACAGGAACGCGTCGAGGTCCGCGTCCGCCCGCAGCTGCCCCCTGTCCTTCGCGTCCCTCAACAGGGGCCCCAGTACGGCCAGGTAGTGCTCGTTGACCACCCGGCGCACCGCGCCCAGCGCCGCGCTGTCCGGCTCCAGGTTCGCCGCGGCGGTCAGCGCCCGCTCCAGCGGGTGGTCATGGAAGTAGGCCTCCCACTCCAGCGTCAGACCGGTGAGCGCCGCGAAGAACCCCGCGTCCCAGTCGAGCGTACGGATCCGGAGTTCCATCGCGGCCCGGATGCGCAGACTGGCCAGCTCGGAGAGATAGGCGTACAGGTCGACCTTGTCGGCGAAGTACTGGAACAGGCTGCCCTTGGCCACGCGTGCGTTGCGGGCGATGGTGTTGAGGCTGCCGCCGGAGAAACCACGGGCCGAGAACTCGTCCTCCGCGGCCCGGACGATCGCCGCCCGCCTTGCCTCGGGCAACCGCTCCCATGTTCCCGTCGGCACCCCGCACCTCCCCTGCCATGACCACTGGTCAGCATCATGTCATGAAGCCGTGGAGATCCTGTCGCCATGCGGCGCGCAGGCGCCGGAACGGCTCTCGGTGACGGCGGGCCGTACGACTGCCGCGGCGGCGACGGCACTGTGCCGGGCCCTGTCGGACCTGAGCAGACTGTGGCCATGACCCGGACCGCCGCTCAGAGGGACAGATACAGGGCGATCAGCAGCGCGCCGAGCGTGAGAGCACCGCCGAACGCGGCACCGCCGTCCAGGACCGCGGCCGGCCATCGGCTGCCGTCCAACCGCGAAAGAACGGCCGTCAGCACGGTGGCGATCAGGGCGACGAACGCGGTGATCAGGATGCTCAGCGTGAGCGCCGTGCGGGACATCCGGACCATGACAGTGGCCTCCATCTCCTCGGTGAGACAGCACCGCGGCAAGGCGGGAACGTCATTCCGCGCAGAGTGAGCGCCGCTGGGCGGACTGAGCACGGACTCCTGCCGGTCGCGGTCGATGAAGCCGGCGATGAAGCCGGCGGTGAGGCGGGGAAGTGCTGGGGCTCGCGCGGGTAATCGGTTGCCGGGCCGGCGCGGTGCGTGGTCCCATCTCGCCATGAGCAGAGCCGCGGACGTCATCGTGCTGGCCCCTTACAGTGACGACGTGATGGAACCGCTGACCCGGGAGCAACCCGGGCGCAGCTGGCGGGGGCGGTTCGAACCGGTGCAGGGCCAGGACGGCGGCTTCGGGTACGGCTGGGCGATCGAGTTCGACAAGGAGCGGGGACGGTCCGGGCTCCTCAAGGAACTGGAGTCGCTGCCTTGGTCGAATCCGGGCGGGGTGCAGGTGCTGATCCGCGACCAGGACGACGACTGCTTCGGCCTGTGGATGATGTACGACGGCAAGCTGGTGGAGGTGACGTTGCCGCGCACGGAGCGGTTCCACCCGCCTGCACCGCAGACCGAGAGATACGCGCCGAACCCCGGCACATTGCTGCGCACTGACATGCACCAGAAACTGCCCAAGCACACACCGCCGGAACTCCGGGACCCCCGCCCGGCCTGGTAACGCATCGACGCCTTGGGGTCGTCGGGTCGTTGGGTCGTCAGGTCGTCGGGTCGTCAGGTCGTCGGGTAGCTGTGCCGCGCATGACACCTCCCGCCAACGCGCGGGATCTATGCGCTGACCTGCGGTCACGGTCGGATCGCCTGCTCACGTACCGATGCTCATCGGTAGCCGCCCGCGTTCCCGGACCAGCCCCGCGTCCGCGAGAGCGGGATCTGGGGCCTGAGCAACCAGTTATGGAGTGAGGTCGACCGATGGACATGTCCTCCCGAGAGATTCGCATGTCCCTCGACGAGGTCGTCGCAGTCCTGCAGGACCTGAACGAGTTCGTAGTCGCTCGGCGGTTGGCGCACGCCCGACGCGTCATCAGCGTCGCGCTGGATGCGCAGCTGAGCGAGGAGGACAACGCCGAGATCGACTCCCTGTGCGACCAGGGCCGCTTCTACGGCGCGGAAAGCGCCATCAGCCCCTCCCCCGACCAGCCCGGCTGAGACAGCGAGCGCAGGAACCGGATCAATCGAGGCGAGGAGTTCGACCGCTTCTTTTAGATCTCCCGGTCAATCGATGCCTCTACGCCCCGGCCACGAGTCCGCCCTGTGCCTCGCCGCCCCGGGTGACCGATGCTTACGTTGCGGTCGATGTGATTCGTTACCGTGTACGAGTTCACGCGCCCGTGTACCCGCCACAAAAGGCCCCGAAAGATTGCCAAACGGCTTGAAACCCGATAAGAGCACCATAGCCGCGAGCCGCGAGCCGCGAGCCGCGAGCCGCGAGCCGCGAGCCGCGAGCCGCGAGCCGCGAGCCGCGAGCCGCGAGCCGCGAGCCGCGAGCCGCGAGCCGCGAGCCGCGAGCCGCGAGCCGCGAGCCGCGAGCCGCGAGCCGCGAGCCGCGAGCCGCGAGCCGCGAGCCGCGAGCCGCGAGCCGCGTGGAGACTTGGGTTTGTCAGGGGTGGCGGCCTTGTTCGATAGCCGGCCACTGCGCGTGCCCGTGGGGCATGACGCCCACCGTTGGAGCACCTTCCACGGCGAACGCACCCTGGTCGTGGCCGCCCGTACGGTCACCTCGACCGTACGCGTCCTCGAAACGCTGCCGGCACTCCTGCGCGGCGACAGTCGCGTAACCGTCGTCTTCGCCCACGACCCCACCTCCGCCTTCAACGCCGGCGTCCTCGAACTCCTCCACGCTGCCGGGTGCCGGGTCGCCCCCTGGGAGCAGTTGGGGCACATCTCCCCCGACCTCATCCTCTCCGCCAGCGAGAACATCGACGTACCCGAAGGCGACTGCCCCGTGCTGGTACTGCCCCACGGCGTCGGTTTCCAGAAACGCGTGCCCGATTCGCGAAGTTCGCGCGAGAGGCTGTCCGGGGTCGTGCCGGATTCCCTGCTGGAGAGCGGGCGGGCCTGGCTCGCGGTCTCGCACCCGGCTCAGGAAGAGCAGTTGCTCGCCACCCACCCGAAGGCGGCCGGACGCACCCTGCTGGTCGGCGACCCTTGCTTCGACGAGCTGATCGCGAGCCGGACACGCAGGAAGGCATACAGGCAGGCGCTGGGCGTCGCGGACGATCAGCGTCTGGTCATGGTCAGTTCCACCTGGGGGCCCACCTCCCTCCTGGGGAGCCATCCGGACCTGCTCCCGCGTCTCCTCGCCCGACTCCCCTGCGACGAGGCCCGCGTCGGCGCGATCGTCCACCCCAATGTGTGGTCGGCCCACGGGGCCTGGCAGCTCCACAACCTGCAGGCCGCCGCCCTGGACGCGGGCCTGCTGCTGATGCCGCCCATCCATGCCTGGCGGTCCGCGCTCGTCGCCGCGGACGTCCTCGTGGGCGATCACGGCTCGGTGACGCTGTACGGGGCGGCGACCGGTACACCGCTGCTGCTCGCCGCGTTCGGTCACGAAGCGGTGCCCGGAACGGCCGTCCACAGCCTGGCGGCCGTCGCGCCCCGGATCGATCCACGGGGGGATCTGCGCCAACAGGTGGAGGACGTCGTACGCGAGCACACGCCCCAGCGGTACGCGACGGTCGCGGCGCAGGCCTTCGCCGAGCCGGGACATGCCCTCGCCCGGCTCCGTGCCGCTCTCTACCAGTTGCTGAAGCTCCCGGAGCCGGCTTCCCCACCACCGGCTTCCCTGGTACTGCCGGTGCCGGATCCACCTGCCACGCCGGTCACCTCGTGGCAGGTGACCTGCGACGTCACCGGGGACAGTACGACGCCGACCGTCACCGTGCACCGCGTTCCGGCGGCCGTGACCGCGTACGGCGGAGCCCGCCCGGAATCCTCCACCTGCTTCACGCACCTGGCCTGTGCCGACGACGAGCGTGACCTCCGCCTGACGGAGAGCGCCTCGGTACTTGTCCGACGGGACCCCGCCCCCACGCCGGTCGGCGCGCTGCGCTGGATCGAGGACACCCTCACCCGGCTGCCCGGAAGCCTTCTCGCCGCCTCGTCGGTGCGCGGGAGCAACTGTCTGGTGGGGCTCAGGGACGGCCGGGTGGTGGAGGTGGCTGTCACGGGCCCGGCGATGGACCCGTGCCTTCCGACGGCGGTCGTCTACGCCTGTCTGCGCGCGGGGCTCGCACTGGACGACGCCCAAGTGACGTTGCGGATCGGTGAGGTGCGGGACGAGGACGTCGTTCTACGACTCCGCCCCACCCTGTCACCCGGATAGCCGCCCGTTCCCGCCCGAAGAACCGGCCTCAATCGCCGAGTTCCCCCAACCGTCGCCGCAGTTCCCGCGCCCGGGAGTGACTGCCGAGCGCCTCGTGGATGTCAGCGGCCGCGCTCAGGCACTCCCGCACCAGTTCCGCACGGCCGCCCGCCCGCTGCGCGACGTCGGCGAGCTGCTCCCGGGCCTTCGCCTCGTACTCCATTCCCTTCGCCACGCCGCCCAGACCCCGAACCGCTTCTCGCAGTTCACGGATCGCTTCCTCGGTGTCGCCGAGATGACCGTGTACGACACCGATGGCGGCCCTCACCCGCGCGGCCATCCGCGTGTCGGGCTCCGCACGGCCCTCCAGCTCCCTCTGTGCCCGACGCAGCAGCACCAGTGCTTCCGCGTGATCACCTCGGGCGTCGTGAGCGCATCCGAGGAAGAAGACGGCGAGTGCGGCACCACGGGTTTCGCCAGCCTGCTCATTGAGTTCGAGGCAACGCCGGTACGCCGCGACAGCGCGGGCCGGCTCGACGGCATCCAGGTACCGGCCGAGGAATTCCTGCACGGAGGCACGCAGAACGAGGCGATCAGTCGCGTCGGCGAGAGCGACGGCCTTCTCCAGTTGCTCTTTCGCGCGGTCGTTCTCGCCGAGGTCCAGCAACGGGCGCGACAACAGGCTGCGCAGCCTGGCCTCCCCGGCCCTGGCGGCCTCCGCGTTCTCCTCCGTCGTGTCCGCGGAGGCCGCCGCTGCCGCAGCAGCCTCGATGCCCAGCTCCAGCGTCTCCCGCCACGCCCTGAGGTAGCGGCGATACAGGAACAACACCGAGAACCTCTCGGCAAGTTGCCAGCCGAGGGTGTACAGCTCGCACCTGACGACCGCACGCAGGATCGCCAGGACGGCGGGGTGTTCGGTGTCCAGCCACTCCAGCACCGGCGGCCCGTCGGCGGCGGCGAACGGGTCGTCCGCGTCCCGCAGCAGGTCCGAAAGCTCGGCGATCCGCAGCCGTTCCTTCCTGAGCGCCCGGTCGGCGAACGCGGTCAGGACAAGGTAGTGCGTGCCCACTCGCTCGGTCAGCGCCGCCTTTTCAGGTTCCGGCTCCTCCTCGACCGCACGTTCCCGGGCATGCAGGCGCACGAGATCGTGCATGCGGTACCGGCCGTCGTTCATGGCCTCCAGCAGGCTCGCCTTCACCAGAACGCGCAGCAGGCGCTTCGCGCCCTTCGTGTCGACGCCGGCGGCAACCGCGGCCACGCCGGCGTCGAAGGTGCCGAACGGCAGCCATCCGAGCAGCCGGTAGAGCCGGGCCGCGTCGGGCGACAGCAGCCGGTAGGAGGGCCCAAGAACCACGGACACCGAAGACTCCTCTCCGTCCAGTGCGAGTGCGGCGAGCCGGCCGGCCTCGTCGTCGAGTTCGGCGGCCAGTTCCGCCATGCCCGGGCTGTCACCGGTGACCAGCCGTGCCGCCACGACCTGCAGGGCCACAGGAAGGCCGCCGCACAGCTCCACCAGGCGCTCCGCGGCCTCCCGTTCGGCCTCGACCGCCTCCGCACCGCACCGGTCCCTCAGCAGCTCCAGCCCGCCGTGCGGGTCCAGGGGGTCGACGCGAATCAACCGGGCGACGTTCTGCACGGCCAGTTCACCGAGCCTGAGCCGGCTCGTGGCCAGGACAGCGCTGCCCGGCCCCTTGGGGATCAGCGCGCGGACCTGCGCGGGATGGTTCACGTCGTCAAGGACGAGCAGGATCCGCAGGTCGGCCGTCCGCGACCGGAACTGGTTGGTCCGCTCCAACAGCGAACCCGGCATGCCGATGTCGCCTCCCGGCAGCGACCGCAGGCACATGGCCAGGGCCTCGGAGACATCCGCCCCGGGACCGGCCATCGGTGTGACCTGGTCACGCAGGGCGGCGAAGTCCACGTACAACTGCCCGTCCGGGAACCGCTCCTGGGCCGTCTCCGCCCACCGCCAGGCCATGGCCGTCTTACCCACTCCGGGAAGTCCGTCCAGTACGTCGACAGCGACGGATCCGGCCCTCTCCACGCGGGGGCCGAGTGTGGCGTCCAGGGACGCGAGTTCGGCCCGCCGGTTGCTGTACTTCACGGTCACGAGCGGCACTTGATCAGGTCTGACCGCAAGGCCCGAAGCAGGAGTCGGCGCCGACTGGACATGGAAGGTGATGCCGCCATGGATGTGCGACCCCTGGAAGGCCGGACCGTGGTTCACCCCTCCACTGACCAGGTTGACGAAGGTGCGTGACGCGTCCGGCGCCACCGCGGACAACAGCTGGGCCAATTCCTCCGCCGCGCCGGGATCCCCCTGGAGGATCTCCTCCAGTCGCTGCCGCAGGCGCTCCTGGACCCGTTCCCGGGCATCGGCGTCCCCTGCCGTCCGCGCCCTGTCCAACTCCGCGCGTTCTTCCTGCAGTTCCTCCTCGGCAGCCGCACCCGGAGCACGCCGTCCGAAGAACCGGACCAAGCCACCCTTCGCCCGCTCCCAGGACTCCGACACGATCAGCCCGACCAGCGTCGTGGCCCCCGACGCGGCAAGAGCAGCCAACTCGGCTTCCACACAGCCCCCTTCGACCATCCAGCCCCACAGAACCTCGGTCACCAACCGTAGAGAGATCTTGGACGCTTGGACAGTCGGGCTCGCTGCGCACACCCGGCAAAGCTCCACACCGTACGCACGCAAATCGCCGGCCTGACACCCAGGAGGACCGGCAAGACGGCCATGCACCCTGCCGCACTGGGACGTACGACGACGGGGACGTAACCCGGCACACCGTCACCGGATGAGGCTTGCCCTCCGCCGAGTTGCCGTGGTCCGCCGCACACGTGCTCGTCGAAGTGGCCGCCGTCAGGTACAGCATCCCGACCATGGCGACCGCGACCGTCGTCCCCCGCGGCAGGACACGGGCCGGGGAACGGAACTCACCCGCCATGTGGGTGATCGCCTCCCACCCGGCGAAGCTCCACACGAGCGGGACTGCCGCCGGAGCGACCGCCGTCCGGCCATGGGGCGCGAAGGGCCGCGAGGCGCGCCCCTCGACCGGCGAGCGCGGAACCCCGCCCTCTTCGCGACGATGCCGATCGGAGCCCCCGATCATGAGTTCCCGCGAACTCGGAGCGAGGCGCGGGCGGCCTCACCGCTCACGGCCTGGCTCGTAGCCCCTCGTACAGGAGGTCGAGTACCCGACCTACCTGCTCGCGCTCCTCGAGCACGCCGGCGACCATGGCGATGCCGCTGAGCGACACCACGACATCGTCCGGATCGACCTCGGGTCGCGTGACTCCTGCCGCCGCGGTCGCCGACAGCAGCTCACCGACCACGTCATCGAGCCGCTCACGGCTCTGCGCGAACGGGTTCCCGCCTGCGGCCACGACGGCCCGGATCGCATCCGTCAGACCGATCTTGGTGGCCCAGTAGTCGACGAAGCGGTCCATCCAGACGCGCAGGGCGTCGGCGGGCGGCATCTCCGCGAGGAGCTCCCCGGCCGCAGCGCACACGGCATCGAGTTCCGAACGGTATGCGGCCTCGATGAGGTCCTCCCGCGCCGGAAAGTGGCGGTAGACCGTCCCGACCCCCACGCCCGCTTCCTTGGCGATCTCGGTGAACGGAACATCCGGACCGCGCTCCACGAACAGCCGCAACGCCACCGCGGTGACCAGTTGTCGGCGTACTGATCGCGCCCGCCGCCTATGGCCTACCATCGAAGAAGCCGGACTTCAGGTCCCCGATGATGGTGTCGAGTGGATGCCCACTGACGATGAGCGGTCCACTCCAGGGCGCGCTGAGCGCGAAGAGCAACGCCAGGCTCAGCCCGACCACACTCGCAACACCCACGACGAGCAGTGACGTTCGCAGGCTGCTGCGGAAGACCAGTGCGCCAGAGTTCACGATCAAGGCCAGTCCGCTGACCACAAGCGTGACCAGGTAGAGCGCGGGGACGTCGCGCGAGGCGGCCGCGACGCGGGCGCGACGACTGCTGGTGACACCGTCCAGGGAAACCACCAGCTCCGTGCCAGTCGGGGTTCCCGCCTCGGGCCGAGCCGCCTCGGTGCGCACACTCCGCTCCAGCCGTGCGATCGCGCGAGCGGTGGCCGGGTCGTCACCGGACGCCGCTGCTGTACCCGCCCATTCCCTGACACGCGTGGTCTGCAAGTAGTCCAGCAGTGCCGCATGGATCGGCTCCGACTGGACTCGCGGACTTGTCGCCGCCCATGCCAGGCGGGAGGCCGCGGCCGCCTCGTCGCTCACCAGTCCCTCTGCTGCGCGCAAGTAGCCGGCCTCGCTGGCCAGCGAGAGTGCCGCGAAGATCGCGAAGGCAGCGCCGAGTGTCGGCATCAGGGGCGTGGCGATCTGCGGCACCCGGTCCTGTTCCCCGACCGGTACGAGCGCCCGGACGCCGACCCGCGCAACGGCCGCGACCAGTAAGGCAAGTACGAGCCCGCCCACAACCAGCACCACCGCCGGCAGCGAGGTCAACCAGTTCACCACATCACCTACAACGCGTTCCCGCGAGGGCCACACGGCGGCGGTGTGTCGGCGCCCGCGACCTGGAGGTCCTCGTCGATCACTTTCAATGAACGCTCCATGATCACAGGTCGAAGACCTCTGACGCTCGCGACGCCCGGCACGGCCTCTTGCTTCGTTGGCCCAACAGCCGAGTACGGCCCAGTGCGGGGCTGTTCTGGCAACGACCGCCGCGCCCGTCTCACTTTGCGTCTCATCCAGCCGGGTCCACCGTCGTTCAGCCGAGACCGGAAGCCGATCCCAATCCGGTGGCGAGCCGTCCATGAACACAGGTGCACTCCCCCGTGCACACACCCACACCCAACCAACACAGTTGGAAAGCGTTGCGCCTGCCCTCGGCCGCGGCGAGAAGTGGTGCGCGCCCGGCGCAGGCAGGTCATCGCTTGGCCATCGACGAAGCCCGACCGGCGGAACCGTCAGCCGCTGTCCGGCAGCTCAGAGAGGTTCCCCGCGGCCTCCAGCCGTCTCTTGAGGTCGGGAAGCCGTCCTCGACACACCGGGCACAGGTGGCCGGCAGCACGGGCACGCCGCTGCCCCGCGGAGGGCGGAAAGTGTGCGCACCGACGGACGATATGGCGCACCTTGACTGGTCAGGGTGCGCTTCAGCGAAGTCAAGTGCGCTGGTCCCCAACTGGTTCCCAAAAACGATCAAGGGGCCGTCCCGGATTTCTCCGAAACGGCCCCTGATCTGCGACTCTTTCGAGTCGGGACGACAGGATTTGAACCTGCGACCCCTTGACCCCCAGTCAAGTGCGCTACCAAGCTGCGCCACGTCCCGATGCACTCACTCGCGGTGACCCGCGTGATCGCGCGAACAGCACTTTACCCCACGTACGGGGCTGTATCGAAGACGGCCCCCTGCGCGGAGGGACAATCGGTCTCATGGGAGACACGGACACGGCTGCGGGAGGGCCGGCCGACGGCCGGGACCGGGACATCGCCGGGCGGGCGCGGAGCGCCCGGCCCCGGGACGGGCTGGGGCGGCCGCTGCCGTACGGCTCGGCAGGGGTCGAGCGGCAGCCCGAGGGGGTCGTACGGACCCCGGAGGAGACGGTCGCCGAGGCGCGGGCACTGATGGCGGCGGGGAAGCCGTTCCACGCGCACGAGGTGTTCGAGGACGCCTGGAAGTCGGGCCCCGAGGACGAGCGCGCTCTGTGGCGGGGCATGGCCCAGCTGGCGGTGGGGCTCACGCACTCGGCGCGCGGGAACACCACCGGAGGCGCGCGGCTGCTGCGGCGCGGGGCGGGCGCGGTCGAGGCCTGGGCTGCCGAGCGGGGCGAGGACCGGCCCTACGGAGTGGACATCGCCGGGCTCGCCGGCTGGGCCCGGGAGCTGGCGGCCCGGGTGGAGCAGGGGGCCGGACCGGTCGACGCGGGGGCGGAGGCACCTCGGCTCGGCCCCTGATGCCCCGGCCGGCCGCCACTGATGACGCCATGGCCCACGTCATGGCCCACTCCAGGGCCCACTCCAGGGCCCGGCCGCCATCGCTCACGCCCTGGCGGCCGGGCCCTTGTCCCCGCGGCCCAACCCCTGTTGCCGCGCCCCCGGCCCCGTCGTCGCGGGCCGTGAGGAGGCGGTGGACGCTCTGTCAGTGGGATGGGGCAGACTCGGGGTGTGCGAAAGATTCATGTCATCGGTATCGGCGCGGGCGACCCCGACCAGCTGACCCTGCAGGCGGTCAGGGCGCTGCGTGGCGCGGACGTGTTCTTCCTGCTCGACAAGGGTGAGGTGAAGAGTGATCTGACTCAGCTCCGCCGGGACATCCTGGACGCGCATCTGCCCGAGGGGTCGTACCGGATCGTGGCGGTCCGGGACCCGGAGCGGGACCGGAAGGCGGGCGGGGACGCGTACTCACCGGCCGTCGGGGACTGGCGCCGTGCCCGCGCCGGGATCTACGAGCGGCTGATCGCCGAGGAGCTGGGCGAGGACGGCACCGGCGCGTTCCTCGTCTGGGGGGACCCTTCGCTGTACGACAGCACGCTGGGCATCCTGGAGGAGGTGCTGGAGGGCGGCGCCGTGGACTTCACGTACGACGTGATACCCGGCATCAGCAGCGTCTCCACCCTGGTCGCCCGCCACCGCACGGGGCTGAACCGGGTGGCGCGCCCGGTGCAGATCACCACCGGGCGGCGCCTCGCCGAGGGCTTCCCTGAGGGTGTGGACGACGTCGTCGTCATGCTCGACGCGCACCAGGCCTTCCGGGAGTACGCCGGCGAGGACATCGACATCTACTGGGGCGCCTACCTGGGCACCCCGGACGAGATCCTCGTATCCGGACCGATCGCCGAGGCCGCTCCGCGCATCGAGCGGCTGCGGGCCGAGGCCCGCGAGCGCAAGGGCTGGATCATGGACACGTATCTGCTGCGCCGGCACCCGGACAAGGGTTAGGGCCTGTCCGGCTGATCACGCCGCAGACGCGGTCACCGGGTCCCGAACCCCAGGCGGTCCAGTACGGCCGGCACGTCCGGTACGGCGGTGACGCCGGGTGGCAGGCCGGGGCGGCGTACGACGACGACGGGGAGGCCGAGTTCCCGGGCGGCCGTCAGCTTCGGGGCGGTCGCCGCGCCGCCGCTGTCCTTGGTGACCAGTACCTCGACGCGGTGGACGCGCAGCGTCTCCCTCTCGTCGTCGAGGGTGAACGGGCCCCGGGCGAGGACCACTCGGGTGCACGGGGGCAGTGGCGGGTCGGGGTGCTCCACGCAGCGGATGACGAAGTGCCGGTCCGTCAGGTGGGCGAAGGCCGCGAGGCCCAGGCGGCCGGTGGTGAGGAACACCCGGCGGCCGAGCCGAGGCAGGGTCTCGGCGGCCACGGCGAGGGACGGGACGGAGTGCCAGAGGTCGTCGGGGCCCGGCTGCCAGCCGGGGCGGCGCAGCACGACCGCCGGGATTCCGGTGGCCCTGGCCGCTGCGGCCGCGTTCGCCGTGATCGACTCGGCGAAGGGATGGGTGGCGTCGACCAGGGCGTCCACGTGGTGCGCGCGCAGCCACTCGGCGAGCCCCTCCGCGCCGCCGAAGCCGCCCGTGCGCACCTCGCCGTCCAGCGCGCCCGGCCGGGCGACCCGGCCCGCGAGCGAGGTGGTGACCCGGACGCCGGGGCGGGCGGCGAGGTCGGTGGCGAGGCGCCGGGCCTCGGTGGTGCCGCCGAGTATCAGGACGTGCGGGGACATGGGGGTGAGGGTAGGGGATGCGGTGTCGCGCCATGGTCCGTCCGCGGGGCGTCCCGGAAGGCGGCCCTTAGCTCAGCAGCAGCTCCAGCGCGCCCACGACCGTCGCCGCGATCACCAGTCGGTCGAAGAGCTGCTGGTTGATCTTGTTCACGGCCCACTTGCCGACGAACGCGCCGGGTACGACGAACACCACGAGCGCGGCGTCGAGGAGCAGCGAGCGGCCGTCGATCAGGCCGAGGCCGGCGCTGAAGGGGACCTTGGCGACGTTCACGATGAGGAAGAAGAAGGCGGACGTGCCGAGGAAGCCGAGTTTCCGGAAGCCGGCCGAGAGGAGGTACATCGACATCACCGGGCCGCCCGCGTTGGCGACCATGGTGGTGAACCCGCCGAGGACGCCGTAGGAGCCGGCCTTGACGCGGCCCGCCCGGCCGGTGACGGCGTCCGGCTCGTCCTCCGTCCCGGCCTGGCGCCGCCGCCACAGCGTGACCCCGGTCATCAGCAGCAGGATCGCGCCGATCGAGGTCCGTACGATCCCGTCGTCGGCCCAGACGAGGAAGAGGGTGCCGGTCACCACGCCGACCGCCACCGCCGGGAACAGCCGCCACAGCGTGGGCCAGTGGGCGTGCCGCCGGTAGGTGAGGACGGCGAGTACGTCGCCGGCGATCAGCAGGGGCAACAGCACGCCGGTGGAGGCGCGGGCGGGCAGGACGGCCGCGAAGACGGCGAGGCTGACCGTGTTGGCCCCGCTGACGGCGGTCTTGGAGAAGCCCACGAGAAGGGCTGCGAGGGCGAGGGCGGCGAACTCCCAGCCGGATATGTGCCAGAGCGTCATCGTGTTCATGCGGAGACCGATGCTATGTGCACACATCCGGGCCTGGTAAGCGCTGTCCCGCGATTCGAAGCGATCCGGGTCGATCCGAAGCGGTCCGGGGCTGATCCGGGGTCGATCCGAGGCCGATCTCGAGCCGTCCGAAATCGATCCGGGGCCGACCTTGAGCCGTCCGGAGTCCATCCGGTGCGATTCAGGGCCGCCCCGGTGCGACGCGAAGCGATCCGGGGCCGACCCGGTGCGATCGCGGGCGCGCGCCCGCGTCAGCCGCTGTACCGCGTCCGGAGTTCCCGCTTGAGCACCTTCATGCTCGGCCCGAGCGGCAGGGCGTCCGTGAACTCCACGCGCCGCGGGTACTTGTACTTGCCCAGGTGTTCCTTGGACCACTCGGTGATCCCGGCGGCGTCGGGGTCGGTGCCCGGGGCGGGTACGACGACGGCGCACACCTCCTCGCCGTGCAGTTCGTCGGGCAGGCCGATCACGGCGACCTGGGCGACGCCGGGGTGGCGCATCAGGATCTCCTCGATCTCCCGCGGGTACACGTTGTAGCCGCCGCGGATGATGATGTCCTTCTTGCGGTCGACGATCCTGAGGAAGCCGTCCTCGTCCTTGACGCCGAGGTCGCCGGTGCGGAACCAGCCGTCGACCAGGGCCTCTGCGGTGGCCTCCGGGCGGCCGAGGTAGCCGGAGAAGACGTTGTGGCCGCGGATGACGACCTCGCCCAGCTCGCCGGGCGGCAGGAGTTCGACACGGTCCTCGGCGTCCGCGCGGGCGATCTCGACGTCGACGCCCCACAGCGGGTGGCCGATGGTGCCGGCCCGGGTGCCGAAGACGGGCTGGTTGACGGTGGCGGTCGGGGAGGTCTCGGACAGCCCGTAGCCCTCGTAGATCCGCGCCCCGAACGCGGCCTCGAACCGCTCCAGAACGGCCACCGGCAGTGAGGCCCCGCCGGAGACGCAGACGCGCAGTTCGGGCAGGGCCGCCGCGGACTCGGCGGCCGCGGCCAGCGCGACGAACATGGTCGGCACGCCCTGGAAGGTGTTCACGCCCTCCTTCACCATCAGCTCGATCGCGCGGGCCGCGTCGAAGCGGGGCAGCAGGACGAGTGTGGCGCCCGCGCGCCAGGTGGAGTTGAGCGACACCGTCTGGCCGAAGGCGTGGAAGAGGGGCAGCGCGCCGAGCGCGATGTCGTCGGCGCGGATGTCGTTGGCGTCGAAGGCGTTGACGGTCGCGTTCATCACGATGTTGAAGTGGCTGAGCACGGCGCCCTTGGGCACGCCGGTCGTGCCGCTGGTGTAGAAGACCACCGCCGGGTCGTCGGCGTTCCGGGTCTCGTACGACGGCAGCGGCTCGGCGTCGGCCGCGAGCTTCTCCAACTCCTCGTCCAGTACGACCACTCGGACTCCGAGGGCGTCGGCGGCGGCGCGGCCGGTCTCCGCCTGGGCGGGGTGCACGAGGAGCAGCGTGGCGCCGCTGTCCTTCAGGACGTGTTCCACCTCGCGCGCGGACAGCAGCAGGTGGACGGGGACGACGACGCCGCCCGCCGCCGTGATCGCGTAGTAGGCGACGGGGAATTCGGCGGTGTTGGGAGCCATCAGGGCGACCCGGTCCCCCGGCCGTACGCCGAGTCCGGCGAGCGCTCCGGCCTGGGCGAGGGAGCGCCGCCACACCTCCCCGAAGGACAGCCGCAGTTCGCCTTCGACGAGTGCCGTCTTGTCGGGGCGGCGCCGGGCGTTCTCGGCGAGGATGGCGGCGACGGACAGGGTTGCCATGGGGTGGTGCTCCGTTCCTTGCTTGCCTTGCTGCTCGTGTTGCTGCCGGACCTGCCGGCTCCCCGTGCGGGAGCCCCGGTCGGCTCGTGGCCGGGTCGTGTCCGCGAAGTGACGTCGTCCGCCCGCGGGTCGCGGGCCGGGCGGGACGTCGCGGACACGGCCTACGGCCTACGGCCTCTCGACCAGGACCGCGCTGCCCTGCCCGACGCCCACGCACATGGTGGCCAGGCCTCGCGCGCCGCCGGTGCGGCGCATCCGGTGCAGCAGGGTGGTGAGGATGCGGGCGCCGGAGCAGCCGAGCGGGTGTCCGAGGGCGATCGCGCCGCCGTAGGGGTTCACCAGGTCGGGGTCGACGCCCAGTTGGTCGACGCAGGCGAGTGCCTGCGCGGCGAACGCCTCGTTGAACTCGGCCTCCTGGAGGCCGGCGACCTCCCAGCCGGCGCGGGCGAGCGCCTTGCGGGTGGCCGGGACCGGGCCGATGCCCATCACGTCGGGGTGGACGCCGGCCGAGGCGCCGGCGACGTACCGGCCGAGGGACTCCAGGCCCAGGTCGTTCAGGGCCTCCTCGCTGACCAGCAGGAGTCCGGCCGCGCCGTCGTTCATGGGCGAGGCGTTGCCGGCGGTGACCGTGCCGCCGGCCCGGAAGACCGGCTTCAGGCGCCCCAGCTTCTCCAGCGAGGTGTCCTCGCGGACGCACTCGTCCTGCTCGACGACGACGCCGTCCGGGCGCTCGACGGGCAGGATTTCGGCGTCGAAGTGGCCGTTCTTGCATGCCGCTGCGGCCCGTTGGTGGCTGCGCAGGGCGAACTCGTCCTGGCGGTCACGGGAGATGCCGTACCGGTCGGCGACCTCCTCGGCGGTCTCGCCCATGGACAGCACGCCGTGGAGGTCCTTCATGGCCGGGTTGACCAGGCGCCAGCCGAGACGGGTGTCGTAGGTCTCGATGCGCGGCGGCAGGGCTTCGTCCGGGCGGGGCAGGACGAAGGGGGCGCGGCTCATGGACTCGGAGCCGCCCGCGATCACGATGTCGGCCTCGCCCGCGGCGATGGTGCGGGCGGCCGCGGTGACCGCTTCGAGGCCGGAGGCGCACAGCCGGTTGACGGTCGCGCCGGGCACGGAGTCGGGCAGGCCGGCGAGGAGGGCGCCCATGCGGGCGACGTTGCGGTTGTCCTCGCCGGCCTGGTTGGCGGCGCCCCAGTAGACGTCGTCGATCCGGGCGGGGTCGAGGGCGGGGGCCTCGGCCACGAGGTGGCGGATCACGGTCGCCGCGAGATCGTCGGGCCGCAGGGAGGACAGGGCTCCGCGCAGCTTGCCGATGGGGGTGCGGCGGGCGGCCGCGAAGTGGACGGAACGCACGACTTGGACTCCTGACCGACGACGCTGTGGATCAGCACGTACCTGACGTGTGTGGTGGCGGTACCTCTTAATTAGCACTGCTAGTTTTTGACTATAGACCGCGCACCGACCGCCTGGGAAGATCTCCCCGGAGCTTCACCCAGGCAGCCGGAGGAGACATGCCCCACACGCCCCGCGTCCGTGAGCACCCCCTGGCCGGCACCCGGGGGGCGCTGGCCGTGCACGAGTGGCCGCACCCGGCTCCGCGCCTGCTCGTGCTGGTGGCGCACGGCTACGGCGAGCACGCGGGCCGGTACGGCGAACTGGCGGACGTCCTCACCGGCCACGGCGCGGCCGTGTACGCGCCGGACCACGTCGGCCACGGCAGGTCGGCCGGTGAGCGGGTGCTGATCGAGGACTTCGAGGACGTCGTCACCGACCTGCACCGCGTGGCCGGGCCGGCTCGCGCCGCGCATCCCGGTCTGCCGCTCGTCGTGCTCGGCCACTCCATGGGCGGCCTGATCGCGGCCCGGTACGCGCAGCGGTACGGCGACGAGGTGAGCGCGCTGATCCTGTCCGGTCCGGTGATCGGCGCGTGGAAGCTGCCCGGGCGGCTGCTCGCCCTCGACGAGATCCCGGACACCCCCATCAGCCCCGCCGCGCTCTCCCGCGACCCCGCCGTGGGCGCCGCCTACGCCGCCGACCCGCTGGTCTGGCACGGCCCGATGAAGCGGCCGACGCTCCAGGCGTTCGTGCGGACCCTGGAGACGGTCGCGGAGGGCGGTGACATCGGCCCGCTGCCGCTGCTGTGGCTGCACGGGGACGACGACCGGCTGGTGCCGCTGCCCGGCAGCCGGGTGGGGGTGGAGCGGCTGAGCGACGGCCGGGCGACCGAGCGGATCTACGCCGGGGCACGGCACGAGGTGTTCAACGAGACCAACCGGGCGGAGGTGTTCGCGGACGTGACGCGCTTCCTCGACGAGGTACTCCCCCGCTGACCCGCGCACCGCTGACCCACACACCGCTGATCCGCGCACCGCTGACCGACGGCTCGACGGCTCGACGGCTCGACGGCTCGACGGCTCGACGGCTCGACGGCTCGACGGCTCGACGGCTCGACGGCTCGACGGCTCGACGGCTCGACGGCGTCACCCAACCAAGTTCGCGGGCAGCCGAGTTGAAGAGCAAACCGTTCGGACTGACGTCCGAATTCCCCCTGCGCCGGGCCACTTGACCATGTCAGACTGCTCGCACGCCCCGGGTGAGCGCCGGGACCCGCCGAGCGGAGGAGTGGCACGTGACGGGCACGGGACCGGACGTCCAGGAGATCGACACCACCCGGCCACATCCGGCCAGGGTCTACGACTGGTTCCTCGGCGGCAAGGACAACTACCCCGTCGACGAGGAACTCGCCCGGCAGATCACGGCCATCGACGGGGGCGCCCCGAAGGCCGCCCGCGCCAACCGCGCGTTCATGCGCCGGGCCACGCGGGTGCTGGCCGAGGAGACGGGCATCCGCCAGTTCCTCGACATCGGCACGGGCATACCGACCGAGCCCAACCTGCACCAGATCACCCAGTCCGTCGCCCCGGACACCCGCGTGGTGTACGTCGACAACGACCCGATCGTGCTGGCCCACGCCGGCGCGCTGCTGCGCGGTACGCCCGAGGGCGTGACCGAGTACGTGCAGGCCGACGCGCGCGACCCGAAGAACATCCTCGAACAGGCTTCCGCCGTCCTGGACTTCGGCCGACCCGTCGCCCTCTCCCTCATCGCCCTGCTGCACTTCGTCGCGGACGAGGACGGCGCCCGCGAACTGGTGGCGACCCTTGTCGACGCGCTGGCGCCGGGCAGCGCCCTGGTGCTGTCCATGATGACGGCCGACTTCGAACCGGAGAACGTCCGGCGGGGCATCGCCGCCTACGCGGCGGGCGGGGTGACCCTGGTGGCCCGCTCGCACGCCGAAGTGGGCATGTTCTTCAAGGGACTCGGCCTCGTCGAGCCGGGCATCGTGTCGGTGGCCGACTGGCGGCCCGAGGGCGGGCCGGCGTACGACGGGCCGGTCTCGCTGTACGGCGGGGTCGCACTGAAGTCCTGAACGTGCCGAACCGCTGAAGTCCCGAACGCGCCCGTTACAGGGGTACGCCGACGACCCGGGCTATCGTCCGCAGCACTCCGTTGTCGTTGTTGGACGGGGCGATGTGGCGGGCCCGGCGGGCGACCTCGGGGTGGGCGTTGGCCATGGCGAAGGACCAGTCGGCGGCGTCCAGCATCTCCAGGTCGTTGAGGAAGTCGCCGAAGACCATGGTCTGGGCGGGTGTGATGCCGAGTTCGCGCTGGAGTCCGCGCAGGGCGGCACCCTTGTTGGCGGTGCGGTTCATGACGTCGACCCAGTGCTCGCCGGAGACCACGACCTGGTGGGTGGCCCGGAACTCCTCCAGCGCGGGGGCGGTGGTGTGTTCGGCGGAGCCGAAGTCGAACAGCGCGACCTTGATGACGTCGTCGTCGACGGCGGTGACGTCCTCGACCACGCGGTGTTCGACGTAGTACTTGCGCACCTCGGCCAGGAACGCCTCGTCGGTCCGCTCGACGTAGGCGGACCGCTTGCCGCAGACGACGGCTCCGGCGTCGACACCGTCCGCGACGAGCCGGCGTACCGTCCGGGCGACCCGCGCGGCGACGGACCGCTCCAGCGGGTCGGAGCTGAGCTCCACGCCGTCGCGGACCACGTAGGTGCCGTTCTCCGCGATGAACGCCATGCCCTCGGCGACGTCCGCGAACTCCCGGGCCAGCGTGGCGTACTGGCGGCCGCTCGCGGGGCTGAAGAGCACCCCGCGCCGGCGCAGTTCGGCGAGCATCGGCCACAGACCCTCGGGTACGCGCTTGTCGTCGTCCAGCAGGGTGCCGTCCATGTCGGTGACGACCAGCCGGATGTCGGCGGGGCCGGGCGGCAGGTCGGTGGCGTCGAGGAGGGGGGCGGGCGTGACGGACATGTCCTGCTTCCGGTCGGGGCGGGGTACAACACGCGAACACCGACCAGTGTTCCTCATGGCCTCCGCCGCCTCGCACGCCGGTACGGAGGGTCGTCCGGCCGTCACGCCGCGCGTTTCCCGGGACAGCGCGACCGGGCGGGCGGCACAATGTCGGCGGACGCGCCCAGGTGGGCCCGCGAGAAAGGCGGCGACGTGAGCGACAGCCACTCCCCGGTGGCGGGCCCGGTGCGGCCGGACACCTCCGTGGCGCACAATGCGCGGGTCTGGAACTACTGGATCGGCGGCGAGGACCACTACGAGGTGGACCGGCGGGTCGGCGAACACGTGGCCGGGATGTTCCCGGTGATCCGCGCCGTGGCCCGCGCGGACCGCGGCTTCCTGGCGCGCGCGGTGCGCTTCCTGGCCGCCGAGCGCGGGATACGGCAGTTCCTCGACGTGGGCACCGGGCTGCCGACGGGCGGCAACACCCACGAGGTCGCCCAGGCCGTGGCGCCCGAGTCACGGATCGTGTACGTCGACAACGACCCGGCCGTGCCGGCGCACGCCCGTTCGCTGCTCACCGGTACCGCCGAGGGGGCCACGGCCTTCGTCGACGCCGACGCGCGCGACCCGGACACGGTCGTCGCACGCGCCGCCGGGACGCTCGACCTGGGGCGGCCGGTCGCGGTGATGATGCTCGGCATCCTCAACTTCGTCCTCGACGCGGACGAGGCCCGGGACGTCGTGCGCCGGCTCATGAAGGAGTGCCCTCCGGCAGCTTCCTGGTGCTCAGCCACCCGACCTCCGACGCCGACGTCGGCGGCGAGGGCAACATCGCGGCGATGGACTTCTGGAACGCCCACGCCACCCCACCGATCACCGCCCGCTCACGCGCCGAGGTCGCCGGGTTCCTCGACGGTCTGGACCTGGTCGAGCCGGGGCTCGTGCCGTGCTCGCGGTGGCGGCCCGCGTCCGACTCGGCCGTGGTGGTGCCGCAGTTCGGCGCGGTGGCCGTGAAACCCTGACCCCGACAACGCGGAGGACCGGGGGCGCTCACCGGTTCCCGCACCGCGGGCAGCGGGCGGCTCCCGACCCGTGCACGCCGGGGCGGGCCGGCTCCCCCGGTCCGCGCGCGGCCGGGGCCGGGGCCGTCCCCCGGCCCGGGTGGCGCGGGAACCGAACCGCCGAGGAGGACGTATGACCACCCTTGCCGATCCGGTGCCAGGCGGGCGTCCCGGTGACCTGCGGCGGGTCGCCGCGCTCGGCGCGGACCTGGCCGCGCGGGGCGTGCGCGGGATCGTGCTCGCGTATGTGGACACCGCGGGCGTCGGCCGGGTGAAGGCGATCCCGACGGCGCGGCTGGAGTCGGCGGTGGCCTGGGGGGTGGGCATGTCGCCGGTCTTCGACACGTTCCTCGCCGACGACTCGGTCGTCACCACCGACGTCCTCGGCTCCCCCGACGGCGATCTGCGCCTCTACCCCGATCTCGACCAGCTGACCGTCCTGGCCGGGCAGCCGGGCTGGGCGTGGGCGCCGGTGGACCGGATCACCCAGGAAGGCGCCCGGCACCCGGGATGCTCCCGCACGTTCCTGCGCCGGATCGTCACGGAGGCCACCGAGCGACACGGCCTGGCCTTCCGGGCCGCGGTGGAGATCGAGTGGGCGGTCGGGCTGGACTCGGCGCCCGCCGGGGAGTTCGTGCCCGCGGTGTCGGGTCCGGCGTACGGCGCCATCCGGCAGGTCGAGCTGAGCGACTGCACCGCCGATCTGCTGGCGGCGCTGGACGCTCAGGGCGTGGACGTGGACCAGGTCCATCCCGAGTACGCGGCCGGGCAGTTCGAGATCTCGGTGGGCGCGCTGGACCCGGTGGCGGCGGCCGACCTCAGCGTGCTGGTGCGGCAGACGATCCGGGCGGTGACGCGGCGCCACGGTCTGCGGGTGTCCTTCGCCCCGGCGGTGCTCGCCGGGGGCGTCGGCAACGGCGGCCATCTCCACCTCTCCTGCTGGCGCGACGGCCGGAACCTGCACGCGGGCGGCGACGGCCGCTACGGCATGACGGCCGCCGCGGAGTCCTTCCTGGCCGGCGTGCTGGCCCGGCTGCCCGCGCTGACGGCGGTGACCGCGCCGAGCCCGGCCAGTTATCTGCGGCTCAGGCCCTCCCAGTGGGCGGGGGTGTTCACCGCCTGGGGCCGGGAGACCCGCGAGGCCGCGCTGCGCGTCGTCACCGGGACGGCCGGACGCCGGGACCAGGACGCCAACCTGGAGGTCAAACCCGTCGACCTGGCCGCGAATCCGTACCTCGCCCTCGGCTGCGTCATCGCCGCCGGCCTCGACGGGATCGCCGACGCACGCCCGCTGCCCGGGGAGATCACCGGGGACCCGGCACGGTACGGCCCGGACGAGGCGGCCGCCCTCGGTGTACGCCGGCTGCCGGTGTCGCTGACGGAGGCCGCCCGGGAGTTCCACTCCGACCAGGTGCTGCGGACCGCGCTGGGCCCGGTCCTGGCGGACGCGGTGACGGCCGTACGGCGGGGCGAGGCGGCCGCCGCCGAGGGCCTGGACGACGCGCGGGTGGCGGCGGCCTACCGCTGGGTGTACTGACGATGGCCGCGTCCGGCGCGCTCCAGGAGCCCCTCGCCGCGATGCCGTTGGTGGACCACCACTGTCACGGCGCCGTGACCGCGGACCTCACCCCCGCGCAGTTCGAGTCGCTGATCACCGAGGGCGAGTCGTGGCCGGGTGTCTCGTCCTTCGACAGCCCGGTCGGCGTGGCCGTACGACGGCACTGCGCGCCCCTGCTGGACCTCCCCCGCCACGCGCCGCCGGCCGACTACCTGGCCCGGCGCGCCGCACTCGGCTGGCGCGAGGTCAACCGGCGTTTCCTGACCGCCTCCGGTGCCGAGGCGTTCTGTGTGGACACCGGTTACGCCCCGCACCCCGTCACCTCCCCCGCCGAACTGGCCGCGGCCCCCGGGGCCGCCGCCTACGAGGTCGTACGGCTGGAGGGGGTCGCGGAGGCGGTCGCCGCGCGCGGTGTCGAGGCGGACGCGTACGCGCGGGAGTTCCGGGCGGCCGCCGAGGAGGCCGTACGGCGGCCCGGGGTGGTGGCGGTGAAGTCGGTCGCGGCCTACCGCACCGGCTTCGCCCTGGACCCCGCCCGCCCCGCCGGCGCCGAGGTGACACGGGCGGCCGCGCGCTGGCTCGTGGACGGCGGCCGGCTGTCCGAACCGGTCCTCGTACGGCACCTGCTGTGGACGGCCGTCGATCTCGGCCTGCCCCTCCAGCTGCACACCGGCTTCGGTGACGCGGACGTACGGCTGCACCGCGCCGACCCGGCCCTGCTGACCGACTGGCTGCACCTGACGGCCGGTACGATCCCGGTCCTGCTGCTGCACTGCTGGCCCTATCACCGTCAAGCCGCCTACCTGGCAACGGTGTTCGAACGGGTGTACCTCGATGTCGGACTCGCCCTGCACTACACGGGTCCGGCGCGTTCCCGGGCGGTGCTGGAGGAGGCGCTGGAGATCACCCCGTTCCGCAAACTGCTGTACAGCTCCGACGCCTATGGTGTGGCCGAGTTCCACCACCTGGGCGCGCTCTCCTTCCGGCAGGGGCTGGCCGCGATGCTGCAAGCCCGGGTGACCGCCGACGAGTTGAGCCTGCCCGACGCCCTGCGCGTCGCGGCCTGGACGAGCCACGACAACGCCCGCCGACTGTACGGACTGCCCGAATCCCGATCCGCCCGTGAACCCGGCGGACGCCCCACCCGGAAAGTATGATCAAGCAATGTCTGACATGACCGAGACCACACCCGGCTGGCTGACCACGGACGAGCTGGAACTGGCCAGGGCCAACATGCCGATCCTGTACGTCGAGGCGGTGCCCGTCCGCGTGGACGACAACGGCGAAGTCATCAGCATCGGGCTGCTGTTGCGCATCGGCCCGGACGGAACGGTCAGCCGGACGCTGGTCTCCGGCCGTGTCCTGCACCACGAGCGGGTCCGTGACGCGCTGTTGCGCCACCTGGAGAAGGACCTCGGCCCGGTGGCCCTCCCCCGGGTGCCGCCCTCCATGCAGCCGTTCACGGTCGCCGAGTACTTCCCGACGGCGGGCGTCACCCCGTACCACGACCCGCGCCAGCACGCGGTGTCCCTCGCCTACGTCGTCCCGGTGACCGGCGACTGCCGGCCCCGGCAGGACGCGCTGGACCTGGTGTGGTTCAGCCCGCAGGAGGCCGCCTCGCCTGCCGTGCAGAGCGAGATGCCGGGCGGGCACGGAGTGCTGCTGAAGCAGGCGCTGGCCCACGTGGGTGTCGTGTCCTGACCCGCGCCGGCCCGGGAGTTCCGCGCCGCACCGGTCCCGTCGCCTTCGTGGCGTCCGTCGTCCCCTCGCGGGCAAGTGCCCGCGAGGGTCCGCCTCTTGTGGGCGGGGCGGCGGCCGCGTCCGGCGGTGCGGGTCAGGGCAGTGGGGCGCCCCGGGCCGCGATCCACAGCTCGTACCACTCCTCGTGGGTGAGGGCGGACGGGCGGACGGCCGCGTCCCGGCAGGCACGGATGCGTGCGGGCCGGCTCGTGCCGACGACCGGGACGATGCCCGCCGGATGGTGCTGCAGCCACCACAGCAGGACCGTCTCCGGGGTCGTGCCGTGCCGCCGGGCCAGCACCTGGATCAGCGCCGCCGCCGGGGAGTCCGTGCCGTCCGTGTAGCGGCCGCCGGCCAGCGCTCCCCAGGCCTGCAGCTCGATGCCGTGGCCGGCACAGTGTTCGAGGGTGCCCTCGGGGAAGCCGACTCCGGCCGCCGCCGGGGTGTTCACGAGCACGCCCGCCTCGACCCAGTCGCGTCGGGCGAGGCTCATCTCCAGCTGGTCGACCACCAGGGGCACGTCGAGGCGGGCCTGGAGGTGGGCGATCTGCGCGGCGCTCATGTTGGAGACACCGAACCGCCGTACGAGGCCCTGTCCGTGCAGCGCGTGCAGGGCCTCGGCGATCTCGTCGGGGGCCGCCAGCGGGTCGGGGCGGTGCAGCAGCAGGGTGTCGATGACGTCGGTGCGCAGCCGGGTCAGGCTCTCCTCCACGCACCGCAGGATGCTCTTGGCCCTGAGGTCGTACAGGCCGGGCCGGTCGCCCTCGGGCAGCCGGATGCCGCACTTGGTCTGGATCTCGATCCGCCCGCGCAGCCCGGGCGTCCGGGACAGCACCTCGCCGAAGACGGCTTCCGACTTGCCGAAGCGGTAGATGTCCGCGTGGTCGAAGCGAGTGATCCCCGCGTCCAGCGCGGCCTCCACGGCGGCCTGGGCGTGGTCGACGTCCTGGGCGGTGTACGGCGTACGGTCCCAGCCGCCGCCCAGGCCCATGCAGCCGTACACGAGCCGTCCGCGGGGCAGTTCGTTCGCGCTCCCGGAGACCGGGGTACGGGCGGTCAGGGCTCCGGAACTGGCTTCGCGGGAAGGTGCGTTGCCGGACGGGCTGCCGGAACTGGCCTCATGTGGCGGGGTGTTGCCGGTCGGGGTGGTCACCGTGCGTCGGCCTCTCCCGCCAGGGCGTCCTCGTGGGGCGACTCCGCGGCACGGGCGAGGAGTTCGTCCCTGCCGATCGCGTCCGCGCGCGTCGACGGCACCGTGCAGGCGTACGCCCCGGCCACCGCCCCGTACCGGGCGCACCGCAGGGGATCCTCGCCGTCGAGCCAGCCGAACAGGAAACCGCAGGCGAAGGCGTCGCCCGCGCCGTTGGAGTCGACCACGGGAGCCGGGGGCGCGACGGCGGGAACGTGCGTCAGCTCGCCGTCGGCCAGCAGATAGGCGCCCTCGGCGCCGGCGGTGGCCACGACGATCCGGGCCCGGCCGCGGGCGGCGATCGAGCGCATGGTCGCCTCGGGGTCGGTGAGCGCGGTGGTCGACAGGAAGACGAGGTCCGCAGCCAGGGCGAAGGGCTCGTGGTAGGGGTTGACGCCGTCCCAGTTGTGCAGGTCGGTGGAGATGGTCAGGCCGGCCTCGCGCAGCAGGGGCATGGCGAGCGCGCACGGGTGGGTGATGACGACGTGGGCGTGACGGCTGGAGGCGGCCAGGGCGCGCACGGTCTCCTCGGGCAGCCGGTCGGGCTCCTGGGCGCGCGTGACGTCGTACAGCGACAGCCGCCGCCCGTCGGGTCCGACCAGGTTGACCGCGCGCTTCGTGCCGCCGGGCGAGTGGATCCCGGTGAAGGGGATGCCCCGGTCGCGGTGGAGCGCGCGGACCAGGTCACCCTCGTGGTCGTCACCGACCAGGTCGAGGTGATGGGTGCGCAGCCCCAGGGCGCTCGCTCCGAGCGCCACGAAGTCCCCGCTCTGCCCCGCGCGTGTCTCGATTCCCGGCTGGATCATGTAGCTGTCGGCGTACGGGAGCGGCAGCTCCGGGACGTGGACGATGGTGTCCACGCCGGCGCCACCCAGGACGAGGACGTCGGTCTCGGTGCTCATGGAGGTCTGCTGGTTCCTCTCGTCGACTCATCGGCTCGGGGAGCTGTGCGAGTCAAACAGTCCGCCGCACGCATGGCAAGAAGTTGCAGAAACTTGCGGCAACTCGGAGTGCCGGTCCGGCGGACCGGCGCTCGGGGTAGACCGAGCGGTCCGGCATTCGGTCGGTCCGGCACTCGGGTCGGACCGGGTGCTCGGGGCGGACCGGGCGGTCTGCGGGCGCGCCCTGGCCGAGGGCCCGCGATCCCCTTGGCATGATGGCCGTCCGGGGGTCCCGCGGACAGAACGGAGCCGGCGTCGTGCCCTTCGCGGAGTCGACCGGTGGCGGCGCGTCCGGCCCCCCTGCGCCCGCGCGGCGGTCCATGGCACCGCTGCTGACCGTGTGCACCGGGTACTTCATGGTCATCCTGGACGTCACGATCATCAACGTCGCCGTGCCGGTGGTGGGCCGGGAGCTGCGGGCCTCGCTCACCGGCATCCAGTGGATCACGGACGGGTACACCCTGGTCTTCGCCGGGTTCCTGATGACCGGTGGCGCGCTGGGCGACCGGCTGGGCAACCGGCGCGTCTTCCGCGCGGGCGTCACGGTGTTCACGGCGGCCTCGGCCGCGTGCGCCGCCGCGCCGGACGCCGCGTTCCTCGTCGCGGCCCGGCTGCTGGAAGGGCTCGGCGCGGCGCTGATCGTCCCCGGCTCGCTCGCCCTGCTCCAGGAGGCCTACCCGCTGCCCGCGGCGCGTTCGCGTGCCTTCGGACTGTGGGGGTCGATGGCGGGCATCGCGGCCTCCGCCGGACCGCTGCTGGGCGGGCTGCTGGTGTCCACGGCGGGCTGGCGCTGGGTCTTCCTCATCAACCTGCCCGTCGGCGCGGCCTGCCTGGTGCTCACATCGAGGTACGTGGCACCCTCACCGCGCCGGCCCGGCCGGGCCCTGGACTGGCCGGCGCAGTGTGCCGTGGTGGCGGCGGTGGCCCTGCTGACCGGCGCGCTGAACGAGGCGGGCCGGCGCGGCTGGTCCGACCCCCTCGTCCTCACCGGGCTGGGCCTGGTCGTACCGGCCGTCGGGGCGTTCGTGTGGCGCGAGCGGCTCGCCCGGTCTCCCGTTCTTCCGCCGCGCCTGCTCCGCTCGCGCGCCATGACCGGCGGGGCCGCCGTCGGGCTGCTGTTCAACTTCGGCTTCTACGGCATGGTGTTCACCGCCAGCCTGGACTTCCAGCACCAGCGCGGCTTCGGTGCCCTCAGGACCGGACTGGCGCTGTTCCCCGCGGTGGCGATGACGATGTTCGCCTCCGTGCTGTCCGGGCGGCTCGCCCGCCGTACCGGGGACCGCCCGCTGGTGGTCACCGGCATGCTCCTGGGCGCCCTGGGCCTGGCCGGCTGGGCCGCGGCGGGCACCGATCCCGCCTACCCACTGCTGGTGGCCCCGATGATGGCCGTCGGATTCGGTACGTCCTTCGCACTCACCGGTTCGACCGCCACGGTGATGAGCGCCGCGCCCCCGGCGTACGCGGGGGCCGCCTCCGCCCTGTTCAACACCACCCGTCAGATCGGCAGCGCCAGCGGCGTGGCCCTCGGCGGCAGCCTGCTCGCCACGAGCGCGGGCTACGGCGCCGGAGTGCGCACCAGCATGGCCGTCGGCGCCCTCGCCTATCTGATCGCGGCGGTCCTCGCGTGGGTGTGCGTACCGGGCAAGGGGCGGGTGGGCGGCCGGTGACCTGTGCCCGGATCGGGGACCCTCCCCCGTTCCCACCCCGCCCCCGCTCCCGTTCCCGCCCCGTTCCCGCCGCTCAGGAAACGAGCGTCTGCTCCTCCAGCTCGGTCAGCTTCACGGTGTACAGGCCGCCGCGTTCCGCCTTCACCTCCGTCACCTTGAGCTGCGTTCCCGGCGGGAGGATGAACTCCTCCTCGTCCCTGAACGCGGAGAAGTCGCGGATGCCCACGGCCTGGAGGGGCCGCACCTCGAAGAGCGTGCGCTTGCCGCGGCCGCCGAGGAACGCCCGTGCCACGCTCAGCTTGGGCGTGCACGAGGACACGCCCCACCAGGTCACGGTCCGTCCGAGGGGGTACTGGGCGCGCAGGTCCAGCGACACCCCGCGCCACAGCGGCTCCCGGCGCGCGGGAAGCCGCGAGACCGCGGAGAACAGCAGGCGCAGATACGGCAGGTACGGCACGATCCTGGACCGGTCCGGGGCGCGCAGGGCGGCGTTGATCTCCCGGTAGAACGCCGACTCGCAGGTGTAGAGGTGGAGGGCGGCGATCGCGTCGGCGGACAGGCCGTCGGCCGTCTCGTCGGCCCGCCGCTTGCCGAAGTCGTACGACCGCTCGACATGCCGGTCGAGACCCGTCAGCAGCCTGGCGACCGGGCCGGAGGCCTCCCGGAAGTCCATGAGCGGGGTGTCGAACACGCCGGTGATCTCGGGGAGGACGAGTCCCTCGTCCTTCACGCCGGCGAGCCGCTCCAGATACAGCTGGTGCAGTTCCATGGTGGACGCGATGAACGCTCCCATGCGCTCGGCGACCTCGCCGTCCGTCCCGTCGCCCTGCGCCGGATGCTGGTTCCAGCCCTTGCTCGGCAGCCAGTCGATCGCGTCGGCGCCAAGCGAGGCGAGGGCGTCGTTCACCACGCCGAAGTGATCGCCCTCGCAGAAGATGTCGCCCTGGGCCGCCGGATTGGGGTGGTCGATATGGCGGACTTCGACGTCGGGGTATTTCTTCTGGAGCTGGAGGACGATCTTCTTCAGATTGCGCGCGTGCGCACCCCACCACGCGAAGACGACACCCCGGTCCTCCTCGTCCGCGTCCTGCTTGGCGCGCAGGATCTCCTCGACGGTGCGCTCGACGACGGGCCGCCAGAACGCCGTGTGCCGATCGGTTCCCATCGCCCCGTCAGCGCTGGCGGTGAGCGCCGCGTTGAGCAGCAGCACGCCCTGCGTGAGCATCGCCTGGAACCACTCCGGCGGCTGGACGGTGTCCTGCTTCTTCAGAAGCGCGCGGATGTCGGCGATCGGGGTCTTCTTGGGTATCCCGTACTTCCACATCGCCGCCGCCTTGATGATGCAGCGGATGCTGACGACCCTGCCGAACTGACTGTCCTTCCAGTCGTGGAAGGTGTTGTCGAACATGGCGATGCCGGTGGCGCTCTCCGGCCGCGGGTAAGGGTTCTGGCCGAAGACGACGACCTTCCACTTGTGCGGCGGGTGGGGCTTGAGCGCCTGGAAGGTCAGCTCGCGGACCGGGACGACCTCGGGTCCGCGCCCCGGGCCGATGAAGTCGGCCGCGTCCGGCTGCGCCTCGATGACGGGCTTCAGCAGCGGAAGCCACGTTTCACCGCCGCCGTCGAACAGGCCGGCCAGGCCCAGCGGGTCCTGAGGGTCGGGCGTGACAGGGGTGTTGGCATCGCTCATGGTGGCGGGACTCCGGGGTGTCGAACCGTACCGATCGGGAACGGGCGGCACGTTAACAGCGGGGTCTGACATCGCGATCGGCGTCAACAGAGTCCGGATCGCACCTTTTGATCCACTGTCAGTGGTGGGCGATAGCGTGGTGATCACCGAATTGGACAGCCGTTTCTCGATGGGAGCGAACCATGACCGCGGACCGCGTACGGACGCCGCTCAGGGTGGTACTGACCGACCTCGACACGGACGTGGTGGAGGCTTGGCGGGCGGCGTTCGCCGACACCCCCGGAATAGAGATCCGCCAGGGCTCGATCCTCGACGAGAAGACCGACGCCTGGGTCACCCCGACCAACTCCCGGGGCCGGATGGACGGCGGAGTCGACGCGGCCATCAAGCGCCACCTCGGGGCGGGCATCCAGCTGCGCGTGCAGCGGGCGATCCGCGACCGGTTCGCGGGCAGCCTCCCCGTGGGCAGCGCGGTGTGCGTGCCGTCGGGGGCCGTCACCCCGAAGTTCCTGATCTCGACGCCGACGATGGAGACGTCCTCGCAGAACGTGAGCCAGACCCTGAACGTGGCGCTGGCCTGCGCCGCCGCGTTCCAGGCGATCCTCCGGCAGAACCAGCAGGCGCCGGGCAGCATCGAGTCGGTGGCTCTGGTCGGCATGGGCGCGCGGACCGGCCGGGTCCCGGCGCGGGTGTGCGCCAACCTGATGTGGACCGGCCACACGCTGTACCACGACCACCACTTCGAGGACTACGACGACCTGCGCCGCACGGTCGTCGCCCAGCTCGACGACATCGAGAACGCCCCCGTCGAGCGCCGGGTGCGCATCGCACCGCCCAAGCGCCCGGCCTCCCGCCGCTGACGGCCCGACCACCGATCACCTGCCCGCGGCCACCGCTCCCCGGCCGGCGGCCACCGGACCCGGACTTCAGAGGTCCAGGACGACTTCGGTGGTCGGCTCGCTGCAGCAGACGAGCACGGTGCCGTGCTCGGGGGGTTCGAGGGGTGGGGTGGTGTAGGCGATGTCGCCTGTCACGAGGGGGGTGACGCAGGTGTGGCAGACACCGGTACGGCAGGACCAGCGAGTGGGGATGTCACAGGCCTCGGCCAGTTCGAGGAGGGACGCGTAGCCGGACGACCACGGGGTGGCGATGCCGCTGCGGGCGAAGGTGATGAGCGGGCCGGTGCCGGCGGGGCCGGACGGCTGGTGCGGCCGGGTCGCCGCGGCCGCGACGACACCGGGGGTGATGGCGGGCAGGGCGCTGAACTGTTCCGTACGGATTCGCTCGGGGCGCAGGCCGTGATCGCGCAGGAGGGCGCCGAAGTCGTCCATGAAGGCGAGCGGTCCGCACAGATAGGCGTCGGCGTCGGTGGGGATGTCCATGGCCGTGAGGGATCGGGCGGTCGGGCGGCCCTCGGCGATGTGGGCCTCGGCGATGTGGCTCTCGGTGATGTGGGCGGCGCCGGGCTGCGGGGGCTCGGCGGTGTAGTAGATGTGCTCGTGCGCGTGCGGGAGCCGCGCCAGCAGGGCGTGGGCCTCGTCCGCGAAGGCGTGGTGGGCGCGGTCGTGGGCGATGTGCACCCACCGGACGGGGCGCGGGTCTCGTGCGGCGGCGAGCCGGTGGAGCATGGCGAGCACGGGGGTGGCACCGATCCCCGCGGAGGCGAGGACGACCGGACGGGTGCCGTCTTCGAGGACGAAGGTTCCGCGCGGGCGGGCGACGTCCACGAGGTCCCCGGCACGGAGCGTGGCGTGGAGGTAGCCGCTCACCTGGCCGTGGGGCTCGCGCTTGACGCTGATGCGGTAGGTGTCCGCGGTGGGCACGGACGACAGCGAGTAGCTGCGCACCGCGGGGGCGGTGCCGTCGACGGTGAGCCGGAGCGAGAGGTACTGGCCGGGGCGGGCCTCGGGCAGGGGCGTGCCGTCGGTGGTGGCGAGGTAGATCGATGAGACGGTCGGGGTCTCGGGGACGATGCGCGCGACGCGCATCGTCCTGAAGCCCGGCCATCCCGGCTCCTCTCCGGGCCGCCGGCCGTCGGGGCGTCCGCCCTGCCGACCCGCCTCGCCTCCGGGCAGCCGGGCGGCGAGTTCCCGGAAGGACTGCTGCCATCCGGGGCTGAGGACGGGGATCTCCAGCGCCCTGCGCAGCTTCTCGGGGTCGCGGTCGGGCAGGTAGAGCAGGGCGTCGGTGTCGGCGACGCTGAGTTCCTCCGGGCCTTTGCGGATCAGGACGATCCCGTCGCCCGCTTGGACGCGTCCCTCGGTGGTCACGCCGGGCAGAACGTCGTCGCACACGGCGTCGACCGCGGCCTGGGCGCCGACGAGGTCAAGACCCGCTGACCCGGAGCGGACTCAGAGCGGGGAACCGGTGGTGATACGGGCGCAGTCCGTGACCATGGCGGCGAGAGAGCCCCGCGTGCGCAGGAGTTCGCGCTGCAAGCGCGCGCCGTTGCCCCGGTCCAGCAGGTCCGCGATGCCCTCCCGGACCCGTTCCTCGTCGCCGTACTCGGCCAAGGCCTGCCGGACATGGGCGTACAGCGCCCGGACGGCTCGCTCCGCCGACGTCTCCGTCATGGTCTGCGGGTGGAGGAGGGGGCCGTCCAGGCCCGACCGGCCGGCCCGCCATGCCGCCAGCCGGAGCAGGTGCGTGCCGATGCGGGCGGGCGGCTCCCCGGCGCGCCAGGCCCGGGCGGCGGTCTCGACGAGGGCCCGGACGAGGGCGGCCAGGAGTACGGGGGTCCTCGCGTCGAGGCACACGTCGGCCACTCTGATCTCCACGGTGGGGTAGGACGCCGACAGCCTCGCGTCGAAGTAGACCATCCCCTCGTCCTGCAGCACACCGGTGCCGAGCATCGCACGGACCTGCTCGTGGTAGCGGTCGGCGGACCCGAAGACGTCCACGGGGCCGGCCGAGGGCAGCCGGTTCCACACCCGGCTGCGGTAGCTCGCGTACTCGCTGTCCTCCCCCTGCCAGAAGGGGGAGTTGGCGCTCATCGCGGTCAGCACGGGCAGCCAGGGACGGATCCGGTCCAGCACCGCGACGCCTTCCTCGTCCGACTCGACCGAGACGTGGACGTGACAGCCGCAGGTCAGCTGTTCCTGCGCGGTCAGGCCGAACTGCCTGCCCAGCCAGTCGTACCGCTTCCCCGCGTTCATCGAGGGCCTCGCGGGCAGCGGTGAGGTGGCGAGGGCCGCGACGAGCGCCCCGGCGGACGCCGCGTGCCGGCGGGCTTCGGCGCGGCACCGGACGATCTCGTGCTGGAGTTCACCCATCTGCGTCACCGGCCGGGTGGCGAACTCCAGTTGCTCCTGCTGCAGTTCCTTCTCGAAGGCGTGTCCCGGCCCACCCCCGTTCGGTGGCGGCTGCCCGGCCGACCGGTCCGCGGCCGCCAGGAAGGCACCGGACAGGGCCAGCGGCTCACCGCTGCGGGCGTGCACCAGCAGCAGCTCCTCCTCCACGCCCACGCTGCGCATGCCACCCTCGCCCATCGTCCCCCCAGCCGTCGCGCCGCCTGCCCGTCCCGGGCAGGCCCGGGGTATGGGCGCCTGCTCCGTCCCAGCGCCTGCCCAGTCCCAGCGCCTGCCCAGTCCCGGCGAACACCCGGCCCCAGCGACTGGGGACAAACGGTACGTATGTCCGTCTGGCCGAAATTCCGGCCGCCAAACCTGGCTCACCGCGAGTCCCGGTCCCGGGTCGGGAGTTTTCGCCCCGACGGCGGAGCCGGGACGGTCAGGGGGTCGGTGCCGGGACGGTCAGGGGGTCGGTGCCGCCGGCGCGGACTCGGGCTCGCACTCCGGCTCGGGCTCGGGCTCGGGCTGCCAGGCGCGAGCGGGGACGACGAGCGGGCCGCCGGTGACGGGGTCCGGGACGACGACGCAGGGAAGCCCGAAGACGTCCTGGACCATCTCGGCGGCGACGATCTCCTCCGGCGGCCCCTGGGCGACGATGCGGCCGTCCTTCATGGCGACGAGGTGGTCGGCGTAGCGGGCGGCCTGGTCGAGGTCGTGCAGGACGGCGCCGACGGTACGGCCGCGTTCGAGGTCGAGCCCGCGCACCAGGTCCAGGACCTCCACCTCCTGGTGCGCGATGTCCAGGTACGTCGTGGGCTCGTCGAGGAGCAGCAGGTCGATGTCCTGGGTCAGGGCCATGGCGATCCACACCCGCTGCCGCCGGCCGCCGGAGAGTTCGTCCACCAGGCGGTCCGCGAGATCGGCGGTGTCGGTGCGCTCCAGGGCCTCGAAGACGGCCCGCTCGTCGGCCTCCGACCACTGCTGCCACCACTTCTGGTGCGGCCCGGACGCAGGTCGGACGGTCGAGAGGGAACGTCAGGTGGCGGGCTCCAGCACCGGATGTTTCACCCACCGCGGTACACCCGACGCGCCCCGCGCATCGCGGTGGGGTCGCAGCGTCGTCGCGGCGGGGTCGCGGTGGAGGCGCGGTGGGACCGCAGTGAGCCCGCGGCGGGCTCACAGTAAGGCTGCGGTGGGGTCAGGCGTCGGGGCCCGAAGCCGCCGGGTCCGGCAGGTAGCTCGCCAGGCCGCGCAGGATGATCTCCAGGCCGGTGTCGAACCGCTCGTCGGAGGATTCCGTCACCATCATCCCGGCCAGGGCGCGCAGATGGGGGAAGTCCTCCGCGGGCAGGGACGCGAAGTAGTTCTGCATCTCGTCGGCCATCTCGCGCCAGTCGGGGCGGGCCAGGGAGGAGCCGCCACCGCCGTGCCGGGCGGCCCGGTCCTGCCACATGCCCTCCTCCAGCACGAACCCGTCGATGTAGGTGGAGATGAGGTCGCCCGCCTCCACCACGATGCGGTCGGGCAGTCCGGCGGTACGGAAGACGGCGAGCAACGCCTCGACGTGCGGGAGCAGTTCGGCCGTGAAGGGGACGTGAGCCATGGAGATCCTGGCCATGTCGCGGTGGGCCAGCAGCCGCTTCCGCCCGGAGCGCGCGTAGTCCCGGACCTGCTCGCGCCACCGCCGCGGATCGGGCTCGGGCATCTGGAAGCCGTCGAAGAGCCGGGTGTACATCAGCTCCAGGAGATCGTCCTTGGAACTGACGTGGGCGTAGAGGGCGGAGACCGTGACCCCGAGTTCCGCCGCCACCTGGCGCATCGACAGCCCGTCGAGCCCCTGCCGGTCCAGCACGGCGAAGGCCGCCTCGACGACCCGGTCGCGGGACAGCGGTGCGCGCGCGGGGGCGGCGTGCGGACGAGCGGGACGCTCGCGCTCCCAGGGAGACGGCGGAGGGGATGCGGGGTTGCCGGCGGCCGCGTCGGTCATGAGGACAGTCTAGGCGCCGGGAGAACAGTGTTCTCCCTCGGTGAGCAGGTCCGCCGCACGCGAACGCGATATATCTTGTCCGCGCATCGAAGTTGCGCTATATCTTAATGAACGCCGTTCACCAGGTGAGCAGTGTTCTGTTAAAGTGAACACTGTTCTCTCGCGCGTCCGGCCGTTGCGTCTCTCCCGCCTTGCCGACGAGTCGGGAGGGCGCATCCGACCGTCATTCCTTCCATCCATCACGTCGCGCCCGCGGGTCCTCACTCCGGCGCGGCCGATCCGCGAGGAGTTCCGATGTCCACCACGGATGTCGCGTCCACCGAGACGCCCCCCGACGCACCAGCGCCTTACCGGTGGCGCTGGGCCGCGCTCTTCGTGATCCTCGCGGCCGAGGTGATGGACCTCCTCGACGCGGTGGTCACGAACATCGCCGGCCCCTCCATGCGGGCCGACCTCGGCGGAGGCGCCTCCACTCTGCAGTGGCTCGCCGCCGCCTACACCCTCTCGATGGCCGTCGGGCTCGTCACCGGAGGACGCCTCGGGGACATCTACGGGCGCCGCCGGATGTTCATGGTGGGGGCCGCCGGCTTCACCCTGGGCTCGCTGCTGTGCGCGATATCCGCCTCGCCCGAGATGCTGATCGCCGCGCGCGTCGTGCAGGGGCTGTTCGGCGCGGTGATGCTGCCGCAGGGCCTCGGCATGATCAAGGAGATGTTCCCGCCGAAGGAGTCCCAGAAGGCCTTCGGCATGTTCGGCCCGGTCATGGGACTGTCCGCGGTGTGCGGGCCGATCCTGGCGGGCTGGCTCGTGGACGCCGACTACTTCGGCACCGGCTGGCGGATGATCTTCCTGATCAACCTGCCGCTGGGCGCCGCCGCCCTCCTCGGCGCGCTGCGCTACCTCCCGAGGGGCCGGTCCGAAAGCCGGCCGCGCCTGGACATCCCCGGCATGCTCCTGGTCTCGCTGGCCGCACTGCTCCTCATCTTCCCGCTGGTCCAGGGCCGTGAGTACGACTGGCCCGTGTGGACGTTCGTGATGATGGGCGCCTCGGTGGTCGTCTTCGTCGCCTTCGGCAGGTACGAGGCGGCCCGCAGCAAGGCCGGCCGGGACCCGCTGGTCGTCCCCAGCCTCTTCCGCAAGCGCGGATTCAGCGGCGGCATGATCCTCGGACTGGTCTTCTTCTCGGCCATGCAGGGCTTCATGCTGGTCTTCAACCTCTACACCCAGATCGGCCTCGGCTACTCGCCGCTCAAGGCCGGACTGGTGATGGTGCCCTGGTCGGGCGGCATGATCGTCGGCTTCGGGATCGCCCAGGGTGTCGTCCGGTTCGGACGCACCGTGCTCCAGGCGGGCGCGCTGGTCATGGCGCTCGGCGTGTTCGGCGTGTGGCTGACCCTCGACACGGTGGGCAGCGGCGTCGGCCCCTGGCAGCTCCTGCCGTCGCTGCTCGTCACCGGCATCGGGATGGGCCTGCTCATGGCGCCCTTCTTCGACATCGTGCTCGCCAGCGTCGAGCAGCACGAGACGGGTTCGGCGTCCGGCACCATGACGGCGGTCCAGCAGCTCGGCGGCGCCTTCGGCGTGGCCATCCTCGGCACCGTGTTCTTCGGCCTGCTGGGCGGCGGGATCGCCACCGCCGTCGACCACCACTCGGCCGGGCTGCGGGGGCAGTTGGCCGCCGCGCACGTCGCGCCCGCCGCTCAGGACCGCGTCGTGAGGGACCTGCGCGCCTGCGCCTCGGACCGCGCCGTCGCCAAGGACCCCGCCGCGACCCCGGCGTCCTGCGCACGCCTGGAGAAGGACACCCGGTCCGCCATCACCTCACCCCAGGCCGGCGCCCGGATACCCGCCGCGCTGAAGGTCACCGCGTCGTCGGCCTTCCAGAGCGGTTTCGGCTCCGTCATGAAGACGGTGCTGTGGATCGTCGACGGCATGCTCGCCCTGACGTTCCTGCTCGCGTTCCTCCTGCCGCGCCACGCGCGCCCCGAGGGATCCGGCGGCCACTGAGCCGGGCCCGCACGGGCACAGCGACAGGCACAGACACAGGCGCAGCCGAACGGGACGGCCGGGCACCCCTGAGGAGGGGCGCCCGGCCGTCCCCTTCCGCCTCCCCGCCGGCACCGGAGTCTCGCGGCCGGCGCTTGCGGCACTGCGACGCGAGGGCCCGCGCCCCTGTGGTCCCACCGGCGGGGAGCCGTACCCACGGGGGCCACCCGCCGCGGACCGACACCCATCGCGGACAGCCCCGGGGCCGCCCGCAGGCTGCGGGGCGCGTACCGTGCCCGCGGGCGGGGACACGCACGCGAGGGCGGACGGCGGGACGCGCCAGTACGCCGACGCGCGCACCGCACACCCCTCACCCGACACACCCGCCACCACACGGCCCGCGCCGCCCGAACCGCGCCGCCCGAACCGCCCCGCCCCGCCCCGCCCCGCCCCGGAAGGACGAGCCCCGTGCTCACGTCGTACGCAACTCATTTCGACACGCCCGCCGGATACCTCGACTTCGCGCGGTTCGGCCCGCCGTCACGGGACGCCGTGGCCGCCACGGCGCGAGCCATGGAGGAGTCCGCCCGCGCCGACCACACCACCGTGGACGGACTGATGCGCGCGGAAGAGACCGCGCGGGACACGGTCGCACGCCTCGCGGGCGCCGACGCCCGGCACACCGTGCTGCTCCCGAACGCGTCCACCGGCCTGTTCCACGCCGCGCTCGGCATCCGGGAGGGCGTGGTCCTCGCGCCGCGCACCGACTTCCCCGCCAACCACTATCCGTGGCGCCGTGCGGCGCACCTGGGCAGGGCCACACCGCGCTGGCTCGACCCGGCGCCCGGCGGCGGGGTCACCCCCGGCCTGGTCCGCGCCGCGCTGACCGACGACGTCGTCGCCGTGGCCGTCAGCGCCGTGGACTTCCGCACCGGCTTCCGTGCCGACCTGGGGGCACTGCGCGAGGCGATCGGGCCGGACCGGCTGCTGATCGTGGACGCCATCCAGGCGTTCGGCGTGGCCGAGATGGCCTGGGACGCGGCCGACGTGGTGGTCGCGGGCGGTCAGAAATGGCTGCGCGCGGGCTGGGGCACCGGCTTCGCCGTGCTGTCCGACCGTGCGTTGGAGACCCTGGAGCCGGTCCTCACCGGCTGGACGGGCGTCCAGGACGTCGGCATCTTCGACGGGGCGGAGCACTCCCCCGCCCCTGACGCGCGACGGTGGTCGATCACCAATCTGAGCCCGGTGGCGGCCGCCTCGTTCGCGGCCGCGCTGGACCTCGTGGAGCGGCACACCGTCGCGGCGATCGAGGCCACGATCGCCGCGCGGATCGCCGAACTCACCGAGGTCGTCAGGGAGTATGGCGGTCACGTCCTCTCCCCCACCGACCCGGCACGGCGCGCGGGCATCCTCTCCTTCGCACTGCCGGACCGCGATCCGTCCCTCGTCGCGAAGGCGTTGCACGCCGAGGGTGTCACGCCGACGGTGCGCACCGACTCGCTCAGGTTCTCCCCGCACGCCTCGACCCCGCCGGGGGTGTCCGAACGGGTCGCCGCCGCGCTGTCGTCGCAGAGGCACTGAACCCTGCCGGACGCCGCCCCCACGGCCCGGCCTGCCGCCGGGTCCGCCCGCACCCGCCCACGCCCGCAGCCGCCCGCACCGGCTCACACACGCACGCGCGCACGCGTCGGCCGGAGCGGGCGCCAAGCTCCGGCGCCGCTTCCGCCACTCAGTACATGGCGGCCCGTCAGCGGCAACTCACCGACACCTTCATCCGTCGGCCGCACCCCCGCACGACCCCGACCCCGGCCCCGGCATCGGCATCGGCATCGGCATCGGCATCGGCATCGGCATCGGCATCGGCATCGGCAGAATGGCGCCCCGTGAACGACGTACTGTGCGGGCTCGCCGCCAACCCTGCGCTGCCCTTCGAGCTGGTAGATCGCCTGATCGCCGTCGCGGACGCCGACATCGACGAGTCCCTCGCCGATCGCGCGGACCTCACCCGTGAGCAGACGGCCGAACTGGCCGCGCGGGCCGAGGAGAACGCCGTACGACTCGCGTACGCCGGTCTGCTGACCGCCGCCGACATCGACCCCGTCGCACAGCCGCGGGCCGCGCTCGCCCTGCTGGAGGAGCGTTCCGGTGCCCCGGAGTGGGCACGGCTCTTCGCCGGAGACCCGGATGCCGGGCGCCGGGAGAGGCTGGCCGCCTGTCCCGGCCTTCCGGCCGACGTACGGGAGACGCTCGCCGCCGACCCGGACGTACGGGTCGTCACGGAACTCGCGTGGTGGACGACGCCGGACATGGCGGCCCGCCTCGCGCGGCATCCGCACGCCGAGGTCCGCCAGGCGGTGGCGGCCAACGAGGCGACGCCGCCGGAGGTGCTGGCGATGCTGGTCACCGGCGAGGGGCTGCCTCCGGTGGAACGCTGCCTGGTCTGCGACAGGGAGGAGACGCCCTTCACGCACGATCCGGGGTGTCCCCGGCTCGACTGCGATCTGCGGTCCGGTGCCTCGTGCGACGGTTCCCACGAGTCCACCGTCCATGAGCTGGCGCAGCGAGCGCTCGAGAACCCCGCCACGCCCGTCGAGGCCCTCCTGCGGTTCGCGGACCACCCCTCGGCGTTGCTGCGCGCCCGGCTCGCGGCCCGCCCCGGCCTGCCGCCCAGGACGGCCGCGCGCCTCGCCGGTGACACCGACCCCGGTGTCCGAGCCGAGCTCGCGGGAAATCCGACGATCGACGACGCCGTGATCCGTGTGCTGGCCGACGACCGCGGCCACGACGTACAGCGCACCCTCGCGCACCACCCGTGCGTGCCGCTCGACGTGCTCTCCCGCCTGGCCGCCGCCGTCAGGATCGGCCCCACCCTGCTCCCGCGGATCGCCCGCGCCTCCCCCTCCGAGGTCGAGCACCTGTCCCGGTCCCCGGATCCGGTGATGCGGATGCTGCTGGCCGAACGGCGCGATCTGCCGGCCGGGATCCGCGACGCGCTGGCCGCCGACCCCGACGCGAAGGTGGTCAAGTCCATAGCGCCGCACCCGGGCCTGTCGGAGGCTCAGCTGCGGAGCATGCTCGAACGCCACGGCGTCCATGTCGCCGCCATGGTGGCCGGCAACCCGGACGCGTCGCCGGCACTGCTCGAGGACCTGAGCGGACACGTGCCGCCGGCCGGGAAGGCGCTGCGCGAGATCGCCAGGCGCCGCGACGCGACGGGACCGGCGCTGCTCGCCTGCCTGGCGGACCGGCGGGCACGGCCGGTGGCCGCCGGACACCCGTCCCTGCCGCCGCAGGTCATCGCCGGCCTGCTCGCCGACGACGACTGGCAAGTGGTACAAGCGGCTGCCGCCAACCCGTCGCTGCCTTCGGCCCTGATGGAGGAACTGGTGCCACCGGCCCCGGCGGACGGCTCCCACTCGGCGCGAACCATGGGTGGATGATTGCCAAATTCCAAGACATGACAGTAAATTTCGGTCAGTCGCCTTGAGGAGTCACCGGCAGACGGGGCAAAGGATGAGCACGGACGACCGAGTCGCGGTGACGACCGGGATCGCACGCCTGCACGCGTCGCCCGGACTCGCCGGGCCCGGTCGGCTCGGGCTGGTGACCAACCACACCGGTGTCCTCCCCGGCCTGCGCCCGGCCGCGCCCGCGCTGCTCGACGCCGGCGTGCGACTGGTCGCCCTGTTCGGTCCCGAGCACGGACTGCACGGGACCGCCCAGGCCGGCGAGAGCGAGGCCGCACGGACGGACCCCGCCACCGGCCTGCCGGTCCACGACACCTACGGGTGCGACGGCGGGCGCCTCGACGAACTGCTGCGCGCGAGCGGCGTCGACGCCCTGGTGTACGACCTGCAGGACATCGGGGCCAGGTTCTACACCTACGTGTGGACCATGTACGACCTGATGGTGTCGGCGGCCCGTACGGGCGTACGGTTCGTGGTCGCGGACCGGCCGAATCCCCTCGGCGGGCTCGTCAGCGAGGGTCCGCTGCTCGATCCGGCCTGGGCCAGCTTCGTCGGGCGCGCCGCGACGCCGGTCCGGCACGGTCTCACCTGCGGCGAACTCGCCCGGCTCCTCAACACCTCGGCCGTGCCCCAAGCAGCGGGCAGGGCAGCCGACTTGACGGTGATCGAGGCCGTCGGCTGGCAGCGCTCCATGGACGCGGAGGCCACCGGCCTGCCGTGGGTGGCGCCCTCGCCGAACATCCCGACGCCGGCCACCGCCACCGTCTACCCCGGCACCTGCCTGTTCGAGGGAACGAATCTCTCGGAGGGCCGCGGTACGACACAGCCCTTCGAGATCGTCGGGGCCCCGTACGTCGACGCGCGGTTCGCGCCCTCGCTCGCCGAACTCGCCCTGCCGGGGGTGCACTTCCGTGACCTGCGGTACGTACCGACCTTCCACAAGTACGCCGGACGGCCGCTGCGCGGGGTCCAGCTCCACGTCACCGACCGCAAGGTGTTCGCTCCCGTGCGCACCGCCGTCGCGATGCTCGCCACGCTTCGGCGGCTGTACCCGGACGGCTTCGCCTGGCGAGGCCCGGACGGCGGCGCGGAGGGCACCGGTCACCGTCACTTCGTCGACCTGCTCTGGGGGTCCGACCGGCTGCGGCACACCGTGGACGCGGGTGACGACCCACTGCCGCTGTGCGATCCCCCGGCGCCGCCCGGCCAGTGGGCCGGCGAGGACACCCTGCTCTATTCCTGAGACTCCCTGTCCCACCACGGCGACCTGCGGTTCTGCCCCGAAAGGAGGAGCGGACGCCCGTGCCGACCCGACAGCCACCCACGGCACGGACACCCTCCCGCGCGTCCGCGCCGGACTGCCCTCACACCGTCGCCGCACCCACCACAGCCCGTCGCCACCACCGCCGCCGCCACCGCACCCACCTGTCGCCACCACCACCCATCGCCCATCGCCGTGGCGCCGCGCCCCCGCACCAGACCGAGGCAGCGCCGCGGGCGGCCGCCGACGCCGTCCGCGACCCGCGTATGGAAGGACAACCCCGTCGATGACCGATCGCACGACGCCGTCCCGGGCCGGGATCCGCGGCTTTCGCGCGGGCGACGGCCCGCGGCTGGTGGAGGCGTGGCGCCGGAGCGCGCCTGCCGACCCCATCACCCCGGACCGCTTCCGCTCCCTGGTGCTGCTCGACGCCAACTTCGATCCGGAGGGGCTCCGGGTCGCCGTCGACGGCGACCGTGTCGTCGGCGCCGCCTACGCCGTACGCCGCCTGACGCCGATGACCGGCACCGACCTGGAGCCGGAGCAGGGCTGGATCCCGTTCTTCTTCACCGACCCCGCCGCCCGCGGGCGCGGTCTAGGCCGCCGGCTGCTGACCGACGCCCTCGACTGGCTGCACGGCCACGGCCGCACCCGGGTGGACTTCGCCTCGTACACCCCGCACTACGTCCTCCCCGGCCTGGACGCCGAGGCGTACCCGGAAGCGGCCGGCCTCCTCGAATCCCTCGGCTTTCGCACGCTGTACGAGGCGGCGGCGATGGACCGCGGCCTGGTCGGCTACCGCCTCCCGGAGGATGTCGCGCTGCTCCGGGACGAACTGACCGAGCGGGGCTACCGGTTCGCCACCCCGTCCGACGACGACCTGGTGGATCTGGTCGCGCTCGCCGGGAGCCGCTTCAGTGCGGACTGGGCGCGCGCGATCCGGGAGTACGCGGCAGCGGGCACACCGCTGGACCGGATCGTCGTCGTACGGGACCCTTCGGAGCGCCTGGCCGGCTGGGCGATGCACGGCGCGTACGCGTCGGTGGACGAGCGGTTCGGCCCGTTCGGTGTACTGGAGGAGATGCGCGGCACCGGACTCGGCAAGGTCCTGCTCCACCTGGTCCTGGAGCGGATGCGGGCGCGCGGGGCGCACTCCGCGTGGTTCCTGTGGACCGGCGAGCGCTCCCCGGCCGGACACCTTTACCGGAAGACCGGTTTCACCACGACCCGGGTGTTCCGCGTGATGCGCCGGGAGAGCGTCCGGTGACGCCGCCCCGGCACACCGGCGGCCTGAGCCGCCGTCACTTCGCGCTCGCGCTCCCCTCGGCACTGCTCGTCTCCGGATGCGCCGCACCGCACCAGGGCACCGGACGGCCCGGCGACCCGATCGTCCTCACCCTGCTCTCCCACTACGCGAGCGGGGAGCTCAAGGAGGCGTTGCGGGGTCCGGTCGACGAGTGGAACGCCACCCACGACCGGGTCAAGGTGCTTACGAAGGCGGTCGAGTTCACGGATCTGCTGACCACGTTCATGGTCCGGCAGGCCGCGGGCCAGGGCGCCGACATCCTCCAGCCGTACTGTCTGTGGAACGGCCAGCTCGTCCGGGCCGGTGTCCTGCGGTCCGCGCCGTCCGAGCACGCCGAGGAGATCACGCGCGGCTACGGCCGGGCCGCGGTCGGATCCTCGTCCGTGGGGGGAAAGGTCTACGGCTATCCCACCGAGGTGCAGACGTACGCCCTGTACTACAACAGGCGGCTGCTGCGCGAGGCCGGCGTCGACCGGCCTCCGCGGACCTGGCGGGAGCTGGAGGAGACGGCGTACCGCACCACCCGGCGGGACCGGTACGGCAACACGCTGGTGCAGGGGTTCGGCCTGTCGACCTACGACGACTCCACCACCGTCGGCCAGACCCTGGCCCTGCTCAACGCGGCGGGCGGGACGTTCGTCTCCGCGGACGGCAGGCGCACCGCCATCGACTCGCCGGCCGGCCGGGCCGTGTTCGACCTGGAGCACCGCCTCGTCGCCAAAGGCGCGAGCGCCCCCGGCGTCAACGTGTACAAGGCGTTCCAGTCCGGGCAGGTGGCCATGGTGGTCAGCGCCGGCTGGTGGACCGGGAGCCTGAAGGCTCAGATGGGCGCGGACTACCGCGATGTCGGCGTCGCGCCCGTGCCCGTGCCCGAGGCGGGCGACCGGCGTGCCACGCTCTCGACCGGTTTCATGCTGGGCGTCAACACGGCCAGCAGGCATCCGCGCGAGGCCTGGGAGTTCCTGCGCTGGCTCAACGCCGAGAAGGTGAGCGTGCGCAGCGCCGGCCGGAGTGCGGCGGCGACCCGGATGAGCTCCCTGCAGGTGTCGGTCGGTTCCCTCACCGGCCGCGCCGACGACATGCGGACGCTCCTGGGCGCGGGCGGCGATCCGAACCTGCGCCCGTTCCTGGACGCGTTGGCGTACGCGGTGCCGGAGCCGAACATGCCGGGCGCGCAGCAGGCCAAGTCGCTGCTGCGCAAGAACCTCGAGGCGTTGTGGACAGGTCAGCGGTCGGTCGACGAGGCGCTGCGCGTCACCCGCCGTCAGGTCGATCAGGAGGTGTCGCGCTCATGGTGAACTCCCTGGTGCCGGAGGCGACCGGTCAGGCACACGGCCCGCGGCCGGCCGGGCCCGCCACGTCCACCGCGCCCGCCCGGCCCGCCGTGGGCGGCCGCGTCCGGAGCCGGCGCCGCCAGGCCGCCGTCGCCTATCTGTTCCTGGCGCCGACGCTGCTGTTCTTCGCGGTCTTCCTGATCCTGCCGCTCGGCTTCGCGCTGCTGCTGTCGATGTCCCACTGGGCCGGGTTCGCGCTCGGCGACATCCGTCCGGTCGGCCTGGACAACTTCACCGGACTGTTCGCGGACGGGTCGACGTTCCTGGCGCCGATCCTCACCAACACGCTGCTGTTCGCCCTGGGCACCGTGGCCCTCGCGCTGGCCGGCTCCGTGCTCGTCGCCACCTGCATCGACAACCTGCGGTTCCAGGGGGTGTGGCGCACCCTGTACTTCCTGCCGATCGTCACGACCGTCGTCGCCGTCGGCAACGTGTGGAAGTACATGTACGAGCCGGGCGGCCTCGCCAACGGCGTCCTCAACGCCCTCGGGCTGGACTCGGTGGCGTTCCTCACGGACCCGGACACCGCGCTGCCCTCGGTCGTGGTCGTCCAGGCCTGGGCCTCGGTCGGCTCGGCGATCCTCATCCTGACGGCGGGGCTGAAGTCCGTACCCGAGTCGTACTACGAGGCCGCCGCGCTCGACGGCGCCGGGCCCGTCACCGTCTTCTGGAAGATCACCCTGCCGCTGCTGCGGCCGTCCCTGCTGTTCGTGACCGTCACCCAGTTCCTCACCGGCCTGCAGTCCTTCGCGCTGATCATCGTGATGACCAAGGGCGGCCCGGGCGACGCGACCAACGTGGCCGCGCTGGAGATGTACCGGCAGGCGTTCTCGTACGGCGACTGGGGCACGGCGAGCGCGGCCGCGTTCGTGCTGTTCGTGGTGGTCCTCATGGTCACCCTGGTGCAGTTGTGGATCTTCCGGCGCAAGGGGGAGGACGCATGAACCGCCGCCGTTTCCCGTGGTTGTCGTACCTGGTGGTCGTGACCGGCGCCGTGCTCACGGTGGTGCCGTTCCTCGACATGGTGATGACGTCCTTCAAGGGGCCGGGCGAGTCCGGCACCCTGCCGTACCGGTTCCTTCCCCAGGCGTTCGACCTGTCCAACTACCGGGCGGCGTTCCACCAGCTCGATCTGCCGGTGCTGTTCCGCAACAGCGTCGTCGCCACCGCCCTGATCACCGGTTCGGTGCTGCTCACGTCGTCGCTGGCGGGCTACGCGCTCGCCAAACTCCGCTTCCCCGGACGGAACTTCATCTTCCGTCTCGTCCTCTCGACGATGATGTTCCCGCCGTTCCTCTTCTTCATCCCGCACTTCCTGATCCTGGTGCACTGGCCGCTCGCGGGCGGCAACGACCTGTTCGGACGCGGCGGCGCGGGCCTGACCGTCAGCATCGCGGCACTCGCCATGCCGTTCCTCGTCAACGGCTTCGGGATCTTCCTGACGCGCCAGTTCATGGTCGCGATCCCGGACGAGGTCCTGGAGGCCGCGCGCATCGACGGGGCCGGCGAGTTCGCCGTGTGGTGGCGGATCGTGGTGCCGCAGACCAAGCCGGTCCTGGTGACGCTCGGGCTGCTGACCTTCGTCGACGCCTGGAACGAGTACATCTGGGCGCTGCTCGTCTCGACCGCGAACCCTGACGTCATGACGCTGCCCGTCGGCATCCAGCTCCTCCAGGACCACGTCGACCCGGCCCGCACGATGCCCATCGTCATGGCCGGCCTCGTCCTGAGCATCCTGCCGGTCCTGGTCCTCTTCCTGTTGCTGCAGAAGTACTACATCCGGGGCGTCATGCTCAGCGGCCTCAAGTAGGAGAGCGGCCGCAAGGGGCGGACCAGGAGGCCGTCAACGGCACCTGGTCCCCGGAAAGCGCGTCGGGGACCGCTTCGAACTCCTCCGGAACGGTCCCTGGCCGAGAACCGTCGCCGCGTTTCGGAGAGCATGCGGTATCTGGTCGCCGGCGCTTCGGTTCGCTAGGGGGTGTCGTTTGGGTCAGGTCGGATCAGGCCGCGGCGTCCGGTGCGGTGCCTCGCAAGGCGGAGGATCTGCCGTGTACTGGACGTACTCGGCTGATCCGACAACGCGGCGAGGTGCCGTGCCGGGCGTCGCGGACCCGAGCTGATCCAAACGACACCCCCTAGGGTCTTCCGTCATCGGCGGGGGGGGGGTTCGATGGCGCTGGATGTGGCTACGGCCGTGGTGTCGATCGCCGGCGTGGCCGCCGGAGCGGCAACGACGTTCGCGGCGCAGTACCTCAACATGGTCGAGTCCAAGAAGGGTACGGCCGCCGCAGCGGCGACCGCTCTCAGGGCAGAGCGCAAAGAGGCGATTCTCGGCTTCCTGGAGAGTTGCCAGCGGGTGGAGAAGGCGGCTGAACACCGCTACCACGAGAAGGAGTACTTCCACGGCTCTCCCGAGCTCACCCACGAGATGTGGCTGCGGCAGAAGGCCATCGAACTTGTCGCCCGGGCGTGAAGTACGCCGCACCGCTTACGAGTTCGCGAGCCGTCTGGCGGACGCGACCTACAGCGATGTGCCTGGTGGGGTGCCGGTCTGGGCCTTCCTCTCCGAGAAGCCGAACCGTTCCTGAAGGCTGCTCGCACCGAGCTCGGCACCGGCGACATCTGACTCGCCGCCGGCAGAGGGCGCTCGATGCCGTCGTCGGCGAAGCGCTGACAGATGGGCCGGGCCGGGTTGCCGCCGACGATCGTGTGAGGCGACGACAGGATCTGAACCTGCGCCCCCTGGCCCCCGAGGACCGCCGTCCGCACCGCGTGGTCCCCGACCGGGCTCACAGCCCCTGCCGCCGGGCACTCTCCGTGAGACATGCCGACGTCATCGGCCGGCACCCCCGGGCACCCCTCACGGTGGCGATCCAGTGGCGCTGATATTCGGCGGCCACCGGGGCAGGTGTCCGCGACACTGGGCTGGTGATCGTCATACACCCCGTACTGGAGACCGGCACGCTCCCCGGCTTCGAGTTCTGGCCGGTCCCCGAGCAACCGCCCTGCCACCTCACCCCGCTGAACGGCACGCTGAGCGATGAGCAGGTCGGCATGGCGATGGCCACCATGGCCGGCTACAACTCCAGCCGGGCCGACGACCGTCCGACCGACCCGGCCGACGCCTTTCTGAACCCACTGCTGCACGAGGAGGGGTTCGTCGCCCCTGGGGGGCTCCGTGTACAGGACACGCGCACCGGCACGACGCTGACGCCCGGCTGCTGCTGCGGACTGGAGGACTGGCGCGGGTGGCTGGAGATCGCCGCCGGTGACGAGCTGTGGCTCGGCCACGACCCGACACCGTGGGCCGAGCAACTTGGCGAGAGCACCGTCCGGCTCCACCCGGACGGCGAGCGCCCAGGCCCGGTGATCGAGATCGCCCGTACCGAGCTCCCCCGGCTCCTCGCCGGGGTCCAGCAGGACCTCGCGCACTTCCTGCTGCTGGTCGCAGCATGGGCCGAGCAGCACGTGCCCCGGTCGGCGCAGGCACTGGTCAGCGCGGTCGACCGGTCGCTCGACATCACCGCACCACTGCGAAGGCCGAGCTGATGGCGAGCTTCCTGACGCACCGTCGGCTCGTGCTCGACCGCACGCTTCCGGCGCGGCGACGCCACGCGGCACTGCGGACCTGCCTCACCGTGTACGCCCCATACGGCTTCCGCGCCACGTACCACCACCTGACCGTCAGCGCCGCGATCCCCCGCGACGTCGACGCCGATCCAGAGTCCCTGGAACGTGCGGTGCACGAGCTTCACGAGGCTCGCCTGCTCCGTCTGGCCGAGGACGCCCGGTATGCCGAGCAGCGGCGACGCGAGAAGCATGCCGGTCAGCGAGCCCCACGACGCCCGGGCACGTGGTGGCACCGCCACGGGCAGCAGAGCTGCTTCCAGCTCGATCCGCTCTGCCATCCAGCCCTGGCCCTGCCCGAGTTCGTCCACCGCAAGATCGGCCTGGCGAACGGCGAAGCACTGCCCGGCTGCGCGGACTGCGGCAGCGGCCTGCCCGCGGTGTCCCGTTCGACCGGCCACGGGTTCATCGACCTGTGCCGCGGCTGCGGAGTGGTACAGCGCTCGTGTGCCTGCCATCGGCCTCACTACCTCCACCCTCGCGAACGGGACCTGTGGCCACGCCTGTGGCGCAGGGAGCACATGGCCCACGACGGCCTGCCCAACCCACACTGGCCCGGTACGGTCGAGGACCGGATCGCCGGCCTGCGGCTGAGGAGTTCGTCACCGCCGCGGAACGGGAGGCTGGGATGAGTGAACTCGCCTTCTTCGCCCAGGTGGTGGCCCGGAGCACGGCCCACGGCCTGGACTGCGGCTCCCCACCCGACCAGGTCACCACCCGGCTCGGCGACTACGGGCCAGGTTCTCCCGTATCGGGATCCGGACCGGAGGACTCAGCACGTCCGACCGATGCCATGGCACAGCGGCACGGGTGAGACCGAGACGGAATCCGGGTGCGCGGGGGTGAAGAGCGCTGGCAGCATGCAGCCCATGCCTCAGTCTGATGCCGCTCGTGATTCCTTGGAAGGCCTGGCCCTCGGTGACGCTTTCGGCGAGCGCTGGTTTCCCCTCTTCCGTCCCGCTCAGCAGGCGTTCGACGCGATCCGAGCGCGCCGGATGCCTGAGGAGTCGCCTTGGCACTGGACGGACGACACGGCGATGGCACTGTCGGTCTACCGTGTCCTGGCAGCGCACGGCGCGGTGCACCAGGACGACCTGGCGGCCACGTTCGCCGCGACCTACCTCGCCGACGCCTACCGCGGCTACGGGTACGGCATGCATCAACTGCTGCCCAAGCTCGCGGAGCAGCCGTCGAGTTGGCGCGCGGAGACGCGGACCCTCTTCGGCGGCCAGGGCAGTCTCGGCAACGGGGCGGCGATGCGGGTGGCGCCGTTGGGTGCGTGGTTCTGTGAGGACCTGAACGAGGTGGCGGAGCAGGCCGCGTTCTCCGCCGAGGTCACGCACGCGCACCCGGAGGGGATCGCGGGCGCGGTGGCTGTGGCACTGGCCGCGGCCCTGGCCGCGCGCAGCCGGAACCAGCCCGCGCCGCACGGTTCGGCGCTGCTGCGGGAGGTGGCCGAGCGCACGCCCGCCGGGCAGGTCCGCGAGGGCCTGCACAAGGCTGCCGACCTGCCCGCGGACACCGAGCCGTGGCGGGCCGCCGATGTCCTGGGCAACGGTCAGCGGATCCGCGCGAGCGACACGGTGGCCTTCGCTCTGTGGTCCGCCGCCTGGCACCTGGACAGCCTCGTCGACGCGCTGTGGACCACCGCGGAGGGGCTCGGCGACGTCGACACCACCTGCGCGATCACCGGCGGCACGGTCGCGGCGCGCACCGGCCTGGCCGGAGTCCCCGACGCGTGGCAGGAGCGTCGCGAGCCGCTGCCCGACTGGCTCGACAAGGCCTGAGTCGCCGGCCGTCGAAGGAGAGGAAGCCGTCGGCGGGGCTGCGCCCCTCCTCCAGGGCCCTGATGCTCGCGGCGAACGCGCTTGTGGAGGTCAGCACCGGATACGGGCCGCTGGGCCACTCCTCGCCGACGAGCGGACTGTCGCCGTGCGGGCGGCGGCGCGGCCCGCACGGGACATTGGGGACAGGTAGAGATGACTCGGTAGCGTGGCCGTCTGCCGCATGGAGTGTCCATGTGTACGGCTGGACCGTGCGACGGCTTCCGACGGAGAGTGATGAGGCTGCGATGAGTGAACTGACGAAGCCCGAGGTCGAGGTTCCCGAGGGTGACGCTCCTACCGAGCTGACCGTCCGGGACCTGGTCGTCGGGGACGGGCCCGAGGTGAAGCCGGGCATGGTGGTCAGGGTCCACTATGTCGGGGTGACCTTCGAGTCCGGCAGGGAGTTCGACGCCTCGTGGGACCGGGGCGAGCCGTACAAGTTCGCCCTGGGCAGTGGCAAGGTCATCAAGGGCTGGGACCGGGGGGTGAGGGGGATGAAGGTCGGCGGCCGACGCGAGATCATCGTTCCCCCGCGTCTCGGCTACGGCAACCAGTCGCCCTCGCCGTTGATCCCGGCGGGATCGACCCTGGTCTTCGTGGTGGACCTGCTGGCCTCGTATTCGAGCACAACCGGATGGAGCAACGCCCAGTAGTACCCCTGGCCGCTCCTCCCCTACGACGTACAGCGTCGTCCCCCGAGGTTGGCGCCGCCGTGCTCCTCGCTGCCACCCCTGCTTCCACCTCCACCTCCGCCTCCGCCTCCGCCTCCGCCTCCGCCTCCGCAGCGTCCGAACGGTTCCGCTGCGACTCACCGCGGTCCGCCCACCGGGCCTGCGTGGCTGCGTGGCTGCGTGGCTGCGACCACCACACCCCCGAACGCACGAAAGGCCGCCCTCCCATGGATGAGGGAACGACCCCCGACCCGCGTTTCCGCATGGTCGGGACGACAGGATTCGAACCTGCGACCCCTTGACCCCCAGAGCAGGGGGAAATCCCCAAATCCATTGTGCCGACGGGCCAGGCTCCTGCTTGCACGCGTCCGATCCGGCGGCGTGCGGGCCACGCCGCCGAGGGCCCCAACGGCCTTGTCCGCACCGCCCGCATCGCCGGCCTCCTACTGGAGGTGGGTGGCGGTACTGGACGGCGCGCTGATCCGCACCCGGCGGTGATCACCGGCTACAAGGCCGCCCGGAACTGCCCCTGACGCGAGGGCAGAAGCTGTCCGACAAGGCATTGACGGCCGTCCGGGGCACCGGTCGAGCACGGGTTCGCCCACCTGAAGAACTGACGCGCCCTCGGTAACGTACGCGCCGACCCGACGTGGGCGACCGCGTCGGTGAGGGCTCTGCCCGTCCTGACGCACCGTGGAGTCGCCCGCTGACGGACGATCTTGACCGGAGCCATGGGCCCCGACCGGCTTGAGCATCCTGAACCCCGCGCACACCAGCCCCGTGACCTGCAATTTCACGATGCACATATCTCGATGAGGTGCGCGGGGCACCGTCAGGCGTTCAGCTGAGTCCGGAAGGCGGTCGCGGCGTCACCGGTGACGGACACCAGGAGTTCGCCGGCGGTCGTCGCGTCGACGCACACGTGGGCGTCACCGGGCCGTCCCATGGCAGCTCCCTGACGCCCGGTGAAGGTCAGCCGTCCTCCGGGGCCGCGACGATGCCGTGGTGCACGAGGTACGCACCGAGGGGCCCGTGCCCGTTGCCGGTGACCGGATCCTCCGGGATGCCGATCGCGGGCGCGAACATCCGGGACCAGGTGAGCAGGCCGGGGTCGGAGGTGGCCCGGGTGAAGACGAAGAACCCGTTGCTCCCCACCTCCCGGCTGAGCTCGGTCAACGCGGCGGAATCCGGGCGCAGTCCGTCCACCACTGCCCGGTCGCACAGCTCCACGAGCACTTTGGAGTGCCCGGTCGACACGATCTGGACCGGACCGCTGCCGGTGAGAGCCCCGGCCCGGACACCCAGCGCTTCCCGCAGCCGGTCGACCTGGTCGCCGTCCAGTTCCGGGCCGAAGGCGGCGGCTCCCTGATGGATGCCGATCCGCACGTGGTCGCCGTCGCGGTGGATCTCCACCCGCTGAAGCAGTCCGCCACCGGTCTTCTGCACGACCGAGCACGACGGCAGTCCGTACTCGACCGCGCGCGCGAAGTGCGCCCCCACTGTGGCGTGCCCGCAGGCCGGAACCTCCGTGGTCGGGGTGAAGAAGCGGACCCGCACGTCATGGTCGGGGCCGTCGGCAGGCAGCACGAAGGCGGTCTCGGAGTTGTTCAGTTCGCGTGCGACCGCGAGCATGGCCGCGTCCGTCATGCCCTCCGCGTCGGGCACCACGCCTGCTGGGTTGCCGGTGAAGGGCGTGCGCGTGAAGGAGTCGATCTGGTAGAGGGTCCTCACCGTCGCCGTGTCCCCTGTTCTTCGTCGATCCGCCGGGCGGCTTGTTCGTCGATCCGCCAGGCGACGGCGTCCGCCGCCACCTTGAATCCGTGGTGAAGTCCCGCCACCTGGAGAACCGCTCTGGCCGGACGGTGGTCACCGAACGCCTCGCCGAAGACCCGGTCGACGGCTTCCCAGTCGGCGATGTCGGTGACATACAGCGTCACCTTGGCAACGGAATCAGTTGCACCGCCTGCCGCTTCGACGATCGACAGGAGATTGGACAGCGCCTGGCGCGCCTGCACGGGCACAGTGGATTCGGGTAGCGCTCCCCCGCCGACGGGCAGTTGCGCGGAGACATGGATCGTGCCGTCGGGTGTGACGGTGGCCTGTGCGTAGTGGCCGAAGGGCTTCGGCACGCCCTCGGTGGCGACGCGGTCCAGCGGAGGCTTGATCTGCGGGTCCCGGCCGTCGTACATGGCGCTCACTTGCGTCCCTCCGCGGCTGCCGCGTGCGGGGGACGGTGGGCCGTGTCCTCGGCCAGTCCGATGAGAGTCCTGACTGCGGATCCGGTGCCGCCACGCGGCGTGTAGCCGTAGGGGCTGCCCTCGTGGAAGGCCGGTCCTGCGATGTCCAGGTGGGCCCAGGAGAGGCCGGCCGGCACGAACTCCTGCAGGAACAGGCCGGCGGCGAGGCCGCCGCCCATTCGCTCGCCGGAGTTGGCGATGTCGGCGACCTGCGAGGCCAGGCCCGTGAGCAACTGGGCCGGCAGCGGCATCGGCCACGCTTCCTCGCCGGTCCGCCGGGCGGCGTGCAGGACACGGTCAAGGAACGTGTCATCGTTGGACATGACGCCGAAGATGCGGTGCCCCAGTGCCATCTTCATCGCCGCGGTCAGGGTGGCCACGTCCACGATCGCGTCCGGCTTGTCCTCGCTCGCCCGCACCAGGGCGTCGGCGAGGACCAGGCGCCCCTCCGCGTCGGTGTTGACCACCTCCACTGTCCTGCCGCCGTACATCCGCAGCACGTCGCCGGGGCGGACGGCGGAGCCGGACGGCATGTTTTCCGCCAGTGTCAGCCAACCGGTGACGTTGACGGGCAGCCCCAGGCGCGCGACGGCCACGACGGCGGCGAACACCGCCGCGGCGCCGGACATGTCCCGCTTCATGATCTCGTTGAAGCCGACCGGCTTCAACGAGATGCCGCCCGAATCGTACGTAATTCCCTTGCCGACGAACGCGAGGTGCGTCCGCGCCTCGGGGTGCGTGTGGGCGATACGCACCAGCCGCGGCGGACTCGCCGAGCCCTGGCCCACCCCGATGATGCCGCCGAAACCGCCGTCGGCCAGTGCCGTCTCGTCGAGCACCTCCACCTGCAGTCCGTACCTCTGGCCGACCGAGCGCACGGTCGCGGTGAAGCTCTCCGGGTAGAGGTCGTTCGCCGGCATGTTGACGAGGTCGCGGGCACGGTTCAGCTCCTGCCCGACCACCTCGGCGCGCGTCGCCGCGACCGCTGCGGCGGTGTGGCCCTCGGGGTCCGTGAGGATCACCAGCTCGCCGACGGGGGCCCTGCCGTCGGTGGACGTGCGGTAGCCGGTGAACGCGTACGCCCCCAGCACACCGCCCAGCGCCAGCGCCTCCACCGCGTCGGCGGTCCGGGCAGGCAGCGCCAGGGCCGCCGTGCCGGTGCCGGACAGGGCGCGGGCCGCGACGCCGGCCGCCCGGCGCAGCGCTTCGGCGTCGTATGCGCCGTCGTCCACGGCGTCGCCGAGTCCGACGGCCAGGACGAAGCCGGCCCGGGCCGACGCGGGGGCGGGGAGCTTGATCGCCTCGCCTTCGGCACCGGTCATGCCGAGAGTGCCCAGGAGTTCGACGAGGCCACCGTCGTACGACGTCGCCACGTCCTCCGCGCCCGGTGCCAGGGCCAGGCCCTTCGAGCTCTTGGCGACGCCGATCACGACGGCATCCGTACGCAGCGATGCTGCTGGTGAGGTGGAAACGGTCACTGCGGTCACGTGCGTGTCCTGCTCTTTCTGTTCTGTCGCGGCGAGCGGGACTGTCACTTGGGCAGAACCGGGCCGGCGTGAGAGGCAGTTGGTGCGGATGACGACTGCGCAGGCGAGGCCGACGGGGACGGCGTGCGTTGTTGACGGCGGGTCATGGCGACGCCGACGAGCACGACCACCATTCCCGCGGCGACCCGGAGGCTGAAGTCCTCGTCGAGCACGACGGCGCCGAGCAGAACGGAAACGACCGGCAGCAGATAGCCGACGGTGGCGGCGTTGGTCGCACCCTCGTCCGCGATGATCCGGTACGTGAGGTGGAAGGTGACGCCTGTCGCGAAGATGCCCAGGACGACGGCGGCGATCACCGTGGTCGCCTGGGCGTGCACCGCCGACCGGCCGCCGACCGGCAGGGTGAGGACGGTCAGCGCGGTCGCGGCGAGGATCTGGGCCGAGGACAGTGAGATGGTGGGAATGCCCTTGCCGACGAGGGCGCGTCCCATCCAGGCGAAGCCGACGGCGTAGCTCGCCGCCGCTCCGACGATGGCCAGGGCGCCCCAGCCGACACTGTCGGTCTGCTGCCAGGGAGCGAAGATCACCACGACTCCCACGAAGCCCAGGAGCAGGCCGCCCAGCCGGACCGGGCGCACCCTTCGCTCCGTCCCGATGGCGATGCCGATCAGGACGGACCACAGCGGCGTCGTCGCGTTCAGCACACCGGCCACGCCGGAGTCGACGGACTGCTCACCGACGCTGAACAGGGTGAAGGGGAGAGCGTTGCAGAAGAAGGCGGCCACGAAGATCCGCCCCCACATCGCAGTGCCGCGCGGGAGCCGCTGCCCTGTCCCGAAGCAGACCGCCAGCAGCGTGAGCGACGCGAGCACGCACCGCACGAAGGTGACCTGGACGGGGGAGAACCCCTCCAAGGCCACTTTGATCCACAGGAACGTCGATCCCCACAGGAGGGCGAGTACGCCCATCCGCGCCCAAGCCCAGGTCTTGCCGGCGACACCGCTCAACACACTTGCTCCTTGTTCGGTCGATGCGTGAAACGGTGCTCGCATCAACCTGGAAGGACAAGTGAAAAGAACTACACCCGCATTAAGGCCGGCTACATCGTGAAACGGGGCGGGCGGGCGTCGAGGTGCACCCGACGCATTGAGGGCGTCACCTCGTCAGAGGAAACTCAGCGTGCCGCTGCGGCCTTGAGGGCGCGGATGAGCCCCTGCATGGCCAACTGACCAAGTGATGCCTCCCGTACCGCCGCGTGGATGGCTCGGACCGGCTCGGGATTGCGCACCTTCCGCACCATGACACCGGGATGATGACTGAGCAGCCCCATGTTCGGGACCAGGCTCACACCGAGCCCGGCGGCGACGAACCCCTGCGCGGTGGCGTAATCCCCGCTCTCCACGACGAAGTCGGGGCTGAAACCCGCGGCCGCACAGGCATCGATCACCGTGTCGAGGCACGCGCCGGACAGCTCACTGCCCACCCACGACTCGTCGGCGAGATCGCCGAGATCGATGACCCGCTTCGACTCGAGTCTGTGCCCCTTCGGCAGGACGACGCGGTACGCGTCGTCGAGCAGGTGCACCAGGCACACGCCGTCATACGTCCGGCCGTGCGGGCTGATCACGATGGCCAGGTCGGCATGCCCCTGCGTCACCTCTGACAGCGGGTCGTCGGGATCGTTCATCCTCAGATCGATGCGCACTCCCGGGAACTCCTCCCGCAGGCGGGCGAGTGCCGGCGCCACCACGGAAGAGCCGACCGTGGTGAAGTACCGAATCGCCAACCGGCCCGTACGACCCTCCCGAAGGTCGGCCAGCGCTGTCTCCGCCGCGGCGACCTGCCCGCCGATAACGGCGGCGTGCTCAGCGAGCAACTGCCCGGCCGCCGTCGGCCGCACCCCCCGGCCGACCCGTTCGAGCAGTGCCACACCCGCCTGCTTCTCCAGGGCCGCCACCTGCTGACTGATGGCTGAAGGCGTATAGCCGAGATGGGCCGCCGCGGCGGTCACCGAGCCGCTGGTCACCACGGCGCGCAGAACCGTCAGACGACGCACATCAAGCATGAAGCTGAGCTTAATCCTCCAGTGGAACATTCCACCTGGCCTGCCGGCTCGTGCCCGTTCGATCTACGGGAGCCGGCCACCTCCACCGCCGCACTGCGCGATGCCGCTCACTGGGACGACGCGCCCCGCGATCCCTTCCGCACCCGATCGCCGTCGCCCACTGGCACGGTCAAGGCAGTTGGTCCCCAACCGGTCCCCGAAAACGGTTCAGGGGCCGCCTCGGATTTCTCCGAAGCGGCCCCTGAACTGCGACTCTCACGAGTCGGGACGACAGGATTTGAACCTGCGACCCCTTGACCCCCAGTCAAGTGCGCTACCAAGCTGCGCCACGTCCCGTTGCCGTCTGACCTGGGGTTTCCCCGGTCGCAACGTGCAGGGAAACAATACCGCACTCGGGTCGGTGGTCGCGCACCCGCTCGGGGGGTTGACCTCAAGTTTGGTTGAGGTTGCATGATCGCCGACATGACGATCACAGCGGAAGACAGCCGTGCGTACGGCCCGGCCGGCGGGACCCACGGCTACGACGACCTGCCCCGGCTGATGGCGCTCATGACCGGGGACGAGAAGCACGGCCCGGCGGCCACCTCCACCCTCGACGTGCTGTGGGTGCTTTACGACCGTGTGCTCCGGGTCACGCCGGAGCGCGCGGACGACCCGGCCCGGGACCGGTTCCTGCTGAGCAAGGGGCACGGGCCGATGGCGTACTACGCCGTCCTCGCCGCGAAGGGTTTCGTGCCGCTGGACTGGCTGGCGGGGTTCGGGGCGTACGACTCCCCGCTCGGCCATCATCCGGACCGGGTGCTGGTGCCGGGGGCCGAGATCGGCAGCGGATCGCTCGGACACGGGCTGCCGATCGCGGTGGGCACCGCGCTGGGTCTGCGGGCGCAGGGGCTGGGCGATCCGGCCGTGTGGGTGCTGACCGGGGACGCCGAGCTGGACGAGGGCAGCAACCACGAGGCGATCGCCTTCGCCGGGGCCTCGGGGCTCGACCGGCTGCACGCGGTCGTCGTGGACAACGCCTCCGCGAGCCACGCCCTGCCCGGTGGCATCGCGGCCCGGTTCGAGGCCGCGGGCTGGTCCGCGGTGACGGTGGACGGGCGTGATCACGCGGCTCTGCACGCCGCGTTCACCGCACCGCATCCGGGGCGCCCGCACGTCGTCGTCGCCCGGGTCGAGCCGAAGTACGCCGTCTGACCTCGCGCCCGCCCTCACGGCGGCGCGCTTCCCGAAGACCAGTGGAATCAGCGGAATCAATGGCACCAGTGGCACCAGTGGAAGGAGCCCCTCTCATGGACACCATGCGTGACCGTTTCGCCCCCGTCGTCTCCCGGCTGCTCGACGAGGATCCGCGGGTCGCGGTCGTCCTCGCCGAGATCGGCAAGGACGGCTTCGCCGCGGCACAGAGCCGGCATCCGGACCGGGTGATCAACGTCGGCATCCGCGAACAGCTCCTGGTCGGGGCGGCGGCCGGACTGGCGCTCACCGGGCTCCGGCCGGTCGTGCACACCTTCGCCTCCTTTCTCGTGGAGCGTCCCTTCGAGCAGGTCAAGCTGGACCTGGGACACCAGGACGTGGGCGCGGTACTGGTCAGCGCGGCCGCCTCCTTCGACTGGCCGGCCGGCGGCTTCACGCACATGGCGCCCGGTGACGTGGCCCTCCTCGACACCCTGGACGGCTGGACCGTCCATGTGCCCGGACACCCGGACGAGGCGGAGACCCTGCTGCGGCACGCGGTCGCCGCGGGCGACGACAAGGTGTACGTCCGCCTCTCCGCGCAGTCCAACCGGCTCGGGCGGCCGGTGGACGGGCAGCGCTTCCGCAGGGTCCGTGAGGGGCGCGCCGGTGTCGTCCTCGCGGTGGGTCCGATGCTGGACGCCGTGCTCGACGCCACCGAGGGTCTGGACGTGACCGTCCTCTACGCGACGACCGTACGGCCCTTCGACGCGGCCGGGCTCCGCCGGGCCACCGAGGCGGCCGGCACGGACGTCGTCCTCGTGGAGCCGTATCTCGCCGGCACGTCCACGGCCGCCGCGAGCGAGGCGCTGGCCGACGTGCCGCACCGCGTGCTGGGACTCGGCGTCGGGCGCCGCGAGCTGCGGCGCTACGGGACGATCGAGGAGCACGTGGCCGCGCACGGGCTGGACGCGGGGAGCCTGCGCGAGCGGATCGGGACGTTCGTGGGAGCGCGGGCGGCCGCGGGCGGCAGGTGAGCGTCCCGCGAGGCAGCGGGCGGGCGCGGCTGCCGCCGGGGTTCAGCGGTTTCCGGGCGGGCCCACCTCGGGGTGGGCCTCCAGCAGACGGGGCGGGGCCGCCTGGCGCCAGGAGTCGGCGAGGATGTCGCGCAGCTCGCCCTCGTCGTCCACGGCGGAGAGTCTCGCTCTCACCCAGGCGAACTGGACCTCGTGGTCGGCGATCCAGAACTTGTCGGGCTCGGCCAGCACCAGTTCTTCGCGCTCCTCCTTCGGGCAGCGCACGGCGACGGAGGTCTCGTCCTCCGGGAGCGTGGCGAACATCTTCCCCGCCACCCGGAACGTGGGCATGTTCCAGGCGACCTTCTCCGTGGTGTCCGGGAGGGACAGGGCGACACGGCGTACGTCTTCTGCATCCGGCATGCCACGCACCGTAGCCCGTGCCACTGACAGTCACCCCGGCCCCCGCCTCTCGCCCCCCTGCCCCCCCGTCTCCCTCCCCCGGAACCCCGTCACCCGTCACCGCTCACCACTCACCACTCACCGCGGCAGCTCACTCCCTCCCGCCGAACGCCGCCAGCGTGCGCTCCAGCGCGGGCAGGGCCCGCACCACGCGCTTCGAGCGGATCAGCAGGTCCCACGCGGGCTCGAACTTCTTCCAGGCGCCGGCGTACGCGAGGTGCCGGAGCCGCTCGTGCGGTCCGGGCTGGGCGGCGGAGCCCCGCCAGATGCTGGACCAGCGGTAGAAGTCGCGGTAGGCCCGCCAGTAGCCTTCCTCCAGCTGACTCGGTGTCATCCTCTGGGGCCGGTAGACGACGTGACGGGTGTCGTAGAGGTCCCAGTCGCGGTGGACCATGCGGTTCTCGGACTCCAGTTGCTTCCACAGGCCGGTCGACGGATAGGGCGTCATGATGTGGAAGGTCGCCGTCTCGATGCCCTGCTCGACCGCCCACGCCACCGTGCGGTCGAAGACGTCGGGGCCGTCCTGGTCGAGCCCGAAGACGAAGCTGGCGTTGACCATGACTCCGGCCTCGTGCAGGCGTCGTACGGCTGCCGCGTAGTCGGTGCCGATGTTCTGGTTCTTGCGGCGCTCGGCGAGATTCGCGTCGTTGACCGTCTCGAAGCCGACGAAGAGGCTGCGCAGCCCCGCTTCCACGGCGCGCTCCAACAGGCCTGGTTTCAGTACGGAGTCGACCGTCGCCGCCGCCTGCCACAGCCGCCCCATGCCCTTCATGCCGTCGAACAGGGCTTCCGCGAAGCGGCGGTTGCCGAACAGGTGGTCGTCGAGGAAGTAGAGATGGCGGCCGGGCAGACGGTTTATCTCCGCGAGGGCGTCGTCGACGGTCTGCGTGTAGAACGACTTCCCGCCCTCGAAGAAGGCGTCCTTGTAGCAGAAGTCGCAGTGGTGCGGACAACCACGGGTGACCACGATCGAGTTGGGGACCAGATAGAGGTGACGCTTGATCAGGTCGCGTCTTATGGGCGGGAGTCCGGCGAGCGTACGGGACTTGGAGTCGTAGCGGCGGGCGGGGACGCCGTCGCGGAAGTCCTTCAGGAACAGCGGCCAGGTGTCCTCCCCGGGGCCGGTGAAGACGGTGTCCGCGTGGGCCGCCGCCTCGTCGGGGAGCGAGGTGACGTGCAGGCCGCCCATGGCTACGTGGGCACCCCGGGCACGGAAGTGGTCGGCTATCTCGTAGCCGCGCCGGGCCGAGGTGATGTACGGCTGGATCACCAGCAGGTCGGGGGTGTCCAGGGAGTCCAGGTCGAGGCGCTCCACGTGCTCGTCGTGGAGCGTGACCTCGTCGTCGGGGTCGAGGTGTCCGGCGAGGGTCGCGAGGCCGAGGGGCGGGAAGAGCGAGTACTTGATCGGCCGGAACAGGGGGCTGGTCGCCTCGGTCAGGGCCGGGAGGATCATCGTCACACGCATGACAGCCCAGACCGCGGAAGGCCGGTGGCCGGTTCCCTAAGCCCGCGCCGCGCGCCCCAGCGCCTCCAGCACCGGGCGGATGAGCGGGTGCTGCTCCGCTCCCCGGCGTACGGCCGCGAAGACGCGCCGGGTCGGCGCCACCCCGCCGACGGGGTGGACGACCACGTCCGTGAGGTCCATGCCGCGCAGGGCCGAGCGGGGTACGAGGGCCACGCCCGCGCCCGCCGAGGCCAGGGCGACCACGGCGCGGAAGTCGTCGGAGGAGTGCTCGAGGCGGGGCTGGAACCCGGCGCTCTCGCAGGCGAGGACGACCACGTCGTGGCAGGGATTGCCGGGGTAGGGGCCGATCCACGGGTCCTTGGACAGTTCGGCGAGGGGGAACACGGCGGCGTCCGCGAGACGGTGGCCGACCGATACGACCGCGTCGAAGGGCTCGGCGTAGAGCGGGACGTAAGTGAAGCGGGGGTCGTCCGCGGGCGGCGCACCCCGGTACTCGACGGCGACCGCCACGTCCACCTGCCGGTCCAGGACCATCGACAGGCTCTCGTCGCCCTCCGCGTCCTGGACCCGGACGCGGACACCGGGCGCGGCCGCGGCGAGGCGGGCCACGGCGGGGGCGACGACCTGGGCGATGCCGGTCGCGAAGGCCGCGACGGTGACCGCGCCGGCCTCCCCCGAGCCGTAGGCGGCCAGCTCCGCCTCAGCCCGTTCCAGCTGGGCGAGAACGGCGTTGGTGTGGCTGAGCAGGATCTCGCCGGCCGGGGTGAGCCGGACGCCCTTCGCGCCGCGGTCGACCAGGCGATGGCCGGTCTCCTGCTCCAGGGCCGTCAGCTGCTGGGAGACGGCGGAGGGGGTGAGGTACAGCGCGGCGGCCGCCGCCGTGACCGTGCGGTGGTCGGCCACCGCACGGAGGATGTGGAGCCGCCGCGCTTCGATCATGCCCTCATTATCGCAAGGCGTCCGCCCTGGTCAGGCTGCCAGCTCGGCGCGCGCGGCGACGAAGGCGTCCACGGCACGGTCGACGTCCTCGGTGGAGTGCGCGGCGGACAGCTGGACGCGGATGCGGGCCTGACCCTGCGGGACGACCGGGTAGGAGAAGCCGATCACGTACACACCGCGCTCCAGCAGCAGCTCCGCCATGCGGGCCGCCTCGGCCGCGTCGCCGATCATGACGGGCGCGATGGCGTGGTCGCCGGGGAGGATGTCGAAGCCCTCCTCGGTCATCCGGCTGCGGAACAGGGCCGTGTTCTCGGCGAGGCGCACGCGCAGGTCGGCGGCCGACTCCAGCAGGTCGAGGACCTTCAGGGAGGCGGCGGCGATGACCGGGGCGAGGGTGTTGGAGAACAGGTACGGGCGCGAGCGCTGACGCAGCAGGGCGACGATCTCGGCGCGGGCGGCGACGTAGCCGCCGGAGGCACCGCCGAGGGCCTTGCCGAGGGTGCCGGTGATGATGTCGACGCGGTCCATGACGCCGTGCAGCTCGGGCGTGCCGCGGCCGGTCGGGCCGACGAAGCCGACGGCGTGCGAGTCGTCGACCATGACCATCGCGTCGTAGCGGTCGGCGAGGTCGCAGATCTCGGCGAGCGGGGCGACGTAGCCGTCCATGGAGAAGACGCCGTCGGTGACGATCAGCTTCCGGCGCGCGCCGGCCTCGGTCGCCGCCTTGAGCTTGGCCTCCAGGTCCGCGAGGTCACGGTTGGCGTAGCGGAAGCGGCGGGCCTTGGACAGGCGGATGCCGTCGATGATGGAGGCGTGGTTGAGGGCGTCGGAGATGACCGCGTCCTCCTCGCCGAGCAGGGTCTCGAAGACGCCGCCGTTGGCGTCGAAGCAGGAGGAGTAGAGGATCGTGTCCTCCTGGCCGAGGAACGCCGACAGGCGGGCCTCCAGCTCCTTGTGGACCTCCTGGGTGCCGCAGATGAAGCGCACGGAGGCCATGCCGTAGCCCCAGCGGTCCAGCGCCTCGTGGGCGGCGGTGATCACCTCGGGGTGGTCGGCCAGGCCGAGGTAGTTGTTGGCGCAGAAGTTGAGGACCTCGCCGGGGCGGCCGCCGGCGCTGACGCTGACGGTCGCGGACTGCGGGCTGCCGATGACCCGCTCGGGCTTGTGCAGGCCGGCGGCGCGGATCTCGTCGAGGGTGGCGCGCAGATCGTCGCGGACGGAGTCGAACATGGAGGGGGCTCCTGAAGTATGCGGACGCGTAAGGGGGTTGGACGTGCGGCTGCGTGCCGCTTACACGGTCCAGTCGAGGATGATCTTGCCGCCGGTGCCGCTCGCCGCGTCGGCGAAGGCCTCCTCGAAGTCCTGGTAGGCGTACCGGCCGGTGATCACGGGGGCGAGGTCCAGTCCGCCCTCCAGCAGCACCGACATCGCGTACCAGGTCTCGAACATCTCCCGGCCGTAGATGCCCTTGATGGTGATCATCGAGGTGACGACCCGGGCCCAGTCGACCGGGAACTCCTGGGCCGGCAGGCCGAGCATGGCGATCCGGCCGCCGTGCGTCATGTTGGCGATCATGTCGCGCATGGCCTCGCCGCGGCCGGACATCTCCAGGCCGATGTCGAAGCCCTCGCGCAGGCCCAGTTGGCGCTGTCCGTCGGCGATCGTGGTCTGCGAGACGTTCAGGGCGAGGGTCGCGCCGATCTTGCGGGCCAGGTCCAGGCGCTCCTCGCTGACGTCGGTGACGACGACGTTGCGGGCGCCCGCGTGCCGGGCCACGGCGGCGGCCATCAGGCCGATCGGGCCCGCGCCGGTGATCAGGACGTCCTCGCCGACCAGCGGGAAGGACAGCGCGGTGTGCACGGCGTTGCCGAACGGGTCGAAGATCGCGGCGATGTCGAGGTCGACGGGGACGCGGTGCACCCAGACGTTCGACGCGGGCAGCGCGACGTACTCGGCGAACGCGCCGTCGCGGCCGACACCGAGGCCGACGGTGGCCCGGCACAGGTGGCGGCGTCCGGCCAGGCAGTTGCGGCACTTGCCGCACACCAGGTGGCCCTCGCCACTGACCCGGTCGCCGACGCTGATGTCGGTGACGTCGCGGCCGGTCTCCACGACCTGGCCCACGAACTCGTGTCCGAGCACGAGCGGGGTGCGGATGGCCTGCTGGGCCCAGCCGTCCCAGGCGCGGATGTGCAGGTCGGTGCCGCAGATACCGGTCCGCATGACCTTGATCAGTACGTCACCGGCACCGATGGCCGGCTCCGGTACGTCCGTGAGCCAGAGCCCGGGCTCCGCCTTGTCCTTGACCAGCGCCTTCAACGCACGGCTCCTGTGGGGTGAGGTCCCGGCCGCGGGCATGCCGAAGGCGCCCGCACCGGGTCAGAGGGGTGAAATCACCCTGCAATCTGCCGTATGTGCGGGCCGGGGTCCATCGATCTTTTCTTAACCGGCGCCTCAGGTTTCCTTCACGTCCGCCGCGCGCCTCCCGCCTGCGGGTTTCCTCGCACGGGAGCTCCCCGCCCGGCGGGCGCGGCGGCTCAGACGGGCAGCCCGTCGTCGGCGGCCCGCTGGATGCGTACGGCGAGATCGGCGGCGAGTGCCTTGATGGTGTCCAGCCCGGACCTGCCCCAGGCCCGGGGCGCTGTGTCCGCGGCGCACACGGTGCCGAGCACCATGCCCGAGCCGTCGGTCAGCGGGGCACCGAGATAGGAGCGGATGCCGTAGTCGTCGACGACCGGGTTGCCGGCGAAGCGGGGGTAGTCGCGGACGTCCTCCAGCACCAGGGCCTTACGGCGGACCACCACATGGAGGCAGAAGCCATGGCCACGCGGCAGCGTGCGGCCGATCTCGGGCCTGCTGCCGTCCTCCCGGACCACCGGCGCGGCCGGCGGGGTGCTGAGACCCGCGAAGAACTGGTGGTCCTGGCCCACGAAGTTGACCATGGCGTACGGCGCCCCGGTGAGCCGGGCGAGCTGGTCCGCGAAGTCGTCCAGGGCGGGTTCGGGCCAGTCCCCCAGCCCCATCCGGCGCAGCCGGGATATCCGGGCGGGGGCTTCCTTGTCCTCGGGAGTGAGCAGCAGGCCCCGGACCGGCCGGGCGGGCTCGTAGCTCATGACCGTGCTCCGTCGCTGTGGGCGTACCTCATATGACGTCTCCGTGGGCGGTGTGGCTGGGTCACATGTGGGGGCAGATGGGGGCTGCAGAGGGGACAGATGCGGGGTGTCACATGTGGGGGTGTCACATGTGGGCGCCGTGGCTGGGTGCGGGCGCCGGGGCGTGGGCGATGAGATGACGTACGAGGGTGAGCAGGGTCTGCACACCGGAGCTGGAGATCCGGGCGTCGCAGCGGACGACCGGGATGCCGGGGTCGAGGTCGAGGGCCGCGCGCACCTCGTCCGGTTCGTAACGGAACGCACCGTCGAACTCGTTGACGGCGATGACGAAGCCGAGGCCGCGCTCCTCGAAGAAGTCCACGGCCGCGAAGCACTCCTCCAGGCGGCGCGTGTCGGCGAGGATGACCGCGCCGAGCGCCCCTTCCGACAGCTCGTCCCACATGAACCAGAACCGCTCCTGCCCCGGCGTGCCGAACAGGTAGAGGACGTGCTCCGGATCGAGCGTGATCCGCCCGAAGTCCATGGCGACCGTCGTCTCGACCTTGTTCTCGATGCCGTCGAGGTTGTCCGTGGCTGCGCCGACCGTGGTGAGCAGTTCCTCCGTGCTGAGCGGCGCGATCTCGCTGACCGCTCCCACGAAGGTGGTCTTGCCGACCCCGAACCCGCCCGCGACCAGGATCTTGAGCGCGGTGGGGAACGGGTCAGAGCTGTCGTCGTAGTCCATCGAGCACTGCCTCCAGCAGAGACCGGTCAGTGGGGTTGTGGTGGAACGCGGGGGGCTTGGTGGTCAGCGCCCCGCAGTCGACGAGGTCCGAGAGCAGCACCTTGGTGACCACGGCGGGCAGTTTCAGATGCGCGGCGACCTCGGCGACCGAGACGGGCGCGCGGCCCAGGTTCAGCGCCTGCGCGTGCTCGGGGCCGAGGTAGCCGAGCGGGGTGACCCCGGTGGCCATCACCTGCGACATCAGGTCCAGGGCGATGCTCGGCTCGGTACGGCCGTTGCTGACCGTGAACGGGCGCACCAGCCGCCCGGCCGCGTCGTCCAGCCAGGGCCCGTCGCCGGCTGCGGCCACGCTCAAGGCCTCATCACCGTGGGTTCGACGGCGTGTTGCCGGGGGGCGGTCACCAGGTAGGGGCGCACGCTCTTGACCAGCATCGCCATCTCGTAGCCGAGCACGGCGGCGTCGGCCTCCCTGCCTGCGAGCACGGCGAGACAGGTGCCGGAGCCGGCCGTGGTGACGAACAGCAGCGTCGAGTCGAGCTCGACGACCACCTGCCGGACGTCCCCGCCGTCGCCGAACCGGATGCCCGCGCTCCGGCCGAGGGAGTACAGCCCGGAGGCCAGGGCCGCCATGTGGTCGGAGCTGTCGGGGTCGAGACCGTGCACGGCCTTCACCAGTCCGTCGCAGGACAGGAGCACCGCGCTGCCGGTGTGCGGTACGCGCTGCACGAGGCCGCTGAGCAGCCAGTCGAGGTCGGACGCGTGGGCGCTCGGCGCATCGCTCGCCATGGTGGATCGACTCCTTGGGGTACGAAGGTCAGCGCGAGCGCTGGGAGTGGGGGTGGAGGTCGCGGTGGGGGTGGGGGTGGGGATGGGGGTGGAAAGGGAGGCGCGGGTCGGACGGCGAGTGGGAGTGACGGGGGTCATCCGGCCGTTGCGCTCCCGTCGGATCGGCCGGCGGCCTCGGGCGCCGCGTCGGGCGCGGCTGCGGGGGCCGGCGTGTGGACGTGCGGCTGAGACGCGGGGACCGCGTTCAGGGGGTCCACGGGGGTGGGGGATGCGGGGGTGGTGGATGCGGGCGTGGGATCCGTGTAGGTCCTCTCCCCGTTCGCGGGTTCGATGCAGGACAGCTCCATGGGCGCGGAACCCATGTGCACGGCGTTCATGTGCGCCGCGTTCAGGTGCGCAACACCCATGTGCGCGGAGTTCATGTGCGCGGAATTCGTTCCTGTCGTCTCCAGGACGTACGCCGCCCCGTCGGCCGGCTCCATGGACACGGAGTCCGTGTGCACGGCATCCATGTGCGCGGCGTCTGTGTGCCCGGCATCCGTGTCCGCCGAACCCAGGTATGCCGGCACGCCGTCCACCGACCCCATGGGTGCCGCCTCAATGTGTGCCGGCTCCATAGGGGCCGCCCCCATGGGTGTCGGCTCCATGTACGCCGCCTCCACGGGATACGACTCCCCGTACGCCTGCTCCGCCGACTCCGCGGCCTCCATGTGCTGCTGTGCCTCGGCCAGTCCGATCCCGCGCTGGAAGGCGGCCATCAGGCCGGGGTCGTGCCCGGGGACCGTGTCACCGTCCTGGCGGGGGGCGGGGCCGCCGCGCAGCTGGGGCACGATGTGCTCCTGGGCGCGCCGGCGGGGCAGTTGGGGTTTGTCCATGGTGCCGCGGACCACTCCGTCGCGCGGGGTGGGCACGGCACCGGCGTGGGCCTCGACCACGGGACGGTGCTCGGCGCTGATGCCGGGGACGGCCTCGGCAGGGTTGGGCCGCTGCTCCTGGGCGCCCCGTACCGGGAGCGGCGGCGGTGTGCCCGCGTTCTCGGCGCCGCCGTTCTTCCCGGCACCGCCCCTGCCGCCGCCGCGCTGCGCGTGCCGCCGCCGGCCGGTGGCCGGTGGCTGACCGGAACCGTTCACGCCCGCCTTGGCCACCGCGTCCGCCCCGGACGGAAGTTGCTGCGGAGGGACGGGCATCCGCGCGTCCCCCGCCGCCTCCAGCACCCCATGCACACCGGTGTCGGAACCGGAACCGGAACCGGAACCAAAACCGGTACCGACACCCGCACCCGCACCCGCACCCGCACCCGCACCAAGCACACCCGGCGCCGTCCCCAGCAACGCCTGCGGGACGACGAGTACGGCCTGGACGCCGCCGTAGATGTTGGTCTGCAGGCGCACGCTGATGCCGTGCCGGCGGGCGAGCTGTGAGACGACGTACAGCCCGATGCGGCCGTCGGCCAGGAGGCTGGCCACGTTGACCTGGTCGGGGTCGGCGAGCAGGGCGTTCATCCTGGTCTGTTCGCCGACCGGCATGCCGAGTCCGCGGTCCTCGACCTCCACGGCGAGCCCGGAGGTGACGAGGTTGGCGCGCAGCAGGACCTGGGTGTGCGGCGCGGAGAACACCGTGGCGTTCTCGACGAGTTCGGCGAGCAGATGGATGACGTCGGCGACGGCGTGGCCGCGCAGTTCGCCGTCGATGGGCGGCACCAGTTTGACCCGCGAGTACTGCTCGACCTCGGCGATGGCGGAGCGCAGCACCTCGGTCATGTCGACGGGGTTGCTCCACTGCCGCCGGGAGACCGCGCCGCCGAGGACGGCGAGGTTCTCGGCGTGGCGGCGGATGCGGGTCGCCAGGTGGTCGACGTGGAAGAGGCCCTTGAGCAGGTCGGGGTCCTCGATCTCGTTCTCGAGGTCGTCGAGGATCGAGATCTCGCGGTGCACGAGGGACTGGAGGCGTCGTGCGAGGTTGACGAAGACTTCGAGCTTCTGCTCGCTGCCGGTGTGGCTGGAGAGCTGGGCGGCCTGCACGACGGCGGTGACTGCGCCGTCGTGCGCGCGCGCCAGGTCGGCGGCGAGCAGCTCGAAGTCGTCCGCGTCCGCGGGCGGTCTGCGGCGCGGCTTGCGCTGCGGCGGGGTGTCGCCCCGGCGCATGGCCTCCACGAGACCCCGCAGGTCGGCCTCGCCGCGCGCGGCGCTGCGGCGCAGGGCCCCGACGCGCTCGGTGACCGAACGGGCGGCGCGGTCGGCGGCCACGGCGGCGATGAGGATGCCCGCGACGGTCACGGTGACGGCCGCGGCCAGGACCGCCCAGAGGGTGATGCCGGTACGCGCTCCCGTGGAACGGATGCTGAACATGACGGCCGCGGTGGCGCTGAGCGCGACCGCGACGGGCGGGAGCACGGCGAGCCGCATGAGCTGGGGCCGTATGTGTGTCTCGGGCAGTTCGGGAGCGGTTCGGGCGACCGGCCGTCCGTGCCGGCCGCCTTCTTTGCGGTCGGTTCGGGCGGCCGGTGCACGGAGATGAGACATCTGCGTCCTCGTACTGGTCCGTCGGGCCTGGAATTCCACGCGCGGTGCGCGATACGGGCATGGGCGATCGCGGTGTCGGACGGCGGGAAAAGCCGACGGAAACAGGCCTTGCGCCACCCGACGGACACTCACGGTAGTTGCCTGCGCATGGCGTTCGGAGGCCAGTTGGCAAACTCCCCCACGCAGCATCCCGCTCTGGTATTAAGCGTCGTACGGCCGATCGATAACCGCGTCGAATTCCCGAGACGAAGGAAAGTGAAATCGATCTGAATCGATCAGAAATGGCCATCGGAAAACAGCAAGGGCCGGTGCGCACAGATGTGCACCGGCCCTTTTCCTGACAGGCGGGTCAGTCGCGGGGGAACGGGTGGAGCAGCGGCTGCCCGGCGGCGAAGCGCCGGACCTGGTCGACGACGAGGCGTTCCGCGCGGGGACGGAACGCGGCTGAGCCACCGGCGACGTGGGGGGTGAGGAGCACCCCGGGGGCATGCCACAAGGGGTGGTCGGCGGGCAGCGGCTCGGGGTCGGTGACGTCGAGGGCGGCGCGCAGCCTGCCGCCGCGCGTCTCGGCGAGCAGGGCCTCGGTGTCGAGCGTCCGGCCCCGGCCCACGTTGACCACGAGCGCTCCGTCGGGCAGCGCGGCCAGTTCCTTGGGCCCGAAGAGACCGACCGTGTCCGGGTTCTCGGGCAGCACGAGGACGACGATGTCGGTCTCCGGGAGCAGACCGGGCAGGTCGGCCACGGCGTGGACGCCCTCCTCGGGGCGGGCGCGCCGGGCGACCCGGACGACCTGGGCCTCGCAGGCGAGCAGGCGCCGCTCCAGGGCTGCACCGATGGAGCCGTAGCCGACGATCGTCACGCGGGCGTCGGCGAGGGAGCGCGTGAAGTGGGGTTCCCAGCGGCCGGCGGCCTGGTCGGTGACCCACCGCGGGAGGTCCCGCTGCGCGGCGAGCATCAGCCCGAGGGCGTGCTCGGCGGTGGAGGCGTCGTGCAGGCCGCGGCCGTTGTGCAGGGTGACCCCGGCGGGCAGGAGCGGCAGGAGTTTCTCGACACCGGCGCTGAGCGACTGCACCGCCCGCAGGTGCGGCAGCCGGGGCAGCAGGCGTGCGGCGTCGGGCACGGCGTAGGGCATGACCCACAGCCCGATGCGGGCCAGCGCGTCCTCGGCGGGTTCGCCGTCCGGCGTCACGCCGTCCCAGACGTGCACCTCCACCCCCGGGGGCCAGGGGCCGTACCCCCGGTCCAGATCGGGCCAGGGGAGCAGTACGCCGGTGGCGGAGTGGTGAAGGGCTCTGGTCATCGGACTCTCCTTCTCGTACCGTGCTTCCCGTCCAGTGAAACACTTTCCACCTCACGGAAAACAGGGGGTCAGGGATGACAGCGACGTCACCCGCCACCGACACCGCCGCGACGCAGCCGGCGGTGCCCGCGCCCACCGGATTCTGGCGGTCGGCGCGCGCCCGGTACCTGATGCCGGTCGCGTTCGTCACGTACTCGCTCGCCTATCTCGACAAGTCCAACTACGCGATCGCGTCCGCCGGCGGCATGGCCGACGACCTGCGGCTGTCCGCCAGCGCCGACTCCCTCATCGCGGCCTCGTTCTTCCTCGGCTACTTCTTCTTCCAGATCCCGGGGACGATCTACGCCGAGCAGCGCAGCGCCCGCCGGCTGGTCGCCTGGTCGACCGTGGCCTGGGGGCTGCTCGCCGTGACGCAGGGTCTGCTGAGCAGCCCCGCCCAGCTGATCGCGGTCCGCTTCGCGCTGGGTGTCGTCGAGGGCGCGGTGCTGCCGTCGATGGTCATGCTGCTCGGACGCTGGTTCACGCGCGGCGAGCGCGGGCGGGCCAACACCTTCCTGATCCTGGGCAATCCGGTCACCGTGATGTGGCTGTCGGCGGTGTCCGGCTGGCTGGTCTCGGTCTCCGACTGGCGCGTGATGTTCATCGCCGAGGGGGTGCCCTCGGTGCTGTGGGGCCTGTGCTGCCTGTGGCTCGTCAAGGACCGCCCCGAGCAGGCTCCCGGACTGCCCGAGCACGAACTCGCCCTGCTGCGCGCCGACCTGGCCGCGGAACAGGCCGCCGCACCGCCGGTGACAGGCACGCTGCGCGAGCGGTACGGCAGGGTGCTGCGCTCCCCCGCGGTGCTCACCATGGCCACGCAGTACTTCTTCTGGTCCTTCGGCATGTACGGCTTCGTCTTCTGGCTCCCGGCCATCATCAAGAAGGGCTCCGGCGAGGGCATCGGCGCCACCGGACTGCTCACCGCGATCCCGTACGCCTGCGCGGCCGGCGCGATGCTGCTCAACTCCCGCCTGTCCGACCGCAGCGGGCGGCGGCGGGTGGCCGTGTGGCCGTGGCTGGCCTGCGGCGGACTCGCCCTGCTCGCCTCCTACGCGGCCGGCGGCAACTTCCCGCTCGCCCTCGCCCTGCTCGTGGTGGCGGGCCTGTGCCTGTACGCGCCGTACGGCCCGTACTTCGCGCTCGTCACGACCCTCGCCCCGCCCGGGATCGCGGGTGCCGCCGTCGCGCTGGTCAACTCCTTCGGCGCACTCGGCTCCTTCGCCGGGACCTACCTGGTCGGCTGGGTGCGCGGAACCCAGCTGGGCGACGCGGGCGCCTTCGGGCTGATGGCGGTGTGCGCCCTGATCGCCGCCGGACTGACCCTGGCCGTGCCCGAGCCCAGGCCCGTGACCGCCCGGCCGGCCCCGGTACGGTGATCGTCGAAGCGGCGGCCGGCCCGGCGTACGTACGACGGCCGCCGCACCCCACCCCACCGGCCCCGGCCCCGGCCCCGGCAACAGACCCAGACACAAGCGGCAGCAGCGGCAGCAGCGGCAGCAGCGGCAGCAGCGGCAGCAGCGGCACAGAACGACGGAGGCGCACACGGTGACCACACCATCCGGCGACGACATGCTGGGCCGGGGGCTGCGGCTGCTCACCGTACTGGCCGAGCACCCCGCCGGCCTCGGCGTGAGCGCCGCCGCCCGCGCCGCGCACCTCCCCGTCAGCAGCGCCCACCGCATCCTGGGCCGGCTCGTCGAGGAACGGTTCGCCGCGTACGACGAGGACACCCGGCGCTACGCCCTGGGCTCGCGCGTACTGGAGCTGTCGCGCGGTTTCCAGCGCTCGCCCGCCGGTTACTCCGCCGCCGCGGCTCCGATGCGCCGGCTCGCCGCGCGCACCGGCCTGCCCGTCATCGCGGGCGTCCTCCAGGGCGCCGACGTCCTGCTCGTCCTCTCCGTCCAGGGCACCCAGCACCTCCAGTTGCGCAGTGCGGAGGGAACCCGCAACCCCTGGCACGCCACCTCCCTCGGCAAGGCGCTCGTCGCCGGACTGCCGGAGGAGGACCGCGAGCGCCTGCTGTCGGAGCCGCTCGCGGCGGTGACCCCGCGCACGGTCACCGACCCCGACCTGCTCCGCGCCGAGCTGGCACTCGTACGACGGCGCGGCTGGGCCGAGGTCGACGAGGCGAACGAGATCGGGGTGCGCTCGATCGCGGCAGCGCTGCCCGGCATGCCCGAGGGCTCCCAGCCCCTGGCCATCTCCCTCGCCGCCACGGTGATCCTCACCGACGAGGGCCAACTCCGCGCGCACGCGCCCGCCTTGCTGGAGTGCGTGGAGGACGTCGCCGCGCGCGTGTCACCTTGAGCCGGGGCGTCCTTCGCGGCGCCCCGGCCTGACATCCCGGCCGTAGGACCGCGGCGAGGCCGCCCCGACCCTCCCGTCGCGATCGCGGCGCCCCGGCAGGCGGCCACCGCACCCCTGCGCCCCGCACCTCACGCCCCGAGCGCTCACGCCGGCGCGCCGCCGTGCCGCCGCACGGACCAAGACCCGTACCACCGCACGGACCAAGACCCGTGCCACCGTGCGGACCGAGACCCGTACCGCCGTGCGGACCGAGACCCGTACCGCCGCGCCGAACCCCGCCCACGGCGTGCACGCCGAAGGGGGTACGGACGCCGGGTGACCGGGGCCGCCACCCGCCACCCTGCCTGGTCAACTTGCCCCTGACGTAAGGCATTTCCGACAGTCCGTACGCAAGCCGACCAGTCCTTGATCATTTTCGGAACAACTTGCCGCCCAACAGTGCGAGATCGATCAATGACGGTGTGTACTGTGCACCGAACACCTCGCGAGAGGGTCACGGAATCCCCTTGCCCACTTCCTTGGAACCCATCAGATGATCGAATCACCGGACCTGGTGACGGGCGGTCTGGCCGCAGGCACGCTGTCCGCGCTGGCACTCGGCGGCAGCCTGCTGCGGTCCCTGCGCCGGCAGCACGCGTTGCGGGCCGAGCTGACCACGCTACGCACCCAACTGGAGGAAACCCAGCGGTCGTTCACTGCCGAAGCGGAGCATCTGGCGGCCCAGCGCATACCCGCCGCAGCCCGGCAGCTGACCCATCCGCATGTGACGGTGCCCGGCCCGGCGCGATCCGAGATCACCGGAACGCCGGCGGGGGTCGCCCTCGAACGGCTCCTGCTCTCGCTGCGCGCCGAACTGACCGCGCAGCGCACCCGGATCGACGCCGCCGCACAGGCCGGCCTGCGCGGTGCCACCCGCGAGATCCAGGCGGCCCTGTACCGGCTGCAGGACGCGCTGCGAGGGCTGCAGGAGCGCTACGACGAGCCCGAGTTGGCGCAGACCCTGTACGCCCTGGACCACGAGAACGAGCAGTCGCTGCGTCGGGCGCAGGTCGCCTCCGTGGTGTGCGGGGCCTGGGTGGGACTCGCCCGTGAGGAGTCCCACCTGGTGGACGCGGTGACCGGCGGGCAGGCCCGGCTCGCGGGCTACCACCGGATCAAGGTCCACAACCATCTCGAACCGGGGACCGCCCTGGTGTCGCACGCCGTCGAGCCGGTCGCCATCATCGTCGCCGAACTCCTCGACAACGCGCTGCGGCACTCCGCCCCGGAAACCGATGTCGTGGTCAACCTGGAGCACGTCCACCACGGGGTCTGTGTCACCGTCGACGACGCGGGCCTCGGCATGAGCCAGGACGAACGCGCCCGCGCCCAGCGGCTGGTGGCCGGCACCGACCCGATCCTGCTCACCGATCTCGGGGACCCGCCGCGCATGGGACTGGCCGCGATCGGCCAGCTGACCCGGCAGTTCGACCTGGGCGTCGACCTGTCGTCCCCGTCGCCGTACGGCGGCGTGCGCGCGGTGCTGCGGGTCGAGAGCCACCTGCTCAGCAGGATCGACCCGGCCGAGAAGCCGCCGGCGGCCAGCGCCCCGCGCTCGACCCGGAAGGCACCGGCCACGGACGGCGCGGCCACGCCCCGGACCGCGCCGGCCGTCTCCCCGGCCGCGCCCACCGCCGCCCCGGACGCCGACCACGGCTCCGACCACGGCTCCGGCCAGGACTCCGGCCACGGCTACGGAGCCGAACAGGAGCACACCGCCCCGGGATCCGGGCACCAGGGTCCGCGGGACTCCGGCGGTCTTCCGCAGCGGCGGCGCCGTGGCCGGGCCGACGCTCCCGCAGCGGCCACTCCCGCCGCGGCCGCTCCGGCCGGGCCGGCACGCCGCCCCGAGGAGTCGGCCGCAGCGATGGCCGCCCTCCAGCACGGAACCGCGGCCGGCCGCGCGCCCGGGCGGGCTGACACGCGGGACACCGGACCCGCACCCACCGAACCGACAGTCAACGACACCGAACCGAACAAGAACGAAGGGGGAGCGGCTCGATGACCACCAGTCGCGAAGCAGGCGACACCGTGTGGGTGCTCGACCCCATCCTGGAAGTGCCGCACGTCGTCGCCGCCGTCCTGCTCACCAGGGACGGACTCGTGACGGGCTACACCGACGCGCTGACGCAGCCCTCCGCGGAGCGGGTGGCCGCCATCACCAGCACCGTGCAGGGCGCCTGCCGTACCGCGGCGGCCGCGTTCGCCGACCGGGACCGGGCCGAGATACGCCAGGTCGTCATCGAGTCCGACCACGGATACGTCCTCATCGTGCCGACGGACCACGGCACCTGTGTCGCCGCCTACGGCGACCCCGAGGTGCGTCTGGACCTGCTCGCACACCGGGTCCACTCCCAGGTGGCCCGGCTGGGTGAGAAGGCGATGGCGGCCGCGCCCCGAGACGCCGACGGAGGCGCGCCGGCATGACCGGCCGCAGGGGCGGCCGTCCCCTGGTTCCCGCGTATCTGTCGACCGGAGGCGTCGCCCAGCCCAGCCGTCCCCATCTGGAGCGGCTGTCGGTGCTCAGCGCCGGCGACCGGACCGCGCCCGTCGATCCGGCCGCCGATCTCCCCGCCGCCCAACTGGCCCTGCTGGACCTGCTGGACGGCGGTGCGCTGACCGTGACGGAGACCGCGGCTCTGCTGGAGCTGCCGGTCTCCGCCGTGCGGGTGCTGGCCGCCGGCCTGCTCGACCGGGACCTGGTTCTCGCCCGCGCGCCGATCCCGCCCGCCGACCGCTTCGACCCCGACCTGCTGAAGAGAGTGGCCGATGGCCTCCGCGCCCTCAAGCACAACTAGCGGCATCCACCTGCCCGACACCGCCCGCGACCTGGTGAAGATCCTCGTCACGGGCCCCTTCGGGGTGGGCAAGACGACCCTGATCGACTCGGTGTCCGAGATCCGCCCCCTGCACACCGAGGAACAGCTCACCCAGGCGTCCGCCCAGGTGGACGACCTCGACGGGATCCGGGAGAAGTCGACGACGACCGTCGCCATCGACTTCGGCCGGATCAGCCTGCCGGGCGGGGTCGTGCTGTACCTGTTCGGCACCCCCGGCCAGGAGCGGTTCCGGCCGCTGTGGGATGACATCGCGTACGGGGCGCTCGGTGCGCTCGTGCTGGTCGACAGCCGTCGTATCGACGCCTCGTTCGACGTCCTCGGTCTGGTCGAGGAGACCGGGCTGCCGTACGCCGTGGCCTTCAACGCGTTCCCGGACGCGCCGCGCCACTACACCGAGGAGCAGTTGCGCGCCGCCCTCGACCTGGAGGGGCACACGCCGATGGTGACCTGTGACGCCCGGGACACCGACTCCTCCATCGACGCCCTGCTCGCCCTCGTCCAGCACCTCATCGACCGTCATCCCCCGGAGGGCCGGTGACCACCTACCCCGCTCAGCACGCCTTCTCCCGCTCCGCGCCGGTGCGCCTGTGGGAGGACGGCTTCGCGCTCGACCCGCACCGCTACTACGCCGCCCTGCGTGCCCAGGGCGCGGTCGGCTGGGCCGAACTCGCGCCGGGCGTACCGGCGTACGTCGTCACGGACCGGCGGGCCGCACTGGACCTGCTGCACGACACGGAAACGTTTTCGCACGATCCGCGCCCGTGGGAGGCGACGGTCGCCGACGACTGTCCGCTGCTCGGCATGATGCGGTGGCGGCCCAACGCGCTGTTCGCCGACGGCGACACGCACCTGCGCTACCGCACCGCGCTGATCGACGTGTTCGACCAGGTCGAGCCGCACGACCTGCGGGCCCGGGTGCACCGGGCGGTGCGGCTGCTGGTGGACCGCATCGGTCCGAACGGCGAGGCCGACCTGGTGACCGAGTTCGCCCGGCCGTTGATGGCGCTGGTCTTCAACAACCTCTTCGGGCTGCCGGACGAGGCGGGCGACCGCCTGAACGAGGGCCTCGGCAAGATGATGGAGGGTGGTCCTCAAGCCGCCGAGGGCGAGGCGGAGTTCGGGAAGTACGTCCTGGAGCTGATCGCGGCCAAGGCCGAGCGGCGCGGCGACGACCTGCCGAGCCGGCTGCTGGACCATCCGGCCGGGCTGACCGCGGAGGAGGTCACCTGGCAGATGTTCCTCACCCTCGGCGCGGGTCACGAGCCGACCGCGAACCTGGTGTCCAACGCGCTCTCCCGCATCCTCGGCAACCCGGCGTACTACTCCACGCTCACCAGCGGCGCGCGTCCCGTGATGGACGCCGTGGTGGAGGTCCTGCACCACGAGACGCCGCTGGCGAACTACGGCATCCACTTCGCCCGGGAGGCGGTCTCCTTCCACGGGGCGTGGATCCGGGCCGCGGTGCCGGTCGTCATCTCCTACGGGGCGCTGGCCCACACCGCGGAGCAGGCGGCCGGGGGCAGCCGCAGGCCGCGGGACGCCTCCCATCTGTCCTGGTCGGCGGGCCCGCACGGCTGCCCCGTCAAGCAGCACACGCTGCTCATCGCCACGGAGGCCATCGAACGCCTCACCCAGTGGCTGCCCGATCTGGAGCCGGTCCTGCCGCGCGAGCACCTCAGCTGGCGGCCCGGTCCCTTCCACCGCTCGCTGACGTCGCTGCCCGTGCGGTTCAGTCCCCGATCCCCCCGTCCTTCTGGAGAGTTGCCGTGACCGTGACCGACCCCGTCGACCGCGTCGTCATCGACCCGTTCGGCACCGACATCTCCGCAGAGATCGCCAAGCTGCGCGCCCTCGGCCCGATCGTGCCCGTCGAACTGCCCGGAGGCATACCGGCCTGGGCGCCCACCGGATACGACGTCCTCAAGGAACTGATCCTCGACCCACAGGTCAGCAAGGACCCCCGGCTGCACTGGCGGTTGTGGCCCGAGCTCGGCGAACACCCTTCCTGGGGCTGGGTCCTGGGCTGGGTGGGCGTCGTCAACATGTTCACCACGTACGGCCCGGAGCACGCGCGGCTGCGCAAGCTGGTGGCGCCGAGCTTCACGCACAAGCGCACCGAGGCGATGCGCCCGCGCGTGGAGGCGATCACGGCCGAGCTGCTCGACACCGTGGAGAAGGCGGGCGCCGACGGCGGACCGGTGGACGTCAAGCAGCTGTTCGCGCACGAGCTGCCGATGCGGATGATCTGCGAACTGTTCGGTGTGCCCGCGGAGATGCGGGGGGACACCGCCGAGCTCATCGCGGCCATCATGGACACCTCCGACCCGGGCCCGGAGCACACCGCGTTCGTGCAGGAGCGGATCGGGACGGTGCTGGGCGGCCTGATCGCGCTCAAGGTCGAGCACCCGGGCGACGACATGACCACGGAGCTGATCCGGGTCCGCGACGAGGACGGCGACCGGCTCAGCGACGAGGAGCTGCTGTACACGCTGCTGCTGGTGATCGGCGCCGGTTTCGAGACCACCGTCAACCTCATCGGCAACGCCGTCGTCGCCCTGCTGACCGACCCGGGGCAGCTGGCGGCCGTACGGTCCGGTGAGATCTCCTGGGACGCGGTGATCGACGAGACGCTGCGGGTGCACCCCTCGATCACCTCCCTGCCGCTGCGCTACGCGGTCAGCGACCTCAAGGTCGGGGAGGTCACCATTCCGGCCGGGGACGCCATCATCACGACGTACGCCGCCGCGGGGCTGGACCCGGCGCACTACGGCGACGACGCGCACGTCTTCGATGCCGCGCGCGGCGCCGACGACCACATGGCGTTCGGCATCGGTGTGCACCGCTGCATCGGCGCGCCGCTGGCCCGGATGGAGGCCCTGACGGCGCTGCCCGCGCTGTTCGACCGCTTCCCCGGTCTGGCGCCGGCCTTCGAGGAGGGTGAGCTGCGGCAGGTGCCGTCGTTCATCGCCTTCGGCTGGCAGGAGGTGCCGGTCCGGCTGCGGGGCTGAGCGTGACGCGGGGCGCGACCGGTTACCCCGTTCCGGTCGCCCCTCCTCCACGCCCGGACCGCTGAACCCGCGTGCGGACAGCGGCGTCGGCTGTCGCCCTGGGTCCCACCGCGGGCGGACGGGCCGGGCATGCTCGCACGGACACGCGATGCCGCGCCGGTGTCACCGGTCGCAGGCGAGGTCGATGTCCGTCCGGGGGGCTTCGGGCGAGATCCGCGGCGCCTCGGGGCGGCGCCAGGGACGGTCGATCGGCGCCGACACGGTTCGCCACCAGGCCTGGGCCGGGAGGGTGCCCGCCGGCTCGAAGGGTTCACCCGGCCGGGGGAACGCGGCCGCCTGGCCGGCCTCCTCGGCGGCGTCCCTCGTCCACTCCCCCGGCTCCGCCCACGGGTGGAAGGCCAGGTTGAAGGTCCCCCAGTGGATCGGCAGCAGCACGCCGTGCGGCGTGCCGCCCTGGAGGTCGAGGTGCGCGCGCACCCCCTCCTGCGGCGTCATGTGGATGTCGGTCCAGTACTCGCTGTACGCGCCGATCTGGATCATCGTGACGTCGAAGGGGCCGTGCGCGGCGCCGATGTCCTGGAAGCCGTCGAAGTAGCCGGTGTCACCGCTGTGGTAGATCCGGTGTTCGTCGCCCTCGACGACCCAGGACGCCCACAGGGTGTGCTGGGTGTTGCGCAGCCCGCGGCCGCAGAAGTGGCGGGCCGGGGTGGCGGTGAGGGTGAGGCCGCCGACCTTGGCGGATTCGTGCCAGTCCAGCTCGCGCAGCCGGTCCGGGGACACTCCCCAGTGTTCGAGGTGGGCGCCGACGCCGAGCGGCACGGCGAACAGGGTGTCGGTGCCGGCCAGCGCCTTGATCGTGGGCATGTCGAGGTGGTCGTAGTGGTCGTGCGAGATGACGACGACGTCGACCGGGCCGAGCGCGGCGAGCGGCAGCGGCACCGGGTGCAGCCGCCTGGGTCCGGCGAAGGGGAACGGGGAGCAGCGCTCGCCCCAGACGGGGTCGAACAGGACACGGTGACCGTCTATCTCCGCGAGCACGCTGGAGTGCCCCATCCAGGTCACGCGCAACCCGGTGACCGGCGGCTTCGCCAGGTCGGCGAAGGTGGTGGCGTGCACCGGGAGGGTGCCGTCGGGGGCGCGCAGGGGCCGCGTGTCCTGGTCGAAGTACATCTTCGCCAGGTCCAGCGGGGAGGCGGAGGGCCGGGTGTGCGCGGTGCCGCCGGGGTTCTGGAAGACGCCGTCCTTGAAGTGGGGCGAGCGACGGATGCGCGCGAGGCGCTCACCTCGAGGTTCCGCGCCGAAGGCTTCGGGCTGTAGCGCGCGGAGCCCGAAACTCTGGGAACGCAGACCGGTCACGGTACCTCCAGGTGGCATGGCTGAGGTCTCCATTATGGTCGGCCGGCCGGCGTACCGGAGGGGTGGCTCCGGTGTGTCCCCTCACATCCCACGTCACTACTGAACCTCTGTTCAGCGCATTGACATGGCCCGAACCCACTCCGGATACTGACCTGCCGTTCAGTATCCGGAGGAGACCCCATGACCGCGCCCCTGATGTCGATCGTCTGGACCGACCACGTCACCGGCCGCCGGGGTTTCCTGGTCGTCGACCGGCTGGTGCGGGGCGTGGCCAGCGGCGGGTTGCGCATGCGGCCCGGCTGCACCCTGGAGGAGGTCACCGGACTCGCGCGCGGCATGACGATGAAGGAGGCCCTGCACTACGACCCCGAGGGCCGTTACGTCCCCCTGGGCGGCGCCAAGGGCGGCATCGACTGCGATCCGCGGGACCCGGAGGCGTACGGGCTGCTGGTGCGTTATCTGCGTGCCGTGCGGCCGCACGTCGAGAGCTTCTGGACCACCGGTGAGGACCTCGGCCTCACCCAGGACCTGGTGGACCGCGCGGCGGCGGAGGCCGGTCTGGTCTCCTCGATCCAGGCGGTGTACCCGCTGCTGGACGACGAGACGGCCGCCCGTGAGCGGCTCGCGGACGCCTTCGCGGTCGAGGTGGACGGCATCGGCCTGGACGAGCTGGTCGGCGGCTGCGGCGTCGCCGAGTCGGTCCTCGCGGCCCTGGACCGGGCGTCGGTGCCGTACCGGGGGACCCGGGTGGCCGTGCAGGGCCTCGGCACGATGGGCGGGGCCACGGCACGCTTCCTCACGCGCGCGGGTCTGACGGTCGTGGCCGTCGCCGACGTGAAGGGGACGATCGCCAACCCGGCCGGCCTCGACGTCGAGGCGCTGCTGGCCGCACGGGACGCGTTCGGCACCGTCGACCGCTCCGCGCTACGTCCCGGCGACCACGAACTGCCGGGCGACGCCTGGCTGTCCGCCGGGGCGGACGTGCTGGTGCCCGCCGCCGTGTCGTACGCGATCGACCCGGTCAACCAGGCGGGGATCACGGCTCGTTGGATCGTCGAGGCCGCCAACATGCCCGTGCTGCCCGAGGCGGAGGAACTGCTGGCCGCGCGCGGGGTGACCGTGCTGCCCGACGTGGTGGTCAACTCCGGGACGAACGCGTGGTGGTGGTGGACCCTGTTCGGGGACATCGGCCCGTTCGCCGACGAGGCGTTCGAGCGGGTGCGCCGCTCGATGCGCACCCTCATCGACCTGATGCTGGCCCGTGCGGAGGCCGACGGCACGACCCCGCGCGCCGCCGCGCACGCCCTGGTGGACGACCGGCTGCCGGTGATCGCGGAACGCTTCGGCTGGTACCGGTGACCGGCACGCCCCGCTCCACCCGCTCCACGCGTTCCCGGCCCACGGATTAGGGTGACCGCGTGGCTAGAGTGCGGTTGAGCGTGGCCGAGCGGCGGGAGGAGCTGCTGCGGGCCGCCATCGAGCAGATCGGGGCGAGGGGCGTGGCGGCGGTCAGGATCGCCGATGTGGCCGCCTCGCTCGGGGTGAGCAACGCGCTGGTGCTGTACCACTTCTCGACGAAGGAGAAGCTGGTCTCCGCCGCGTTCACCCATGCCGCGGAGGGGGACCTCGCGCATCTGCGCAAGCTGCTGGGCCGGCGCACCTCCGCGCTGCGCCGGCTGCGGGCGGCCGTACGGTGGTACGCGCCCACGGGCCAGGCCAAGGGCTGGCGGCTGTGGATCGAGGGCTGGGCGGTGTCGCTGCGCGAGCCCGCCCTCCGGGAGGTCACCCGGGACCTCGACCGGCGGTGGAAGGCCTCGATCACCGAGGTCATCGCCGAAGGCGTGGCCGCGGGCGAGTTCGACTGCCCCGACCCGGCGGACGCGGCCCTGCGGCTGACGGCCCTCCTGGACGGGCTGGCCGTGCAGATGACGTCGTATCCGGGCGCGATCCCGCGAACCCGGGCCCAGGCATGGGCGGATGAGGCTCTGGACCGCGAACTGGGTCTGGGGCGCGAGGCGTTGACCGAGCGGGAGCAGTGAGCCGAGCGGGAGCGGTGAGCCGCACAGGAAGGGTGAGCTGCCACTCGAAGGACCGACCTGCACCAGTCCGGCATCGGGCGAGCGCGGGCGGGGCGCGGACGGCCGCGGGCGGGCGGCGGCCCGTGACGTCCTCACGGGCGTCCGGTCGCCGCCTGTCCGCGGTGGCGCGGCCCAAAGGCGGGGCGTCAGGCCACCGCCGCGATCCGCATCTTGATGGCGTCCGGCGACAGGGTGCCCTTCGCCGTCACGTGGTCGCCGGAGGACTCGCCGCGCAGGCGCCGGCCGATCCACGGGACGAGGTACTCGCGGGCCCAGTGGACGTCGTCGCGACGGATCTCCAGCGTGCCCCGGGGCGGGAGCGGCGGCCAGGGCTGCTCCGGATCGGCCGGGATCGCCAGGCCGAGGGCCTGGCCCGCGCGCAGCGCCACGCGCGTGTGCCCCTCCGGCGAGAGGTGCAGCCGGTCGTCGTCCCAGGCCCTGCGGTCCTGCACGGACTTCAGGGACCACAGGTCGAGCACGGGACAGCCGTACCGGTCGGCGACGGCGCGTACGTGCCCGTTGTACGTGGCGATCTTGCCCCGCATGTGCTTGAACACCGGGACGCCACGGGTGTCGAAGCCGGTCGTCACCAGTACGGTGCCCGCGGCCTCGGTCAGTCGGGCCACCGCCCGCTCGAAGCGCTCGGCGACCTCGTCCGGGTCGGTGCCGGGCCGGATGATGTCGTTGCCGCCCGCACAGACGGAGACGAGGTCCGGGGCCAGTTCGGCGACCCTCGGCACCTGTTCGGCCACGATCTGGTCGAGCAGTCTGCCGCGCACGGCCAGGTTCGTGTACGCGAAGTCGCCCTCGGGCCGCCGGTCGGCGAGCAGGACCGCGAACCGGTCGGCCCACCCGACGAACGCCCCGTCTGGGCCGGGGTCGCCGACGCCCTCGGTGAAGCTGTCCCCCACCGCCACGTACGACCCGATCACTGATCTGTTGTCATTCTTCGAATCGTCTGCCACAGGAATGCATGATTCACCCTGCGATGTGACCTACGCGACCGTAGGAAGGGGTTGACGGGGGGTGAGATAAGACACTCATAAATGATTTGCCATCCAGGAATACGCTTCGTGGCGGGCGCGTTGACCGTGCGATCACCCCCGCACTCGGATCCGGCGCAGCCGGACGACCGCCGCGTCGAGGTCGCCCCGCAGCCGCAGGCGCAGCCCGTGGTGCAGCAGCACGGCTCCCCGGTGCACTTCGCCGGTCTCGCGGCACGCGTACGACGCCGTCGGGTCGAGCCCCCTCAGCCGCAGCGCCGGCACCGGCTCGCCGTAACGCTGGGCCTGGAGGCAGGCGAGGACCACCGTCTCGTCCCCGAGGACGTACTGCACCGCGCTCAGGCCGTCCGTCCGTTCCGCTCCTCCCGTCCCTCCCGCCCCGCCCGTCGGCGGCCGCAGCCGGTACAGGTCGCCGCGTTGCACGACGGGGCGGATCTCCTTGTACAGCTCCACCCACCCCCGGGCCTCGGCCAGTTCCTCCGCGGTCCACGCGGTGAGGTCGCCACCGATGCCGAGCACGCCCGCCATGGAGCTGACGAAGCGGAAGCGCAGCGAGCTGTGGCGCCCGTTGAGCTGGGTGTTGGGGCTGTCGGTGACCCAGGCGGCCATGACCCGCGCGGGGTGGATCTGGCTGAAGCCGTGCTGGATGGCGAGGCGGTCGAGCGGGTCGGTGTTGTCGGACGTCCACACCTGGTCGGTGCGGCCGAGCACCCCGAGGTCGATCCGGCCGCCGCCGCCCGAGCACGACTCGAAGGCGACCTCGGGGTGGGCCGCCCGCAGCCGGTCGAGCAGGCCGTACAGCGCGCGGACATGGTCCACCCACAGCCGCTGCGGGTAGGGCTCCCCGGGCCAGCCGGCGTCGGTGAAGCAGCGGTTGAAGTCCCACTTCACGTAGTCGATCGGTGCGCCGGCCAGGAGCGCGTCGAGCTGTTCCCACAGGTGTTCGCGGACGTCCTCGCGGGCGAGGTTGAGGACGAGCTGGTTGCGGAACTCGGTGCGCCCGCGCCCCGGCTGGTACTGCACCCAGTCGGGGTGGGCGCGGTAGAGGTCGCTGTCGGGGTTGACCATCTCGGGCTCGACCCAGATGCCGAAGCGCATGCCAAGTCCGTGCACCTGGTCGGCGAGCGGCTTGAGGCCGCGCGGGAAGCGGTCGGGGCTGGGGGTCCAGTCGCCGAGTCCGGCCCGGTCGCTGGTGCGGGCGCCGAACCAGCCGTCGTCCACGACGAACAGTTCGACGCCGATCTCCGCCGCCCGCCGGGCGAGGGCGGCCTGCTGTTCCTCGGAGATGTCGAAGTTCGTCGCCTCCCAGGAGTTGAACAGCACCGGCCGGTCCCGCTCCGCGTCCGGGATGACATGCGCCCGCTGGTAGGCATGCCAGGCACGGCTGGCACCGCCGAAGCCGCCGTCGCTCCACAGGCCCGCGAAGACGGGGGTGGTGTACGACTCCCCCGGCGCGAGCCGCAGCAGGCCCGAGTCGTCGTGGCCGGCGCCGCCGGTGATCTGTACCCGCGCGTCGGGGAGCTGGGCGACGGCGATGCGCCAGGAGCCGGACCAGCCGAGCGCGCAGCCGTAGACCTCGCCGTGCTCCTCGGTGGCGTCGGTGTCCAGCGCGACCCAGGGCAGGTGCTGGTGGCCGGTGTGGCCGCGGCGGCTGCCGATGATCTTCTCGCCGTAGGTCAGGGGCGCGGTGGTGAGCAGGGACTCGGCGGCCCAGCGGCCGTGCAGCTGGGACAGCCGCCGGCCCTCGCGGTCGGGCAGCGTCCAGGTGGCGGAGTCGGCGCGCAGCAGCTCCACGGGCGCGTGGCCGGCGTTCGCCACCGTCACCCAGCGCTCCACGACGTCCCCGCGCATCCGGTAGTGCAGGGTCACGGCGAGCCCGTCGTCGTCGAAGCGCAGCCGCAACTCCGCGCCGCCGTCACTCCCGGCGTCCCCCGGCCCGCCGGAGCCACCGGCACCACTGGGACCACCGGCACCACCGGCACCACCGGCACCGTCTTGGACGCCGTCAGCGCCCCGACCCCGGCCCCGGATGTCGTACGACACGAAGCGCCACTCGGTGCCGCGCCGTTCCCCGGTGCGCACGGACAGGGCGGGGCGGGTGAAGCGGGGGCCGCCCTCTACGGGGTACTCCTCGCGGCCGTCGAGCGGGGACTCGAAGGGCCGGTACCCGGGCAGCGGATGGGCCGCCAGTTCCTCCGCGTCGGCGAGGGCGATGCGCGCGCCCCAGTGGAGGTGCACCAGCTCGTCCGCCTCGGTGAGGTGCAGGGCGTAGCTGCTGCCGGGCCCCGACAGGAGCCAGGTGCGACCGTTCCGGGCGATGTCGACCATCGAGACCTCACAGGTGTCAACGGATACGCTCACGCGCGGACATCATCAGGCCCCGTATCCCCTGGTGGCAATGCCTGTGGACAACTCACGACCCCAGGAAACCGATGTCGTATCGTCGACGCAGCGCCCGTCCGCGATCAGCGCCGGCGGGGCCGACCGGGAGGAGCCCCCGTGACGCAGCAGGTCCCGTCGACCGAGCCCGAGCTGACCGGAGTCCGCAATTTCCGTGACGTGGGCGGACTGCCGACCGTCGACGGGCGCACGGTGCGGCACGGAGTGCTGTTCCGCAGCGGCCACCTCGCGCACGCGACCGACGAGGACGCGGCCTTCCTCTCCTCCCTGGGCCTGCACACGGTCTTCGACTTCCGCAACGCCGCCGACCAGCGGCTGGAGGGCCCGGACGTCGAGCTGCCCGGTGTGCGGAACGTGAACCTGCCGCTGAGCGACCCGGCGGACGGTGCCGAGTTCTGGAAGCTGGTCCGCGACGGCGACCTCGGCCAGTTGCGCGGGATTCTCGCGAACGGCAAGGGGGCGGACCGGATGGTCGTCTCCTACCGGAGGACCGTCAAGGAGCGCACGGCCGAGCACTCCCAGGTGCTGCACGCCCTCGCCGAGGACAGCGTGCCCGCGCTGATGCACTGCGCGGCGGGCAAGGACCGCGCGGGCATCTCCATAGCCGTGACGCTCCTCGCGCTCGGCGTGGAGCGCGAGGCGATCACCGCCGACTACCTGGAGTCCAACGCCAAGCACCGCCGCTACAAGGTCCGTCGCAACGGCGCTCCGGCGGACGCGTACACGCCCGAGGTGATGGAGCTGCTCAGCCCGCTGTTCGACGCGCGCACGGAGTACCTGGCGGCGGCCTTCGCGAGCATCGAGGAGACCTGGGGCGGGACCGACGCCTACCTGGAGAGCGGCCTGGGCTTCTCGGCCGCGCACCGGGAGCGGCTGCGGGACCGGTTCCTGGACTGAGCCCGTCCGGGCATCGCCCTCGTCAGCCCTTCGCGCCCAGCGCGAACAGCAGATAGAGGAACGCGGCCAGGACGTGCCCGAGGGCGATGTAGATGATCAGGCGGATCCAGAGGGAACGGGGGAACTTCTCCTCGAAGTCGCTCATGGCAGCTCTCCGGTCAGCGGGCCCAGGCACAGCGTGGCCGTGGGACTCTGCAGCAGGGTGTGGACGAACAGCAGCTCCACGCCGTCGTGGTCCTCGGCGGCGAGGCGGTGCGGGGTGAGGGAGTCGAAGTGCGCGCTGTCACCGGGCGCGAGCAGGTGTGCGGTGTCGCCGAGGCGCAGCCTGAGCCGTCCCTTCAGGACGTACAGCCACTCCTCGCCGGGGTGCACGCGCACCATGTCGCCCTGGGCGCCGTACGGCACCTGGACGCGCAGCGCCTGCATGCCGCGTCCGGGCGCCCCCGCCTGGAGGTACGTCCAGCCGCCCGCGCGGGTCGGCTCCATGTCGGCGGCGCGCACGATGGCGTCCCGCTCGGCGGCCGCCTCGCCGAGCAGTTCCGAGACGGTCGTACCGTAGATACGGGCGAGCGCGAGCAGCATCGGCAGCGAGGGCTGACGCTGCCCGGTCTCCAGCCGGGACAGGTGGGCCGGGGAGAGCCCGGCCGAGCGGGCCGCGGCCTCCAGGGTGAGGCCCGCGCGTCGGCGCAGGGCCCGCAGCTGGGGCGCCACGGCGGGCAGCTCGCCGCCGCCCGCACCGCCCGGGCCCGCCGGCGGTTCGGCTTCTGAGGCGTTCATGCCTCTATTCAGCCGCAGAATTGCCTGCCGGGCAATTTTGTTGCCTCAGAGGCAAAAACGGCCGCGATCGACCGGACCCGGACCGGACCGGACCCGATGTTCATCCTGTCACTCGCTCTTCGTCATGCTCAGGTACGCCTGGTGCCGTACGTCGGGGTGCGGATGGGCGCGCAGCAGGCGCAGCAACGACCGCCACTCCTCGGGCCAGTCGAGAACGCCGCCCGCTGCGGTCACCAGACCGGCCGCCAGCAGGCCGGGGACGGTGCCGCCCTCGCGGGCCAGCCGGCCGGCCGCGACGAGCAGGGCCTCGGCGCGCCGGGGCTGGACGCCGATCGCCCAGTCGGCCCCCAGCCGGCCCGCGGCCCGGACGGCGACGCTCACTCCGGCCCCTTCCAGGGCGTCCGCCAGATCCCGCAGCCGCGCGAAGAGGTCGTCCGGCTCCACAGCCTGGCCGACCAGTCTGCACAGGAGGTCGGCGCGTTCGGCCGCCAGCAGCGGTTCCCGCGCCAGCAGTCCGGCGACCGCCCGGAGCACCTCGGGCCGGTCGGACCCGCCGGAGGCCGGTGTCACCAGGGTCCGCAGCCGTTGCAGCGCCGGCTGGTCCCGGTCCTCGAACGCGTCGCGGCCGCCCTCGGGCGTGTGCATCGCGGCCAGCAGCTCGGTCACGGCGCCGTGCAGCACGCTGCCGGGAGCCGCGCCGCCCAGGGGATGCGGGACGTCGGAGGCGGCGAGGTCACGCAGGGCCCACGCAGCGTACTGCCAGTGTCTGCGGTCGCCGAGGTCGCCGACCGTACGGGCGAGGCGGCCTGCCAGCTCCGGGGCATACCGGGACCAGACGGCCACGGCCCGCAGCACACCGTAGGAGGAGTAACCGTCGTACCGCGCCAGGCACGCGTCGTACGACGCGTCGATCACGGCGGCGTACCTGGCGCGGTGCGCGGCGGCCGGTTCCCAGGGGCTGATCTCCACCACGGCCTGGAGCACCTGCGAGGCGTCGTCGTGCGCGGTCGCGTCGAGGAGGCTCCAGGCCTCCGGCACGTCCAGCAGCGGCGGCAGGGCACGTACGACGGCGGCCCGCATGTCGGGGTGACTCCCGGGGGCACGGAAGCAGGACGCCAGCAGGGCGACCGCCTGCCGGGGCGGCAGGTGGCGGGCCGCGAGCCGTGCGGCCTCCTTGCGCGAGGTGACCTTCGCGCTCTCCCCGGTGAGCAGGGCACCCAGGGCCACCGCGAGTTCGGACGGAGCGGTGAAGCGGGCGGCGCGGCTCGCCGCGTAGACGGCGACCCGGGCCCGGTCGGTGCCGGCCTGCTCCAGGAGTACCGGCAGGGCGTCCTGCGGCCGGTCGGTCCGGGCCAGGGCGGCGAGCGCCGCTTCGGCCACCACCACGTCGGCGTCGTCCTTGTGCCGCACCGCGAGGGCGTGTCCCAGTTCCGGAACCGGTGCGGCCGCCAGGAGCACGGCGGCCCGGTCGTCCGACGGAAGGGAGCTGTCGGCGGCCGTCCGGCCGGCCAGGAGCGCCGCGGCCCGCTGCTGCCGGGGCAGCCAGCGACCGGCGTCGGCGAGGTCCGGCAGCGGGCGCGCGGCACCGGGGACCAGGAAGCGTCCGTACGGCGGGGTGTCGGCGAGCAGCGTGTCCAGCAGATCGGTGCGCGACCGGGCGAGCACGCGCCGGACGCAGGGGAGGACGACCGCCGACGGTTCGAGCGCGATGATCCTGGCCACCCGTTCGTCACGGGTGGCCGGTGCGGCCAGCCACAGCCGGGCGGCCGCCTCGAACGTCGTGTCGTCGCCGTGCTCCAGGGCCGTGGCCAGCATGTCCTGCAGCTCGGGCAACTGCCGGGCACGCGGCCCGAACGCGTCGGCCAGGGCGAGCAGCAGCCGGAATTCGGATCGGCCGGCCGCGGTCCGCAACCAGGGCCGCAGTGCCTCGAACACGTCGTGCTCCTGGCCGCGCCGCAGCACCCGGTACAGGGGGCCGAGGTCCGGTACGCCGACCCGGCCGGCCATCCGCTCCAGGGTGCTCAGAGCCCAGCTCCGCAGGGCCGTGTCGCTGTCCTCGGCGTGCTCGGTCAGGACGCGCTCGGCCAGGGTGCGCAGCGCGGTCAGGCTGCCGGCCGAACAGTCCCGTGCCTTCAGGGCGTCGACGGCGATCCGGTCGAGCAGGGGGGCGTGGCCCGGGTCGAACCGGCGCGAACGCACCGCGCCGAGCGCGGTGAGCGCGGCGGCGCGCACGAGGTCCCGCTCGTTGCGCAGGCGCCCCATCGCGGTGAGCGCTTCGGTGACGGCCTCACGGCCACCGTCCCGGGCCGCACACGTCACCAGCAGGAACCAGGCGGTTTCCCGATCGTCCGCGTCGGGCCGGCGCGCGGCGGCGAACAGCGCGGAGCGTGCCTCGTCGAACGGGCCGTGGGCGAGGGTGTCCAGGTCGTCCCAGAAATCGGCCGGGTCCCCGAAATCGGCCGCCGCCCGCCGCACTTCCGCCCAGCGGCGTTCGCGGGGCAGCAGGTCGAGCACGACGAAGGGGGCCGGGACCCCGCGCGCGCCGCCGGCGACCGCGTCGACGAACGCCGGACGGCGACCGGGGGCCATGGCCTTGACCAGCGCGGTGAAGTGGGCGCTGCGGCGCAGCCAGTGACGGCCCAGCTCCGGCAGCGACTCCGGCTCGGCCCGCACCAGCCTGCGCAGCACACCGGGGGGCGGTACCGCCTCGTGACGCTGTCCCTGGCGGTCGGGTGAGGTGAGCCAGCGGATCACACGGTCGGCGTCGGCGGCGACCAGGGCGCCGAGCGCGCGGTTGAGCCCGAGCGGCAGGCTGTGCGGCCCGTACCGTTCCAGCAGCGCCAGCACCCGCTCGGGGCGGCGCTGCGCGAGCGCCGCGACCGTCGTGGCGTTCAGGCGCCACCAGTCCTCCCGCTGCCGGCTGCCGACCCGTTCGGCCAGGGCGCGTTCGGCGTGGTCCAGTACCGGGTCGGGATGGCGGCGGGCGAGCCTCGTCCAGCCGTCGACGGCGTGTGCGAGCCGGGGCAGCTCCCGGGCGACGAACCCGGTGGAACAGACGGCCAGCAGGCGGGCCGCCTCTGCGTCTCCCCACTCCGCTCCCAGCCTCCGCACGAGCTGCTCGGCGAGCGCGGTGCGGCCGCCGGCGGCGAGCGTGGCGGCCAGCCGCTTGCGCAGCGCGGCCGGCGCGTCGTCGTACGCCGCCTCCAGCGCCTCGTCCGGTACGGGCAGGACGCGGGCCGCGCGCAGGGCGTACCCGGCGACGACCGGGTCGGGGTCGGCCAGCCGCGCGGTGAGGAACCCGCAGTCCCGTCCGGCGAGCGCGGCCAGTGCCGCGAGCCGGCGCTCGTACGGCCCGCGCGCGTCGAGGTCGGTCAGGAGTGCGGTGAGCCGACCGTCGTCCGCGAGCCGGCGGCCGGTCCGCGCGGTGAGCGTGAGGCGGGCCGGGAACGGCAGTGGTTCGAGTGCGCTGAGCAGTTGTTCCGCGGTCGTCGGCATCCGCGGATTGTCGCAGGTCGCGACACGCCCACACGAACGAATATTCGGGCGGCGGCGGACTGGAACCGGTACGCGGGCGGGCGGTGCGCCCCGCGGCGTGGACCGGACCGGCGGCCGGGGCGCCCCGCGATGTGGACCGGTCCGGCGGCCGGGGCTCTCCTCGTAACCCCGGCCGCGTGCCGCGCTACCGGTTGGCCACCGCCTGCTTGATCAGTGTCTTGCCGAAGTCCCACATCAGGCCGCCGCCGCTGTGCGCGTCGTCCATCACGGCGGTGAAGGCGTCGAGGAAGCGGTCCACGTCGGCCTCGTCGAGGATCAGCGGCGGGATCAGCTTGATGACCTCCAGGTGGTCGCCGGAGACCTGGGTGAGAATCCGGTGCCGTTGCAGCAGCGGTACGACGACCATCTGCGCGAACAGGCCCTTGCGGGCGGTCTGGAGCATGGTCCAGCGGCTGCGCAGCTTCAGCGAGCCGGGCTTTCCGAACTCGATGCCGATCATCAGGCCCCGGCCGCGGACGTCGGCCAGCAGCTCGTACTTGTCGACGAGCGCGGTGAGCCGGGACTTCAGCAGTTCGCCGGTGGTACGGGCCCTGGCGACGATCTGCTCGTCCTCCATGACGGACAGCACGGCCAGACCGGCGGCCATGGCCTGGGCGTTGGAGCCGAAGCTCGCGGAGTGGACCAGGACGCGGTCCATGGACGAGTAGACCTTCTTGAAGATCCAGTCCTTGCCGAGGGTCGCGCCGACCGGGACGTAGCCGCCGGAGAGCGCCTTGGCCACGCACACCAGGTCCGGTTCGACACCGTCCTCGTGCTGGTAGGCGTAGAAGTCGCCGGTGCGGCCGAGGCCGGTCTGCACCTCGTCGGCGATGAGCAGCGCCTTGTGCTTGTGCAGCAGTTCCTGGGCGGCACGCAGGTAGCCGGGCGGCGCCTCGTGCACGCCCTTGCCCTGGATCGGTTCGACGATCAGGGCGGCGACGTCACCCTTCTTCAACTCCCTCGCGAGGGCGTCGAGATCGCCGAGGGGTACGGCGGTGTCGGGCAGCAGCGGGGCGAAGCCGTCCCGGAAACCGCCCTCGCCGTTGACCGACAGGGAGCCGGTGGTCAGGCCGTGGAAGGCGTGGTCGCAGTACAGGATCCGCGGCCTGCCGGTGGCGTACCGGGCGAACTTCAGGGCGGTCTCGACGGCCTCGGTGCCGCTGTTGCCGAAGAACACCCGGTCCAGGTGCGGGCTGTGGCCGAGCAGCCGCTCGGCGAGCAGGCCGGGCAGCGGCGGGCAGTCGAAGCGGGTGAGGTCGGCGAGGCTCAGGTCCAGCACGTCGTGCAGCGTCTTGCGGACGACCGGGTGGTGGCGGCCCAGGCCCATCACCCCGAACCCGGCGAGCATGTCCAGGTAGTCGTTGCCGTCCGCGTCGAAGAAGTGGGCGCCCTCGGCCCGCTCGTAGGTCTTGTCGAAGCCGATGGTGTGCAGCATGCGCGGCAGCTGCGGGTTGAGGTACTTCGCGTGCAGCTCGTAGCGTTCCGCCCCGCGCTCGGCGAGGAGGGCGCCGAGGTCGAACTCCGTGGTCATTGCCTCTCCTTGGCTGTGCCGTCGGCGTCGGCCGTGCCCCTGGTGTCCATGACGGCCAGGCTCGCGCCGATCCGGCCGGCGATCTCGACGGGTGTGAGACCGATGTCGGCCAGCACCTCGCCGCGCTTGGCGTGCGCGAGGAACTGTTCCGGGATGCCGAACCGCCGTACCGGTACGTCCACGTCGGCGTCGCCTAGGGCCAGCGCGACGGCCGAACCGACGCCGGCCGCACGGCTGTTGTCCTCGACCACGGCGACCAGGCGGTGTCCGGCGGCCAGCCCCGGCAGGGCGGGGTCGACGGGTTTGACCCAACGGGGGTCCACCACCGTGCAGTCGATGCCGCGGGCGGCCAGCAGGTCGGCGGCCTGGAGGCACACCGAAGCCATCACGCCGACGGCGACGAGCAGGACGTCGGGGCGCTCGCCGCGGTGCAGGACGTCCATGCCGCCGACACGGTCGAGCGCCGGGATCTCGGGGCCGGCCGACTCCTTCGGGAAGCGGATCAGGGTGGGCGCGTCGTCCACGGCGACCGCCTCGCGCAGTTGGGCGCGGAGCTGGCCGGCGTCGCGCGGGGCGGCGATACGGAGGCCGGGGACGACCTGGAGGACGGACATGTCCCACATGCCGTTGTGGGAGGCGCCGTCCACTCCGGTGACGCCGGCCCGGTCCAGGACGAAGGTCACCCCGCAGCGGTGCAGGGCCACGTCCATCAGCAGCTGGTCGAAGGCGCGGTTGAGGAAGGTGGCGTAGACGGCGAAGACCGGGTGCAGTCCGCCGGTGGCGAGCCCGGCCGCGCTGACGGCCGCGTGCTGCTCGGCGATGCCCACGTCCCACACGCGGTCGGGGAAGCGCTCGGCGAACCTGCCGAGTCCGACCGGGTGCAGCATGGCCGCCGTGATCGCCACGACGTCGTCGCGCTCCTCGCCGATCCGCACGATCTCGTCGCCGAACACCGAGGTCCACGAGGGGCCGCCGGCCGGTGCGAGCGGCGCGCAGGTCAGCGGGTCCATCACGCCGACGGTGTGGAAGTGGTCCTCCTCGTGGGCGAGGGCGGGCTCGTAGCCGCGGCCCTTCTCGGTGAGGCAGTGGACCAGGACCGGGCCGTGGAAGCGCTTGGCGCGGCGCAGCGCCGACTCCAGGGCGCCGATGTCGTGGCCGTCGATCGGGCCGACGTACTTCAGGCCCAGGTCCTCGAACATGCCCTGCGGGGCGAAGGCGTCCTTGAAGCCCTTCTTCGCGCCGTGCAGGGCCTCGTACAGCGGGTTGCCGAGGACCGGGGTGCGCAGCAGGACGTCCTTACCCCAGGCGAGGACCTTCTCGTAGCCGTCGGTGGTGCGCAGGGTGGCGAGGTGGTTGGCGAGACCGCCGATGGTGGGGGCGTAGGACCGTTCGTTGTCGTTGACGACGATGATGAGCGGCCGGTCCTTGGCGGCCGCGATGTTGTTCAGCGCCTCCCAGGCCATACCGCCGGTCAGCGCGCCGTCGCCGATGACCGCGACCACATGGCCCCGCTCCCCCAGCACCTGGCGGGCCTTGGCGAGTCCGTCGGCCCAGCCGAGGGCGGTGGAGGCGTGGGAGTTCTCGATGACGTCGTGCTCGGACTCCTCGCGCGAGGGATAGCCGGACAGGCCGCCCTTGCCGCGCAGCTTGGAGAAGTCCTGACGCCCCGTCAGCAGCTTGTGGACGTAGCTTTGATGGCCGGTGTCCCACAGGATGCGGTCGACCGGTGACTCGAAGACCCGGTGGAGCGCGACGGTGAGCTCCACCACGCCCAGGTTGGGCCCTAGGTGGCCGCCGGTTCTCGCCACCGCGGTCACCAGGAACTCCCTCACCTCGGCGGACAGTTCGCCGAGTTCCGCCTCGGACAGCGCCTTCAGGTCACGTGGTCCCCGGACAGTCTCCAGAATCGTCACGCTGGGCCCCCTCTCGGTCCGTGCCGTGCTGTTGTTCAACCCACTTCGTCTGCTTGCTCCACCTGCTCGGCGAGCTTCATGGCCTCCTCGATGAGGGTCTCCACGATCTTCGACTCGGGGACGGTCTTGACGACCTCGCCCTTGACGAAGATCTGGCCCTTGCCGTTGCCGGAGGCCACACCGAGGTCGGCCTCGCGGGCCTCGCCGGGCCCGTTGACCACGCAGCCCATCACCGCGACCCGCAACGGCACTTCCAGGCCGTCCAGGCCGGCCGTGACCTCGTCGGCGAGCTTGTACACGTCGACCTGGGCCCGCCCGCAGGACGGACAGGAGACGATCTCCAGGCCGCGCTGCCGCAGCCCCAGGGACTCCAGGATCTGGAGGCCGACCTTGACCTCCTCGACGGGCGGCGCCGACAGGGAGACGCGGATGGTGTCGCCGATCCCCCTCGACAGCAACGCCCCGAAGGCGACGGCCGACTTGACGGTCCCCTGGAAGGCGGGACCGGCCTCGGTGACGCCGAGGTGGAGCGGGTAGTCGCTCTGGGCGGCGAGCTGCCGGTAGGCCTCGATCATGATGACCGGGTCGTTGTGCTTGACGGAGATCTTGATGTCGCGGAAGTCGTGCTCCTCGAAGAGGGACGCCTCCCACAGGGCCGACTCGACCAGCGCCTCCGGGGTGGCCTTGCCGTACTTCTGGAGCAGGCGCCGGTCCAGGGAGCCGGCGTTGACGCCGATGCGGATCGGGGTGCCGTGGTCATTGGCGGCCCGCGCGATCTCCTTGACCTTGTCGTCGAACTGCTTGATGTTGCCCGGGTTCACCCGGACCGCCGCACAGCCGGCCTCGATGGCCGCGAAGACGTACTTGGGCTGGAAGTGGATGTCCGCGATCACCGGGATCTGCGACTTGCGCGCGATGGTCGCGAGCGCGTCCGCGTCGTCCTGCGTCGGGCAGGCCACGCGGACGATCTGGCAGCCGGACGCGGTCAGCTCGGCGATCTGCTGCAGGGTGGCACCGATGTCCGACGTACGGGTCGTCGTCATCGACTGCACCGACACCGGGGCTCCACCCCCGACCGCCACCGGCCCGACCTGGATCCGCCGCGACTCGCGCCGCGGTGCGACCGGCCGGGCCGGTACCTCGGGAACGCCCAAGGGAACGGCGGCCATCGCCTTACTCCCGGTTTCCGGAGACGGTCTCGCGCATGGCCCGCAGCGACTCCTTCAGGGAGCCCATGGTGGCGAGGACGGCGGTGGGCTCGTAGCCGCAGTGCGCCATGCAGTTGGCGCAGCGCGGGTCCTTGCCGCGGCCGTACTTGTCCCAGTCGGTCTTCTCGATGAGTTCGCGGTACGTCGGCACGTACCCGTCGTTCATCAGGTAGCAGGGGCGCTGCCAGCCGAAGAGCGAGTAGTTCGGGATCGCCCAGGCCGTGCACGGGAAGTCGACCTTGCCCTCCAGGAAGTCCAGGAAGAGCGGGGAGTGGTTGAGCCGCCAGCGTCGGCGGTTGCCGCCGGAGAACGCCTTCTTGAACAGCTCGCGGGTCTGCTCGACGCCGAGGAAGTGCTCCTGGTCGGGAGCCTTCTCGTAGGCGTAGGCGGGCGAGATCATCATCTCGTCCACCTCCAGCTCGTCGTTGAGGAAGTTGAGCACCTCGACGATCGTCTGCGGGGTGTCGGTGTTGAAGAAGGTGGAGTTGGTGGTCACCCGGAAGCCGCGCCGCTTGGCCTCCTTGATGGCCTCCACCGCCTCGTCGAACACGCCCTCCTTCGCCACGGACTCGTCGTGGCGCTCGCGCAGGCCGTCGATGTGCACCGCGAAGGCGAAGTACGGCGAGGGCGTGAACTTCTCCATCTTCTTGCGCAGCAGCATGGCGTTGGTGCACAGGAAGACGTACTTCTTCCTCGCCACCAGCTGGCGCACGATCTCGTCGATGTGCGGGTGCATCAACGGTTCGCCACCGGCGATGGACACCATCGGCGCACCGGACTCCAGCACGGCGCCCACCGCCTGGGCCACCGGCATGCGCTGCTTGAGCACACCGGCCGGGTGCTGGATCTTGCCGCAGCCCTCGCACTTGAGGTTGCAGGCGAACAGCGGTTCCAGCTCCACGATGAGCGGGAACTTGTCCCGCCTGCGCAACTTCTGTTCAGCCAGGTATGTAGCGACCTTGATGGACTGACGCAACGGCATGGCCATCTGGCTCACCTCCGGGGGAGCAGCAAGGAACGGTGCCATTCGAAAAATGCGGGAAGGACGGCACGAAGGACGCGGAAGGCTGATATTCCACCGCGCACCGTGCCGATCCGGACGAGTTCATGTTCTGGAGCGTCCACGACCACCCGTACGGCCGCAACCGGGCGCTCGCCCGCGCGGACGGCGCTCAGAAGCGTGGCCGCCGATTCCATGTCGACCGCGATCGCGCCGGTCGCCAGCAGAGCGGAGCGCTCGGGACCGCGGACGACGTGGTCGGAGCCGGTGAGCGGGCCGGTGTGGACCGTGCGCCCGGGGACGGCGCGCGCGAGTTCCTTCACCAGCAGGTCGGTGCTCACGCACGGGACGGTCCCGCGCGGGTCGCGGGTCTCCTCGGCGACCACCAGGTCGCCGGGGTGCATGCCGGGGGCGAGGCCGGCGCAGAAGCCGGTGGCCAGTACCGCCGCGTCGGCCAGCGCGGGGGTGGCGAGGCGCTGGGTGACGGAGCGTTCCGCCGCTCTCGGGCCCATGCCCGTGCGGACGACGGTGAACGGCCCGCCGGCGCCACCGCGGTCGCCGGTGCGCAGGGCGAGGTGCTCGATGCCGAGCGCGCAGGCGATCAGCAGCGGGGCCGGTGCGGGCTGGGTGTCCATTCAGCTCCCCTCGGCCTCGGTGCGGGCCCTCGCGCCGGAGTCGAGGAGCCCGCGGTCGAAGGGGTCGCCGTGCAGGTACCGGCCGAGCGCGGTGAGCGGGAACACCTGCCGGTAGAGGTGGTAGTTGATGGAGAAGTCCCAGGGGAAGCCGGTGCCGGTGAAGTAGGGCTCGTCCCAGGAGCCGTCCTCGCGCTGGGTGTCGGCCAGCCACTGGACGCCGCGTTCGACGGCCTTGGAGTCCTGTTCCCCGGCCGCGAGGAGCGCCATCAGCGCCCACGCGGTCTGTGAGGCGGTGGAGGCGCCGCGGCCGCTCCACTGCCTGACGTGCTTGTAGGAGCGCAGGTCCTCGCCCCAGCCGCCGTCGTCGTTCTGCACGCGCTCCAGCCAGGTCACCGCCCGCCGGATCGCCGGGTGGGAGCCGGGCAGGCCGGCGGCGGTCAGCGCGGGCACCACCGAGCCGGTGCCGTAGATGTAGTTGACGCCCCAGCGTCCGAACCACGAGCCGTCCGGCTCCTGTTCGGCGAGCAGCCAGTCGATGCCGCGCCGGGTGCGCGGGTCGTGGGCGAGGCCCTCGGCGGCGAGCATCTCCACGACGTGCGCGGTGACGTCCGCGGACGGCGGGTCGATGACCTCGCCGAAGTCGCAGAACGGCAGCCGATTGGGGAACGGGCTGGTGTTGTCCACGTCGAACGCGCCCCACGCGCCGTTCCTGGACTGCATGCCGAGGTTCCAGCGCACCGCGCGCCCGATCGCCCCGTCCACCCGGTCCGGGTCGTGGTGGCGGACCCGGCGCAGCGCGAGGGCGACTTCGGCGGTGTCGTCGATGTCGGGGTAGTTGTCGTTGTGGAACTCGAACGCCCATCCGCCGGGCGGCAGTTGGGGCCGCTTCACGGTCCAGTCGCCGGGCCGGACGATCTCCTCGCCGAGCATCCAGTCGGCAGCCTTGACCAGTTGCGGGTGGTCCGTCGGCAGGCCCGCGTCGACGAGCGCGATGGCGGCGAGGCAGGTGTCCCACACCGGGGACTGGCAGGCCTCGATCATCCGGGCGCCGTCCTCGCGCCACACGGCGAAACGGTCCAGCGACGCGAGGCCTTCGCGCATCACGGGGTGCTGGAGGTCGTAGCCGAGCAGGTGCAGGGCGATGATCGAGTAGACGGCCGGGGGCTGGATGCCGCCCCAGCAGCCGTCGTTCTCCTGGCGCTCGATGATCCAGCGGGCGGCGGAGTTCATCGCGGCCTCGCGCAACCGGCGCGGGGCGATCCTGCGCCACTGGTGCATCGCCTTGTCCAGGCGCTGGAAGGCACCGTCCCAACTGGCCGCCGGGGCGAGCGGCTTGGCCGGGTTGGGGTCGGCCGGGTCGGTGTGCAGCTCCTCCAGCGGGAAGGGCGCGGGGCGCACCGGGCGCTTGGCCGAGACGACGGTGAGCGGGACGATGGTCTGCCTCGCCCAGCAGCCGAAGTCGTAGATGTTGAGCGGCATCCAGGACGGGAAGTAGATGAGTTCCGGCGGGAGTTCGGGCAGGTCGTCCCACTTCCACCAGCCGAACAGGGCGAGCCAGATCCGGGTGAACACCCGGGCGGCGGCGATACCGCCGTGCTCGCGGACCCACGCCGAGGCCTTCGCCATGTGGGGCTCGTCCGGCTCGTCGCCGGCCAGCCGCAGGGCGACGTACGCCTCGATGGTGGCGGACAGTTCGCCGGGGCCGCGGTAGAAGGTGGCCCAGGCGCCGTCCGCGCGCTGCTCGCCGCGGATGAACAGGGCGGCTGCCTTCGTCGTCGCCTCGTCGCGGATGCCGAGGAACTGGCGCAGCAGCAGGTCCTCGGCGTCCATGGTGACGTTCGTCTCCAGGTCGCCCTTCCACCAGCCCTGGTCGTCCTGCAGGGTGAGCAGGAAGTCGGTGGCCCGCCTCGCGGCGCGTTCGGCGGCTTGGGGTACCCCGGCCGCCGCGGGGGTGCTGATGTCGGTTTCGCTGGCCGCGGCTGCCCGGGGCGGCAACGTGGCCCCGGTGCTTCCGTCGGTCGTCGCTGTCATGGCTTCCCCTTCGTGCAGTCGTACGAGTCGTGCTGCTGCGGGTCCGCCGTCGGCCGGTGCTGCGTCGTCCCTCCGCACCGGCCGGCGACTAAGCGAGGGCTATTCGACCGATAGCGATCATCTCTTTCGTACGACGACGAAGTCGGCGAGCGCCGTGAAGGCGTCCCGCACCCGGTCGGGCATGTCGACGGCGTCGAGGGCCTCGACGGCGACGGCGTGCTGGCGGCGCGCTTCCTCGGCCGTCCACGCGCGGCCGCCCGCCTCCTCGATGAGGGCGGCGCGGGCGGCGAACTCCTCCTCGGAGAAGGTCGCGAACTCGCTGCTCTTGGCGTCGGCGGCAAGGATCTCGCCGAGCCGCTCGGAGGCGGAGCCGCCCGCCGCGAGCGCGGCGACCACGGGCAGGGACTTCTTGCGCTGGCGCAGGTCGCTCCAGGTCTGCTTGCCGGTGGCGTCCGGGTCGCCCCAGATGCCGAGGAGGTCGTCGACGGCCTGGAAGGCGAGGCCGAGGTGGTAGCCGTACCGTTCCAGCGCGTCGGCGGTCGCGGCGTCGGCGCCGCCGAGCACCGCGCCGATGGAGGAGGCGCAGGCGAGCAGGGCGCCGGTCTTGTTGCCCTCCATCTCCAGGCACTCCTCGACGCTGACGCGGTCGCGGTGCTCGTAGGAGATGTCCTGTGCCTGACCGTCGATCAGGGCGCGGGTGGCGGTGGTCAGGCGGCGGGTGGCGCGGCCGGCCTCGACGGTGCCGAGCTCCAGCAAGACCTCGTTGCCGAGGGCGAACAGGGCGTCGCCGACGAGGATGGCCTGGGCCGGGCCGTGCACCTTCCAGACGGTGTCGCGGTGGCGGCGCTGCTCGTCGCCGTCCATCAGGTCGTCGTGCAGCAGCGAGAAGTTGTGGACCAGTTCGACGGCGACCGCGCCCGGGACGCCCACCTCGGGCGCGGCGCCGGTGACCTCGGCGGAGAGGACGGCGAGGGCCGGGCGTACGGCCTTGCCGCCGTCGCCGTCGGCGGGGTTGCCGGCGGCGTCGATCCAGCCGAAGTGGTAGGCGGCGACGGTGTCCATGGGAGGCGCCAGCCGGTCCACGGCCGCACGCAGGACCGGTGTGGCCAGCGTCCGGCCGCGCTCCAGCAGCGCGGTCACGTCCACCGCGTCGGCGGCTCTCGAGGCCGGGGGCACAGTGGGCACAGTCTCTCCTCTTGTTGCGGTTCCGGGGGTGCGGGGGCCTGCCGCGTACTGGTCGGGCATCAGGCCGCCTCCTCGAACTCGAAGAGGTGGCGGGGGCGGGGCCGGCCCAGGGCGCTCAGCGCGGCGTCGGCCGCGCTCACTCCGCTGCGGACCGCACTTTCCATGGTCGCGGGCCACCCGGTGGCGGTCCACGCTCCGGCCAGGTACAGGCCGGGGGTCTGGGTGCGGGCGCCGGGCCGCAGCCGCCCGACGCCGGGGGTGGGGGCGAACGTGGCCGTACGCTCCCGGGTCACGAAGAAGTCCCGCACCGCGGCGCCGCGGGTGCCGGGGATCAGCCGCTCCAGCTCGGGCAGGTAGCGCGCGCGGAGTTCGGCGACGGGCGCGTCGATCTCGTCGTGCGCGGCCGACTGGGACAGCGCCAGGTACTGGCCCTCGCCGAGTCCGGAGGCGTCGGTGCGGTCGAAGACCCACTGCACGGGGGTGCCGAGGGCGGCGAAGAAGGGCCGGGCGAGGACCTTGCGGTCGTAGACGACGTGCACGTTGAGGATCGGCGCGGTGCCGATCTCCAGGAGCCGGCCGGGCTCGTCGAGGGCGCCGGGCGGCAGCAGGTCGTGGGCCTCGCGCTGGGGTACGGCGAGGACGACGGCGTCGGCCCGGAGCGTCTCGCCGGGAACCTGAACGCTCCAGGTCCCGTTCTCGTTGATGGAGACGGAGGTGACGCGTGTACGGACCTCGGTACGCACGCCCGCGGAGTCGAGCGCCTTGCGGGCCAGTCGGTCGTGCAGTTCGCCCAGCGGGACATGGGCCCAGCCGATGTCGGCCGCGCCCGGGTCGGACAGCAGACCGGTCTTGAACACCATCGCGGCGAGTCCCAGCGAGGCGTCACCCGCGACCGCGTTGAGGGTGGCGACACCGACCAGGTCCCACAGGGCCTCGACGGCGCGTGCCGACTGGCCGTGTGCGGCCAGCCAGCTGCCGAAGTCCTGGGTGTCCAGGGCCGGATCGGTCAGGTCGAGCCCCTTGAGCGCGAACGCGGCCCGCCCGACCGCGGCACGCTCGGCGAGCGAGAGGTGCGGATAGGCGGCCAGGCTGCGCCCCAGGTGAAGGGGGACGGGCAGCGGGTCGCGCCGCAGCCTGCCGAGCCGCCGGCCCTCGGGCTTGGTGACGTCCACGACGGGCACGTCCAGGCGGTCCTGCAGCGGTGCCAGCGCCGTGCCCTCGATCCGGTCGAGGAACCAGCGGTAGGCGGTGCAGCAGCGCAGGTAGACGTGCTGGCCGTTGTCGACGGTCAGATCGCCGCGCTGGAAGGAGAAGGCGAGGCCGCCCAGTCTCGGCCGGCCTTCGAGCAGGGTGACGTGGACGCCCGCGTCGGCGAGCGCGAGTGCCGCGGTGACGCCGGCCAGCCCGCCGCCGACCACCACGGCGCTGCGGGCCGCCGGGCCCGCGGGTGCCGGGGTTCCCGAGGGTGCCGCCGCGGAGCGCGAGCCGTCGCTCATCGTGCGTCCTCCCGTACGTGCCGAGCGTGCTGGTTGAACGGTGCACGCACGGCCGTCTCAGTCTGGGACGCCACGCCGCAGCGGAGGGTTGCCTGCCGCATCGGGCCGGTGGAACCGGCGCGGGCCGCGGGGGTCATCAGGCGCGCCTCCTGACGGTCCGCCGGGACACGTGCCGGGTGTCGAGGCCGGACAGGCCGCGCACGGCGACGTAGGCCTTCTCGCGTCCGGGCAGCGAGACGCGGCCGCGCAGCACGGCCTCCGGGTCGCGCTCGATGCGGTCCAGGAGCCGTCGGTAGATGCCGGCCATGGCGGCCACGCACGCGCCGCTGCGCCGGTCGAGCATGGGCAGCAGGCGGTAGCCCTCGGCGAACAGGGCGCGGGCCCGTCGCACCTCGAAGTGGACGAGGCCCGCGAAGTCGGAGCCCTCCGGCGGGGTCGGTCCGGCGAACCCGGCCGAGCAGCCGAACTTGGCGAGGTCGTCGGCGGGCAGGTAGGTACGGCCGCCCTCGGCGTCCTCGCGGACGTCTCTGAGGATGTTGGTCAGCTGCAGCGCGAGTCCGAGGGTGTCGGCGTACTCGGAGGCGCGCTCGGCACCGCGGGCGCCCGGTTCCGTACCGAACACGCCGAGCGAGAGGCGGCCGATGGCACCGGCCACGCAGCGGCAGTAGACCTTGAGGTCGTCCCAGGTCTCGTAGGTCTCGCCGCGCACGTCGGCCTGGACGCCGTCGATCAGCTCGTCGAGGCCGCCGAGCGGGATCGGGAAGGCGCGGGCGGCGTGGGTGAGGGCGACGGCCACCGGGTCGGTGTCGTCCTCGGCGACTTCGCCGCCGCGAACGCGGGTGAGCAGCGCCCGGGTGTCCTCCAGGCGTGCCACCTTGATCTCGCCCGGCAGAGCGCCGTCGCCGATGTCGTCGACGCGCCGGGAGAAGGCGTACAGCGCCGACATGGCGCGGCGCTTGGGCGCCGGCAGCAGACGGATGCCGTACGCGAAGTTGCGGGCCTGCTGTCCGGTGACGGTCTCGCAGTAGCTGTAGGCGGCGAGTACCGGTGCGGACACGTGCGGTGGAGACTCCACGGCCTGGATCACCCCTCTCCTCGCAGGGCCACGCCCACCTCACGCAGCAACTGGACCTTGCCGGGTCTGGGCGGGCCGGGAAGTACGTCGAACTCGGCGGCGGTGATCGCCCGGATCGCCGCCCTTCCCCCGGCCACGAACCCCGCCAGCAGCAGCCTCAGCCTGCCGTGGACGCTACCCACCAGGGGGGAGCCTTCATTCAGCAGATCGCGGGCGCGTTGTGCTTCGAACGCGACCAGCGCGCGCAACGACGCGCCCGCGGTTTTCGCGGCGAGGTCCGTTTCCTGGACGTGGAAGTGCTTCATGTCCTCGGTGGGCAGGTAGATCCGGTCGCGGCCGAGGTCCTCGGCGACGTCCTGGAGGTGTTCGACGATCTGCAGCGCTGTGCAGATCGCGTCGGACAGGCGGATCCGTTCGGGCGTCGCGGTGCCGGTGACGGCGAGGACGAGGCGGCCGACGGGGTTGGCGGACAGTTCGCAGTAGGCAACGAGGTCGTCGTACGTCTCGTACCGCGTGACGAGCTGGTCCTGGCGGTTGGCGGCGATCAGCCCGAGGAACGGTTCGGGGGTGAGCGCGCGGCGGCGGACGGTGGGCTGGAGGCGGCGCAGCAGGGGGTGGTGCGGGGTGCCGTCGAAGACGCGGCGCAGGTCGGCCTCGAAGGCGTCGAGGAGGACCAGGCGGTCCTCGGCCTCGGCGGCCGCGACCCCGAGGGCGCGGGCGTCGGCGCCGCCGGGGGCCAGGTCGCCGTCGCCGATGTCGTCCACCAGGCGGGCGAAGCCGTAGACGGCCATGAGGTCGTCGCGCCAGTCGCGGGGCAGGAAGAAGGGGGCCACGGGGAAGTTCTCACTCGCGGCCTTGTCCAGCGTGGCGCTCTCCAGTTCCGGCGCCGTGTCGGTTCCCGTCACCGCGCGCTGCCCGGGGCGGGGACGGCACCTGCTGCGCTGAGCTGGGGAGTTTCCGTAGCCATTGCCGTCACATCTCCCGTTCTACACTGCCGACCCAATACACACTATTTCGGACACGCCGCCCGGCTGTCCGGGGGCTGCCCGGCAGTGGGTGTCGCGCATTATCGCCCCACTTGCCGCATTCCGGGACCGGTACAGCTTACGTTGTACAACGCGCCTTGGTCCGTCGGGGTGTCCCGCGCATCACAACAACACACCGATTGGCGCCAAGATTCCTACGGGCGCCCGGAGTTGACGCTTCCTTTGCAGACGCGGGGCCCCGCCGGAGGGTTCCGGCGGGGCCCGTGTCGGCAGGGGGTCACTTGCCCGTGAACTTCTCGTACTCCTTGAGGACCTCTTCGGTGGGTCCGTCCATGCGCAGCTCGCCGCGTTCCAGCCACAGGACACGGTTGCAGGTGTCGCGGATGGACTTGTTGTTGTGGCTGACCAGGAAGACCGTTCCGGCCTCCTTGCGCAGCTCCCGGATGCGCTCCTCGGAGCGCTTCTGGAACTTGCGGTCACCGGTGGCCAGCGCCTCGTCGATCATGAGGACGTCGTGGTCCTTCGCCGCGGCGATGGAGAAGCGCAGGCGGGCCGCCATGCCGGAGGAGTAGGTGCGCATCGGCAGGGTGATGAAGTCACCCTTCTCGTTGATCCCGGAGAACTCGACGATGTCCTCGTAGCGCTCCTTGACCTGCTCGCGGGACATGCCCATGGCGAGACCGCCGAGGATGACGTTGCGCTCACCGGTGAGGTCGTTCATCAGGGCCGCGTTCACGCCCAGCAGGGAGGGCTGGCCGTCGGTGTAGACCTTGCCCTTCTCCGCGGGCAGCAGCCCGGCGATGGCACGCAGCAGGGTCGACTTGCCGGAGCCGTTGGAGCCGATCAGGCCGATGGCCTCGCCCCGGTAGGCGGTGAAGGAGACGCCCCGCACGGCGTGCACCTTGCGCACGCCCCGCGCCGTGTCGTCGGAGCCTCGCTTGAGGATGCGGCTGAGGGCCGCGGTCGCGCTGCCCTTGCCGGTCCTCGCGCCGTTGACGCGGTAGACGATGTGCAGCCCGTCGGCGATGACGGTCGGGCGGTGGTCCTCGGCGCTCTGCGCGTTCTGCTCAGCCACGGCCGTACCTCTCCTCCGCCTTCCAGAAGTACACGAAGCCGCCGCAGAAGACCGCCACGGCCCAGAACAGGGCTATGGCCCACACGTGGGGAGGCAGGTCCGAGGCGCTGTACCCGTCGATCAGCGCGAAGCGCATCAGGTCCATGAAGATCGCCGCGGGGTTCAGCTGGAGCAGCCTGACCGCCAGCTCGGAGCGGCCCTCCATCATCTTGCTGATGGAGAACATGACACCCGAGGTGTACATCCAGGTCCGCAGGACGAACGGCATCAGCTGGGCGAGGTCCGGCGTCTTGGCGCCCATGCGGGCCACGATCAGCGCGAGTCCGGTGTTGAACAGGAACTGCAGCACCAGGATCGGCACGATCAGCAGCCAGGACGCGCTCGGGTAGCTGCCGAAGCCGACCGCCACGACGAACATCACGATCATCGAGAACAGCAGCTGCTGGAGCTGCTGCAGCGAGAACGAGACGGGCAGCGCGGCGCGCGGGAAGTGCAGGGCGCGGACCAGACCGAGGTTGCCGGAGATCGCGCGGACGCCCGACATGACCGAGCTCTGGGTGAAGGTGAAGACGAACACGCCGGTGACCAGGAACGGGATGTACACGTCCTGGGACATGCCCCGGCTCGCGTGCAGGATGACGCCGAAAATGAAGTAGTACACGCCGGCGTTCAGCAGCGGGGTCGCCACCTGCCACAGCTGGCCGAGTTTGGCCTGGCTGTACTGCGCGGTCAGCTTCGCCTGGGAGAAGGCGAGGATGAAGTGGCGCCGTCCCCACAGCTGACGGATGTACTCGCCGAGCGAGGGCCGGGCGCCGCTCACGGCGAGCCCGTAACGGGCGGCGAGCTGGGCCGCCGTCAGTCCCTCGTCGGGCGACGGAGCCGCGCTCACCGCGACGGTGCCGTCATGCGTTGTCTCACTCACGGGGTCTCGCTCATTCGGTCTCACTCATGTGGTCTCCCTCGAGGGGCTCACTCACGGGTGGAAGCTCTCGTCATCGAGTGCGTCGGGTTCGTCGGTTCGTCTTCCGGCCGCGCCGCCGTTCGCCTTGCGTTCGTCGTGCGCGTACCCGGCGGTCCGCGAGGGAACACCGGGGACGCGCACGGTCCCGCACGGTCGAGCTTGTCAGATCACCGGGGGGCGGCCCAGCCGGGTGAGCCGCCAGACCGTACGCCAGCGCATCGCGCGCCGCGGTCCGCACGGGGTGGTCCAGCCCTCCTTGAAGCCGCCGAACCAGGCCTTCAGGGCCGGCCCCGAGGGGCGGCGCAGCAGGGTGAGCAGCAGCCAGACCCCGAGGTAGACGGGGACCAGCGGGAGGGGGAGGTTGCGGCGGGCCAGCCAGACGCGGTTGCGGGCGACCATGCGGTGGTACACCGCGTGCCGCGAGGGTGCGGTCGTCGGGTGGTACAGCACCATGTCGGACCGGTAGTCGATCATCCAGCCGGCGTCGAGCGCCCGCCAGGCCAGGTCGGTCTCCTCGTGGGCGTAGAAGAACTCGCCCGGCAGGCCGCCGACCTCGACGAGGACCTTGGTGCGGACGGCGTTGGCGCCGCCGAGGAAGGTGGTGACCCGGGAGGAGCGCATCGGGTCGGAGGCGCGCAGCCGGGGCACGTGCCGGCGCTGGGTCTCGCCGGTCTCGGGGTCGGCGATGCGGAAGCTGACGATGCCGAGCGCCGGGTCCGCCGCGAAGGCCTCCCGGCACAGCTCGGCGGTGTCGTGGCGGGCGAGCAGGCCGTCGTCGTCGAGGAAGAGCAGGACGTCGACGTCGCGGCCGCCGGGCCCGAAGGCCTCGATGCCGACGTTGCGGCCGCCGGGGATGCCCAGGTTCTCGGGCAGCTCGATGGTCCGTACGTTCTCCGGGACGTCCGGGACGGGCGAGCCGTTGCCGACGACGACCACCTCGACGGTGTCGCCCTCCTGCTTGGCCACGGAGTCGATGAGCGCCCGCAGCTCCTCGGGCCGGTTGCCCATGGTGATGATGACCGCGCCGACCTTCATGCCGTTCACCTCAGCCTGCTGGACGCGAGGATGGACACCAGGTGCAGCAGGGTCTGCAGCAGGGCGATGCCGGCGAGCACGGCGGTGCCGAGCCGGGTGAAGAACAGGTCGCCGCGGACCTGGTCCACGATCGCGAGGAGCAGGATCAGCAGCGCGGCCTCTATGCCGAGGATCAGCCGGTGGAACTTCAGCGCCGAGGCGGCGCGGCGGGCGAGCGCCATGCCGGAGGAGCGGGGCTCGGCCGCGGCCTCCTTGACCGGCTCCCTGCCGGTCTGGTGGCGGGCGACGCCGACCAGGTCGGTCTCGGCCTTGATCAGGATGGCGCCGAGGGCGGCAAGGGTGCCGAGGAAGGCCCACAGCCAGTCGATCCGGCCGCTGCCGAACAGGTCGGCGGCGCGCAGGCCGAGTCCGACCAGGACGGCGGCGTCGGTGAGGTACGCGCCGACGCGGTCCAGGTAGACGCCGCTGAGCGAGTACTGCTTGCGCCAGCGGGCGATCTCGCCGTCGACGCAGTCCAGCAGCAGGTACAGCTGGGTGGCGACGATACCGAGCACGGCGCCCGGGATCCCCGGCACCAGAAGGGCCGGGGCCGCGAGCACTCCGCAGACGGTCATCAGATACGTGAGCTGGTTGGGCGTGACCCTGGTGTTCACCAGGTAGCGGTCGACGCGCAGGGACACCTCTCGCATGTAGAGGCGCCCTCCCCAGTGCTCACCGCTGCGCCGGTCCTTCACCCCCGCGGGGTGGACGACCGGACGGAGTTCAGCTACCGATGGCCTTGACATAGTCGGCGTAGATGTCCTTGATCTGGTTCGTCTTGAGGTCGAGGTGTTCGAGGATCGTGTAGCGGCCGGGCCTGGTCTCCGGAGCGAACTCCACGACGCGGACGAACTCGTCCACCGTGAAGCCGATGTCCTCCGGCAGCACCGGGAGCCCGTGCCGGCGCAGCACTCCCGCCATGTGCGCCGACTCCTCGTGCGCTCCGCGCAGGTACATCGCGAAGGCGGCACCGAGCCCGCACTGCTCGCCGTGGCTGGCGGCGCGCTTGGGGAAGAGCAGGTCGAAGGCGTGGTTGATCTCGTGGCAGGCGCCGGAGGACGGCCGGGAGTCCCCCGAGACCGACATGGCGATGCCGCTGAGCACCAGCGCCTCGGCCAGCACCTGGAGGAAGTCGTTCTCCCCGATGCCGCCGGGGTGGCGCAGCACCGCCTCGCCGGCCTGGCGGGCCATGGCGGCGGCGAGTCCGTCGATCTTCTCGCCGTTGACCCGGTTGGCCAGCTCCCAGTCCGCGATGGCGGAGATGTTGGACACGGCGTCGCCGATGCCGGAGCGCACGAAGCGCGCCGGGGCGTCCCGGATGACGTCGAGGTCGATGACGACGGCGATCGGGTTCGGCACACCGTAGGAGCCGCGCCCGGCGTCGTTGTCGAGGGTGGCGACGGGCGAGCACAGGCCGTCGTGCGCGAGGTTCGTCGGTACGGCGACCAGGGGCAGGCCGACCCGGGCCGAGGCGAACTTGGCGCAGTCGATGATCTTGCCGCCGCCGAGGCCGACGACCGCGTCGAAGTGGCCGGCCCTTATGTCGCCGGCCAGCCGGACCGCGTCGTCCAGGGTGCCGCCGCCGACCTCGTACCAGGTGGCACCCGGCAGTGTCGGGGCGATGCGCTCGCGCAGCTTCGCGCCGGAGCCGTTGCTGACGGCGACGGCGAGCCGGCCCGAGTGCGAGATGCGCTGGTCGGCGAGGACGGAGGCCAGGTCGTCGAGGGCACCCGGGCGGATGTCGACGACGACCGGCGAGGGAATCAGCCGGGTCAGTACTGGCACGCGATCTCCCGTCCACGGGCGAGATCGTCGTGGTTGTCGATCTCGACCCAACGGACGTCGCCGATGGGCGCGACGTCGATCCTGAAGCCTCGGTTCACCAGTTCCTGGTAACCGTGCTCGTAGAACTGCTGCGGGTCGGTCTCCCAGACGGTCTTCAGCGCGTCGACGAGCTCGGGGGCCGCGTCGCCCTCGATGAGGGTGACGCCGATGTACTCGCCCGTGGCCTCGGCCGGGTCCATCAGCTTGGTGATCTTCCGGACGCCCTTGGCGGGGTCCACGACGACCTTCATCTCCTCGTCCGCGAGGGACTTCACCGCGTCGAGGGCGAGGATGATCCGCTTGCCGTCGCCGCGGGCGGCGAGCAGCGTCCTCTCGACGGAGACCGGGTGGACGGTGTCGCCGTTGGCGAGGATCACGCCGTCCTTGAGGGCGTCACGGCCGCACCACAGGGAGTAGGCGTTGTTCCACTCCTCGGCCTTGTCGTTGTCGATGAGGGTGAGCTTCAGGCCGTACTTCTGCTCCAGGGCCGCCTTGCGCTCGTACACGGCTTCCTTGCGGTAGCCGACGATGATCGCGACCTCGGTGAGGCCGATCTCGGCGAAGTTGGCGAGGGTGAGGTCGAGAACCGTGGGTTCGCCCTCTATGCCCGCGGGCCCCACCGGCACCAGCGCCTTGGGAAGGCTGTCGGTGTAGGGGCGCAGGCGCCGTCCGGCGCCGGCCGCCAGCACGAGGCCGATCATGCGGGTTCTCCTTCGTCGTGTACGGCTGGGGCTCCTGCGGAGACCCAGAAGCGGATGCTCTCGACGAGCACCAGCAGGGTCACGTACACGGCGAGAACCGTGAGCGCGACCGTGAACTGCGAGGCGGTGAGCAGGGCGGCCAGGACGGTGACGAGCAGAGTCCGCCCCTCCTGTCCCCCTGTGACGCGCACCAGCCAGGCCGGGGGCGCTCCGGCGTTGCCGCGGATGCGGTACACCGTGTCGTAGTGATGGTAGGCGACGGCGGCCACCAGGCCGAAAGCCGCAGGAAGGGCCCCGTTCACGCCCGCTTTGCTCGCGAGGACGAGGACGGTGCCGTACTCGGCGGCCCGGAACAGGGGCGGGACCAGCCAGTCGAGGGCGCCCTTGAGGGGGCGGCGCAGCGCCAGACCGGACGTGAGGGTGTAGACGACGGCACCCGCGACGGGCGCCCAGGTCTCCCCGGAGTGGCCCGCGAAGAGGGACACCGCGAGGATCGCCGTGCCGGCGAGCGCCACCAGGAGCGGGGAGCCGAGGGGGGCGGGCAGCACGCGCGCCGCGATCCCGGCGAGCGGGCCGTTGTCGGCGAGCTCCGCGAGTGCCCGCGCCGCCCGGTCGGTCCGCTTCGCCTTGCGGGTCAGCGAGCGCAGCACGCGCCCGGCCGTGGTGTACGTCGCCGCGAGGGCGCAGCCGACGAGGAGGACGTAGAAGGTGATGCGGGGGGTGGTGACCGCGGTGAGGACGGCGATCATGGCCCAGCGCTCACCGATGGGGAGGACGATCATCCGGCGCACCCAGACCGTCCAGCCGACGCTGTCGAGCTTGTCGGAGAGGGCCGCGGTGGGGCTGGTGTTGGCGGTGGCGTCGTGGTTGGCCTCGTTGAAGGAGAAGTCCACGACGTGCCGGCAGGTCTGCAGGATCATCGCGCCGAGCGCGAGGGCCCACACGTCGTCTCCGCCGCGGGCCGCGCCGAGGGCGAGACCGGCGTAGTAGGCGTACTCCTTGGCCCGGTCGAAGGTGGCGTCGAGCCAGGCGCCGAGCGTGGAGTACTTCAGGGCGTAGCGGGCGAGCTGGCCGTCGGTGCAGTCCAGGACGAAGGACGCGATCAGCAGCACGCCGGCCGCGACGAACCCGGCCCGCGTGCCCGTCGCCGCACAGCCCGCCGCTATGAGCGCGGTGAGCAGCGAGGCGGTGGTGACCTGGTTGGGGGTCAGGCCCCGGCGCGCGCACCAGCGGGCGATGTAGCGCGAGTAGGGGCTGATGAAGTACGTGGTGAAGAAGCCGTCGCGGGACTTCACGGCCGACTTCAGGCGTACGGCCTCGTCGTCCACGGCGGCGACGGCCTGCCGTGCCTCGTTGCGGGCCTGCGGGTCGGCGGGGACGGCGGCGACCAGACTGCCCAGCTCGGGGCGGTGGACACCGGCGTCCTCGGCGTCGAGGGCGGTGCCGACGCGGTCGGCGAGGCCGTCGGCGACGGCTTCCGGCTCCGCCGGGTCCGCGTTCTCGGCGGAGCGGTCGTCGGCGGAGGTCTCGCGGGCCAGTGCCCGGGTCAGCGCCTGCCGGGCGGCCGGCTGGGCGGTGACGGCGCCGGGGACGGCGGCCAGCGGGAAGCGCGGGTCGGTCAGGCCGAGGCGCAGCGCGTGCGGGTGGCCGACGAAGCGCGCGTCGACCAGGGCGACGCGGTCACCGGTGGGGGCGGCCGCGAGCAGGGTCTCCGCCTCGACGGCATCGGCGGCCGTACGCACGTCGAAGCCGAGGGACCGCAGATCGTGCTCGAGAGACGATCCGGGGACCGGCTGACCGGTCACGATGGCGGTCGACAACCGAACTCACTCCCTGGGTGCCGGCACGTCGGCGCCGGTCTTCTGCGTGGTGGGCGCCGCGGCCTGCGACTCCCGGGCGGCATGTCGGCAGAGGCTATCCGATGGGCCGGGGCCGACGTTCACCGGCCGTTCACGGACCGGCCCACAGGGGGCTGCCCCGGCCTTTGCCGCGATCATCATCAGGGATTCGGGGCCCGCCCCACAAACCGCGCCCACAGACCCGGGCATCCCCCGTCATCACGGACATCGTGGTCACGGGCGCGGGAGGACCCGGCACGGGTCGGCATAGGGTGGGCGACCATGACGTGGCTGATCACCGGCGGAGCCGGATACATCGGAGCGCATGTGGCACGGGCCATGACAGAGGCCGGCGAGCGCGTCGTGGTGCTGGACGACCTGTCGGCCGCCGTGCCCGAGCGGCTCCCGGCGGGCGTGCCGCTGGTCGAGGGCTCGACGCTGGACGGGGACCTGCTCAGGCGGGTCTTCGCCGAGTACGGCGTCACGGGCGTCGTCCATCTCGCGGCGCGCAAGCAGGTCGCCGAGTCGGTGGCCGAGCCCACGCGCTACTACCGGGAGAACGTCGGCGGCCTGGCCGTGCTGCTGGAGGCGATGACCGCCGCCGGCGTGCGGCGGCTGCTGTTCTCGTCGTCGGCGGCCGTCTACGGCAACCCGGATGTGGAGCTGATCACGGAGGACACCCCGTGCGCGCCGGTGAACCCGTACGGCGAGACCAAGCTGGCCGGGGAGTGGCTGGTGCGGGCGGCGGGAAAGGCGCACGGGATCTCCACCGTATGTCTGCGCTATTTCAACGTGGCGGGCGCCGCGGCGCCCGAACTCGCCGACACCGGGGTCTTCAACATCGTCCCGATGGTCTTCGACCGGCTCACCCGCGACGAGGCGCCGCGGATCTTCGGAGCCGACTACCCGACGCCGGACGGCACCTGTGTCCGTGACTACATTCACGTGGCCGACCTGGCCGAGGCGCACCTCGCGGCCGCACGCCGGCTCGGCGAGGGCGGCCCGGCCGGAGACCTGACGCTGAACATCGGCCGGGGCGAGGGCGTCTCGGTGCGCGAGCTGATCACGGTCGTCGGGGAGGTCACCGGGGACCGGCGGCCGCCCGTCGTGGAGGGGCGCCGCCCGGGGGACGCGCCGCGCGCGGTCGCCTCGGCCGAGCGGGCCGCCACCGAGCTGGGCTGGCGGGCCCGGCGCGGAGTGCGCGAGATGGTCGAGTCGGCCTGGCAGGGCTGGCGGCTGCACCACGACCTCGCGAAGTAGGCCGCCATCGCCCTGACCAGCGGTTCGTTTACGCAGGTCAGGGCACATGACAACGGTGTTCAGTGCCGCGTTGCCCGATGACCCCCGCCAGTAGTTCACTGTGATCCAGGGCGCGACGCGGAAGGACGGTTTTCTCATGGGGGCAGGGCACGACCACGGCCACACACACGCGCCGCGCACCGGTACGGCCGCGGCCGCGTACCGCGGCCGGCTGCGGGTGGCGCTGTGCATCACGCTCACGATCATGGTGGTCGAGATCGCCGGCGGTCTGCTCGCGGACTCGCTGGCCCTGATCGCGGACGCCGCGCACATGGCGACCGACGCGGTGGGTCTCGGCATGGCGCTGCTCGCCATCCATTTCGCCAACCGGCCGCCGAGCACCAACCGCACCTTCGGCTACGCCCGCGCCGAGATCCTCGCCGCCCTGGCCAACTGCCTGCTGCTGCTCGGCGTCGGCGGATACGTGCTGTTCGAGGCGGTCGAGCGGTTCGTCACACCCGCGGACACGCGGGGCGGTCTGATGATGCTGTTCGGTGGGATCGGCCTGGTGGCGAACAGCGTGTCACTCGTCCTGCTGATGCGCGGGCAGAAGGAGAGCCTGAACGTGCGCGGCGCCTTCCTGGAGGTCGCCGCGGACGCGCTGGGCTCGTTGGCGGTGATCATCTCGGCGGCCGTGATCCTGACCACCGGCTGGCAGATCGCCGACCCGATCGCCTCGCTGACCATCGCCCTGATGATCGTCCCGAGGACGCTGAAGCTGCTGCGCGAGACGCTGGACGTGCTGCTGGAGGCGGCCCCGAAGGACGTCGACATGGCGGAGGTCCGGGCCCACATCCTGGGTCTGGACGGCGTCGAGGACGTGCACGATCTGCACGCCTGGACGATCACCTCCGGCATGCCCGTGGTGTCCGCGCACGTGGTGGTCAGCACGGACGTGCTGAACGCCATCGGCCACGAGAAGATGCTGCACGAGCTGCAGGGCTGCCTCGGCGGCCACTTCGACGTGGAACACTGCACCTTCCAGCTGGAGCCGAGCGGGCACGCGGCGCACGAGTCGCGGCTCTGCCACTGAGGGTCCCTGGGCGGAGTTGAGGGTCCCTGGGCGGAGTCGCGGGACATCGCACGCGGAGCCGGCGGCATGCTGAACGTGTGCACTTGTGTTCGACACGTCACCGAGGTTCCCGGAGTCGGGCCCCGGGCACGATCCCCTATCGAGTCCCCCCTTGCGGCGCCACCCCGTGCGCGGGACATGCGGACATGCGGACGTGCGGGGGAAGTGCCGGGAGTGCCGGATTCGTACGGCAGACTTGGGGTGCGAAGACCGAGGCTAAGGATGGGTATGCCGATCACACCTGCCACCGAGACGCACAGCTCGTCGAACGGCGCCACAGAGGCGATTTTGCTGGAACTGGTCGACGAGAGCGGCGTGACGATCGGCACCGCTGAGAAGCTCGCCGCCCACCAGCCGCCGGGACAGCTGCACCGGGCGTTCTCGGTGTTCCTCTTCGACGAGCAGGGCCGGCTGCTGCTCCAGCAGCGGGCGCTCGGCAAGTACCACTCCCCCGGTGTGTGGTCCAACACGTGCTGCGGCCACCCCTACCCCGGCGAGGCACCCTTCGCGGCGGCGGCCCGGCGGACGTACGAGGAGCTGGGCGTCTCGCCGTCGCTCATGGCCCAGGCGGGCACGGTCCGCTACAACCACCCGGACCCGGCCTCGGGCTTGGTCGAGCAGGAGTACAACCACCTGTTCGTCGGCCTGGTGCAGGCCTCGCTCGCCCCGGACCCCGAGGAGATCGGCGCGACCGCCTTCGTGACGGCCGCCGAGCTCGCGGAGCGGCACGCCCGGGAGCCGTTCTCCGCCTGGTTCATGACCGTGCTGGACGCGGCCCGGCCGGCGATCAGGGAACTGACGGGCCCCCACGCGGGCTGGTAGTCGGCCCCCGCGACCCGGGGTACCGGCCCGCGCGACCCGGGGTAGCCGCCCGCGCGGCCGGTCCCCTACAGCAGGGTCGCGGGCTTGAGCGGCAGGGCGGCCCAGATCACCTTGCCGCCGCTCGCGGTGTGCTCCACGTCGACCACCCCGCCCGCCTCCCGGGCCACCTCACGGACCAGCAGCAGGCCCCGTCCACCGGTCTGGCCGTGGTCGGCCTCCAGGGCGGTCGGGCGGTAGGGGTGGTTGTCCTCCACCGACACCCGCACCCACTCGGCCCCGACGGCCACCTCCACGGCGAGCATCGGCGACAGCAGCGCCGCGTGCCGGACCGCGTTCGTGACCAGCTCGGAGACGATCAGCAGCAGTCCGTGCACCACGTCGTCGCAGACCGGTACGCCCTGGCGCAGCAGCAGGTCCCGTACGGCGTGCCGCGCCTGCGGGACCGACGCGTCCACGGCGGCCGCGGTGAACCGCCAGACTCCCTCGTACGGCAGTGGGCCGGGCGGCTGCCGCGCGCCGCCCTCCGCTGGTCGCGGGACGCCCCCGTGCCCGTGGTCGTCCATCGTCCGGTCGCCACCCTCGCGCTCGATTGTCACCACACGTCGAGTGTTGGTAACGATCGGCATCACTCCGGATGACTGAACAGAAGTCAGCGAGTATCGAACGTTTCTGACCGCCTGCGTCTGATGTCGCCAGTTAAAGGACCGTTCCTGCCCTCCGGGCGCCGCTTCGCGAACTATTCGTGTTGTACGGGTTTGCCCGGGGTCTGCTCGTCGAGGAGGCCGGCCACGCGACGGCCGCCGTATCCGGTGGCGATCAGGCCGAGGCCGTCGAAGAGCAGGGAGAGCGAGAAGAACGCGCCGATGACGTACTGGCTGCTGCCCGGCCAGGAGATGAGGACGAGGATGCCCAGCAGCAGGTCGAACGCGCCGAGCAGCAGCGTCCAGCCGAACTGGGAACCGCGTACCACCAGGCTGCCGACGACCCGGAAGAGTCCGGCGGCGAGGAACAGCAGGGCGGCGAACATGGTGAGGGCGGCGGCCGCGGCGTGGGGCATGCGGATGACGACGACACCGGCGGCGATGTTCAGGGCGGCGACGATGACGCCGAGCCAGAAGAAACTGGTGCCCCGTGCCTGCACCGCGTGCAGCAGCCCCACCACTCCGCCGATCAGCAGCAGCCATCCGAAGAGGATCATCGAGGTCAGTGTGGCCACACCGGTGTAGACCAGCCCCACGAGTCCGGCGATCACGAGCACCACACCGAGCACCGCGAGCCAGCTGAACCCGCGATGCAGCTTCGCCGCCTTGCCCCGCGGCTTACCGGACCTGGCCATCGCCGCCTCCTCAGTCGCCCTCCATGCCTGCTACACCCTCTTTGTCCCCGCTGACCACGGCTCCGTAACGGCCGATACCGTCCGGCCGATAGCATCCGGCCTCATGGAGCCCCGTCTGTCGCACCAGGTCACCGACTCCGTCGCCACCGTCGTCATCGGCCACCCGGCCAAGCGCAACGCCATGACGGCCGCGATGTGGCGATCCCTGCCACCCCTGCTGGAAGGACTGGCCACCGACCCGGGCGTGCGGGCGCTGGTGCTGACCGGCGAGGGGGGCACCTTCTGCGCGGGCGCGGACATCTCCACGCTCCGGGGCTCGCCGGAGGAGGCCCAGCGGCTGGCGGTGGCCGCCGAGGAGGCCCTCGCCGCGTTCCCCAAGCCGACCGTCGCCGCGGTCCGGGGTCACTGTGTGGGCGGCGGGTCGCAGCTCGCGGCGGCCTGCGATCTGCGGCTGGCGGAGGAGGGCGCCCTGTTCGGGGTGACGCCCGCGAAGCTCGGCATCGTGTATCCCGCGTCCTCGACCCGGCGGCTGGTCTCGCTGGTGGGTCCTGCGGCCGCCAAGTACCTGCTGTTCTCCGGCGAGTTGATCGACACCGGGCGGGCGCTGCGTACGGGGCTGGTGGACGAGGTGCTGCCCGAGGGCGAACTCGGCAAGCGGGTTGCCGAGTTGACCCAGGTCCTGGTGTCCCGCTCTCAGCTCACCCAGGCCGCGGCGAAGGAGTTCGCGAACGGCCGCACCGACCGGGACGCCTACTGGGCGGAGCAGGCCCGTGGTAGCGGCGACACCGCGGAGGGGGTCGCCGCGTTCCTGGAGCGCAGGCGGCCGCGCTTCACCTGGAGCGTGCCTACCGCAGAATGAACCGGCTCCCGGAGCGCAGTTCCTCGACGAGGTGCGCGGGCGCCTTCTGCGGGGATCCGGCGTCGTAGGGCGGCTGCGGGTCGTACTCGGTCAGCAGCTGGACGGCCTGGGCGTGTTCGTCGCCGGCGAGCCGGCCGAGCAGGGTGAGGCCCATGTCGATGCCGGAGGAGACACCGGCGGCGGTGACGTACTTGCCGTCGAACACGACCCGCTCCCCCGTGGGTTCGGCGCCGAACTCCCGCAGCGTGTCGAGGGCCAGCCAGTGCGAGGTCGCGCGGCGGCCGTTCAGGAGCCCGGCCGCGGCGAGCAGCAGGGAGCCGGTGCACACCGAGGTCGTCCAGGTGCTGGTGGCGTCGGCCGCGCGCAGCCAGTCCAGGAGGACCTCGTTGTCCATCTGCGGGGTCTGGCCGGGGCCGCCCGGGACGACCACGATGTCGGGGGCCGGCACGTCGGCGAGGGTCCGGTCGGCGGTGAGCGCGAGGTTGCCGGTCTCGTTGCGGACGGGTCCCGTGCGCTCGGCGACGAAGACGGTCTCGGCGCCGGGGAGCCGGCCCAGCGTCTCGTAGGGGCCGACGGCGTCGAGGGCGGTGAAGCGGTCGTAGAGGACGATGGCGATCTGCATGGTGTTTCCCTTCGTCTGCGTGGCCTTCAGCGTGCGGAAGAGGTGGCGGAGGCGGGGCGGAAACGGCCGCGGTATGCCGCCGGAGAGGTGCCGAGCGCCTTGGTGAAGGCGCGGCGCATCGCCTCGGGGGTGCCGTAGCCGCTGGCGCGGGAGATCTCCTCGATGCCGCCGGAGCTGTCCTCCAGGAGCCTGCGGGCGTGTTCGAGACGGACGCGGTCGACGTAGCGGCCGGGCGTCATGCCGGTCTCCTCGCGGAAGGCGCGGGCGAAGTGACGCGGCGAGAGCCGGGCGCGGGCGGCGAGCGATTCGACGGCCAGGTCACCAGCGGGATGCTCGGTGATCCACTGCTGGACTTCCCTCAGGGGTTCGCGCCGCGCGGTCTGCGCGGCGAGCTGGGCACTGAACTGCGCCTGGTTGCCGGGCCGGCACAGGAAGACGACCAGGTGGCGGGCGATGGTGAGGGCGGCCTCGCGGCCCAGGTCCTCCTCGACGAGGGCGAGGGCGAGGTCGATGCCGGAGGTGACGCCGGCCGAGGTGAAGACCTCGCCGTCGCGGACGTAGATCGGCGCGGGGTCGACCTCGACGGCCGGGTGGGCGCGGGCGAGCGTGTCGCAGTACGCCCAGTGGGTCGTGGCCCGCCGGCCGTCCAGCAGGCCCGCCTCGGCCAGCAGGAGGGCCCCGGTGCACACCGAGACCAGCCGTTCGGCCCGGGGCGCGTGCGCGCGCAGCCAGTCCGTCAGGAGCGGGTCACGGCGGCGGGTGCCCTGCCCGCCGGGGACGAGCAGAGTGTGCGGTCCGGGCGCCCGCGCCAGCGCCGTGTCCGGTACGAGGGTGAGCCCGCTGGAGGTGCGCACAGGGGCGCCGTCCAGGGAGGCCGTGCAAATGCGGTACGACCCCGGGCGGATCTGCTCCGCACCCGCGAAGACCTCCACGGGTCCGGTGACGTCGAGGCTCTGCACGCCGTCGAAGAGGACGACGAGGACGGTTCGCTGCGTCATGCCACCGATTCTTCGCCCGCCCGGGGATGGCTGCAATGGCGCACTTCCCACCTTTCCTGCCATGCGGCCCGCGCCACCACCGCTCCGCGGCGGCCTTACAACCGCCCCGGGGCCGCCTCGGTGCCCTCTTGGTGCCGCTCCGGTGCCGCCTCGGTCCCGCTGCGGTGCCGCCTCGGTGGTGCGTGGCGGCCGACGCGCGACCCGGCGGCGCACGCGGGCGAGGCCCTTGGCCCTGGTTGCCGGTGTCACCTGCCACAATTGCCGCGCAACCTCAGTGGAGAAGGCGGTACGGGATCGTGACGACACCCGAGTCCATCGAAGTAGGGTCCATCGAAGGCAGGATCGCCGAGGAACTCGGCGTACGGGAGCGGCAGGTGAAGGCCGCGGTGGAGCTGCTCGACGGCGGCTCGACGGTTCCCTTCATCGCCCGCTACCGCAAGGAAGCGACCGAGATGCTCGACGACGCGCAGCTGCGCACGCTCGAGGAACGGCTGCGCTACCTGCGGGAACTGGAGGACCGTCGGGCCGCGATCCTGGAGTCGGTGCGCGAGCAGGGCAAGCTGACCGAGGAGCTTCAGGCGCGTATCCGCGGCGCCGAGACCAAGGCGCGGCTTGAGGACATCTACCTGCCGTACAAGCCGAAGCGGCGCACCAAGGCGCAGATCGCACGCGAGGCCGGTCTCGAACCGCTGGCCGAGGGGCTGCTGAGCGACCCGACGGTCGACCCGCAGGCCGCGGCGGCCGCGTTCGTGGACGCGGACAAGGGTGTCGCCGACGCGCAGGCCGCGCTGGAGGGCGCGCGGGCGATCCTGACCGAGCGGTTCTCGGAGGACGCCGACCTGATCGGCGAGCTGCGCGAGCGCATGTGGGTGCGCGGGCGGCTGGCCGCGAAGGTGCGCGAGGGCAAGGAGGAGGCGGGCGCCAAGTTCGCCGACTACTTCGACTTCGCCGAGCCGTTCACCGAGCTGCCCTCGCACCGGATCCTGGCGATGCTGCGCGGCGAGAAGGAGGAGGTGCTGGACCTCGTCCTGGAGCCGGAGGAGCAGACCGAGACCCCGTCGGGGCCGTCGTCGTACGAGGGCATCATCGCCGGGCGGTTCGGCATCGCCCCCCAGGGCCGGACCGGCGACAAGTGGCTGACGGACACGGTCCGCTGGGCCTGGCGCACCCGCGTCCTGGTGCACCTCGGCATCGACCTGCGCCTCAGGCTGCGCACGGCGGCCGAGGACGAGGCGGTGAACGTGTTCGCCACCAACCTGCGCGACCTGCTGCTGGCCGCGCCGGCCGGCACGCGCGCGACGCTGGGCCTGGACCCCGGCTTCCGTACGGGTGTGAAGGTCGCCGTGGTCGACGCCACCGGCAAGGCCGTCGCCACGGACGTGATCCACCCGCACGTCCCGGCCAACAGGTGGGACGAGGCGATCGCCAAGCTGGCGCGGCTGGCGAAGGAGCACGCGGTCGAGCTGGTCGCGATCGGCAACGGCACGGCGTCCCGCGAGACCGACAAGCTCGCCACCGAACTCATCGCCAAGCACCCGGAGTTGAACCTCACCAAGGTGATGGTCTCCGAGGCGGGCGCGTCGGTGTACTCGGCGTCGAGCTACGCCTCGCAGGAACTGCCCGACATGGACGTCTCGTTGCGCGGCGCGGTCTCCATCGCGCGCCGGCTCCAGGACCCGCTGGCCGAGCTGGTGAAGATCGACCCGAAGTCGATCGGTGTCGGCCAGTACCAGCACGACCTGGCCGAGGTGAAGCTGTCCCGCTCGCTGGACGCGGTGGTCGAGGACTGTGTGAACGGCGTCGGCGTGGACGTCAACACGGCTTCCGTACCGCTGCTTTCGCGGGTGTCCGGCATCTCCGCCTCGCTCGCGGAGAACATCGTGGCGCACCGTGACGCCAACGGCCCGTTCCTGTCGCGCCCGGCGCTGAAGAAGGTGGCCCGGCTGGGCCCGAAGGCGTACGAGCAGTGCGCGGGCTTCCTGCGGATCCGCGGGGGTGACGATCCGCTGGACTCGTCCAGCGTGCACCCGGAGGCGTATCCCGTCGTGCGGCGCATGGTGAAGGCGACCGGTGAGCAGGTCGCCTCCCTCGTCGGCAACACGGCCGCGCTGCGCTCGCTCAGGCCGGCCGACTTCGTGGACGACACCTTCGGCCTGCCGACCGTGACGGACATCCTGAAGGAGCTGGAGAAGCCGGGCCGCGACCCTCGTCCGGCGTTCAAGACGGCGACCTTCATGGAGGGTGTGGAGAAGATCTCCGACCTGTCCTCCGGGATGGTCCTGGAGGGCGTGGTCACCAATGTGGCGGCCTTCGGGGCGTTCGTGGACATCGGCGTCCACCAGGACGGGCTGGTGCACGTCTCGGCGATGTCCAAGACGTTCGTCAAGGACCCGCGGGATGTCGTGAAGTCCGGTGACATCGTCAAGGTGAAGGTCCTGGACGTGGACATTCCGCGCAAGCGGATCGCGCTGACGCTGCGGCTGGACGACGAGGCCGCGCCGCAGGGCCAGGGCCAGGGCGGCCGCCAGCAGCGCGGCGGCGGCTCCCGGCCGCCGCAGCAGCGGCAGGGTCAGGGCCAGCGACAGAGCGGTCAGGGCCAGGGCCAGCGGCAGGGCGGCCAGGGTGGCCAGGCCCAGCGGCAGGGGCGCGGCGGTGACCGGGGCGGTCGTCAGGCTCCGGCACCGGCCAACAGCGCGATGGCGGACGCGCTGCGCCGGGCGGGGCTGCTGAACCCGAAGGACGGCAAGCGCTGAGCCGGTGGGGCGGGGCGCGCGGCACATTCCGCACGCCCCCGCCCCGGCCAGGCCGCTTCGCGGAGACGTTCTAGCGCTCGGTCACCTTGCCGTCCGCCACCTCCAGGCGGCGGTTCACGTGGACCGCGTCCAGCATGCGGCGGTCGTGGGTGACCAGGAGGAGGGTGCCCTCGTAGGCGTCGAGGGCCGATTCCAGCTGTTCGATGGCGGGCAGGTCGAGGTGGTTCGTCGGCTCGTCGAGGACGAGGAGGTTGACCCCCCGGCCCTGGAGCAGTGCCAGGGCGGCGCGGGTGCGTTCGCCCGGGGAGAGGGTCGCGGCCGGGCGCAGGACGTGCTCGGACTTCAGGCCGAACTTGGCGAGCAGGGTGCGCACCTCGACGGGCTCGGTGTCGGGCACGGCAGCGCAGAAGGCGTCGAGCAGGGCCTCGGGGCCGTGGAACAGCTTGCGGGCCTGGTCGACCTCGCCGACCAGCACCCCCGAGCCGAGCGAGGCGTGCCCGGAGTCGAGCGGGACGCGGCCCAGCAGGGCACCGAGCAGGGTGGACTTGCCGGCGCCGTTGGCTCCGGTGACCGCGACCCGGTCCGCCCAGTCGATCTGGAGGGACACCGGCCCGAAGGCGAAGTCGCCGCGCCGGACCTCGGCGTCCCTGAGGGTCGCGACCACGGCACCCGAGCGCGGGCCGGCCGCGATCTCCATGCGCAGGTCCCACTCCTTGCGCGGCTCATCGACCACGTCCAGGCGCTCGATCATGCGCTGGGTCTGGCGGGCCTTGGCGGCCTGCTTCTCGCTGGCCTCGCTGCGGAACTTGCGGCCGATCTTGTCGTTGTCGTTGCCGGCCTTGCGCCGGGCGTTCTTCACGCCCTTGTCCATCCAGGACCGCTGCATCCGGCCGCGGTCCTCCAGGGCGCTCTTCTTCCCCTCGTACTCCTCGAAGTCCTCGCGGGCGTGCCGGCGGGCGGTCTCCCGCTCCTCCAGGTAGGCCGCGTAACCGCCGCCGTAGAGGTTGATCTGCCCCTGGGCCAGGTCGAGTTCGAGGACCTTGGTGACCGTGCGGGTCAGGAACTCGCGGTCGTGGCTGACGACCACCGTGCCGGCGCGCAGTCCGGCGACGAAGCGCTCCAGGCGCTCCAGGCCGTCGAGGTCCAGGTCGTTGGTGGGCTCGTCCAGGAGGAAGACGTCGTAGCGGGAGAGCAGGAGGGAGGCGAGGCCGGCGCGGGCCGCCTGACCGCCCGAGAGGGAGGTCATCGGCTGGTCCAGGTCCACGGCCAGGCCGAGGGAGTCGGCGACCTCCTCGGCGCGCTCCTCCAGGTCGGCGCCGCCCAGGTCCAGCCAGCGCTCCAGGCTGGTGGAGTAGGCGTCGTCGGCGCCGGGCGCGCCGTCGACCAGGGCCTGCGTGGCCTCGTCCATCACGCGCTGCGCCTCGGCGACGCCGGTGCGGCGGGCCAGGAACTCCCGGACGGTCTCGCCCGGCCTGCGCTCCGGCTCCTGCGGCAGATGGCCGACGGTCGCGGTCGGCGGGGAGAGCCGCAGTTCGCCCTCCTCGGGCGCGCTCAGCCCGGCCAGCAGGCGCAGCAGTGTGGACTTGCCCGCACCGTTGGCACCGACGAGACCGATCACGTCGCCGGGCGCGACGACGAGGTCGAGTCCGGAGAACAGGGAGCGGTCGCCGTGGCCGGCGGCGAGGTTCTTGGCGACGAGGGTGGCAGTCATCAGAAGGCCGATCCTAATGCTCCACGGGACCCGCGCTCAGCACACGGCGGCCGGCCGGAGCCTCACCCGGCCACCCCCTCCACCCGCTCCACCAGCACGCTCCCGGACGCCCTGGCCACCACGGCCGACTCGCCCCGTACCGCCCCCGGGTCCAGCGCGACGCGGTGCCGGCCGGCCTCCAGGACGCCGTCGAAGGCCTCCTGGACGTGGGTGCGGTGGAACCGTCCGAGGCGGTACGCGGTGACACGGACCCGGCAGGGGAAGGCCACCTCCAGGTGCGCGGCACCGTCGGCGACGGCCAGCCCGGTGAGCCGCCGGTGGCGGAGCGGACCGCGGTCCAGGGCCTGCTCCACCTGGGCGACGAGCAGCGGCACGGCCGGGACCCGCTCGTCGACATAGGCGACGTCCGCCCCGGCGCGCTCGAACGCCTCGCGTACGGCGGCCCGTTCCGGCTCGCCGACCGCTCGCGCGAACACGACGGCGCCGTAGCCGCGCAGTTCCTCCGCGGCGACGTCGACGACGTCCGGGGTGATCTCCGCGCCGATGCCGATGGCGCGCAGCGCGGCGGCCGGCCGGGCGAGAACAGCGGTCCGGGCACCGATCAGCAGCACCCGGCGGCGCGCCCCGGCCCGGCCATCGGCCTCGTCGAGCGGGGCGGTACCGATCCGTGCCGTGCCGATCAGCTCCGTACCGCTCAGTGCCGTGTCGTTCCGCTCCGTGTCGATCAGCTCCGTGCCGCTCAGGGCCCTGAGCGCGGTGCGGTACTCGGGGCCGCGGAAGCGGAACGGGCCCGTGCCGTGGTAGCCGTCACGTTCCAGGTCCGCGTGCTCGCCGGTCTGCCAGGCGAAATCCCGCCAGACGACGTCGTCGCCGTCGCGCTCGATGACGGCGGTGACCGCGCCGCAGGCCAGGTCCTCGCACTCGGGGCAGCCGTAGATCACGAACCGGCCGTCCGGGAGCGGCGGTGCGGTCTCCAGCAGCAGGGCGCTCACCTGTGCGGTGAAGACGGCGGGCGGGACGTCGGAGGCGAGCGGGGAGACCGCGTCGAGGTCGGAGAGCAGCAGGAGCAGCGGGCGTCCGTCGACGATGAAGTCCACGAAGTCGCGGTGGACCCGGTGGCCGCCGTCGGCGAGGACACCGCCTGCGCGGATCGCCGGGGCCAGGCCGAAGGTCGCGTATGCGGCGCACATGCTGTGAGTATCCCCACGCCGGGACGGATGTGAGCACGGCATGACATATTCCGTCAGCGCCCGCCACGCCCGGCGCGAGGCGTACCGGCGCCGGGCGTGGCGGGCGTCAGGCACCGGTGCCGGGCGGTGGCGGGCGCGCGGCCCCGGAGGGCTGGGCGCCCGCCACCGCCCGGCACCGGCAGGGGTGCCGGAGAGCCGTCAGCTCGCGGGGACGTGCCGCGCGGTCTGCGGTGCCCGGACGCCGTTCCAGGTCCGCGGTGCGGGAGCGGGGTGCGCGCCGCCCGAGGTGGCGCGGGCGAAGGCGGCCGCGCCACCGGTGACCGGAACGACGGCGGTCGTGCGTGACAGGTCCAGGGTGAGGGTGGGCCGGCTGGACGGCGGGTCGATGAGGTCCTTGTCCGTGCCCGCCACGATCAGCGCCAGGCGGTGGCCCTTGGGGACGACGTGGTCGGTGGCCGCCAGGTCCAGGGTCATCGTGTAGGCCCGGCCCGGGGTGAGCGGTTCGCCCCGGTCGAGGGAGGCGTGGTGGCCGAGGTCGGCCCAGCCGCGGCTGATCACCGTGTAGTCGACACCGACGGTCTTCGCCCGGGTGGCCTTGAAGCAGGCGCTGTCCCCGGCCGTGCTCTCGCCCCAGCAGGTGCGGTCGGTGAGGGTGGTGATGCCCTCGGCGGCGTCGGCGTAGTCGCGGATGGTGTCCGGTCCGAGGTCCACCAGGGCGGCGGTCAGGTGGGCCGAGGCGGTGGAGGGGGTGGCGGTGACGGTCACCCGGGAGGAGCCGGACAGCCGCAGGTCGCGGCCGAGCGGGGCGGTGAGGAAGCCGGCCTTCTCCGGTGTGGGCGTGGTGAGGTGGGCGGCCCAGTCCGTCTCGCCGAGTCCGGGGTCGTCGGTGAAGGACGCGGTGCCGTGGGCCGTGCGCAGGCCCAGCGTGCCGACACCGGCCGTGGTGCCGGGGGCCGGACGCAGGGTGGTGGCCGCGGTGCCGTGCGGCGGCCAGGCCGTGGAGGTGACCCACTGGTCGGGGTGGCGCTCGATGTCGGCCATCGGCTCGCGGTCGATTCCGTTGTCGTAGCCGAGGAGTTCGTGGTCGAACCAGCGGTGCAGGGTGTCGACCCAGGCGCCGCGCCGGTAGTCGAAGGGGTCGACGTGCCCGGTCTGGGAGAGCCAGATCTTCCGCTCGACCCCGTGCTTCGCGAGCGCGTCCCACCACTGACCGAAGTGCTTGGTGCGGACGTTGAGGTCCTGCATGCCGTGCACGAGGAAGACGCTGGCGCGGACCTTCCCGGCGTCCTTCACGTAGTCCCGCTCGGTCCACAGCGGGGTCCAGTCGCCGCTGCGCGGGCTGCCGTCGGCGAGCTTCCGCTGTACGGCCGCGCAGTGGGCCGTCGCGTCGTCGCTCTCGACGTAGCCGGCCAGTTCGTCGGGGCCGCCGTCGTACAGCGGGGCGCCCTGGGCGAAGTAGTAGTCGTACCAGGAGGAGATGCCGCTGATCGGGACGATGGTCTTCAGACCCTTGACGCCGGTGGCGGCGACGCCGTTGGCGATCGTGGCGTCCCAGCTCTTGCCGATCATGCCGGTCCTGCCGTTGCTCCAGCCGGCCCTGACCGGGGTGCCGCCGGTACGGCTGCTGTAGGCCCTGGCGCGGCCGTTCAGCCAGTCGACGACAGCCTTGGCGGACTGGATGTCGGAGCGGCCGCCGACGTCGACGCAGCCGTCGGAGCGGTCGGTGCCGGCCAGGTCGACACCGACGAAGGCATAGCCGCGAGGAACGAAGTAATTGTCATAGAAAAGAGGCATCTGGACGACGTTGCCCTGCGCGTCGTACGTCTTGAGCTGGCTCTCGTTGCCGCGCCCGCAGCAGGAGTAGTACGGGCTGGCGTCCATGATGACGGGCACCTTGTGGCCCTGGCGGGCCGGTTCGGACGGGCGGACGATGTCCGCGGCGACGCGGTCGGTGCGCCCGTCGCCGTCCCCGTCGAGGCCGGTGTCCACCCAGACGGACTCGCGGACGGCGTGCGCGTACGAGTACACGGGCCGGCTTTCGCGGGGCGCGGCCTGAGCGGCGGCGGGGGTGAGGAGGGCGGCCGTCAGGGCTGCGACGGCCGCGGTGACGAACGTTCTCCAGAGCGTGAAGCGCGTACGTTTCGGCATGGGCGGACGGTACTCCGGCCAACTCCCGCACAGAAGGGGGCATCACGGTGACCGGTGGGACTCGTGACGGCCGGATGGCAATCGTGTGACACGAGGGGCCATGGACAGGGCAGGGGTCACCGGGTCTGAATAGGCTCCGAACAGACTTCCTGTCCCGACGACTTGGAGCTGACGTGCACCGCAGAATCATCGCGCCGGGAGCACTGGCGGCGGCCTCCCTCCTGCTGGCGATCCCGGCATCGGCCGCGAGCCACTCCCCCGGAGCGCCGGGCATCGGCGACCCCTACTACCCGTACTACGGCAACGGCGGCTACGACGTCTCGCACTACGACCTGCGGCTGCAGTACCAGCCGCGGACGGACGAACTGCAGGGCACCGCGACCATCCTGGCGAGGACCACGCAGGATCTCTCCAGCTTCGACCTGGACTTCCTGCTGGACGTGAGCGAGGTGCGGGTCAACGGGGCCAAGGCGTCCTTCGCGGCGTCCGGACAGCACGAACTGGTCGTCACCCCGCACACGCCGCTGGCCAAGGGGACGCCCCTCACCGTCGTCGTCCGCTACAGCGGGGTGCCGTCGGCCAAGAGCGCCTACGGTTTCACCACCTGGCACCGCACCCCCGACGGCGCGGTGGCCGCCGACGAGCCCGAGGCCGCCTGGTGGTGGTTCCCGAGCAACGACCACCCCAGCGACAAGGCCACCTACGACGTCTCCGTCGCCGTCCCGGACGGCACCCAGGCCATCTCCAACGGCACCCTGCAGTCGACCAGCTCGAAGCTGGGCTGGACGCGCTACAACTGGCGGCAGGACAAGCCCCAGGCGACCTATCTGTCCACGCTCGCCCTCGGGAAGTTCGACATCACGACCGGCACCTCCGACGGCGGTGTGCCCGTGATCAACGCCTACAGCACCGACCTCGGCGCCAACGACGGAGCCGCGCGCGCCAGTGTGGAGCGCACCGGGGAGATCGTGGACTGGCTGAGCGGCTACTTCGGGCCGTATCCGTTCGCCTCGGCCGGCGGGTACGTACCGAACACCACCACGGGCTACGCGCTGGAGACGCAGACCCGCGTCTACTACAGCCCGAAGCAGTTCGCGAACGGCTCCAACACCTCCGTGGTCGTCCACGAGCTGGCCCACCAGTGGTACGGCGACGACGTGTCGCTCAAGGGCTGGAAGGACATCTGGATCAACGAGGGCTTCGCCCGGTACGCGCAGTGGCTGTGGTCCGAGCACGAGGGCGAGGGCACCACGCGGGAGCTCGCCGACTACGTGTACGCCTCCCACCCGGCCGACGACGCGTTCTGGACGGTCAAGCCCGGCGACCCGGGCCCGGACGCCCAGTTCGACCTCGCCGTCTACGACCGGGGCGCGCTCGCCATCCAGGCGCTGCGCGACGAGATCGGCGACGACGCGTTCTTCGCCGTCCTGAAGGGCTGGCCGAAGGAGCACGCCTACGGCAACGCCTCCGTCGCCGACTTCCAGAAGTACGCCGAGGAGGTCTCCGGCAAGCCGCTGGCCGCTCTGTTCGACACCTGGCTGTTCCAGCCGGTGAAGCCGGCGGCTCCGGCCGGGGGCGTGGCGACCCTCACCGGACCGGCCAAGGCGGGCAGGGCGGCCGGTCCGGGCGACACGGCCGCAGCGGCCGGGGCGGTCGTCCAGCCGAGGTCGTGGAAGAAGATCGAGGCGACGAACGACGTGCACTGACGTCCCGGAGAGCGGGTGGTGAACGGTCGTCCCGGCGAACGGTCATTCCGGTGAACGCCCATCCCCGGTGAACGGTCATCCCCCGCTCTCCCCCACGTCGTACACCGTCACCGCGATCCCCCGCTTCACCAGCCGCTCGGTGACGAGCGGCTCGACGTGGGACCACCGTCCGCCCGCGAGGCCGCAGCCTATGCGGGGCATGTGCACGCGGGCACCGAGCTCGGCCGCCTTTGGGGCGAGGCGGCCGAGGGCGGTGTCGATCGCCTCGTAACGCACGGGGACGCTCTTGCCGCCCCGTGCGATGCCGTGCTGGCCGATCATGTTGGCCACCCACAGGCGCGGCTCGACCTGGACCAGCTGGACCGCGCCCAGAGCGAAGTCGTTGTCCGCCCGGCCGCGGTACCAGGCGCGGTACGCCGCCTCCGGTTCCGGCCAGCGGCGCGAGAGCGCCAGGACGAAGCCTCTCCCCCAGCCCCCGATGTCGTTGCAGACATGGGCGATCACCTGGGCGCCGGCCCCGGACACAGCGGTGGCGTCACCCCGGACATACCTGATATCCGACATGACGCCACCGTAGGCGCTGCCACTGGCAGTGGCTCCGAGCCGCTACTTCGTGAGGTTCGCCAGTTCCTTGTCGGCGGTGGCGGAGACCCGGCGGCGCACGCCGAACCAGCCGGCGACCAGCAGGACGGCGATGACGGGGATCAGCAGCAGGGTCTTGCGGCCGACCTCGGGGTCGTTCCACATCATGCCGAGGCAGACCAGCAGGAAGGTGATCGTGGCGATCTCCGTGACGGGGCTGCCCTTGAGGCGGAAGTTCGGCCGGGTGACCTGGCCCGCCTTGGCCCGCCGGACGAAGACCACGTGGCAGAGCATGATGATCACCCAGGTGCTGATGATGCCGAGGGAGGCGACGTTCAGCACGATCTCGAAGGCCTGGGACGGCACCAGGTAGTTCAGGCCGACGCCGAGCACGCACACCCCGCAGGTGAGCAGGATGCCGCCGTAGGGGACCTGCCTGCGGTTCATCCGGGCGGTGAACTTGGGCGCCGAGCCCGCCATCGCCATGGAACGCAGGATGCGGCCGGTGGAGTACAGGCCGGAGTTCAGCGACGACATGGCGGCGGTCAGCACGACCAGGTTCATCACGTCGCCGGCGGCCGGCACGCCGATCTTCGACAGCACCGTCACGAACGGGCTCTGGTCGCCCGAGTAGACCGAGCCGGGCAGCAGCAGGGCGAGGAGGACGACGGAGCCGACGTAGAAGAGGGCCACGCGCCACATGATCGAGTTGACCGCGCGCGGGACGACCTTCTGCGGCTCGGCGGTCTCGCCGGCCGCGACGCCGACCAGCTCCAGCGCGGCGTACGCGAAGATGACGCCCTGCATGACCAGGACGGCCGGCATCATGCCGTGCGGGAAGAGCCCGCCGTGCTGCGTGATCACGCCGAGGCCGGGGGTGTGGCCGCCGACCTTGTGCTGGGTGGCGAGCAGGAAGATGCCGACCAGCATGAAGCCGACGATGGTGGCGACCTTGACGATCGCGAACCAGAACTCCATCTCACCGAAGATCTTCACGGAGATCAGGTTCACCGCCAGGACCACCGCGAGGGCGATCAGCGCGAGCACCCACTGCGGGATGGTCGTGAACATGCTCCAGTAGTGCGTGTAGAGCGCGATCGCGGTGATGTCGGCGATGCCGGTGGTCGACCAGTTCAGGAAGTACATCCAGCCGGCGACGTAGGCACCCTTCTCGCCGAGGAACTCGCGCGCGTACGACACGAAGGACCCGGACGAGGGCCGGTAGAGGACGAGCTCGCCGAGGGCGCGTACGACGAAGAAGGCGAACACGCCGCAGACCAGGTAGGCCACGGCGAGGGCGGGGCCCGCGTTGTGCAGGCGGCCGCCGGCACCCAGCAGAAGGCCGGTGCCGATGGCGCCGCCGATCGCGATCATGTTGACATGGCGGGCCTTGAGGTCCTTGCTGTAGCCGGCGTCACCCGCGTCCGCGGGAGCCTGGGCCACCTGCGCAGGGGCGGTGGCCGGTGCCGATTCCACGGCGTCCTTGCTCACGGTGGTTCCACTTTCCTGGTGCGCCCGGACCGCGAGGGCCCGGGGTCGGTACAGTCCGGCCCGCACCGGCTCGGCGAAGAGTGGTACAGACCAAGCCAGCAGTTTCTCAGAGAGATCACCGATTTGCGGTGGTCCAGGTCACAGAGCGGCTCTTCTCACACGACCTCCCCGGGTTACACACCTTTGGTGAGACAGCAATACTGCTCGACATGACGACCGAGGCCGAGGAGCCGACCCTCACCATCGACGAGCTGGCCGCGCGGTCGGGCGTGACCGTGCGCACGGTCCGCTTCTACAGCAGCCGCGGGCTGCTCCCGCCGCCGGAGATCGGTCCGCGCCGGGTGGGGCGGTACGGGCGCGCGCACGCGGCCCGGCTGGCGCTGATCGACGAGCTGCAGCTCCAGGGCATGACGCTCGCCGCGATCGAGCGGTATCTGCGGCACCTGCCGGCCGACCTGACCGAGCAGGATCTGGCCGTGCACCGGGCCGTGGTGTCCTCGTGGGCCCCCGAGGCGGTGGAGACGCTCACGCGCGAGGAGCTGGGCCGGCGGGCCGGACGTCCGCTGAGCGACGAGGACGTGCGCCGGCTGATGGCGTTGGACATGATCGCCCGCGCCGAGGACGGAGAGCACGGGGAGAGCCGGGAGGCCGGAGAGAGCCGGGAGGCCGGAGAGAGCCGGGAGGCCGGAGAGAGCCGGGAGGCCGGAGAGAGCCGGGAGGCCGGAGAGAACGGGGAAGGCGGGGGGAACGCCTACCGCGTCGACTCCGCTCTGCTCCGGCTCGGTGTGCAGCTCCTGGACGTCCCGCTGTCCCAGGAGGTGATCCTCGCGGCCCGCACCGCGCTCATGGAGCACTCCCGCGCCGCGGCCCAGGAGATGTCGCGGTTGCTGCGGGACGCGGTGCGCGAACGGGACGCGCGGGACGTGCGCTCGCTGTCCGCGCACATGGAGCCGCTGGTGGTGCAGGCCCTGCTCACGGCGTTCCAGCGGTCCCTGAAGCAGGAGCTGCGGGAATGGCTGAAGGACGCCGAGGGCGCACCCCGGGACGACGAGCGTCCCCGGGGTGCGCCCGGTGCGTGAGACGGCGTGGAGGGCGGCGTGTGAGGCGGCGCCTCAGCGCGCGTCGGTGAAGGTCTCGCCCTTCTCCGCCTTCGCCACGAGCAGCGCGGGCGGCGTGAACCGCTCGCCGTAGCGCTCGGCGAGCTCACGCGCGCGTGCCACGAAGCCGGGCAGGCCTCCGTCGTAGCCGTTGATGTACTGGAGCACGCCACCGGTCCAGCCCGGGAAGCCGATGCCGAAGACGGAGCCGATGTTGGCGTCGGCGACCGAGGTCAGCACGCCCTCTTCGAGGAGCCGTACGGTGTCCAGCGCCTCGGCGAAGAGCATTCGCTCCTGCATGTCGCGGAAGGGGATCTCGTACCCGGGCTTGGCGAAGTGCTCGCGCAGGCCCGGCCACAGTCCGGCCCGCTTGCCGTCCTCGGTGTAGTCGTAGAAGCCGGCGCCGCCGCTGCGGCCGGGGCGGTCGAACTCGTCGACGAGCCGGTCGATGACGGCCTCGGCGGGGTGCGGGGTCCAGGTGCCGCCGGCCTCCTCCACGGCCCGCTTCGTCTCGTTTCGGATCTTGCGCGGGAGGGTGAGGGTCAGCTCGTCCATGAGGGAGAGCACCTTGGCGGGGTAGCCGGCCTGGGCGGCGGCCTGCTCCACGGAGGCGGGCGCGATGCCCTCGCCGATCATGGCGACGCCCTCGTTGATGAAGTGGCCGATCACCCGGGAGGTGAAGAAGCCGCGCGAGTCGTTGACGACGATCGGCGTCTTGTTGATCTGCCGGACCAGGTCGAAGGCGCGCGCGAGGGCCTCGTCGCCGGTCCGCTCGCCCTTGATGATCTCCACCAGCGGCATCTTGTCGACGGGCGAGAAGAAGTGCAGCCCGATGAAGTCGCCCTGGCGCTCGACGCCCTCGGCGAGGGCGGTGATGGGCAGGGTGGAGGTGTTGGAGCACAGCAGCGCGTCGGGCGCGACGACGGACTCGATCTCCTGGAAGACCTTGTGCTTGAGGGTGGTGTCCTCGAAGACGGCCTCGATCACCGCGTCGCAGCCGGCAAGGTCGGCCACGTCGGCGCTGGGGGTGATGCGGGCGAGCAGCGCGTCGGCCTTCTCCTGGCTGGTGCGGCCCCGGGCGACGGCCTTGGCGCACAGCTTCTCGGAGTAGCTCTTGCCCTTGAGGGCCGCCTCCAGGGAGACGTCCTTCAGGACGACGTCGATGCCCGCGCGGGCGCACGAGTAGGCGATGCCGGCGCCCATCATGCCGGCGCCGAGGACGGCAGCCTTGCGGACCTTGCGGGGCTCGACGCCCTTGGGGCGGTTGGCGCCGGAGTTGACGGCCTGGAGGTCGAAGAAGAAGGCCTGGATCATGTTCTTCGAGGTCTGCCCGGCGGCCAGCTCCACGAAGTAGCGGGCCTCGATGACCTGGGCGGTCTCGAAGTCGACCTGAGCACCCTCGACGGCCGCGGCGAGGATGTTGCGCGGAGCCGGGTAGGGAGCGCCGCCGGTCTGCTTGCGCAGGCTGGCGGGGAAGGCCGGCAGGTTGGCGGCGAACTTCGGGTTGGCGGGCGTGCCGCCGGGGATGCGGTAGCCGGGCCTGTCCCAGGGCTGCGCCGACTCGGGGTTGGCGTCGATGAAGGCGCGCGCCTTGGCGAGCATGTCCTGCGGGGTCTCGGCCACCTCGTGGACGAGCCCGTTGTCGAGCGCGCGACGGGGGCTGTACTGGGTGCCCTGCACGAGCACCTTCAGCAGGGCGTCGGCGATGCCGAGCAGGCGGACGGTGCGGACGACCCCGCCGCCGCCGGGGAGCAGGCCGAGGGTGACCTCGGGGCAGCCGATCTTGGAGCCGGGCGCGTCGAGCGCGACGCGGTGGTGGCAGGCCAGGGCGAGTTCGAAGCCTCCGCCGAGGGCCGCGCCGTTCATGGCGGCGACGACGGGCTTGCCGAGCGTCTCGATGCGGCGCAGGTTCCGCTTGATGGCGAGGCCGCCGTCGAAGAGCTCCTGGGCGGTCTCGGGGGTGACGCGGATCAGGTCGCGCAGGTCGCCGCCGGCGAAGAAGGTCTTCTTGGCGGAGGTGAGGATGATGCCCCGGATGGAGTCCTTCTCGGCCTCCAGCCGGTCGGTGATCGCGGCGAGGGAGTCGCGGAACGCCTGGTTCATGGTGTTCGCGGACTGGTCCGGGTCGTCCAGGACGAGGGTGACGACACCGGTGTCGTCCTGCTCCCAGCGGATGGTGGTGCTCTCGGTCATGACAGTCGTCTCCGTTGAGGTCTCGTGGTTCCGCGGGGAGTTCAGACGCGCTCGATGACGGTGGCGACGCCCATGCCGCCGCCCACGCACAGGGTGGCGAGGCCGTAACGCTTGTCCTGGCGCTCGAGTTCGTCCACGAGGCTGCCGAGGATCATCGCGCCGGTGGCGCCGAGGGGGTGGCCCAGCGCGATGGCGCCGCCGTTGACGTTGACCTTGTCCAGGGACAGGCCCATGTCCTTCACGAAGCGCAGGACGACCGCGGCGAACGCCTCGTTGATCTCGACGAGGTCGATGTCGTCGATGGTCAGGCCGGCCTTGGCGAGCGCCTTGCGGGTGGCGGGGGCGGGGCCGGTGAGCATGATGGTGGGCTCGGAGCCGGAGACGGCGGCGGAGACGATCCGGGCGCGCGGGGTGAGGCCGTAGCGCTCGCCGATCTCCTTGGAGCCGATCGCGACGAGGGAGGCGCCGTCGACGATGCCGGAGGAGTTGCCCGCGTGGTGGACGTGGTCGATCTTCTCCACCCAGTGGTACTTCTGCAGCGCGACCGCGTCGAAGCCGCCCAGCTCGCCGATGTCCGCGAAGGAGGGCTTGAGCTTCGCGAGGGAGTCGGCGGTGGTGCCGGGGCGCATGTGCTCGTCGTGGTCGAGGACGACCAGGCCGTTGCGGTCCTTCACGGGGACCACGGAGCGGTCGAAGCGGCCCTCCTTCCAGGCGGTGGCGGCGCGCTCCTGGGACAGCGCCGAGTACTCGTCGACGTCGCGGCGGGAGAAGCCCTCGATGGTGGCGATGAGGTCGGCGCCGATGCCCTGCGGGGCGAAGTTGGTGGCGATGTTGGTCATCGGGTCGTTGAACCAGGCACCGCCGTCGGAGGCCATCGGCACCCGGGACATCGACTCCACGCCGCCGGCCAGGACCAGGTCCTCCCAGCCCGAGCGGACCTTGGCGGCCGCCATGTTGACGGCCTCCAGGCCGGAGGCACAGAAGCGGTTCTCCTGGACGCCGGCGACCGTGTCGGGCAGTCCGGCGGCGACCGCGGCGATCCGGGCGATGTCGGAGCCCTGGTCGCCGACGGGGCCGACGACGCCGAGCACGATGTCGTCGACGGCGGCCGGATCGAGGTCCGGGAAGCGGTCGCGGATCTCGTGGATGAGGCCGACGACCAGGTCGATGGGCTTCGTGCCGTGCAGGGCGCCGTTCGCCTTGCCGCGGCCGCGCGGGGTGCGGATCGCGTCGTACACGTACGCTTCGGTGCTCACTGGGATGCCTTTCGGGAGGGTGGGCCGAGCGGGGTCGGGCGAGGTCGGGCGAGGTCGTCGCCGGGCGGGCGAATCGGTGACGCGGCGTCAGGCGCCGCCTGCGGCGGGGGCGTCGGTCGGGCGCGCGGGGTGGACGGGGGTGGCGGGATCGGACCCGTCCGGCGCGGGAGCGGACCCGTCCGGCGCGGGAGCGGACCCGTCCGGCGCGGGATCGGACCCGTCCGGCGCGGGAGCGGACCCGTCCGGCGCGGGAGCGGGCGTGCCGAGGGCCGGAGCGGGATCGTCCGGCGCGAGGGCGGGCGTGCCGGGGCCCGACTTGCCGGGGGCGGCAGTCGGCCCGTCCGGCGCGAGGGCTGGGATGTTCCAGTCCTGGGCGACCGTGTGGGTGCCGGTGCCGGGCAGGGCGGGGCCGGTGCGGACGGCGGTGGGGGTGGCGGAGAAGCGGGGGGCGGGGGCCGGCTGGGTGATGCCGCCGTGGTCGGTGAAGGTGCCGCGGGCGGCCAGGTGCGGATGGTGCGGGGCCTCGCGCAGGGACAGCACGGGGGCCACGCAGGCGTCCGAACCCTCGAAGACGGCCGTCCACTCCGCCCGGGTACGGGACTTGAAGCGGGCGGCGAGGGCCTCGCGCAGCTCGCCCCAGCGTGCCCAGTCCAGCTGGGCAGACGCCAGGTCCTCCAGGTCGAGCAGGCGCAGGAACTCGGCGTAGAACTGCGGCTCCAGTGCGCCGACGGCCATGTACAGGCCGTCACCGGTCTCGTAGGTGCCGTAGTACGGGCAGCCGCCGTCCAGCAGGTTGGCGCCGCGCCGGTCCTGCCAGGCGCCCGCGGCCAGCATGCCGTGGATCATCGCGGAGAGGTGCGCCGTACCGTCGACGATCGCGGCGTCCACGACCTGCCCGGCGCCGCTCTCGCGCGCGTGGTGGAGTGCGGCGAGGACGCCGACGACGAGGTAGAGGGAGCCGCCCGCGTAGTCGCCGAGCAGGTTGGCGGGGAAGGCCGGGGGCTCGTCCGGGCGCCCGGTCATACCGAGGGCGCCGGTGACGGCGATGTAGGCCACGTCGTGGCCGGCGCGCTCGGCGAGGGGGCCGTCCTGGCCCCAGCCGGTCATGCGGCCGTAGACCAGACGGGGGTTGCGGGCGTGGCAGGCCTCGGGGCCGATGCCGAGCCGCTCGGCGACGCCGGGGCGGTAGCCCTCGACGAGGATGTCGGCGCGCTCGGCGAGGTCGAGCACGCGCGCGGGTCCGTCCGGCGTCTTGAGGTCGACGATCACCGAGCGCTTGTTGCGGTTGGTCACGTCGTGCGCGGGGTCGATGCCGAGGCCGGGGCCGCCCGGGCGGTCCACCCGGACCACGTCGGCGCCGAGGTCGGCCAGCAGCATGGCGGCGAAGGGCCCGGGCCCGATGCCGGCCAGCTCGACCACGCGCACGCCGTGCAGCGGGCCGTGCCGCCCTGGCGTCTGTGCCTTCGTCATGCCGTCCAGCCCCCAAGCGCGTGTGACACAACTGATGTAACACCGGTGATGCTAAGAACGTGTCCGACCGGACACAAGACCTAACGAGCAAGCGCTTAGCCAAGTGCCCGGCGAGCCGGTGCCGCGGAAGGCCGGAACGCGACGGGTTCCGCTGTCAACCGCTCGGGGGGCGACCCGCCCGACGGCTCTCCTCGATCCGGTCGCACGGCGGCCCCGCGAGCCCGGCGCCGGGCGGGGAGAGCGCGGACCCGCGCGCTTTCTCCCGCTTCTTCAGGGCATTCCTGGCCACCGCCACCGCTGCCTCCGGGCTGGTCGTCCGACTCCGCACTCCTCACGCTAGCCTCAGCCACCGACAGCGGCACGGGCTGCACGACCAAGGGGTGCCATGAGCAGGCTGAACAGGACAGACCGTCCCTACGACATCGTCCTCTTCGGAGCCACCGGCTTCGTGGGCACGCTGACGGCGGAGTACCTCGCCGCGCACGCGCCCGAAGGCCTGCGCTGGGCGATCGCGGGCCGCGACGAGGAGAAGCTGGAACGGCTGCGCGAGCGGCTGCCCGGCGGCGAGGGCGTCGGGGTGCTGCGGGCCGACGTGGGCGATCCCGCCACCCTGCGCGCTCTCGCGGAGCACGCGCGCGTGGTGGCCACGACCGTGGGGCCGTACCTCACCTACGGCGAGGAACTCGTCGCCGCCTGCGCGGACACCGGCACCGACTACCTCGACCTGACCGGCGAGCCCGAGTTCGTGGACCTGATGTACGTCCGGCACGACGCACGCGCGCGGGAGACCGGCTCCCGCCTCGTGCACGCCTGCGGATTCGACTCCGTGCCGCACGACCTGGGCGTGTACTTCACGGTGCGGCAGCTGCCCGAGGGGGTGCCGCTGACCGTGGACGGCTTCGTGACCGCCGACGCGGCCTTCTCCGGGGGCACGCTGGCCTCGGCCCTGAACCAGTTCGCGCGCGGCCGGCGGATGCGGGCCGCGGCCCGCGACCGCGGCCGCCACGAACCGCGCCTGATGGACCGCCGGGTGGCCGCCCCGGCCGGCGCGCCCCGGTTCGCCAGGGAGGTCGGCGCCTGGGCACTCCCGCTGCCGACGCTCGACCCGCAGATCGTGCGCCGCTCGGCCAAGGCCCTGGACCGGTACGGCCCCGACTTCCGCTACCGGCACTACGCCGCGGTCAGGCACCTGCCGGTCGCCGCGGGCGGCGCCGCCGCGGTCACCGCACTCGCGGCCGCCGCCCAACTGCCGTCCGCCCGGCGCTGGCTGTCCGACCGTCTCAGGCCCGGCGACGGCCCGAGCCCCGAGAAGCGGGCGAAGAGCTGGTTCCGGCTGCGCTTCGTCGGCGAGGGCGGCGGCCGCCGCGTCTTCACCGAGGTCTCGGGCGGCGACCCCGGTTACGACGAGACGGCCAAGATGTTCGCCGAATCGGCCCTGTGCCTGGCGTTCGACCCAACCCCGCCGACATCCGGCCAGGTCACCACGGTCACCGCGATGGGCGACGCCCTGACCGAGCGGCTGCGCGCGGCGGGCATCACGTTCCGGGTGGCGGCCGAACGGGAGCAGGCCCCTACGACCGCCGGCTGACACCCAGGACGCCGCGAGCCGTCGACTACCGACCGAAAACGGCAGTTGACGGCCATCGGCTCTACCCGCGCCCGGCGGCGATCCAGTCCTCGCCGCACCGATGGCGGTCCAGGCCCACCGCGGTGAACTCGTCCTCCGTGGCTCCTGCCACCACTCCCAGGCGTCGCAGTGCCTGGGAGACCGGACCGCCGTCGCGCGGGAACGCCTGTCCCTCCGGCAGGTGCAGCGGCCCCAGCACGAGTGCCCCGCCGTCCCAGACGGCTGCCCGCTCTTCGCCGACGCCACCGAAGTACTCGGACTCGACGTAGGCGACGGCTCCCGTGGTGGACCACCGGGCCAGGGTGCCGTCGAAGCCCGCCGGCAGCCGCCAGAACCCCAGGGGTTCCGCCGCGCTGCCGTCCGTGACGCCGTCGAACAGCTCGCGCGTCATCGGCATGAGCGAGAAGCCCTGGCCGACCGGCGCCGTCGCGGCCGCGGCGAGGCCGCGCGCGACGGCACGCAGCACCTCGTCCCTGGCTATCACTGCCTGGAGTTCGTACACCCCGGAGCCCCTTTCATGTCTCGTCCCCGGACCGGATCAAGTCTCGTCCTCGGACCGGATCATGTCTCGCGCTCGGACCGGGCGACGGCCCGGCCGTCCACGGCTCGGGGGTCAGGAGGTCGGCGCCTGCCGTGTCGACGGCTCCCGCGCGCCGTCGCCGGCCTCGCGCCGTGCCTCCTCGCGCAGGGCGGCACGGCACAGCGCGTCCGCCCTGCGCGTGGTCTCCGGGAGCCGGTACGACGGGGTGAGCGCGAGCGTGTGGGCCACGGCGTTGTCCAGGCTCATCCGGTGGCCGACGGAGACGAAGACCGGCTTGACACCGTGCCGGGTGCGCAGGGCGCGGCCGACCTCCTCGGTGCCGGCGAGCAGGGGGGCCGCGCTGCCCCGGGCGGGGCCGGGGTCGTCGTAGGTGAAGGTGAAGGGGTTGTGAGCTGTTGCTGCGTATTTTCCCATGAGTGTGTTCTGGCGTGCATGAGTCAGTGGCCGAGGTCGTGGTGCATGGCGGGCGGTCGGTCGGTCGGGGTGGGTGGGTGTTCGTGTGTCGAATGGGTGACCTTTTCGGGGGGTGGTCGTTGGGTGGGGTGGTGGATGTTTTCGGGGTCTGAAGGGGATCAGGGGGCGGGTGGGGTGGGTGGGTTGCGGGAGGTGGCGGCGTCGTTCGTGGTGCCCGGCCCTGCGGGTGTTGCGGTCCGTGACCGGCTCAAGGGCCTGACCGCCGGGGACGAGGAGGTACTGCGGCTGGTCGGTGACCTGCTCGGTTCGCTGGCCTCCCGCGACCTGAAGACCCGGTGCGCGGCCGGGCTGGACCACACCAGCGATGCATGGGCGGAGCGTAAGCGTGCCCTGACCGGTGATTCGTCCTCGCGCTGGGCCGGTTCGATCACGAAAGCCACCCACGACCAATGGGCCTTGGCCCGCCGCGCCCAGCTCGCGCATGTGCAGGGGTTGGAGGCGGGAGTGCGCACGATCGCCCACCGGCTGTCCCTCCCGCTCTGCGAGAAGGGCGGCAAGCGGGCGCCGGGCGGGTACCGGAGCAGGCGGGAGTGGTTCGCCAAGTCCCGCCGACTGAATGTTCTGGAGGACCGGCTCCAGGCCGTACGCGCCGACTGGCGGTCCGGTGTCGTGTCGGTGGTGCGGGGTGGGAAGCGTCTGCTGAACACCCGCCACCACCTGGATGCGGCCGGGCTCACCGAGCCGGAGTGGCGTGAGCGGTGGCAGGCCGAGCGCAGGTTCCTGCAGGCCGACGGGGAGTCGGGGAAGCGGTTCGGCAACGAGACGATCCGCGTCAGCCCGGACGGCGAGGTCAGCATCAAACTCCCCACCCCGCTCGCACGGCTGGCGAACGCCCCGCACGGCCGGTACGCGCTGGACGCCCGGGTGGCATTCGCGCACCGGGGCGAACAGTGGCGTGACCGCGTGAGCGCGAACCGGGCGGTGGCCTACCGCATCCACGAAGACACCGTCCGCGGCCGCTGGTACCTCACCGCCTCATGGACCATCCCCCCAGCCGCAACCGTCCCCCTCGCAACCGCCCGCGTGAACGGGATGATCGGCGTGGACACCAACGCCGACCACCTCGCCGCCTGGCGCCTCGACACCCACGGCAACCCGCTCGGCGCCCCACGCACCTTCGCCTACAACCTGAACGGCACCACCCACCACCGTGACGCCCAGATCCGCCACGCCCTCATCCGCCTTCTGCACTGGGCCAAGCAACACCACCTGGCGATCGCGGTCGAGGACCTCGACTTCACGGCGGAGAAGACCCGGGAGAAGCACGGCCGCCGCAAACGCTTCCGCAAACTGATCTCCGGCATGCCCACGGCCCGGCTGCGTGCCCGGCTGGTGTCCATGGCCGCCGAACTCGGCATCCCCGTCGTCGCCGTGGACCCGGCCTACACCTCCCGGTGGGGCGCCCAGCACTGGCAGAAACCCCTCACCAGCACCACCAGAAAGCCCACCCGTCACGATGCCGCGAGCATCGCGATCGGCAGACGCGCCCTGGGGCACCCGATCCGGCGACGGACGACACCGCCCCGTGCACACCAGAGCGATGTGCACGGGCATCGGACCGTCCAGGCCCGACCGGACACCCCGGGGCGTGAGGAAACCCGCCCCCGCATCCCCGGACCACGGACACGATCCGTGCGCACCGGCAGCGGAGCGAAAGCGGGCGACCAGCGTGCCCAACACCGTTCGGGGCACACGGCTGAGCACGAATCCTGGCAACAGGACTCACTCCCACTCAGCCTTTAGGAACGGTTCTTCCTCGCTTCCGGGCGCAAGATGCCCCGTGACGGCGGGGTCATCCTGGCCGTCGCCGAGGACCGTGCCCAAATCGAGGAGATCGTGGTCGCCGACCCGTTCGTCACCGCCGGGGTCTGCGCGTACCGCGTCACGGAGTTCGTCGCCACGAAGACGGCGCCCGGCCTGGAAGCCCATCGGCAGACTCTGGGCTGATCGCGGGCGTTCACCTCTTCTTGGCGTCGAGCGCGCGCCGCAGCTCTTCCTTGTTCATGTCCGACCGGCCGTGGACGCCGCGTTGCCGGGCCTCGTTGTAGAGCTGGTCGTAGGTCGGGCCCTGGGGTCCCTTGCCGGACCGCTTGCCGCCGCGCTCGCCGGACGACATGTCCTGGAGCGAGCTGCGACTGGCGGTCTTCGACTCGCCGGAGCGGGCGCGTTCCTTGTTCACCGTCCGCGCGGCGATCTCCTTGGCGCGCTCGGGGCTCTCGCCCCGATCCAGCGCGCTGTCCTTGATGTGCTCGTACTGCCGCTCGCGCTTGCGGCTGGAACCGGCGGGCATGATCGCTCCCTTCGCTCCCCTTCGTTCCCCCCTCGCTCCTCTTCGCGTCCTGCGTGCGGTCACAACGTTCGCGCCGTCCGCGTCGCTCACGTCGCTCACGTCGTCCGCACCGGACACGAGTACCCGGTTCCGGTTGTTTGCCTTCCTGCCTGCCTGCCTCAGCGTTCCAGCCGGGCCACGCGGCCCTTCTCCCCGGCGGCCCAGCAGCCGAGGCCGGGGGCGCAGTCCACGGTGTCGTACGAGCCGGTGTCGATCGTGTGCCAGGTGCGGCCGCCGTCGGTGGTGAGGTCGGTGCCGGTGGGGCCGACGGCGAGCGCGGCGGTGCGGCTGTGCGGGAGCCAGGCGACGCCGGAGCGGTAGGCGGGCGGCGGAGTGTCGGCGGACCGCCAGGTGCGGCCGCCGTCGGCGGTGACGGCGACGGACCGTGGTGAGGCCTGCCCGGGGCGGTAGTCGCCGCCGGCCGCGATGCCGTGGGCGCGGTCGCGGAAGGCGAGCGCGAACACGCCCCGGGCCGGATCACCGGCCAGGACCGGTGTGTCGGTGGCCGTCCAGGTCACTCCGCGGTCGCCGGAGTGCAGCACGCGCGCGCGGGCGCCCCCGCCGGTGGCCAGCCACACGTCCTTCGGGCCGGCGGTGACCAGGCACTGGCCGCTCGCCGCGAAACCCGCCTCGCCGTCCAGGGCGGCCGGCATGCCGGCGGTGGGCAGCAGCCGCCAGGAGCGGCCACCGTCGCTGGTCGACAGGATGCGGAACCGTCCGTCCACGGGGTCGCTCATGGCGAGGCCGTGGCGGCGGTCGAAGAAGGCGAGGCAGTCGTAGAAGGCCTTCGGATCGGTGTTGCGGAAGGACTCCGTCCAGCTCGCCCCGCCGTCGTCGGTGCGGTACACGCGGGAGGCCTCTCCCTCGCCGATGGCCAGCACCACCGCGCGGCGCGCGTCGAACGCCTCGACGTCCCGGAACTCGAGATCGGCCGCGCCGGGCGGCGAGACGTCGCGCCAGGCCGCGCCGCCGTTCGTCGTACGCAGCACGGTGCCGCCGGTTCCGGCCAGCCAGGCGGTGTCGCGGTCGACGGCGGCCAGACCGCGGAAGCGGACCTGCGGGGTTCCGCTGCTCTTCTCGGCCCAGTGCAGCGCTCGGTGCCCCGCTCCGGGCACCGCCTCGTGTCCCGCCCCGTGCCCCAGCGGCCGCGCCTGCGCAGCCGGCACGGTGAGCGCGGCCAGTGCCGCTGCGCACGCCACCCCCGCCGTGACCAGCAGGCCCGTACGTCCCCCGCGTCGCATGCTTCCCAAGCGCCTCATGGCGGGCGAAGCTAGTCCACCACCCGGTCGCCGTCCAGAGGGCGGACGCGCGGGGCACGGGGGCGGCCGGTCCACGAAGACGGTGACCGAGCTCACTCCCGCTCCCCCCGTCTCCCTGTGCACGGATCGGCCGGTTCCGTCGTCTCTTCCAGTACCAGGTCGCACACGCCCGGAAGTCCGTCCAGCCGTCACGAGGGAGCAAGGCGTTGTCCACCGTCATCGAGCAGGCCGTCGAGGCGCGTCTCGTCGCCGCCGCACCGCGCATGCCGACCATTCCCGCGAAACTGCGCTACGACCGTCGTGACCCGTTCGCCATCCGCATGACCTTCCCGGCCCCGGCCACCCTGGAGGGCGTCGAGGTCTGCTGGACGTTCTCCCGTGAGCTGCTCGCCGCCGGGCTCCAGGGCCCCGAGGGCCACGGGGACGTGCGCGTGCGGCCGTACGGCTACGGCCGCACGGTGCTGGAGTTCCACGCGCCCGAGGGCACCGCGCTCGTGCATGTGCGCTCCGGCGAGATACGGGAGTTCCTGAAGGCGACCCGCGACCTGGTGCCCGTGGGCCGGGAGCACCTCCAGATGGACCTGGACGACGGCCTCGCGCGGTTGATGCGGGACGCCTGCTGAAACCGCGCGTCTTCGCCTCCGCGCGTCTTCACGTCCTCATGCCCGCGCGTCTCTACGCGCGCGTGAGGAGCCGGTTCAGCGCGCCGTGGTCGAACGACGCGTCGGCCAGTTCCCCGTACGTCCCCTCCTCCAGGAGTTCCCGCGCGGCGCGGCGGACCAGGGCGTGGGCGGCCTGGGCGATCGCGGAGCCCGCGCTGATCCGGGCGACGCCGAGCGCGGCCAGCTCGGCGACCGGCGGCGCGCCGGGACCCACCAGCACGTTGAGCGGCGCGTCGACGCCGGCGACGAGCGCCTTGACGGTGCCGGGGTCGACGGTCCCGGGGACGAAGATCCCGTCGGCGCCCGCGGCCAGGTAGGCGGCGGCCCGCTCCAGGGTGTGGTCCACTCCCCCGTCGCCGCGCAGGAAGGTGTCGATCCGCGCGTTGACGTACAGCGGGACACCGGCCGCGTCGGCGGCGGCGCGGGCGGCGGCGATCCGCTCCGCCTGCTCGGCCACCGGCCGCAGCGGCTCGCCGCCCTCTTCGTGCCGGGTGTGCCGGGCGTCCTCGATGTTGACGCCGACCGCGCCGGCGGCGAGCACCGCCCGGACGGTGTCGGCGACTCCCGCCGCGTCCGCGGCGTAGCCGCTCTCGATGTCGGCGGTGACGGGGACCCGCACCGTGCGGGCAATGCGGCCGACGGCCTCCAGTGCGCGCTCGCGCTCCAGCCGGTCGCCGTCGGCGGCGCCGAGCGCCCAGGCGAGGCCGGCGCTGGTGGTCGCCACGGCGGCGGCGCCCGCCTCCTCGACGACGGCGGCGCTCACCGCGTCCCAGGCGTTCGGCAGGACCAGCGGGCGGCCGGGGACGTGCAGGGCACGGAAGGCGAGGGCGGACTCCAGGAGCGGGTGCTGGTTCTGGTTCGTCATGGCCCCAGTCAAACAGCCGGGGCGGGGAACCGCTCGCAGGAATCCGACACAGACGTGGGCCCGACTAAATCGCGTTGACACCTCTCCCCGCCCCTCCTACGGTAGTCAGCGGTTCTGTTGCCGTCGATTGGAGAAGGACGTTGCTCGTCTGAGGTTCTGAGACACCGCGTTCACACCCCAGGGGTGTGCGTGGCGTACGACCTCGGCGTCCGAGCCGTCCTCAGGCACAGGCCTTTTTTCGTGGCCCTCCCGTGCCCAGGTCTCCGGTTTCCGCCTCGCGGTGTCTCGACACGCACCCACCCAGACCGCATCCAGCACCCGTGAGGCCCGTATGTCTGCTTCCTCCACCCCTGCCCGTTCCTCCTCCCTCTCCGGTACGTCCCTGTCCTTCGCGTGGCCCGACGGCACCCCCGTCTTCGACGGCCTCGACATCGCCTTCGGCCCCGGCAGGACCGGACTGGTCGGCGTCAACGGGTCAGGGAAGTCGACCCTGTTGAAGCTGCTCGCCGGCGAACTCGTGCCGTCCGGCGGCGTCGTCAAGGCGACGGGCGAGATCGGCTGTCTCCCGCAGAACGTCACGCTGGACACCACGCTCCGCGTCGACGAGGTCCTCGGAATCGACGCCCGGCGGGCCGCCCTGCACGCGATCGAGGCGGGCGACGCGTCCGAGGAGCACTTCGAGACCGTCGGCGACGACTGGGACGTCGAGGAGCGCGCACTGGTCACCCTCGGCGAACTCGGCCTCGGCCACATCGGCCTGGACCGCACCGTCGGCGACGTGTCCGGCGGCGAGTCGGTGCTGCTGCGCCTGGCCGCGCTGCTGCTGCGCCGACCGGACGTCCTGCTCCTCGACGAACCCACCAACAACCTCGACCTGTACGCGCGTCGGCGGCTGTACGCGGCCGTCGCCGCGTGGCCGGGCGTCCTCGTCGTGGTCAGCCACGACCGTGAACTGCTGGACCTGGTCGACCGGATCGCGGACCTGCGCTCGGGGGAGGTCGCCTGGTACGGCGGCAACTTCTCGGCCTACGAGGAGGCCCTCGCCGGCGAACAGGAGGCCGCCGAGCGGATGGTGCGCGTGGCCGAGGCGGACGTGCGCAAGCAGAAGCGCGAACTGGTCGACGCCCAGGTCAAACTGGCCCGCCGCAAGCGGTACGGGCAGAAGATGGCGGAATCCAAGCGCGAGCCGAAGATCGTCATGGGCGCGCGCAAACGGGCCGCCCAGGAGTCCGCGGGCAAGCACCGCATCATGCACGAGGGGCGCCTCGCCGAGGCCCGGGAGCGGCTGGACGACGCGGTGGAGGCCGTACGGGACGACGACGAGATCCGTGTCGACCTGCCGTACACCGCCGTACCGCCCGGCCGGGAGGTGCTCACCCTGGAGAACCTGGAGCTGGCCCACGGGGCGCGCGTCGGGGGGATCCTCGATCTGCGCGGACCGGAGCGGATCGCGCTCGTCGGACGCAACGGCTCCGGCAAGACGACGCTGCTGCGGACCGTGGCCGGGGAGCTGGAGGCGGTGGCCGGCGAGGCGCACGTGCACGTACCGCTGCGGTTCCTGCCACAGCGTCTGGACGTCCTGGACGAGGAGTTGACGGTCGCCGAGAACGTGGCCCGGTTCGCGCCGGACGCCACCAACAACCGGGTCCGGGCGCGGCTGGCCCGCTTCCTGTTCCGGGGCGCGCGGGCCGACCAGCGGGCGGGGACGCTCTCCGGCGGCGAGCGGTTCCGGGCGGCACTGGCCGCGCTGATGCTCGCCGAACCCGCGCCGCAGCTGCTCCTGCTCGACGAGCCGACCAACAACCTCGACATGGCGAGCGTCCGGCAGCTGACCTCCGCGCTGGAGTCGTACGAGGGCGCGCTGCTCGTCGCCAGTCACGACGTGCCGTTCCTGGAGTCCCTCGGCATCACCCGCTGGCTGCTGATGGAGGACGGTGAACTCCGGGAGACGACACCGGAGGAACTCGAGAATCCGGCATAGCGGGCGCGTCGCCCCGAGGCCGGGAAGGGAGGGCGTCTCAGGTGGGCGACAGCCCGTCAGCCACGGTTTTGCACTTGCCAAGTCGCCCTGCATGATGGCGGACCAGCGCCGCATCACGGGCGCCGGAACCCCCACCGCCGATACGGAGATCCCTCGTGCCCAGCAAGAAGGCCCTGGTCCGCCGCCCCAGCCCGCGCCTCGCCGAAGGGCTGGTCACACACATCGAGCGGGAGAAGGTCGACGTGGAGCTCGCCGTCAAGCAGTGGGAGGCGTACGTCGAGGCGCTCCGCGAGCACGGCTGGGAGACGATCGAGGTCGACCCGGCCGACAACTGCCCGGACTCGGTGTTCGTGGAGGACACCGTCGTCATGTACAAGAACGTGGCACTGATCACCAGGCCCGGCGCCGAGTCGCGGCGCGGGGAGTCGCCCGGCGTCGAGGAGGCGGTGGCGAGCCTGGGCTGTTCGGTGAACTGGATATGGGCGCCCGGCTCGCTGGACGGCGGTGACGTCCTCAAGGTCGGCGACACGATCTACGTCGGCCGGGGCGGCCGGACCAACGTGGACGGCCTGCGGCAGCTGCGGGCCGCGTTCGAGCCGCTGGGCGCGCGCGTGGTGCCCGTGCCCGTGAGCAAGGTGCTCCACCTGAAGTCGGCGGTCACGGCGCTGCCGGACGGGACGGTCATCGGGCACATCCCGAAGCTGGACCGGCCGTCGTTGTTCCCGCGTTTCCTGTCGGTGCCCGAGGAGTCCGGCGGGCACGTGGTGCTGCTCGGCGGGCACACGCTGCTGATGTCGCGGAGCGCGCCCAGGACGATGGAGCTGCTGACCGACCTCGGCTACGAGGTGGTCACCGTCGACATCAGTGAGTTCGAGAAGCTGGAGGGCTGTGTGACGTGCCTCTCCGTGCGCCTGCGGGAGCTGTACGTCTGACGGGTGATCCCGTCGCTTCGACGGCCCCGGGACCCGAGGTCCCGGGGCCGTTCGCATGTCCGCTTCGTGCCCGCAAAAGACCGTGTTGCACCACTTGATCGGCGATCTTTACGACGTCCTTAACCTACGGCTTCGTAACCTACGCAGACGTAGCCTACGATCTCGTAGGTTCCCGGCACCGCTCGCCGGACCATCCCCCTTTCGCTCCCATTTCCACCCCCTTTCGTCCCCTTTCCTCGCTTTCCCCTTCTCCTTCTTCTCGCGCTCCCCCGCTCGGCATCCCTTGGAGTTCTCGTGACGATCACCTCCCCCCCTCTCGGCAGCCCGTCCGTGTGGACCGACGCGCGGCTGCTGTACGCGCTGGAGGAAGTCGTCGAGAAGGAGCTGAACCGGCACCTGACGGTCGCCAAGGACTGGATGCCGCACGAGTACGTGCCCTGGAGCGACGGACGCAACTTCCCCGGCCTGTTCGACGACGGTGAGGCCTGGGGCAAGGAGCAGTCCAAGGTGACCGAGATCGGGCGCACCGCGCTCATCGTCAACCTGCTGACCGAGGACAACCTCCCGAGCTACCACCACGAGATCGCCTCGCTCTTCGGCCGGAACGGCGCCTGGGGCACCTGGGTGCACCGCTGGACGGCGGAGGAGGGCCGGCACGGGATCGTGATGCGCGACTACCTGCTGACCTCGCGCGCGGTCGACCCGGACAAGCTGGAGCAGTTCCGGATGTCGCACATGAGTGAGGGCTTCGAGTCCGACAACCGGCACTCGATGCTGCACTCCATCGCCTACGTCGCCTTCCAGGAGCTGGCCACCCGCATCTCGCACCGCAACACCGGACACCAGTCCGGCGACCCGGTCTGCGACCGCATGCTGGCGCGCATCGCCACCGACGAGAACCTGCACATGGTCTTCTACCGCAACCTCCTGAAGGCCGCCTTCGAACTCGCCCCCGACCTGACCATGCAGGCGGTGCGGGACGTCGTCGTCGACTTCCGCATGCCCGGGCACGGCATCCCCGGCTTCGAGCGCGCCGCCGCGCAGATGGCCATAGGCGAGGTCTACAACCTGCGCATCCACCACGACGACGTCCTCCAGCCGGTGCTGCGCTTCCTGAAGATCATGGAGATCGACGGACTCGGCCCCGAGGGACGCCAGGCGCAGGAGGAACTCGGCCTGTTCATGGGCGGCCTCGATGCGGAGGCCTCGAAGTTCGACGAGCGGCTGGCGGCCCGCAAGGCCCGCATGGCGGCACGCGCGGCAAGCTGAGCCCGAGCACCCGGCCCCCTCGGGCCCTGAGCCCCCTGGGCCCTGGCCTCTGAGCCCCGGGCACCGAGCACCCGACCCCCTGTGCAGGCGAAGCAGCCGCGCAGGGGGTCAGCGCGCTGTGCGGCGCAGGGCGAGGCGTTCCTTCTCCGACAGGCCGCCCCAGACGCCGAAGCGTTCGTCGTTGTCGAGCGCGTAGTCGAGGCACGCGGACCGCATCTCGCACATGCCGCAGATGCGCTTCGCCTCGCGGACCGAGCTGCCGGGCTCGGGAAAGAAGAAGTCCGCCCCGGTCTGCGCGCACAGGGCCTGGGCCTGCCAGGTGGGGGCGGCCGGGGTGATCGTGTCGATGTGCATGGCCAGGATCGTGCCGTGCGGCGAAAAACGTTCGATCAACGCCGGCTCAACGGCACGGCGGCGGCGCGCGGCCACCTTGATGATGCTCCGCCGGATGCCGCCCGCGCACGGCGGCGCGCGGGAGCCGCCGCGCCAGCGGTTGTCAGTGGGCGGTGCGAGACTCGGGAGTGCATTCGGCAGGGCACTCCGCACCGCATGGGGCGGGCGGAGGACAGGCTTCCACGGGTCCCTTTCAAGGAGGGCGAATGCTCACCACCCGTTTCGTCGACGGCGCTCCGAACTGGATCGACCTGGGCTCCCCCGACCTCGACGGCGCGTGCGCCTTCTACGGTGCTCTGTTCGGCTGGCAGTTCCGGTCGGCAGGGCCGGAGGCCGGCGGCTACGGCTTCTTCCAGCTGGACGGCAGGACCGTCGCCGGTGCGATGCCGACCGGCCCGGATCAGGGCCCGCCGGCCTGGACGGTCTACTTCCGAAGCGATGACGCGCAGGCCACCGCCAAGACGGCCGAACAGGCCCACGGCAGGGTGCTGTTCCCTCCCATGGACGTCATGGGGGAGGGCCACATGACGGTCCTCGCCGACCCGGCGGGCGCGCCGTTCGGGATCTGGCAGCCGGGCCGGACCACGGGGGTGGACGTGGCGGACGAGCCGGGTGCGCTGTGCTGGGCCGAGCTGTACACACCGGACGTGGCGGCGGCCGCCGCGTTCTACCACCGGGTCCTCGGACTGGAGACCTCGGCGCTGCCGTTCCCGGGCGGCACCTACACGTGCGTGAATCCGGCCGGCGGCGGCGATGACACGATGTTCGGCGGCATGGTCCCGCTCGCCGACGCCCCGGCGGACGCGGGGTCCCGCGCGCACTGGCTCCCCTACTTCGCGGTCGAGTCCACCGACGCCGTGGTCATGAACGCGCGGCAGCTGGGCGGCACGGTGCGCATGCCCGCGACCACCATGGAGGGCGTGGGCCGAATGGCCCAGCTCGCCGACCCGTACGGGGCCGTATTCGCGGTGATCAAGGGTGAGCCACAGTCGTAGGAGGCCTGAGAGCGAGCGGGCTCAGGCGGACGCCCGGCGTATCAGTGTCGTCGGCAGCACGACACTCGAAGCGGCCGCGCCCGCCGGCCCCGCACCGGAGGTTCCCCGGACAGGGCCGGCGCCGTCTCCCCGGCCGTCCTCGCCGTGCAGCAGGACCCGGGCCATCAGCCGGCCCATCCCCTCGATGTCCTGACGGACGGTGGTCAGCGGCGGCTCGGTCTGTTCGGCCACCGGCAGCATGTCGTCGAAGCCGATCACGGCCACGTCCTCGGGCACGCGCCGGCCGCTCTCGCGCAGCACGCGCAGAGCACCCAGCGCGGTGAGGTCGTTGGCGGCGAACACGGCGTCCACGTCCGGGCTGCGGTCCAGGAGTTCGCGCATGGCGCGCTCACCACCGGCCGGGGTGAAGTCGCTCTCCACGACGAGCAGGGGGGCGGCGTCACCCACGACGTCCCGGTAACCCTCCAGCCGGTCCACCGCCGAGGTCTGGTCCAGGGCGCCGGTGATGTGCGCGATCCGGGTCCGGCCGAGGGCCACGAGATGGCGTACGGCCGTGCGCGCACCGCCCCGGTTGTCGCTGTCGACGTACACCGCGCCGCCGGTGCCGTCGTCGCTCCAGTCCGGCCGGCCGCCGAAGACCGTGCGGACGCCCGCCTTGCGGATCAGTGCCGGGAGCGGGTCGTCGAGGTGGAGGGAGAAGACGAGGGCGCCGTCGACGTGGCCGCCGGCGAGATAGCGGGCGACGCGCGCGTGGTCGTCCCTGCCCTCGGTGAGCAGCAGGACCAGCTGGTTGTCGTGGGCGGCGAGTTCCTTGCTGATGCCGCGCAGCTGGAGGGCGAAGAAGGGGTCGGCGAAGACGCGGGTCTCGGGTTCGGCGATGACCACCGCGACGGCGTCGTGCCGCTTGGTGACCAGGCTGCGTGCCGCCTGGTTGGGCACGTAGCCCAGTTCCTCGACCGCCGCGCGGACCCGGCCGGCCAGGGACTCCCGGACCCCGTCCCCGCCGTTGACCACCCGTGACACCGTGGCCCGGGACACCCCGGCCCGCGCGGCCACGGCCTCCAGCGTGGGACGCGAGACGGCGTCGGTCACTTCGGGACTCCTCCATCGGCGGCTGGCGATCAGGATAGCGGCGGCGCGACGGCGCCGACGGGGCGCGAAGGGGAGCTCCACGCGGCGTCCGCACAAGTGGGGGTCGCCGCATGAGGACGAGGAAGGCTGATGCGGGCCGGCCGCCCGGAGACCCGGCTCGTGGGTCACGCCCGGCTGCCGCGCCGCTGTCGTGCCACTGTCACGCCCGGTCCGTCGTCGTCCTCAGCTCGGTCGACGCGTTCGGACGGGCGCACCGGCTGCTCACCGAGCACCCGCCGAAGGAGCCGGGTCCCGATCCCTACGACGTGCCGGTGGTCGCCTCAGGACTGTTCTTCACGCCGCGCCCGGCTCGGCTGCACCCGCTTCGGCTCGCCGGGCATCTTCGGGTACTCGGGCGGGTACGGCAGGTCGCCCAGGCCGTGGTCGTGCTCGTCGCGGCGGGCCAGTTCCAGGAGGGCGTCCAGGGAGTAGGCGTGGTCGTCCATGTCGGCGTGGACGTCGCCGAGTTCGGCGAACCGCTCCGGCATGGTGACGATGTCGAAGTCGCGGGGCTCCGCCACGCCGACCTCCTCCCAGCGCAGCGGTGCGGAGACGGGCGCGTACGGGCGGGGCCGGATGGAGTAGGCGGAGGCGATGGTGCGGTCGCGAGCCGTCTGGTTGTAGTCCAGGAAGATACGTTCGCCCCTTTCCTCCTTCCACCACTTGATGGTCACCCGGTCGGGCATCCGGCGTTCCATCTCCCGGCCCAGGGCGATCGCGGCGCGTCGTACCTGGGTGAAGTTCCAGCGCGGTTCGATGGGCACGAAGACGTGCAGACCGCGCCCGCCGGAGGTCTTGGGCCAGCCACGCAGACCGCCGAACTCCTCCAGGACGCCGCGCAGTTCGAGGGCGGCACGGGCGGCGTCGGCGTAGTCGGTGCCGGGCTGCGGGTCGAGGTCGATACGGAGTTCGTCCGGATGGTCGACGTCGTCGCGGCGCACCGGCCAGGGGTGGAAGGTGAGCGTGCCGTACTGGGCGGCCCACACCACAGCGGCCTCCTCGGTGGGGCACATCTCGTCGGCGCTGCGACCGCTGGGGAAGGTGATGTGGGCGGTCGGGATCCAGTCGGGCATGCCCTTGGGGGCCCGCTTCTGGTAGAACCACTCGCCGTCGACGCCGTCCGGGTAGCGCTCCAGGGTGGTGGGGCGGTTGCGCAGGGCGCGCAGGATGCCGGGCCCGACGGCCATGTAGTACTGGGCGACGTCCAGCTTCGTGAATCCGCGCTCGGGGAAGAAGACCTTGTCCGGGCTGGACAGCCGTACGGCCCGGCCGGCCACGTCCAGTTCCACCGCATCACCCATGCGGCCACGGTAGGCGCAGCCCGCACACCGCGCACACCGGGCGTCGGTGGTCGTATGCGCGCAGAATCGGACGCATGGATCTGCCGGTGATGCCGCCCGTGAAGCCGATGCTCGCCAAGTCGGTGGCGAGGATTCCGCCGGACATGCACTACGAGGCGAAGTGGGACGGGTTCCGGGCGATCGTCTTCCGTGACGGGGACGAGGTCGAGCTGGGCAGCCGTACCGGCAAGCCGTTGACCAGGTACTTCCCGGAGCTGGTCGCGGCGTTGCGGGAGCGGCTGCCCGAGCGGTGCGTGCTGGACGGGGAGATCGTGATCGCGCGGAACGGCCGGCTGGACTTCGACGCGCTGACCGAGCGGATCCATCCGGCGGACTCGCGGGTTCGGATGCTGGCGGAGAGGAGCCCGGCGTCGTTCGTCGCCTTCGACCTGCTGGCCCTGGACGACCACTCCCTCCTCGACGTCCCCCTGACCGACCGCCGGGCCCTGTTGGAGCGCGCCCTCGCCGACGTGACCGCCCCGGTCCATGTGGCGCCGGCGACGACCGACGCCGAGGTGGCGCGGCGGTGGTTCGAGCAGTACGAGGGCGCCGGACTGGACGGGGTCGTCGCCAAGCCGCTCGATCTCCTCTACCGGCAGGACGAGCGGGTCATGTTCAAGATCAAGCACGAGCGGACGGCGGACGTGGTCGTGGCCGGCTACCGCCTCCACAAGAGCGGCCCGGTCGTGGGTTCCCTGCTGCTCGGCCTGTACGACGACCGGGGCGCCCTGCAACACGTCGGCGTGGCGGCGGCCTTCACGATGAAGCGGCGCGCCGAACTGATCGAGGAACTGGAGCCGCTGCGCATGGCCGACCCCTCCGGGCACCCGTGGGCGGCCTGGGGTGACGAGGCCGCGCACGAGACGGCCCGGCTGCCGGGGGCGCCGAGCCGCTGGTCGGGCAAGAAGGACCTGTCCTGGGTGCCGCTGCGGCCGGAGCGGGTCGCCGAGGTGGCCTACGACCACATGGAGAACGGCGCCCGGTTCCGCCACACCGCCCGCTTCCGCCGCTGGCGCCCGGACCGCGCTCCGGAGAGCTGCACCTACGCCCAGTTGGAGGAGCCGGTGCGCTACGACCTCGCGGAGATCCTGGGGAACGGGGGAGGCGGGGTTGGCGGGTGAGGCGGGTGAGGTCGCCGGTGGGCCACCGGCAGGGGACATTCCCGAGGCCGATCGGCCCAACGAACGCGCGCGACCGGAACCGATCGGGTATGGCCTGCCGTGTTCTGAATGGGCGCACAATCGACCGGCCGGACGGGCGGGGTGGGAACGATGGACATCGGACTCAGGGGCGGTCTCAGGGGCGGCCTCAGGGGCGGCGTAGGGGCGCGTGGGCGGCGCGCCGCGCTGGCGGGCACGCTGGTGGGCGCCGGCCTCGCGGCCTCGCTCATGGCGGGCTGCACGAACCACGGCCCGGCCGTTGACGGCCGCGGGCCGCGCGAGAGCGCGCCACCGAGCGGCTCGGCGACCGCCGGCTCCCCGCTCGCCGTGAAGATCGACAACGTGGGCGCGGCCCGCCCGCAGACCGGACTCGACGCGGCGGACGTGGTGTACGCGGAGCAGGTCGAGGGCGGCCTGAGCAGGCTGATGGCGGTGTACGCGACCACGCTCCCGAAGTCGGTCGGACCGGTGCGCAGCGCCCGCGAGTCCGACCTGGAGCTGCTGCGCCAGTTCCGGAATCCGACGCTGGCCTTCTCCGGAGCCCAGCGCAAGCTGCTGCCCCTGATCGACCGGGCGCCCCTGCGGGCGAAGTCGCCCGACGAGGCCGCCGGCGCCTACGTCCGGAACGCGGGCAGGGCCGCCCCGCACAACCTCTTTCTGCGCCCCTCCCGGCTGCTGCCCTCGGCCCCGGGCAAGGCGGCGCTGACCACGGGGTTCCGTTACGGCCCCGCCCCGTCCGGCGGAACGCCCGAGACCACGCGCACCGTTCGCTACCCGGCGGCCCGCTTCGCCTTCCGCTGGTCGGCCGGGCGGGGACGCTGGCTGGTCTCGATGGACGGCACCCCCGCGGTGACCACCGACGGCACGCGGATCGCGCCGGCGACGGTCGTCGTGCAGTACGTCGAGGTCCGTTCCTCGCGCTACCACGACGTGCTCGGCAACCCCACGCCGTACACCGAGACGGTCGGCTCCGGGAAGGCCGACGTGCTGCGCGACGGACGTTCCTTCGACGCGACCTGGTCACGCCCGGCCGCCACGGACGGTACGACGTTCAAGACGGCGGACGGCGGCCGGATGAACTTCGCCGACGGCCAGGTGTGGGTGGTGTTCGCCCAGGCTCCCTCCTGAGCGGCGCGTTCAGTCCTGCCGGGCGGCCGGCGGCTCCGACGGTCTGCGCAGGGTCTCCGCCGCGTCGGCGACCCTGCGGACCAGGTCGAGGAAGACGGTCTGCTCGTCGGCGGAGAGCGGGGCGAGGAGGACCTGGTTCATCCGGGCCGTGCGCACCGTCAGCTTGCGGTGGACGCGCAGGCCGTCGTCGGTGAGGCGGAGCAGGAAGCGGCGGCCGTCGTGCCGGTCGCGCACCTTGTTCAGCAGCCCGCGGCGGCCGAGCCGGCTGACGACCTCGGCGACGGTCGACCGGTCCAGGCCCACCCGCTCCCCCACGGTCCCCTGATCGAGGCCCGGTTCGGCGGCGACGGCGTTCAGGACCGCGAACTGCGGGGAGGTGATCTCCTCCGAGACCATCGTGTTCCACAGCAGGTGGTGTGCCTGTTGCAGCCGCCGGGCCAGGTGCCCGGGATGCGTGGCGAGGTCAACCGCGGCCATGTACGCCCCCGGATCGGTTCGTCGGTGCACTGAACGATACGCGTCCACGGGTCCACTGTCTGCGCCACAACAGCCCTTGTACGGAGGGGCCTTGACGGGATCCGAGGCCCGGTGCGAGCGTGAGGACGCACCTCGCGGGACATGCTCAGTGCTCTGACGACTTCACGGAGAGGGAGCCGCGCCGATGGACAAGGTGGTCGCCACGGCCGGAGCGGCGCTGGCCGACGTGCCGGACGGCGCGTCCCTCGCGGTCGGCGGATTCGGCCTGAGCGGTGTGCCGAACGTGCTGATCCAGACGCTGTACGAGCGCGGGACGACCGGTCTGCGCGTGGTGTCGAACAACTGCGGGGCGATGGAGACCGGCCTCGCCGTCCTGCTGGCCGCCGGCCGCATCGCCCGCGTGACCTGTTCCTACCTGGGCGGGAACAAGGAGTTCGCCCGCCAGTACCTGGCCGGCGAGCTGGAGGTCGAACTGATCCCCCAGGGCACGCTCGCCGAGCGGCTGCGCGCCGGCGGCGCCGGAATCCCCGCCTTCTACACCCCGGCCGGGGTGGGCACGCAGGTCGCCGAGGGCGGGCTGCCGTGGCGCTACGACGGTGACGGCGGGGTCGCCCTGGCGTCACCGCCGAAGGAGGTACGGGAGTTCGACGGCGTCGAGTACATCCTGGAGCGGGCCGTCCGCACCGACTTCGCGCTGGTCCGCGCCGCCAAGGGCGACCGGCACGGGAATCTGGTCTTCGCCAAGTCCGCCCGGAACTTCAACCCGCCCGTCGCGATGGCGGGCCGGGTGACCGTGGCGGAGGTGGAACGGCTCGTCGAGCCAGGGGAGATCGACCCGGACGCGGTGCACCTGCCCGGCATCTTCGTACAGCGGGTGGTGCCGCTCACGCCCGAACAGGCGGCGGACAAGCGGGTCGAGCGCCGGACGGTGCGGCCCTGATGGCATGGACCCGCGAGGAGATGGCCGCGCGCGCCGCCCGCGACCTCAGGGACGGCCAGTACGTCAACCTGGGCATCGGCCTGCCGACGCTGATCCCGAACCATCTGCCGGCGGGCGTGGAGGTGGTCCTGGAGTCGGAGAACGGCGTCCTGGGCACCGGGCCCTACCCGGAGGAGGGCGGGATCGACCCGGACCTGATCAACGCCGGCAAGGAGACCGTGACGGTCCTGCCCGGAGCGTCCTTCTTCGACTCGGCGCTGTCGTTCGCGATGGTCCGGGGCGGGCACATCGACGTGGCCGTACTGGGCGCGATGCAGGTGTCCGCCGGGGGCGACCTGGCCAACTGGGCCGTCCCCGGCAGGCTGGTCACCGGGATCGGCGGGGCGATGGACCTGGTGCACGGCGCCCGTACGGTCGTCGTCCTCATGACGCACACCGCCAAGGACGGTTCCCCGAAGCTCCTGGACCGGTGCACGCTGCCGCTCACCGGCAGGGCGTGCGTGCACCGGGTCATCACCGACCTGGCGGTACTGGACGTCACGGCCGCGGGGTTCGCCCTGGTGGAGACGGCCCCGGGGGTGAGCGTCGACGAGGTCGTCGCGAAGACGGCGGCCGAACTGGCCGTCGCAGAGCACCTGTCGTGAACCCGGCTCACCCCGCTCCCGTTTCGCGGCAGGCCCGCTCCCGCATCCGCTCCCATGTCCGCTCCCATGTCCGCTCCCGCATGCGACCGGCCCGCGCCGGGGCCCGCACCGCACCCCTCGCCCCGCCCTCCCACCCGCTCGCGTACCCGCCCTCGTCCCGAACGCCAGGAAAGCGTCAGGTGACCCATGCCCCTCACGCAGCAGGACATCGACCAGGAGACGGCCGCCGAGCGCGCCGCGTACGAGAAGCGGATCGCGGACGGCGCCCCGGTCGAGCACCACCCCCGCCCCGGCTACGCCCCCTACCGCTCCACCCGGCTCCGCCACCCGCACCGGCCCCCGGTCGCCATCGACACCACCGCGGACCCCGAGGCGGTGGAGCTGTACTCCCCCGCCTTCGGCCTGCGTGACCTCACCGACATCGACAACGACCTCACCCGGCATCACGCGGGCGAACCGATCGGCGAGCGGATCACCGTGTCCGGACGACTCCTCGACCGCGCCGGACGCCCGGTCCGCGGCCAGCTGATCGAGATCTGGCAGGCCAACTCGGCCGGGCGGTACGCCCATCGGGGCGAGCAGCACGACGCGCCGCTGGACCCGAACTTCACCGGCGCCGGCCGCACCCTCACCGACGCCGGGGGCCGCTACCGCTTCACCACCGTCCGGCCCGGCCCCTACCCCTGGCGCAACCACGTGGGTGCCTGGCGCCCGGCCCACATCCACTTCTCCGTCTTCGGCACGGCGTTCACGCAGCGCCTGGTGACGCAGATGTACTTCCCCGGCGACCCGCTCTTCCCCTACGACCCGATCCTCCGGTCCGTGACCGACGACGCGGCCCGCGGGCGCCTGGTGGCGGCCTACGACCACACCCTGTCGGTACCGGAGTTCTCCCTCGGGTACCGCTGGGACATCGTGCTGGACGGCCCGGCCGCCACCTGGACCCAGGAAGGACGCTGACCCCGCCATGACGACGGCCGACGCCCAAGGCCCGCCCCGGAGCCTCCCGCCGACCCCCTCCCAGACGATCGGCCCCTTCTACGGGTACGCCCTCCCCTTCCGCGGCGGCGAGGAGATCGCGCCGCCCGGGCATCCCGGCACGGTCACCGTGCACGGGTACGTCCTCGACGGAGACGGACGGCCGGTGCCGGACGCCCTGGTCGAGCTGTGGGGCGCGGGCCTCGACGGCACGGTGGCGCAGGTGGACGGCTCGATCCGGCGGGACCCGGCGACCGGCGACCAACTCGGGCGCACCGGTGTGGAGTTCACAGGGTGGGGGCGGGCGCCTACGGATGCGGGCGGCCACTGGTACGCCCGTACGCTGCGGCCGGGCGCCCGCGGCCGCGGCGCCCCGTACCTGAGCCTCTGCGTCTTCGCGCGCGGCCTGCTCGTCCACCTGTTCACCCGCGTCTACCTGCCCGGCGACGAAGCGGCGCTCGCCGCCGACCCGCTGCTCGCGCGGGTGGGCGACCGGCGCGGCACGCTCATCGCCGCCGACGAGGGCCGCGGCACCTACCGTTTCGACATCCGCCTCCAGGGTGACGGCGAGACGGTCTTCCTGGAGTTCCGGTGAAGACGCCGCCGCCCTCTCCGCACGCCGGTGACGCCGGTCTGCTCGCCCCGGCATGGAGCCTGTCCGACGCCGCGTCCGAGACCGGCGACCACGCCTACCTGCGGGCACTGCTCGACGCCGAGGCGGCGCTGACCCGGGCGCAGGCCGCGCTAGGGCTGGCCCCGGCCGAGGCCGCGGCGGCGGTGACGCGGGCGGCGGTGCCGGCGAACTTCGACATCGGCTCCCTCGCCGCCCGCGCCCCCGCCGGCGGCAACCCGGTCATCCCCCTGGTGGCCGACCTGACAGCGGCGGCCGGGGCGGAGTTCGGCCCCTACGTGCACCGGGGCGCGACCAGCCAGGACATCATGGACACCGCGACGATGCTGGTCGCCTTACGTGCCCTCGCCCCGCTCCTCGACGGCCTCGCCCGGACCGAACGGGCGCTGGCCGCGCTCGCCGCCGAGCACCGGGACACGGTGCTGCCCGGGCGGACCCTCACCCAGCACGCCGTACCGACGACGTTCGGTCTGAAGGCGGCCGGCTGGCGGGCGTTGATCCTCGACGCGCGGGACCGCACCGCCCGGGTACGGGACTCCCTGCCCGTCCAACTCGGCGGCGCCGCGGGAACCCTGGCGGCCTTCCAGGCGTACGGCGCCGTCGACGCGGCGGCCCTGACCGAGGCGTACGCCCGCGAAGTCGGCCTTGTCGCACCGGTGTTGCCCTGGCACGCGCTGCGCGCACCCGTCGCCGACCTCGCCGGGTGCCTGGCGTTCACGGCGGGCGCGCTGGGCAAGTTCGCCGCGGACGTGCTGACGCTGTCGCGCACCGAGGTCGGTGAGCTGAGCGAGGGCCGCGGCGGCGGCTCGTCGGCCATGCCGCACAAGGCGAACCCGGTGCGGTCCACGCTGCTCGCGGCGGCCGCCCGGCGCGCTCCCCAGCTCGCGGCCACCCTGTACGGCGGTCTCGCCGCCGAGGACGAACGCCCGGCCGGCGCCTGGCACGCCGAATGGGAGCCGCTGCGGGACCTGCTGCGTCTGGTCGGCGGCGCGGCCGGTCACGCGGCCGCCCTCGCCGAGGGGCTGACCGTGCACCCCGGGAGGATGCGCGCGAACCTCGGGGCGACGCGGGGGCTGATCTTCTCCGAACGGCTGTCCGCCGCGCTCGCGCCCGTCCTCGGCCGGTCACGCGCAAGGGAGTTGCTGACCTCGCTGGCAGGGCGGGCCCTGACCGGGGGGCGCTCGCTGCCCGAACTCCTGTCGGAGGAACCGGAATTGCAGGATCTGGATCTGGACGACCTCACCGACCCGGAGCGCTGCACGGGTTTCGCCGGGTCTCTCACCGACCGTGCCCTGGAGCGACGTTGACCGTGGAACTCCTGCATCACCTGACGGAAGGCCCGGCCGCCGCTCCCCCGCTGCTGCTCGGCCCGTCCCTCGGCACCTCGTACGCCCTGTGGGACCGGATCGCGCCCGAGCTGTCCTCCGGTCACCGGGTGGTGCGCTGGGATCTGCCGGGGCACGGCGGCTCGGCCGCGGATCTGATCGGGCCGGGGGCCACCGTCGGGGACCTGGCCGGCCTGGTCCTGGACCTCGCCGACGCCCTCGGCATCGAGCGGTTCGCCTACGCGGGCGTCTCCCTGAGCGGCGCGGTGGGCCTGCACCTGGCCGTCCACCGTCCCGAGCGCCTGACGTCCCTGGCCGTCATCTGCTCCTCGGCGCACTTCGGTGGCAGCACACCGTGGCGCGACCGGGCGGAACGGGTGCGGCGGGAGGGCCTGGGGTGGCTGGCCGAGAGCGCGGACGCGCGCTGGTTCACGCCCGGGTTCACGGTCCCCCGGCTGGTCCGGGACCACGTGGAGGCGGACGCGGGGGCCTACGCCGCCTGCTGTGACGCGCTCGCCGCCTTCGACCTGCGCGACCGGCTCACCCGCGTCGCCGTACCCACCCTGCTGGTCGCGGGCCGGCGGGATGCGGCGACACCGCCCGCGCAGCTGCGGGAGATCGCGGACGCGGTGCCCGGGGCCACGCTCATGGAGCTGCCCGGGGCGGCCCACCTCGCGCCCGCGCAGTGCCCGGAGGCCGTCCTGGCCGCGTTGCGCACCTGGCTCGACGGGCCGCCCGCGAGCGGGACGGCCGTACGCAGGGAGGTGCTGGGCGACGCGCACGTGGACCGGGCGCAGGCCCGGCAGACGCCGTTCACCGCGCGGTTCCAGGAGTTCGTCTCCCGCTACGCCTGGGGCGAGATCTGGACCGATCCCACCCTGTCGCGGCGCGAGCGCAGCATGATCACCCTGACCGCGCTGGCCGCGCGCGGCCACCACGAGGAGCTGGCGATGCACGTCCGGGCGGCCCGGCGCAACGGGCTCACACCCCAGGAGATCGGCGCGGTTCTCCTCCAGACCGCCGTGTACTGCGGAATACCGGCGGCCAACTCGGCGTTCGCGACGGCCCAACGGGTGCTGTCCGAGGAGGAACGGGCGGAGGAGCACCAGGAGGAGGCGGCACGGAAGTCTCCGTGAAGCCGGTCCCACCTGCCGTCGCCGGTCCGGCTTGCCTTCGCCGTCCTACCGCAGTCCCCGCCCCGTCTCCAGTACCTCCCTCGCCTGCGCCACCAGCCCGTCGGCGCCGCAGGAGCGCGCCAGGGCCAGGCCCCGGTTCAGTTCGGCGACGGAGCGGGCCGCGATGCCGTACTCGACCCGGGCCGCGGCGTGCTCGTACTGGCAGGGCGAGGCCTCCAGGTAGGCCACGGCCTGGGCGGCCAGGCGTACCGCCTGCTGGCCGGTCTCCAGGGCCGCCGCGCAGCGGAGGGCCTCGCCGATGGCGGTGTCCGTGCCGAAGTGTTCGGCCTGGCGGCGGGCCTCGGTGGCGAGTCGGGCGGCGCGGGCGGGGTCCTGGGTGGCGAGGGCCTTGGCGAGGTCGATGGACCAGGGGGCGAGGACGGGGTTGTGGCCGCCGCGGGAGGTGGCGGTCTTCTCGGCGGCCTCGAGTTCGTTGATGCCGTCCTCGGTTCGGCCTACGGCGAGCAGGAGGCGGCCGCGCACGGTGCGGATGTCGGGGAGGACGATGGTGGACGGGTAGGGCGGGCTGAAGGTGTGGCGCTCGGCGATGGACCGGGCTTCGTCGACGTGGCCGCGGGCGAGCAGGGTGTCGATGAGCCCGCAGGTCGCGGACCAGTACAGCGGCAGGCCCCGGCCGACGCGTTCGGCCTGGGTCAGGGCCTCGCGCAGATTGGTCTCGGCGTCGCGGAGCCGACCCTGTCGGCGGTAGGCGAGGCCGAGGTAGGCGTTGGCGAGGGAGAGGTGGCCGCCGCGCCAGCCGGCGCCGGTGTAGGCGCGCAGTGCTTCGGAGAAGAGGCTCTCGGCGCGGTCGAGGCGGTCGGCGTAGGCGTAGGTGCTGCCGAGCATCATCAGCAGTTCCATGCCCCATTCGCCGTCGGTCCAGCCGAGGCCGGGTGCGAGGCGGCCGTTGACCAGGGCGCGATCGCACAGTTCGAGGACTTCCTCGGCACTCTCGCCGTGGGTCATCGCGTCGAAGCCGCGCAGGATCAGCAGGGCGCGCTCGGAGTTGTCCCGGCCGGTGCAGGTGGCGGCGAGGTCGGCGAGGCGCCTCGATCGTTCAGGTGAGGCGGTCTCGCCGTGGATGCCCTCCCACATGAACTGCACGGCCTGCAGTCGCATCTTGACGGGACTCGCGTCGTGCCGGGCGGCCTCGGCCTCGACGGTGCGGACGGCCTCCTCCAACTGGTCGTTGTGGAGCAGCGCCTGGCTGAGCCGGACCACGGCGTCGACGCGCTTGCCGCCGTCGAGGCCGGACATGCCGAGCGCGCACCGCAGGTGCTCGATGGTCACGACGGGCGCGGTGAGCAGGGTGGCGCAGCCCAGTTCGTAGAGGACGTGCGCGTGTGTCTCGGGCCGCGGGGGTTCCTGCAGGGCGCGCTCCAGGCAGCGGCGGGCCGCGTCGGGCGCGCCGACGGCGAGGTGCTCGCGGGCGGCCTCGCGCAGTTGCGCGACGAGTTCCTCGTCGTCGTCCGGATGGACCTTGAGCAGGTGCCGGGACGCCTCGGCGGCGCCGCGTCCGGTCTCGGTGACGATCTGCGCGGCGATGCCGTGCATGGCGGTGCGCACGGCGGACGGGATGGAGTTGTAGACGGCGGAGGCGATCAGCGGGTGGACGAACTCCAGCGCGCCGTCGTCGGAGGCGGGGGTGGTCCGGTCGGTGGGGGCGTCGGTGAGGATGCGGGCGCTGCGGAGCAGTTCGGCGCAGTGTCCGGCGACGTGCGGGGCCATGGAGGCGAGCCGTGCGACGAGGCCGACCCTGCATTCGTTGCCCAGGATGGCGGCCGCCCAGGCGAACTGGGTGGCCTCGATGCCGAGTCCCTTGAGACGGTCGACGAGTCCGCCGCCGCGGGCGGAGCGGTTCAGGGCGCGCAGTTCGTCGGCGCGGGTCTCGACCGGCTGGAGTTCGCTGTCCTGGACCTTGGCGAGCAGTTCGACGGTCTCGTACGGGTTGCCGCCGGTGACGGCCCAGACCTCGCGGCAGAACGGGTCGTCCGCGTGCCGGCCGACGGTGGCGCGGGTGAGTCCGGCGGAGGCGTCCGGGGTGAGGGCGCTGAGGTTGATGACGGGGCGGCCCGCCGTGGCGGCCACCGCGTCGAGGTGGCGGGCGCTCTCACCGCTCACCTCGCCGGGCCGGCGGCCGACCACGACCAGGACGGGCAGGTCGTCGAGGCGTTCGGCGAACGCGGCGAGCCAGCGCAGGGTCTCCTGGTCGGCCCAGTGGGCGTCGTCGACGAGCAGCACCAGCGGCCACTCCCGGCGGGCGAGCCGGCGTACGGCCGCGACGAGTCCGTCGCACACGTACTGCGGGTCGACGCTGCCCGCGCCGGGGTCCACTATGCCGAGGGCGGGGCCGGCGATGTCGTACCAGTCGCCGAGGTACTCGCGGGCCTCTTCGGGCAGCAGGGAGATGAGCGCGGGCTGGAGGAGTTGCCGTACCACGTTGAAGGGGACGGACTTGAGGGTCTCGCCGCCGCGGGCGGACCACACTCGGCAGCCGCGGCGTTCGGCCATGCGGCGGGTCTCGGCGAGCAGCGCGGTCTTGCCGAGTCCGGCCTCGCCCCTGATGACCAGCAGGCTGCCCGCGGAGGACTGGTCGGCGCACAGGTCGTCGAGCACCTGCGCGACGGTGGCGATCTCCGTGTCCCGCTCCCACAGGGAAGCCGAGTCGGCCGCCGGCGGCCGGCCCTCCGTCATCGCGTCTCCTCCCCACGTCGTCATGTCGCCCGAATGACGTACCGCGCACGAGCGTAGCCGTCCGGAGGGATAAGTGGAGGCCGGACCGGGCAGGAGTTGCACCGCCGGGTGAAACCCGGTAAGCGCGGGCGACGCGCACACTGTCCGACCAGCCCGCACTCAGTCGACGGACCGTCAGCAAGGCCTGGGATGAAGCTGGTTTTCGAAGACCGGGAGGATCGCGGGTCGCGCGAGGGCGCGGCGGCGCGGATGCCGTCCGTGCGGGCGGTGGCCGCGGGGTCGGTGGGCAACCTCGTGGAATGGTACGAGTTCGGCGTCTACGGCTATCTGGCCACGGTCCTCGCCGACCGGTTCTTCACACCGACGGGCGGTGGCACGACCGAGGCGCTCGTGCGCACCTACGCCTCTTTCGCGCTGGCGTTCTTCTTCCGCCCGCTCGGCGCCGCCCTGTTCGGCCGGCTCGGCGACCGGGTGGGCCGGCGGCCGGTGCTGATCGGGGTCATCGCGCTGATGACGGCCGCGACGGCGCTGATCGGCGTGCTGCCGACCTATGCCACGGCGGGCGCCCTGGCGCCCTGGCTGCTCACGTTCCTGAGGGTCGTCCAGGGGTTGTCGGCGGGAGGGGAGTTCGGTGGCGCGGTGGCGTTGCTGACGGAGTACGCCCCGCCCGGCCGGCGCGGGCTGTACGGGGCGTGGCAGTCGTTCACGGTGGCGCTCGGCCTGCTGGGGGGCGCCGGTGTCGCTGCGGGGACGGCCACGGTGCTCAGTGGCGATCAACTCACCTCCTGGGGCTGGCGGTTGCCGTTTCTTCTCGCCCTGCCACTGGGCCTGGTGGCGTTGTGGCTGCGGGTGGGGCTTGCGGAGACACCGGAGTTCCGGAAGGCGAGCACGGACACGGCCGACGGGACCGGCGGAGTCGGCTCGGCGAGCGGAGTCGGCTCGGCGAGCGGAGTCGGCTCGGCGAGCGGAGTCGGCTCGGCGAGCGGGGCCGATGTGGTCGGCGGGCGCGACGGGGCCGACGGGGCGCGGGAGGCCGCCGGCGTGGGGGCCAGGGCGATGGCGTCGGCGGTGCTGCTGGGCGCCGGGCGGGTCATGGGCTGGGCGGCCGCCGGGTACACCTTCCTCGTCGTCCTGCCGTCGTATCTGCAGACCTCGCTGCACACGGACATGCGGCACGCGCTGCTCGCCACCGTGCCGGCCAACCTGGGCTTCGCCGCGGCGATCCTCCCGGCGGGGCTGCTCAGCGACCGGGTGGGGCGGCGGCCGGTGATGCTGGCGGGGGCGGTGCTGGTCGCGGCCCTGGCGGTTCCGCTGCTCAACCTGCTCCAGGACGGCGGGACTTCTGCTACCACCAAGGGCGTGGCCACCTTCGCCGCGGGTGCGGTGGTGGGGCTGATGGCCGGTCCCGGACCCGCGCTGCTCGCCGAGATGTTCCCGGCGCGGGTGCGCTGGACGGGGCTCGGGCTCGCCTACTCCCTGTCGAACGCGGTGTTCTCCGGATGCGCGGGACTGATCATCACGGAAGCGGTACGGCGGACCGGGAACCTGGACGTGCCCGCGTACTACGCGGCGGCGGCGTGCGCGGTGAGCGCGCTCGCGCTGCTCGGAACTCCTTCCCGGAAGGGTGGTTGAGCAAGTGCTGGTGATCGGGCTGATGTCGGGGACGTCGTACGACGCGGTCGACGCGGCGGCCGCCGAACTCCGCCTGGACGGGGAGGCGCTGGTGCTGGAGCCGCGCGGCATGGTGAGCACGCCGTACGACGACGACCTGCGCCGGGCCCTCGCGGCGGCGCTGCCACCCGGCGCCGTGCCACTGGCCGAGGTGTGCGGGCTGGACACCCGGATCGGGCAGGCGTTCGCGGCGGCGGCCGTCCGCGCCGACCGTGAACTGTGTGATGGCCGTGCCGAGTTGGTGGCGTCGCACGGTCAGACCGTCTACCACTGGGTCGACGCGGGACGCGTGCACGGCACGCTGCAGCTGGGGCAGCCCGCCTGGATCGCCGAGGCGACCGGACTGCCGGTGGTGGCCGACTTCCGCGCCCGGGACGTCGCGGGCGGCGGCCAGGGCGCGCCGTTGGTGAGCCTGGTCGACCTGCTGTGGCTGCGGGGCCTGCCGGGCAGACCGGTGGCGCTGAACATCGGGGGCATCGCCAACCTGACCGCTCCGGACGGGACGGCCTTCGACTCCGGGCCGGGCTGTGCGCTGCTCGACGCGGCGGCCCGGGAGTTCAGCGGCGGGCGCCGGGCGTACGACGCCGACGGGGCACTGGCCGCGCGCGGAGCGCCGTACCAGCCCCTGCTGGAACGGCTGCTCGCAGAGCCGTACTACGCGCTGCGGCCGCCCAAGACGACCGGCAAGGAGCTGTTCCATCCGGGATACCTGCGGGCGGCGGGCGGTCTCGACGGCCTTCCGGCCGAGGACGTGCTGGCGACGCTCACCCTGCTGACGGCCCGTACGGTCGCCGACGCCGTGCGGTCCGCCGGCGCCACGGAGGTGGTCGCCTCCGGCGGGGGCACCCGTAATCCGGTCCTGATGGGCATGCTCCGGGGGCTGCTCCCCGGCATCGCGGTGCGCACCTCGGACGAGCTGGGACTGCCCGCCGCCGCGAAGGAGGCGTACGCCTTCGCGGTGCTCGGCTTCCTCACCGCGCACGGCCTGCCCGGCACCGATCCGCGCAGCACGGGCGCCCGGCATCCGAGCGTTCTGGGCTCGTTGACGCCCGGTCGCGGCCCGTTGCGGCTGCCGCCGCCCGCGGCGAGGGGCCCGGTGCGACTCGTGGTGACGGGCGAGGAGACGGCACAGGCGGCGCACGCGGCCAGTTCGCGGTGAGGAAAACCGGGACCGAAAAAGGCTAAACGAGGCGAAACACACCGCTCCGCCGAGTTGGCGGGGGACGCTCTCATCACACTTTTATCGACGCCTCATACGGTGGGGGCATGACGCAGGTGACTCCTCCGGGGTGGTACCCCGATCCCGGGCAGACGCACAACGCCCCGCCCACCGAGCGCTGGTGGGACGGCACGGCCTGGACCGACCGGACGCGCCCCGCCGGGGCCTCCGCCACGTGGGGTCCGCAGGGGCAGCCGGTTCCCCCCGCGCAACCGGCCGGACCGGGCGGGCCGGGCGGGCCGGGCGGTTATGGGTACCCCGGGGCGCCGGCGTATCCCGGAACCCCGGCCTACCCGGCCTACCCGACCGGCTCGCCGTACGCGGGCGGGACGGCGTACCCCTCGCACCCGGGACACCCGGGACACCCCGGATACCCGGCGTATCCCGCCCAGCCGCCGGCCGCGCCCAGGCGTGGGCTGCGCATCGGCATAGCCGCCACGGCGGCGGCCGTGGTCCTGGTCAGCATCGGAGTCGGCGTGTACGCCCTCTCCCAGGACGGCGGCGGCAGCGGCGGCCGCACGGATTCCCAGCAGGGACAGGAGCGGGGGCACGAACCGGGTGGCTCCGGCGGACCGGACGGCTCCGGCGGCTCCAGCGGGCCGGACGAGTCCCCGCGGCCGGGGCCGGGGGTGCCGAAGGTCAAGGGCGGCGGGACCGTGCCGGACCAGGTCAACGGGATCAGCCTGCCGGTGCCGCGGGGGTGGACGGGCGAGCCGCTCGCCGCCGGCGCGCAGGTGACCTCGGACGACGCCTACAAGTGCCCGGGCAACAGTCAGGAGACGTGTACCGCCGGGGGCGCCTACTCGGCGTCGGCGGAGGACCTGGGCACCAAGGGCGACACGGCCGAGGCGGTCGCCAAGGCGGACATCGCGGCCAACGCCGAGCACGCGTACGGCGGCACCACCTACGGGAGCCTGACCTCGCACGAGGTGCTGGCCTCCCGGGCGGTCACGGTGGCCGGGCAGAAGGGGTACCTGGTGCGCTGGAAAGCGGTCACCAGCAAGGGCGCCGACGGCTACGTCGAGTCGGTCGCCTTCCCCTCACCGCAGGACGCCCGGCGCATCCTGGTGGTGCGCTTCGGCCTGGACGTCGGCCGACCGACATCGGTCATGGACGAGATCCTCAAGGGCATCGAGGCGTCGTCCGGCGACGGGAGCGGCCAGAACGCCTGAGACGGGCGGGCGCCGCCTCGGGGCCTCCGAGGCGGCGCCCGCCCGACGGCCCCGACAAACGTCGAACAGCTGGGCTGGCGCCTCTCCGCTCAAGTCGAACGGCCGGGCAGGGCGCCTCTCCGCTCAAGAGGAACCCCACCCGGCCGGGGGTGCGCGCCGCCCCCGTCCCCACGGTGCGGCGCGAGCAGGTCACCGTTCAGTCATCCCGTTGAACGGCGGCCTGGGCTTCATGTCAGTCCGAGGGTGGGCAGGACCGCCGCCTCCACGAACCGGACGAGGTATTCGGCGTCGCCGTACTGCCCGCAGAGCACGGGGCGTACCCGCAGGACACCGAAGATCATGGCGGGGATGTACTCCAGCGCCGGATGGTCCGCGGCCACCTCGCCCCGCGCCACGCCCCGCCCGATGATCTCCTGGAGCGCGGCGAGTTCGGGGAGGATGAGCGCCTCGCGCAGCGCCTGGGCCAGCTCCTCGTCGGCCGTGACCGCGTGCCCCAGCGCCTGCAGCAGCTTGGTGTCCTTGGTGGACCAGTCACCCGCGGCCCGCGCGGCCTGGCGCAGGTCCTCGGCGAGCGAGCCGGTGTCGATCCCGGCGAAGCGTACCCGGCGGCTGGAGCGCAGCGCGGCGGCGACGAACTGGGGCTTGGTCTTCCACTGCCGGTAGAGCGTGGACTTGCTGCACCGGGTGCTGGCGGCGATGCCCTCCATCGTCACGGAGTCGTAGCCGCACTCGCGGATCTGCTCCAGGACGGCGTCGAAGAACTCCCGCTCGCGTTCAGGAGTGATCTTGGAGCGACGCGCGGCGGCGACCGCCTCCGGTCCCTCAGCGGCCTGCGACGTCATGCGCGGCTCCTCCTCACTCCCGTACGGCCCGCCCCGGCTGCGCCCCAGGACCGCGCCACACCTGCTTCCAGTGTGTCGCACCTCAATCGATACGTCAGTGTACCGGTACGGCGACGTATCGGTACACTACCGTATCGGTACGGCGACGTATCGCTGAGTTCGGACCTCGGCCCGGGGCTCGGCACAGCACCACCACAAGCACCACTGCCATGAAAGGGCCGGGGATGAATGACCCCACCGAGCCTGCGGATCCAGAGCCGGACGCGACAGTCGCGGCGCGCCCGCCGCTGATACGCGAGTTCCTGCTCGTCGCGGGGCTCTTCCTCGTCTACAAGGAGGGCCGGCGGCTGGCCATCGGCCACACCCGCCTCGCCCTGGACAACGCACACGGCGTGTGGGATCTGGAGAGGACCCTCCACCTCCCCGGCGAGACCGGCGTCCAGTCGGCGCTGCTGCACAGCGACGCCCTGGTCCACGTGGCGAACACCTACTACGCGACGGTCCACTTCCCCGCCACCGTGGCCTTCCTGGTCTGGACGTACCTGCGCCGCCCCGCGCACTACGTGTGGGCCCGCCGGGTCCTGGCGGCGGTGACCGGCGCGGCCCTGGTGTTCCCGTTCGCGTTCCCGCTGGCCCCGCCGCGCATGCTGTCCGGCATCGGCCTGATCGACACGGCCCGGGTCTACGGCCCCTCCGTCTACGGCCCGCCCGCCGGCGACCACCTCTCCAACCAGTACGCAGCGATGCCCTCGCTGCACTTCGGCTGGGCCCTGATGGTGGCGATCGGCCTGATCGTGGCCACCCGGTCGCACCTGCGCTGGCTGTGGCTGCTGCACCCGCTGGTCACCCTGCTGGTCATCGTGGGCACCGCGAACCACTACTGGGTCGACTCGATCATCGCGACGGCCCTGCTCGGCACCGCCCTCGCGGTCGTCCACCCGCCGCACCGGACCGCGAGCACCGCGGGGCGTGGCACGGGACAGCTCACCCCCCAGGACACCGGCCTGGTGGGAGCGGGCCGATGAACACCGCCGCACTGGTCGCCGTGGGCCTGTCCCTGGTCTCGGCCGTCGCCTACGCCCTGGCCGCCGTCGCCCAGGAACGCCTGGCCGCCCGCAACGCCGGCGCCGGCCTGGCGAGGCTCCTCGGCACCCCTTCCTGGTGGTCGTCGGTCGGCCTGAACGCCGCCGCCGCGCTGCTGCACGCCGTGGCCCTGAAGTACGGACCGCTCACCCTGGTGCAGCCGCTGGGCGCGCTCACCCTCGTCGCGGCGGTGCCGCTCGGGGCGCGCGCGGCCGGCCGGCGGGTCAGTGCGATGGAGTGGCGAGGCACGGGGCTGACGCTGGTGGGGCTCGGCGCGCTGCTGATCTCCGCCTCGGGGCCGGCGCCGTCACGGGTGCTGGGCATGACCGAGGCGCTGGTGGTCGCCGGTACGACGGCTGCCGCGATCGGCGTGCTGTCCTGGCCCGGTACCCGGCCCGGCCTGCGGCACGCCACCGCCTCCGGTTTCGCCTCGGGTGTCGCCTCCGCGCTCACCCAGACGGTGACCGTGGCGGCCACCGACCGTTCGGGGCCGGTGCTGAGCGTCGAGGTGGTCGTGGTCGCCGTCCTCGTCGCCGCGTTCGCCACCGGCGGGCTGCTGCTGGCGCAGACGGCCTACCGCGGCGGCCTCGGCGCGCCGCTGGCCGTGGTCACCCTGGCCAACCCCGTGGCCGCCGCCGTCATCGGTCTGACCCTGCTCGGCCAGGGGCTCCAGGGGGGCGCCGACGGCGTTCTGCTGGCGCTGGCCGGGGCCGCCCTCTCCGCCTGGGGTGTGATCCTGCTGACCCGGGTGACGCCCGGGTCCGGCACCGCGCACGAGGTGCCCGAGCGCGACGGTGCCGGACACGACCGACCCGCGTACGCCCCGGCCGGCCGCGGGCGGCCCGAGCACACCCCGGCCGGCCGTGGGCGCCCCGGGTACGACGAGCCCTCGCACGACGGTGAGCATCCCGTCGCGGCGGTGCTGGCCCTGGAGCCGGCGACGGCGACGGCCGAGCCGGCGCTGGTGCCGCGGCAGCGGCCCCGGCAGCCGGAACCGCCCCGCCGGCCGGAACAGCCCGGACACCTCACCGCGCACTGAGCGCGAAAGACGGCGGCCGGTGCGTGCGGATTCTCCGCGCGCGCCGGCCGCCGTCGCCGTGTCCCCGTGGGACGTGTTCAGCCCAGACCTCGCGAGTCCTGCTTGAGTGCGGTGTCCACGGTCAGGGCCGTCGCCACCACGAGGCTCAGCAGCGGCTCGGGCAGCTGGTAGTGGATCTGGAGGACGTAGTTGTCCGCCGACGTGAACAGCGTCTTGGCGAGACCTTCCCAGGTCTTGGTGATCCGGGCGACCTCGTTGTCCGCGTGGTCGACGATGGCGAAGTTCCACGCCCGCCAGTTCTCCGCCTTGATCGCGCCGACCTTCTGGCCGTTCACGTTCATCGCGAAGTTGATCTTCCCGATCATGTTCTGCTGGACGATCTCACCGACCGGCGAACCGTCCGGGCGCGTCACGATGACCTTGGACTTGAAGATCTTCGCGGGCCGGGTCAGCACCAGCTGGGGCTGACCGTGGGCGTCGCGGATCTCCAGCTTGTGCGTCATGAACTGGTCGATGCTGGAGACGAACCGCAGGATCTTCTTCAGCAGGTTCTGCCCGACCTCGACGACCGAGCCGATCTCGCGGCCGCCCTGGTCCATGACCTTGTACTCGTTGGTCACCTCGATCAGCTTGGCCTTCTGGTTCACCACCAGGACCGGCTCGGTGAAGAGGGTGCCGCCGCCGGGGCCGCCCGCAGCGACGCCGGCCTGCTGCTGCACCTGTCGCTGCACCTTCGGGTCGGCGCTCGGCTGCGGCGGGACCTGCGGCGCTGCCTGCTGGGGCGCGGCCGGCTGCTGCGGGGGCTGACCGGCGGCCTGCTGCGCCGGGTTCGTGTGCTCGGTCCACTGCGTGCCGTCCCAGTACCGGAGCGTCTGGGCCGCACCGTGCGGATCGGGATACCAGCCTGCAGGAGTGTTCGATTGCGTGGTCACCGGGGCACACTACCCTGATATGACCGGTACCTGACCAGTCTGTACGGAGCGGCGCTCATCGCACGCTCACGGGGTGCCGAGGGCCGGGTCGCTGACGCCGGGGAGCCCGTTCTCGACGTGGCCGGCGAAGCCGCGCAGGAAGCCCGGGTCGGCGTTTGAGGTGACCGTGAGGTCGTACCAGCGCCTGCTCGCCGCGAGGCCGATCCGCCGCCGTACGGTCGCCCCGGGGTGCACGGTCACGGCGACGGGGCTGCCGCCGTAGCCGTCGGCCAGCTTCAGCCGCACCGTGTCGGCGCCCCTGTGGGTGAAGGTGAGTTCGACGTCGCCTACCAGGCGCCCTAGCTTGCGGGCCAGTCGGGATGCTCGGTGAAGGCCTCGGGGGCGACGATCCAGAAGACCTGGGGCAGTTCGTCGGCCTGTACGTCCGCCTTCAGCCGGTCGAAGAGGCCCTCGCCCCGTCGCGCGTCCGTGCCGGTGTGGGCCTTGTCGTACAGGGGGTCCCCGGGTACGGCGTCGCGGTACTGGTCGAATTGAAGTGCTCTCCCGACTGAGACCGGGAGATTCCTGCTTACCTTGCGGTAGCGGGCTTGACGCGCTTCGCGCGCCTGACGACTGCCCTCCCGGCAGCCGGAACGAGCGCGAGGCCCATCCGGTACAGATGCAAGACGTTCCGGGCTGCGTTGTGGTCGGCGTTGCCCGACCAGCCGCAGTCCGGGTTCTTGCACACGAACACGGCCTGGGACTCCCGGCTGCCGGGTGTGGTGAAGCCGCACGCCGAGCAGCGCCGGGAGGTGCCCGGGGCAGGGACCTTGACCAAGGTGCCGCCGAGCTGAGCGGTCTTGTACGCCAGCATGGTGACTGTGCGCCCCCAGGCCTCCCCGCTGATGGAGCGGTTCAGCCCAGATTTTTGGGCGACGTTCTTCCCCGGCTCTTCGACCGTTCCCCTGGCGGACTTGACCATGTTCGTGATGGTGAGTGCTTCGACCACGACCGTGCCGTACGTGCGGGCGATGGCGGTGGTCGTCCGATGCTGCCAGTCCATGGCCCGGCGCTTGGCTTTCGCGCGGAGTCCTGCGATCTGGTCGTACGTGCGGTGCAGCCGGCCGCTGGTGCGCTCGCCGGGCTTGCGGTGCCGCTTACGCTGCGCGGCACGCTGCTCCACGTGCAGGAGCCTGGCCTTCTCCTTGCCGGTCAGCCACTCGCCGTGCTCGTACGTTTCGCCGTCCGAGAGGGCGATGGGCACGGTGACACCCACGTCGATGCCGATGTCCGGGCCCTGGTGGGGCTCGGGCTTGCCCTGAAGGGTCTGGACACGGAAGGCGATGTGCCAGCCGAGCGCGTCCTTGATCAGTCGTGCCCCGGTGATCCGGTTCTCCGTGTCGGCGTGCTTGCCCACGGGCAGGCCCTTGGTCCACCGGAAGCGGACCCGGCCCACCTTGGGAATGTTGACCATGCCCCACCGGCGGTGCACGCGGGTGATGTTCAGGTCCCGGCCCTGCGGAATGTCCACGGACATCACCGTGCGGAGCCGGCCCTTGAAGTCCGGGGCGTCGGCGCGGCCGTCCCAGCAGTTCTTCCACGCCTGGAAGTACGTCTTGAGCACCGCTTGCGCGGCCTGCGCGGGCAGGACGGCGAGAAAGCCGATGTCCTGGCGGGCCTGGCGAATCGCGGCGTCGGCGTTCGCGAGAGTCCGCTCTTCCTTCGGCATCATCCGCCACCACGCGTGCAGCAGGTTCCACATCGCGCGGGCCGCGTGCGCCTGATCATCCGCTGCGCGAACCCCGGCAGGAGACAGCGCAAGCCGGGCACGATGCCCGAACTGCCGCTTGACCAAGGCGGCTTGACTCACAATCGGGAACCTGGCATTGGTTTATGTCACCGCGCCGGAACCCTGATCCCGATGTCAGAACCGGTCGCCATGTTGTCTACAACCTGCACGCTCACTTGGTTTTCGCCACCAAGTACAGGCGGAAGGCGCTCACCGACGCCGTGCCGCCCCGCACCGAAGAGATCATTCGGGAGGTCCGCGCCGGCTTCGAGGCCGAGCTGAAGCAGTTCAACGGCGAACAAGACCACGCCCGCCGGTACCTGTGGGGCGGACACTTCTGGTCTGGTTCCTACTTCGCCGGATCGTGCGGTGGGGCACCCCTGGCCGTTGTCAAGCGGCGAACGTCAGGGAAGGGTCTGATGGCGCCCATGTGAAAGTCGGCGGTCGGTGAGGTGTGCCCGGCGCACCGGAGGGGGAGGGCCGGTACATGACACAGACACACACGGCTCCCCTGCCGACCAAGCGGCCCGTACGGCAACTGCTCGCCGCCTCCGTGGGCAACGCCGTGGAGTGGTACGACTGGTACACCTACACGTTCCTGGCGACGTACATCGCGGCCGCGGTCTTCCCGCGGAGCGCGGACAACTCACTGGTCCCGCTCCTGTCGACCTTCGCCGTCTTCGCGGTCGGCTTCTTCATGCGGCCGGTCGGCGGACTGCTCATGGGCGCGATCGCGGACCGGCGCGGGCGGCGCGCGGCCCTCACGGTCACCATCCTGCTGATGGGCGGCAGCAGTCTGCTGGTCGGCCTGACGCCGACCTACGCGGCGACGGGTGTCCTCGCCCCGGTCGTCCTGGTGCTCGCCCGGCTCCTGCAAGGCCTGTCGGTGGGCGGCGAGTTCGCGGCCTCGACGACGTTCCTGGTCGAGTCGGCCCGGCCGGGACGGCGCGGCCTGTTCTCCAGTTTCCAGTACGTCTCCACGACCGCCGGACAGCTCCTCGCGTCCGGCATCGCCACGCTGCTCGTGGACACGCTCGACGGCGGGCAGATGAACGGCTGGGGCTGGCGCGTTCCGTTCGTCCTCGGTGCCGTGCTCAGCCTGGTGGGCTTCTGGATCCGGCAGGGCGCGCACGAGACCAGGAGCGCGGAGCAGCGACAGGCGCCCCGGCCGGGCCTGTTCGAGGCCCTGCGCCGCCATCCTCGCGAGTCCCTGCTGATCTGCGGCATCACGGCGGGCGGCACCATCGCCTACTACACCTGGACGTCGTACCTGCCGACCTACGCGGAACTCAACGCGGGCGTCGCGAAGTCGGACGCCCTTCTCGCCGGCACGATCTCGCTCGCCTTCTTCGGCCTGCTCCAGCCGCTCGGCGGGCTGCTCTCCGACCGGTTCGGCCGCCGGCCGGTGCTCCTCTTCTTCGGCCTGGGATTCGCCCTGCTCGCGGTGCCCCTGCTGCACGCCCTGCGCGACTCGTTCACGACGCTGCTGCTCGTGCAGTGCGCGGGCATGGTGCTGCTGACCGGCTTCACCTCGGTCAGCGCGGCCGTGAACGCCGAGGTGTTCCCGCCCCGGGTGCGCGCGGCCGGTATCGGCTTTCCCTACTCGCTGACCGTCGCCCTCTTCGGCGGTACGGCCCCGTACGTCGGCACGCTCTTCAAGGATCTGGGCCACTCCGGGCTCTTCCCCTGGTACGTCGCCGCGCTGTGCCTCGTCTCCTCGCTGGTGTACCTGCGCATGCCGGAGACGGCGCACGCGGAGCTGCGCCGCTGAACCGGGCACGGAGGCGGAACGGCCCTTCATGCCCGGCCCGGTCGGCGCGACGGACACCGGTCACGGCGTCAGGTAGGCCTCCACCTCACTGAACTGCCCGGCCGGCCAGCCCGTGTTGGCGCTGACGGTCAGCCGGAGGTGGCGCAGGGAGGTGCCGCTGGGCAGCGAGACCGTGGCCGTGTTGCCGGTGGCCGGGTCGAAGCGGTAGCCCTGTGCGCCGGACACGGTCGCGAAGGACGAGCCGTCGGTGCTGCCGAGCACGGTGATGGTCTGGGTGCGGGCGCCCCACGCCGTGGACGGCGGCAGCTTCAGCACCAGCCGGCGGACGGCGTAGGGGGAGCCGAGGTCGACCGTGAGGGACTGCGGGAAGGCGTTGTTGGCCGACTCCCAGTAGGAGTTGGCATCCCCGTCGACCGCCTTGCCCGGGGTGTAGACGTCCTGGGAGCCGGTCGCGGTGGCGGGACGTCCCTTGGCGAGGTTGCGGGCGGGGTCGGGGTCCGGGTTGCCCTGGCCGGGCTGGGGCCAGGTGGAGCAGTCCGACCAGGTGCTGTTCCAGCCGGAGTTGCCGCCGCCGTCGGTGAGGGTGAAGGAGCCGGAGTTCGCCGGATAGGGGCAGTTGTAGATCCCGGCGGCGCCGGTCTGGGTGGCGGTGACGTTGCGGAGGGTGGCCGCGCCCTGCGCCTCGGCCTGGACCACGACCGTACCGGTGTTCTTCACGGTCGCGCCGGTCACGTTGACGTTCCTGACCGGGTAGCCCTGACCGCCGCCGGAGACGAACTCGAAGGCGCTGTAGGGGCTGTCGGTGATCGTGGTGTTGGTGATGTTGACGGTGGCGTTGATGGCGCTGTCGTAGGAGTCGACGCGCAGGGCGCCCATCGGATGGTTCCAGTTGGGGTTCATCGCGCCGGCGCGTACCAGGGTGTTGCCGTCGACGGTGATGGTGCCGGCCAGCGGACTGAAGGGGTCGAGGAACTTCTGGTTGGAGATCGCGATGCCGCTGCCGAGGGCGTTGGTGTCGGAGACCAGGTTGTTGCTGACCGTGATGTCCGAACCGCCGTAGACGGCGATGCCGTTGGCGAGGTTGGGCTGGGAGATCGTGTTGTTCACGAAGCTGGAGTTCGTGTCCGGCGAGTTCAGCGACCACATGGCGAGCGAGTCGTCGCCCTGGTTGCGCAGGAAGTTGTTGCTGACCCGGACGCCGTGCGCGTTGCCGTTGAGGTTGAGGCCGTCGGCGGTGGTGTCGAGGATGCGGTTGTTCTCCACCACCAGGTTGTCGTTGTTGCCGGTCAGCCAGAGCCCGACCTTCAGGTGCTGCAGCCACATGCCGGAGACGGACGAGTTGGGGCCGAGCGAGCCGTTGACGAAGTTGTCGGGGCTGGAGTCGACGCGCTCGGTGACCTCACCGATGACGGCGAAGTCCTTGATGTGGACGCCGCCGGAGGAGCCGGACTGGTCGATGAAGCGGGAGGTGTGCACGACCGAGTACCAGCTGCCCGCGCCCTGGAGCGTCACGTTCTGCACGCCGCTGAGCGAGGAGGTGATCCGGTAGTCGCCGGGCGGGATCCACACCACTCCTCCCTGGGCGGCGGCGATGGCGTCCCGGAAGGCCTGGGTGGAGTCGCCGTTTCCGCTGGGGTCGGCCCCCTTGGAGACGACGGACACCGAGCCGGCGGGCTGGCCTGCCGCCGCCGCGACCTGCTCGAAGTCGGCGACGTCGACGGTGACCTGGGTGCCGGTGGACTCGAAGGCGATCCTGTCGCCGGCCTGGACGTTCTGGCCCAGCAGCAGGCGGGCGTTGTCGAAGAAGTGGTGCGTCTTCGCGCCCGCGATCCAGCTGGTGTCGACGTAGGAGTACTTGGACGTCACCGGCAGCGTCTTGGCGATCTTCGTGCCGTTGACGTACACGTTGAGGGAGCCGGACTGGCCGTCGGGGACGTTGTACGAGACGTTCACGGCGTTGGCCGCGCGAGGCACGGTGAACTCGACCCGTTGACCGGAGGTGAGCCGTACGGCCTGACGGCCGGAGGCCTCGGAGGCGACGGTGCCCTGGGTGTTGTCGGGGCCGGTCTTCGTGCCGGTGGTGCTCGCCGACTCCGCCTCGACGGAGGTGAAGGGGAGCGTGGCGCCGGCGGCGGCGTGCGCGGCGGGGGCCACGGTGACGAGCATTCCGGCGGCGAGGGCGACGACCGCGCCGATTGCCGGCATGCGCCTGACATGTCTGGCGGTGCTGGTGTGCATGTGCTGATCCCTTCGTGGTGGGGGTGCCGGGATAGCAGTGGTGCGGGTGCGGCTCAGGCGCGCAGCCAGGCCGCCGTGTCCTGTGGCAGCCGGCCGGCGTCGTCCAGGGGGCCGCTGGTCAGCAGGGGCTCGGAGTGCGCGGGGAGGTCGACGGGGGTGGGGGCGAGGTTCACCACGCACCGCGCGCCGTCCGCGCGGGAGAAGGCGAGGACGCCGTCGGGGGCGGGCAGCCAGGTCAGGGGGCCGTCACCGAAGACGGGGCGGGCGGCGACGGCCGCACGGTAGAGGGCGAGCATGGAGGAGGGGTCCCGCTGCTGGCGGTCGGCCGCGTACGACGCCCAGCCGGCCGGCTGCGGCAGCCACGGCTCCTCGCGTGAGCCGAATCCCGCGTACGGCTCGCCGGCCGTCCAGGGCAGCGGTACCCGGCAGCCGTCACGGCCGGGGTCGGCGCCCTGGGATCGGAAGTGCATCGGATCCTGTATGCGCTCCACCGGGATCTCCGCCTCCGGCAGCCCCAGTTCCTCCCCCTGGTACAGGTACACCGAGCCGGGCAGCGCCAGGGAGAGCAGGGCGGCGGCGCGGGCCCGGCGGGTGCCGAGTTCCAGGTCGGTCGGGGTACCGAAGGCCTTCGTGGCGAAGTCGAAGGCGGTGTCCTCGCGGCCGTACCGGGTGACCGTGCGCGTGACGTCGTGGTTGCACAGGACCCAGGTGGCCGGGGCGCCGACGGGAGCGTGTTCGGCGAGGGTGGTGTCGATGGCGGCGCGCAGCCGTCCGGCGTCCCAGGGGCAGGACAGGAAGGCGAAGTTGAAGGCGGTGTGGAGTTCGCCGGGGCGCAGGTAGCGGGCGAAGCGCTCGGCGTCGGGGAGCCACACCTCGCCGACGAACACGCCGTCGTAGGCGTCGGCGACGGCCCGCCAGGAGCGGTAGATGTCGTGCAGTTCGTCGCGGTCGACGAAGGGATGCGGGCCGGAGTGGGTGGCGAGGTCGGGGAGGTCCGGGTCCTTGGCGAGCAGGGCCGCGGAGTCGATGCGGACCCCGGCGACGCCGCGCTCGAACCAGAAACGCAGGATGTCCTCGTGCTCCTGGCGGACGGCCGGGTGGGCCCAGTTGAGGTCCGGCTGCTCGGGGGTGAACAGGTGCAGGTACCAGTCGCCGTCGGGCAGGCGGGTCCACACCGGAGCGGTGGAGCCGGCGAACTGCGAGGGCCAGTCGTTGGGCGGGAGTTCGCCCCGCGCGCCGCGTCCGGGCCGGAAGTGGAACAGCTCGCGCTCCGGGCTGCCGGGGCCCGCGGCGAGCGCTGCCCGGAACCAGGGGTGCTGGTCGGAGACGTGGTTGGGCACGATGTCGACGATCGTGCGGATGCCCAGTTCAGATGCCTCGGCGATGAGCTTCTCGGCCTCGGCGAGGGTGCCGAAGGCCCGGTCGACGGCACGGTAGTCGGCGACGTCGTAGCCGCCGTCCTTCATGGGTGAGGGGTACCAGGGGCTGAACCACAGCGCGTCCACGCCGAGTCCGGCGAGGTGGGGCAGGCGGGCGCGGACTCCCGCGAGGTCTCCGGTGCCGTCGCCGTCGCCGTCCGCGAAGCTGCGGACGTACACCTGGTAGATGACGGCGGAACGCCACCAGTTCCCATCGGTAGGGAAGTTGCGGGCAGGGGTGGGCTGTCCCACGGTGCGTGCCTTTCTGTCTCGGGGTGCCGGCCGGGTCAGCCCTTGGTGCTGCCCGCGCTGATTCCGGCGATGATGTGCCGCTGGAAGACGAGGAACAGGGCCACCATCGGGATGCTGGCGATCACCATCGCGGCGACGAGCACGGTGAGCTGGATGTTCTGCGACAGCTGGACCAGGGCCACGCTGATGGGCTGCTTGTCCGTGTCGGAGAAGACCATCAGCGGCCACAGGAAGTCCTGCCAGACGGCGACCAGCGCGAAGATGGACACGACGCCGAGGACGGGCCGCGACATGGGCAGGACGACCGACCACAGGATGCGCAGCTTTCCCGCGCCGTCGATCTCCGCCGCCTCCAGGACGTCGCGCGGCAGCTGGTCGAAGAACCTTTTGAGCAGATAGAGGTTGAAGGCGTTGGCGACGGCCGGCAGCCAGATGCCGAGGGGGTCGTTGAGCAGGGTGGTGTGGATCAGCGGCAGGTCGGCGACGGTCAGGTACTTGGGTACGACCAGCGCCTGGGCCGGGACCATGAGGGTGGCGAGGATGCCGCCGAGGACCACGTTCCCGAAGGCCGGCTTCAGCCGGGACAGGGCGTAGGCGGCGGCCGTGCAGAGCACCAGCTGGAACGCCCAGGCGCCGGCCGCCTGCACCACCGTGTTCCACAGGTGCTGCGGGAGCTGCATCAGGTCCCAGGCGTCGGTGTAGCCGGTGAGGTGCCAGTGCTCCGGGACGAGGGTGGGCGGGGTCCGGGCGACCTCGTCCGGGGACTTCATCGCGCCGGTGACCATCCAGAAGACCGGGAAGAGGAAGGCGAGCGCGAAGAGCAGCACGACGCCGGTGAACACGGTCCAGTAGACGGCCTTGCCGCGGGGCCGGGCGAGGGTGGCCGGGGAGATCAGGGTGCGGGTGCTCATGCGTCCCCCTCGGAGCGGGTGAGCCGCAGGTACACGGCGGAGAAGGCGCCGAGCAGGAGCAGCAGCATGACGCTGAGCGCGCAGGCTCCACCGAAGTCGTTGTAGAGGAAGGCGTACTTGTAGATGAGGTAGAGGACGGTGACGGTGGCGTTCTCGGGGCCGCCGCCGGTGATGACGAACGGCTCGGTGAACACCTGCATGGTGGCGATGATCTGAAGGAGCATCAGCATCAGGATCACGAACCTGGTCTGCGGGACCGTGACGTGCCGGACGCGCTGGAGCAGGTTCGCGCCGTCCAGTTCGGCGGCCTCGTACAGCTCGCCGGGGATGGACTGCAGGGCCGCCAGGTAGATGAGGACGGTGCCGCCCATGTTGGCCCAGGTGGCCACGATCACCAGGGAGACGAGCGCGGTGTCGGCGCCGTTGGACCAGTCGGAGGTGGGCAGGTGCAGGAAGCGGAGCGTCTCGTTGGCGAGGCCGGCCCCGGGATCGTAGAACCACTTCCACAACAGGGCGCTGACCACCGGCGGGATCATCACCGGCAGGTAGACCACGACCCGGAAGAAGGCCTTGGCGTGGCGCAGTTCGTTGAGGACGAGGGCGAGGACGAAGGGGACGGCGAAGCCGAGGAGGAGGGCGAGCAGGGTGAAGGTGAGGGTGTTGCGCCAGGCCGCCGTGAACTCCGGATCGTGCAGCACACGGGTGAAGTTGGCGGTGCCGACCCACTCCGGGGCCGAGCCCGGCGTGTACTTCTGGAAGGCGATGACGACCGCGCGGATCGCCGGGTACCAGGAGAACAGGGTGAAGCAGACCAGGCCGCCGAGGAGGAAGCCGTAGGCCTGTACCTGGTCGCGGAGCCGGCGTCGCCCGGGTCCCCGCGCCGGCGCGGGCGCCGGGACCGGGCGCACGGTCCCCCGGTCGGCGCCGCGCCGCTCGGCCGTCTTCGTCATGGCGGTCAGCTCCGGGCGAGGATGCTGTCGATCTTGCCGGACGCGTCCTTGAGGAGCTGGTCGATGTCCGCGTCCTTCTTGGTGAGGACGGCGGAGACTACACCGTCGAGGACGGAGTAGATCTGCTGGGCGGACGGCGGCTCGATCTTCATCCGGAGGCTCTGGTTGCCGTCCAGGAAGGCCTGGTAGTTCTCCACCGGCACATTGGCGTTGGCCTTCTTGACCTGCTGGTCCTTGGCGTCGGCGGCGCCGGTGAACAGGCGCGGCTCGGGGAGGCCGACGGGTGAGTCGGTCTTCTTCGCGCGGGCGTAGTCGCCGAGGAAGCCCTTGCCCGGGGTGAGGAACATGTGGTCGAGCCACTTCAGGCCGGCGCGGATCTGGGCGGGGGTGTCGTGCTTGTTGAACATGTAGCCGTCGCCGCCGATCAGGGTGCCCTTGCCGCCGGGCATGGGGGCGAGGGCGAGGTCCTTGTAGTCGCCGCCCTTCTCCTTGACCAGGATCGGGATGTTGTCGGGCGCGGAGAGGTACATGCCGAGCTTGCCCGAACCCATCAGCTGCTGCACGTCGTTGATGACGAGGAGCTGCTTGCTGCCCATGGAGTCGTCGGTCCACCGCATGTCGTGCAGGTTCCGCAGCACGGCATGGCCCTCGGGGGTGTCGACGGTGGCCTTCTTGCCGTCGGCGCTGACGACGTCGCCGCCCTGGGAGTACAGCTCGGCGGTGAAGTGCCAGCCGCCCTGGTTCTGCGCGCTGTAGTCGGCGTAGCCGACGGTGCCGCCGCCGAGTGCGGCGATCTTCGTGGCGTCGGCGCGTACTTCGTCCCAGGTGGCGGGCGCCCGGTCGGGGTCGAGGCCGGCCTTCTGGAAGAGCGCGCGGTTGTAGATCAGGCCCATCGAGTAGCCGGTGCGGGGGATGCCGTAGACCTTCCCGTCCACGGTGTAGATGTCCCGCAGCTGCTTGCTGATGCTGTCGTAGCTCTTGAGTTCCTTGAGGTACGGGGTGAGGTCCGCGGCCTGGTTGATGTCGACGACGTGCCGGGCGTCGGTGAAGTACGTGTAGAACACGTCCTCCATCTGGCCGCCGGCGAGCTTGGCGTCGAAGGTCTTGGGGTCCTGGCAGGGGAAGGCGTCGTGCGCGACGACGTCGATGTCCGGGTTCGCCTTCTCGAAGGCGGCGGTGTCCGCGTCGAAGAACCCGCGGTCGATCTTCGCGCTCTTGGGCGGTTCGCAGTTCACGGTGATGCGGGTCTTGCCGCCCGCCGATCCCTCGTCGCCCGACCCGCAGGCCGAGACGGCGAGGGCGAGCGAGGAACAGACGCCGACGGCCAGGACGGTACGACGATGGCGGAACCCGGTGCTTCTCATCTCGGTGGACCCCTCGGAGGCGGGAGCGGTGAGCGGTGGGTGCCGCACACTCAAGCACCGACAACGGCGGGCCGCAAGATGTCGCGCGCGATATGCAATTAATCGACAGCGAGCTGGACCTTCTCGATCTCAGTCGCGCGGCACTTGCGCGGTGGAGCCGCGGACGACCAGTTCCGGCTCGAACAGCAGCTCCTCGGCGGGTACGGCGGTGCCCTGGATCCGCGCGTGCAGCAGTTCCACGGCCGCGCGGCCCATGGCCTCGATGGGCTGGCGCACGGTGGTCAGCGGGGGCTCGGTGCAGTTCATGAAGGCCGAGTCGTCGTAGCCGACGACCGAGACCTGGCCGGGGACGGCGCAGCCCTTGCGGCGGGCGGCCCGGACGGCGCCGAGGGCGAGCGGGTCGCTGGCGCAGATGATGCCGGTGACGCCGCGGTCGATCAGCCGGGCGGCGGCCGCGTGCCCGCCCTCGACCGAGAAGATGGCCCGCGCGACGAACTCGTCCGGCAGGTCGCCGGCGATCGCACGCGCGGCGGCCAGCTTGCGCGCGGAGGGCACGTGGTCGCCGGGGCCGAGGACCAGGCCGATCCGCTCGTGGCCGAGCGAGGCCAGGTGCCGCCACGCCTGCTCGACGGCGACGGCGTCGTCGCACGAGACGGCCGGGAAGCCGAGGTGGTCGATGGCCGCGTTGACCAGCACGACCGGGATGTTGCGATCGGCGAGCAGCCGGTAGTGGTCGTGCGGCGCGTCCGCCTGCGCGTACAGGCCGCCGGCGAAGACGACGCCGGAGACCTGCTGGTGCAGCAGCAGGTCGACGTAGTCCGCCTCCGAGACGCCGCCCTTGGTCTGCGTGCACAGCACCGGGGTCAGCCCGAGCTGGGCGAGCGCACCGCCGATGACCTCGGCGAACGCGGGGAAGATGGGGTTCTGCAGCTCGGGCAGGACCAGGCCGACGAGCCGGGCACGCTCGCCGCGCAGCTGGGTGGGCCGCTCGTAGCCGAGGACGTCGAGGGCGGTGAGGACCGCCTGCCGGGTGGCTTCGGAGACTCCGGGCTTGCCGTTGAGCACCCGGCTGACCGTGGCCTCGCTGACTCCGACCTTCTTCGCCACTTCCGCAAGTCGTCGCGTCATGTGCGCAAGAGTAGCGCAAGCGACGCAAGCCGTTTGCGTAAACGGATCACGGACGACAGTGAGGCGACTACGGGCGCGGGGGGTGTTCGACCCGGCGCCGTCGGCGACCTGAACGCCGACGGGGCCGGGTCAGTCCTGGGACGACGGGACGACCGTCAGATGCGCTCCCCCGGCGGCCGACCGGCGCGCCCTGCGCGGGGCCGACGCCGGACGGCGGGCGTCGCGCAGGATCATGGTCAGACGCCGGTGACCGAGGTCCCGCAGGGCCGGGGGCGTCTCGTCGACGATGCGGCATTCGGTGGGGCCGCGGCGCGGGTCCGGGTGGAGCAGGAGGCGTACGGCGCCGTCGAGCCGGGTCGCCGACTCGCCGACGGCGCGGATCCAGTGCGGCAGGCCCTGCCGGTAGGCGGCCTCCATGATCGGGTCGTGCCCGACGTCCCGGCGGATCGCCTGCACGTCGTGGTCGTGACCGTGGCCCTCCACGGCGGCCTTGAGCTGGGCCAGCATCGGCAGGCACCAGCCCGGCTCGTGCTCGCCGAGGATCTGGCCCGCTTCCGGGTGGAAGAGGACGAACCGCAGGAAGTTGTCCCTGGGCATGGCCGTGGGATGTGCGCCGACCCCGCGGAAGAGTGTCTCGAAGGCGACGTTGGCCATCAGCACGTTCCAGCCGTGGTCCACGACGAAGGACGGGAAGGGCGCGGCCTCCACCAGTGCGGCGTAGTCCTGGAGATACGCCTGGGTCTCGAAGCTGTCGGGGACGGGCCGCGGCGCCGGCCACTGCCCTCCTGCCTGATGTGCCATCGGGAGGTCACCCCTCTTGCCTCTGCGGCCTTCTCGCGGCTCTGTGATCCTGCTGCTCCGACGTGAGCCGTGTCAACTATCGTGGCATTTCATGTCGGTTGACGGCTGAAATTCGCCACAGTTGTGGCGAGACCTGGATGTGAGTTCGAAGCACCCGATACTCTCCGGGAAGTTCACGGCGACCACACACGAAAAGCTACGGACGCATCAGAAACCCTCAAGAGACGTAGGAGTTCTGTCGGTGACGGATGGCTACGAGGAACCGGGCGCCACGGCGACCGCTCAGTTGCCGGCCGTCGTCGCCCGCGTCACCGCGCTCGCCGACCGGCTCGGCGTGCCGCACGGCGAGGTCTTCGACATCACACGGCTCTCCGTGTCCTGCGGTGTCCCCGAGCCGGTGGTCAAGGCCCTGCTCGGCGGCCGCCCGGCCGGTGAACCCGACGTCCAGGCCCGCTTCCTGCAGCGCCTCGACCTGCTGCGCCGCACCCGGTTGAAGCCGGGCAGCCGCAAGTACACCCAGCAGGAGATCGCCGACGGCGCGGGCATGTCCCGCCAGCAGGCCGGCGCCCTCATCAACGGCGACCGGCGGCCCACCATGGAGCACTGCGACGCGCTCCAGCGGTTCTTCCGGGTCCACGCGGGCTTCCTGACGGCCGAGGACCCGGAGGCGCTCGCGGGCGCGCTGCAGCGCACCGAGCAGGAACTGCTGCAGAAGCTCGCCGACCGGGAGCGGGCGGCGGCCCGCGCCGCCGACGATCCGCTGGAGCGGCTGCTCCAGGACCACGGGGTGCGCGGGATCGCCTGGCGAGCCGCTCAACTGCCCACCGACCAGCACCGGGACAAGGTCGCCGAGTGGCTCGACATGCTCCTGGAGAGCGTCAAACGGCCCGAGTCGTGAGCCGGAGGAGGACTGTGGGCATCGGCAGGGAGATGCGGCGGCTGTGCACCGAACTGGCCGGGGAGTTGACCCTGCCCGCGCAGACCCCGCCGCACGAGCTGTACGGCGCGCTGTGCGAGGCGATGAGCCGTCGGCGCGGCCGGCCGGTGCAGTTCCGTACGGCCGCCTTCCCGCCCGGCACCGCGAGCGGACTGTGGCTGGACATGGCCGACCGTGACCTGGTGGTCGTCGAGGAACGCACCGCCCCCGACCACCAGTTGGTGATCCTCGGCCACGAGCTGTGGCACATGCAGGCCGACCACGGCACACACCAGCACACCGGACCGGGCGTGCAGGGCGCCGCCCGCCTGCTGGGCGAGGGCACCGACCGCGCCGCGCTCCAGGCCGCCGTGCACCGGATCGCCGCCCGCACCCGCTTCGAGCAGGCCGAGGAACGGGAGGCCGAGGCCTTCGGGCTGCTCCTGGCCAGCAAACTCCGCACCCGGATGACGGGTTCGGCCCTGCGCGGCCCGGTGCAGCGGGACGATGTGGCGGGCCGCATCGAGGCGTCGCTGGGGTATCCGGGGGGCGCGGGGCTCTCCGGGCTGAACTGAGCGGACCGGCCGGGGCCGGCGGACCACCCACGCCGCTCACCGTGTCCGTACCGATCACGCCCACAGACGCACCGGCGCCCTCCGCCGCTGCCCACACCTGTTTCCGGCGGCACGCGGCACGGCGGCACGGCGGGCCGACGGTCGGCCGGGTTTCGCCGGCCACTCTGCGCCTTCTCCCCGCCGGCGCCTTCTCCCCTCCCGCCGGGCGCGGCCCGCCGGCGGCGCGCGGGACCATGCGGCGCGCGCGGGACCACGCGGCTTCAGGCACCCTTCCGCATCCGCTGAGCGGGCGAACCCTGCCGCGCGGACCGCCGGTCGGGGGAAGCGGCGAGGCGGGAGCCGGTGCGTTGTCAGTGGTGAGCGGCAAGCTGGACATGTGCGCCGTACACCGCGGTGCGCGGCGCCGCAGGGCGCGCGATCCGTGACGCCGACCGGGGAGAGCCGACCGATGCCCACCGCCGTACTGACCGACCGTGAGCGCACCGCCGTCCAGGCCTATCTGAGGCTGCTGCACACCGTGCGCGCCGTCTTCGACGGACCACCCGGCGGCAGTGGACCCGTCGTCGTACCACCCTCCGTGCTCGCCGAGGCGGAGGTGGCGCTGGCGCGGGCCGGCCTCTCGGGCAACGAGGAGGACTTCTTCCGGCTGGTCCGCGAATGGTGCCCACAGGAGTGAGGCGGACGCACGCCGTGGCGGCCGTCGCCCCCCGTGCGTCCTTCACCGTCAGCCGCGCGTTCTCCACCGCCCGCCGTCAGCCGGGCGTCCTCCATGGTCCGCCGTGCACCTTCTGCCTTCCGGCCCTCAGCCGTCCGCCGTCCGCCGTCCGCTCAGGTGTGCGGGACGGACACCGCCGTCAGCACCAGGCCGTCCTCGACCAGCCAGCGGCCCTCGAACGCACCACGGCGGGTGCCGCCCACCACCGGCCCCGGGACGAGGAGCCGGGCGTGGAACCCGCCGCGCGTGGCGTGTCCCGGATCGGGGACCAGTTCGATGTCGGCCTCGGAGAAGTCGAGCCACGCCCGGGTGAGGGGGAACCACGCCTTGTACACGGACTCCTTGGCGCTGAACAGCAACCGGTCCCAGTGGACCTCGGGCCGGCCGGCACCCAGGGTGGTCTGCCTCTCCCGCTCGGGCCCGACCGCGATGGCGCCAAAGACCCCGTCCGGCAGGGCCGCGTGCGGTTCGGCGTCGATACCGAGGGAGGCCAGGTCCGTGGTGCGTACGAGCGCGGCGGCGCGGTAGCCGTCGCAGTGGGTCATGCTGCCGGCCAGCCCGTCGGGCCACCGCGGGGCGCCGCGTTCGCCGGTGAGCACCGGCTGGGGCGGGACACCGAGCTTCTCCATGGCGCGCCGGGCACACACGCGGACGGACGTGAACTCGCGGCGCCGTTTGTCCACCGCGCGCGCCACGAGGAGCTTCTCCTCGGGGTAGAGCGCGGACTCCTGGGCCTCCGGGTCGCCGGCCGGGTCACCGAACGCTTCCACGGCCGTCACCGACACCGGGAGCAGTTCCTCGATCACCGGGCCCGACCTCCATCGGCAGTACGCGGCGCGGCCGTCCCGGGCGTTCCGGGCGCTTGCGCCATTCGCGGGGGTATCCCACGGAGACCTCTTCGAAGCGGACCCCGTCGAGCCAGGTGGTCCGCGGGATGTGCAGATGACCGTAGACCATGGCGGTGGCGCGGAACCGGCGGTGCCAGTCGGCGGTGAGAGTGGTGCCGCACCACATGGCGAACTCCGGGTGCCACAGCACGTCCATCGGGTGCCGGTCCAGCGGGTAGTGGTTGGCGAGGACCGTCGGCAGGCCGGCCGGCAGCTCGGCGAGCCTGCGCTCGGTCGCGGCGACGCGGGCGCGGCACCAGTGCGCGCGGGACGGGTAGGGGTCCGGGTGCAGGAGGTACTCGTCGTTGCAGACGATGCCGGTGCTCTCCGCGTAGGCGAGGCCCTCCGCCTCGGTGGCGCATCCGGCCGGCAGGAAGGAGTAGTCGTAGAGCAGGAACAGCGGTGCCACGGCGACCGGTCCGCCGGGGCCCTCCCACACCGGGTACGGGTCCTCGGGTGTGGTCACGCCCAGTTCCCGGCAGAGGGCGACGAGGTGCTCGTAGCGGGCGACACCGCGCAGGGTGACGGGGTCTTTGGGGTGGGTCCACAGGTCGTGGTTGCCGGGTGCCCACAGGACCTTGCGGAAGCGGTCCGCGAGGGTGGTCAGGGTCCAGCGGATGTCGGCGACGGTCTCGGCGATGTCCCCGGCCACGATCAGCCAGTCGTCGTCGGTGTGCGGGCGCATCCGCTCGACGAGGGCGCGGTTCTCCGGGTAGGTGATGTGCAGGTCGCTGATGGCCAGCAGCTGTCCGTCCCCGGCCGTCGATTCCACCGCGCGCCCCTTCCGCGTCCGCCGTCGCCACCACCACAGCACACACGCCCGGCGAGGGGCAAGCACCTGCGCGGGCGGGTGGCGGCCGGGGCGCCGCGGGACCGCCGCCGGGCCACCGCGCGAGGGTCGCGGAGCCGCGGAGCGGCCCTGCGGATTCCGTAACACCCGCGTTGCACGAACACGCCTTTGAAAGCCGTATGATCGCCCCAACACCACCGCCCAACGTCCCCTTAACCAGGGCGGTTTGGTGTCCCTTCCTCTCTCCTGCCCGGGCACGGGCCACTGTGTCGTGCCCGAAAACCGTGAAAGGCGGCCCGCATGGTCTCTCGCGTACGCGTCTGGCTCAACCGCACGTACGCGGAGAACGTGTTCTTCATTGAACAGCTGCGGAGAAATCCCAGCGATCGCGCGGTCGAGATCCATGCCACCCACGGTGACGCCGACTCCCCCGTGCTGGCCGCCGCCGACACGGCCGCGATGGAGCCGGAGGGCCTGTCCCCGGCCGCGTACGTCGAGTACGCCCTCGCGGAGTGCGCGCGGCGGAGCATCGACGTCTTCGTGCCCCGGCTGAACCAGGCGGCGATCGTGGCGCACCGCGCCGAGTTCGCGGCGGTGGGTACGGCGCTGCTGGCGCCGACGCCGGAGGCGGTGGCCGTCTTCGAGGACAAGGCGACCGCGTACGAGGCGGTCCGCTCGGTCGGCGTCCCGGTGCCGCCGTGGTGGCGGGTTCGCACGGCGGACGAACTCCTTTCTGCCGTAGAGGAGTTGGAGGCGGCCGGGCACAAAGCGTGCTTCAAGCCGGCCGTCGGCGCGGGCGGCGTCGGTTTCCGGATCATCACCCGCGCCCCCTTCTCGCTGACGCACCTGAGCGGCTTCCCCGGGCCGCACGTGCAGCTGGACCTGGTGGTCGACGCCCTGCGCAGGGCCGAGGAGCCGGTCGACTGGCTGGTCATGCCGCGCCTGGAGGAGCCGGAGGTGTCGGTCGACTGCCTGACCGGTCCGGACAACCGGGTCCGGCTGGCGATAGGCCGCACGAAGAAGGGCCGGCGGCGCGGCTTCACGCTGCGCGAGCAGTGGCTGGAGCCCGCGCGGCTGATCGCGGAGGGATTCGGGCTGCACTATCTGTCCAACATCCAGTTCCGCATGTACGAGGGCCGTCCGGTGCTGCTGGACGTCAACACGCGCGCGGCGGGCGGCCTGCACCAGCTGTCGCAGTGCGGGGTGAACGCCCCTTGGGCCGCTGTGCAGCTGGCGCTCGGCGAGGATCCCGGTGTGATCGAGCCGCCGTTCCTGGGGCAGGACTACGCGGTGGTCTCGGGACCGCGCCCGCTGCGCGCCGCGGCTCCGCTGCCGCGCCAGCGGACGGAGGAGGCCGAGGTGCTGCTGCCGGCGATGCCCGCGGCCCGGGTGGAACCGGCCGCCGCGACGGCCGAGGCACTGCCGCTCTAGCGCGCGTCGCGCCCACCCATCCCCATCCCCGCCCCCGCCCCGCCGCCTCGGAGCGGAGGGCCGGCCGTGTCTCTCTCCGACCGGCAGCCTCCCCCGGGGCGGCCGTTCACCCCTTGACCGGCTCGTCCCAGTCGATGTGGTGACGGTGGACGGGGGCGAACATCTGCTCCGGGGCGGGCAGGGCCGGCGCCGCCCCCGCCTGTCCGGCCTTCGCCTTGTTCTTCGCGGCGGCGTCCGAGCCGATCATCTCGACGCGCGCGCGGCGCAGTCCCTCGTACGCGGTGAACGCGGCTTCCGGCGTGGGCAGGTCGCGCAGGCACCGGGCCAGTTCGACGGCGCTCTCGGCGGCCAGTGAGGCGCCCTGCCCCGAGCTGGAGGACGGGGCGTGCGCCGCGTCGCCGACGAGGACCATACGGCCGCGGTGCCAGTGCGGCACGGACGGCATGCGCTCCATCGGGCCGACCGCGATCAGGTCGCCGGGCGCGGTGTGCGCGACGAGATCCCGGCCCGGGGTGTGCCCGGCGTACAGCTCCGCGAGCCGTTCGAGCCATCGGGCCGCGGGAACGCCCCTCACCTCCGCCGAGGTGGACGGCCGGGCGCTGGGCAGCCCGGCGAACCAGGCGATACGGCCGTCGGGCAGACCCCAGTAGCCGATGAAGGCGCGGCCGAAGGCGAAGTACATGCTGCCCGGTTCGGCCTCGACACCGCTGCCGGAGGCGCAGCCGCCGAAGCTGAGCACGCCGCCGTACTCGGGGCCGGGCGCGTGCGGGTCGATCAGAGTGCGGACGCTGGAGCGGATGCCGTCGGCGCCGACGAGGATGTCGGCCGTGACGGTCGTACCGTCCGCGAACGTCGCGGTGACGCCGTGCTCGTCCTGTTCGGCGCTCACGAGCCGTCTGCCGTGTTCGATGCGGACGCCGGCCGCTCGCGCGTGGCCGGCGAGGGCCCGGAACAGGTCGGCGCGCGCCATCGCCCGGGTGACGGGCAGGCCGGGGAAGCCGTGGAACTCGGCGAGGCGGCGGCCGTCGCCGTCGGCCATCACCACTCCCGGCACCGGCTGCCCCACGGCTTCGACGGCCTTGTCCGCGCCCACGGTCCGCAGTGCGTCGATCCCGTTGGGCGCGAGGCTGAGCAGCGCGCCGGTGTCGTCCACCGCGGCCGGGTACGCCTCGTGGACGGCCGCCTCGATGCCCGCCCTGCGCAGCGCGAGCGCGGTGACGGGTCCGGCGATCCCGCCCCCGATGACCGCCGCCGTCCTGACCTTGCCCATGGTCCCTCCCCAAGTCGGCTCGACCATTTGATAGTTGCAGTGAAACTAGTATCTGGTCAACTGGTTTCCCCGTGGATACGATCGGCGCCATGACCAGCCCCGTACGCAGCTCCCCGCTCGCCCTGACCGTGCTGTCCCTGCTCCACCAGGAACCCCTGCACCCGTACGGCATCCAGCGGCTGATCCGGCAGTGGGGCAAGGACCAGGTCGTCAACGTGGGCCAGCGCGCCGGGCTCTACCGCACGATCGAGCGCCTGCGGGCGGCCGGCCTGATCGCGGTCCGCCACACCGAGCGCGACCAGCAGTACCCCGAGCGGACCGTTTACGAGATCACCGCATCGGGCCGGGCCGTCACCCGCGAGTGGCTGGAGCGGATGCTCGCCGAACCCCGGCAGGAGTTCCCCGAGTTCCCCGCGGCACTGTCCTACGTACTCATGCTCGCGCCGGCCGAGGCGCGGGAGATCCTGGCGAGGCGACTGGAGCGCGTGGCGGAGACGGGCGCCGCCCTCGACACCGCACTGGCCGCCGGGGCCGCGGACGGCCTGCCGCGGGTGTCCGTCCTCGAACTCGAGTATCTGCGCGCCGTCACGACGGCCGAGGAGCGATGGCTGCGCTCGGTCGTGGAAGATCTGTCCGACGGCACCCTCGACTGGGCCGCCGGACCCGCGGCGACGCCCGTCGCGCCGGAGGGGGAATCCTTCCCCGGTATGGACCAATTCCGCGTATCTTCTTGACAGTTGGATTGGTCCATACCAACTTAAGGGGCGCACCGCTACCGCACTCCCCCACACCTCCGTCCCCACAGGGAGATCGCGTGCGCCACATCCTCGGGCGTCCCAGACGCCGGATCCTCGCCCTGGTCGGCACGGCCGCTCTCGCGCTAGGCGGGGCCATCGCCCTGCCCGGCACGGCCCAGGCGGCCAACATCCTGACCAACCCCGGCTTCGAGTCGGGCAGTACGTCCCCCTGGTCCTGCACCGGCAATCTCGGCTCGGTCGTCTCCTCCCCCGTGCACGGCGGTTCCAAGGCCCTGCAGGGCGCCGTGACCGACAGCGACAACGCGCAGTGCAGCCAGACGGTCTCCGTCCAGCCGAACACGACGTACACGCTCAGCGGCTGGGTGCGCGGCTCGTACGTGTACCTCGGCGTGAACGGCGGCGCGTCCACCTGGACGACGTCCCCGTCCGCCTACAGTCAGCTCAGCGTCGCCTTCACCACCGGCGCCTCGCAGACCAGCGCCACCGTCTACGTGCACGGCTGGTACGCGCAGGGCGCCTACGACGCCGACGACATCAGCCTGGACGGCCCGGGCGGTGGCGGCGGTGACACCCAGGCGCCGACCGCGCCCGGCGGACTCACCTCGACCGGCAAGACGTCCTCCAGCGTGTCGCTGTCCTGGAACGCCTCCTCGGACAACGTGGGCGTGACGGCGTACGACATCTACAGCGGGTCGAGCCAGGTCCTGAGCGTGTCCGGTACCTCCGCCACGGTCAGCGGACTGTCGCCGAGCACGGCGTACACGTTCAGCGTGAAGGCCCGGGACGCCGCCGGGAACACCTCCGCGGCCTCCAACTCGGTGAGCGTCACGACCAACGCCGGAACCGGCGGCGGCACCGGGTTCAAGCAGGCGGCGCCGTACCTGTACGAGGGCTGGGGCGATCCGCCGAACCCCACGACGGTGATGAGCGCGACCGGCGTCAAGTGGTTCACGATGGCGTTCATGCTGGACTCCGGCGGCTGCAACCCCGCCTGGGACGGCAGCCGTCCGCTGACCGGCGGCGCGGACCAGACCGCCATCAACCAGATCCGCTCGGCGGGCGGTGACGTCGTCCCGTCCTTCGGCGGCTGGCAGGGCAGCAAGCTCGGCGCCAACTGCTCCTCGGCGAGCGCGCTCGCCGGTGCCCTGCAGCGGGTGATCGACGCCTACTCGCTCAAGGCGATCGACATGGACATCGAGAACACGGACGAGTTCGAGAACGAGGCCGTGCAGGCGAAGATCCTGACCGCGCTGAAGACGGTCAAGGCCAACAACCCCGGCCTGAGGACCATCGTCACCTTCGGCACCTCGACCACCGGCCCGACCTACTACGGCAACCGGCTCATCGAGCAGGCCCAGTCCCTCGGCGCCAACATCGACGTCTTCACCATCATGCCGTTCGACTTCGGCGGCGGCTCGGACATGTACGGCAACACCGTGAACGCGGCCGAGGGCCTGAAGGCCAAGCTGAAGTCCACCTTCGGCTGGGACGACGCCACCGCGTACTCCCACATCGGCATCTCCGGCATGAACGGCCTGTCCGACCAGCAGGAGAACACGACTCCCGCCATCTGGACGCAGATCAGGGACTGGTCCAACTCCCACCACATCGCCCGCCTCGCCTACTGGGCGGTCAACCGTGACCGGTCCTGCCCCGGCGGTGGCGTGGTGAGCAACTGCTCCGGCATCAGCCAGAGCACCTGGCAGTTCACCTCCATCACGGCCGGCTTCACCGGCTGACCCGCCCCGGCCGATCCAACCCGGCTGACCAACCTGGCTGATCAACCCGGCTGACCCGACCGCGCTGCCGCCGCACCCGGCTGATCCGATCCAGGCCGGCGTGCGGCGACAGCGCCGGAGGGCCGCTCGGCGGAGCGGCCCCGCGTGCTTCGTCGACGCGGGGGCGGCCTACTTGAGGTACGCCAGGCCCGGATGGACCTCGGTGTAACCCTCGACCAGCCTGCGGGCGACGCCGACCGAGTCGACCAGCGGGTGCAGTGCGAAGGCCTTCACCGCCGTCGCGCGGGAACCGGACTCGGCGGCGGCGAGCACCTCCCGTTCGACGGCCTTGACCGAGCAGACCAGTCCGGTGGCGTGCTCGGGCAGCGGGTCGGCGGCGAGGGGGTGGGCGCCGCTCGCGTCGACCAGACACGGGACCTCGATGACCGCCTCGGCGTCGAGGGCGGCGAGCGTGGAACGGTTGCGGACGTTGAGGATCAAGGTGGCGCGCTCGTCGCGGGCGATGGCCCGCATCAGGGCGAGGGCGACGTTCTCGTAGCCGCCGGACAGGTCCTCCTCCTCGCGCTCACCGGCACCCGCGCTCTCCCGGTTCTCGGCCATGTACGTCGCCTCGCGCTCGGCACGGGTGCGGTCCCAGGCGAGCAGCGCGGAGGCGGCGGGGTCGGCCGCCTCGTCGTAGAACCGTGCCTGCTGGTCGAGCAGGAAGGCGCCGCGGGTCTGCCCGGCCTCCTGGTAGGAGCGGACGGCCTCGCGGTTGAAGTAGTAGTAGTGGAGGTACTCGTTGGGGATCGCGCCGAGCGACTGGAGCCAGTCCGTGCCGAAGAGCCTGCCCTCCTCGAAGGAGCCCAGCAGGGCGGGATCGGCGAGGAGGCGCGGGAGTTCGTCGCGCCCGGCGACGCGCAGGCCGCGCACCCAGCCGAGGTGGTTGAGGCCGACATAGTCGACGAAGGCCTCGCCGGGGGCTGCCCCGAGGACACGGGCGACCCGGCGGCCGAGGCCGACCGGCGAGTCACAGATGCCGATGACCCGGTCACCGAGGTGCCGGGACATGGCCTCGGTGACCAGGCCGGCCGGGTTGGTGAAGTTGATGACCCAGGCGTCCGGGGCGAGCCGTGCCACGCGCCGGGCGATCTCGGTGGCTACGGGCACGGTGCGCAGACCGTAGGCGATGCCGCCGGCGCCGACCGTCTCCTGCCCGAGGACACCTTCGGCGAGGGCCACCCGTTCGTCCTCGGCGCGCCCCCGCAGACCGCCGACCCGGATCGCCGAGAAGACGAAGTCGGCGCCGCGCAGAGCCTCGTCGAGGTCGGTGGTGGCGGTCACCGTGGGCGCGTCCGGGACAGCGGCCGCCTGTTCCGCGAGCACGCGGCCGACCGCGCGCAGCCGGGCGGCGTCCAGGTCGTGCAGCACGACCTCGGTGACCCGCCCCTCGGCGCGGTCGTTCACCAGCGCGCCGTACACAAGCGGCACGCGGAACCCGCCGCCGCCCAGAATCGTCAGCCTCACGTCCGCACCCTTCCGCCACGCCCGGCGCTCCCGGCGATCCCGCCGCTCGCGTCGCTGTCTTCGCTTCCGGACCACTCTGTCACCCGGCCCGGCCGGCGCGCGTACGGGCGCCTCGGCCGACCCACGTGGGCGTCACTCACCGGCGTCGCCCTCGCCCTCGCGGTCACGGCCGGCCCGCATCCGGCCCGCATCCGTCGCGCGGTCGGCTTCAGAGGGTGAACTGCCGTGCCAGGAAAGGACTTTCACTGTTTTAACTCTTGACGGCCCACGGGTCGGGGAGCACATTGGCCGCACCCTGAGAGCGCTCTCAGACTCTTCGCGCGTCCCATCCCGCACCCGAGAGGCACCCCCATGAGTGAAACCTCCGGAACCTCGCACACGGACGGCAGACCCCCACGCACGGAAGGCAGACCCGTGGCCGGCAGGCCGCGGTACACGGTCCGCCGGGCCCTCGTCGCCGTCCTCGGCACGCTGGGTCTGGCGGCGGCCGCCGCCACCGCCGGCACCCTCCAGGCCGACGCCTCCGCACCGGCTCCCCCCACCGGCTGGACCCAGGTCTTCCTGGACGACTTCGACGGCACGGCGGGCTCCGGCGTCAACACCGGCAACTGGCAGTACGACACCGGTACTTCCTACCCGGGCGGCGCCGGTAACTGGGGCACCGGCGAGGTCGAGACGATGACCTCCAGCACCAACAACGTGGCGCTCGACGGCAGTGGCAACCTGCTCATCACCCCGCGCCGGGACGGATCCGGCCACTGGACCTCCGGTCGCATCGAGACCAACCGCACGGACTTCCAGCCGCCGGCCGGCGGCAAGCTGCGCGTCCAGGCCCGCATCCAGATGCCCAACGTCACCGGCGCGGCCGCCAAGGGCTACTGGCCCGCGTTCTGGATGCTGGGCTCCCCGTTCCGGGGCAACTACCAGAACTGGCCCGGCGTCGGCGAGCTGGACATCATGGAGAACGTCCAGGGCCTGAACAACGACTGGGCGACGGTGCACTGCGGCACCAACCCGGGCGGTCCCTGCAACGAGACCACCGGCATCGGCAACTCCATGGCGTGCCCCAACAGCACCTGTCAGTCCGGCTTCCACACCTACTCGATGGAGTGGGACCGCTCGACCAGCCCCGAGGAGATCCGCTTCTACGTCGACGGTGTCAACTTCCACACCGTACGGGCCAACCAGGTGGACGCGACGACCTGGGCCAACGCCACCAACCACGGCTACTTCGTGATCCTCAACGTGGCGATGGGCGGCGGCTTCCCGGGCGCGTTCGGCGGCGGCCCTGACAGCGGCACCGATCCGAACCACCCGATGGCCGTGGACTACGTCCAGGTGCTCCAGTCCTCGGGCGGCGGTGGCGGCACCACTCCCCCGCCCGGCAACCGTGACGCCTACGGTCCGATCCAGGCGGAGTCCTACGACAGCCAGTCCGGCGTGAGCTCCGAGACCACCACGGACACCGGCGGCGGCCAGGACATGGGCTTCGTCGCCAACGGCGACTGGGCGCTCTACAAGGGTGTCAACTTCGGCTCCACGGCGGCCACCCAGTTCAATGCCCGGGTGGCGAGCGGTGCCGCGGCCGGGGTGAGCGGGCTGGTCGAGGTGCGTCTGGACAGCCGCTCCAACGCCCCGATCGGCAGCTTCGCGGTGGGCAACACCGGCGGCTGGCAGTCCTGGCGCACGGTCCCGGCGAACACCTCCTCGGTGACCGGCACGCACGACGTGTACCTGACGTTCACCAGCGGTCAGCCGGCCGACTTCGTGAACGTGAACTGGTTCGACTTCGGTCACTGACCGGGGAGCCCGCGTGGGCCGGCGCCGCCGGGGGACGGACCCCCGGCGGCGCCGGCCCGACCGGCCTTACCGGGTCAGTAGTTCCACCGGTTGCGACTGCCCTCGTCGCGGCAGTGGATGAGGCGGCCGTTCGCCGCGTGGGTGGAGCTGCCGACGTCACTGTTGCGGCAGAACTGGCCGGCGTCGTAGCAGTTTCCGGCGTTGGAGACGATCTCGCAGGTCGTGCCCGCGCTGCCGCCGCCCGTGCCGCCCGTGCCGGACGAGGCGGCGGAGCCGGTGCCGCCCGTACTGCCGGCGGTGGCCGGCGGGGTGTAGTCCGGGTCGTTGGTCCTGTCCTTGTAGGTGCCCTTGGCGGCCGGGCAGCCGTCCTCGGTCAGCCACAGGGTCACGTCGCGGTCGCCGACGACCCGCGCTCCGGGGGCGGGCGACTGGAAGCACACCTTCCAGTCGTCGTACTCGCCGTCGGACGCGTCGTCGCCGTCGACGTCCTCGTCCTTGTACGACGCCTTGACCGTGATGTCGCCGTCCGTCACCTTGCCGATGGCGTCGACGGCGTGGGTGTAGGTGCGGCCGACCGCGGTCGGCATGGACGGCCAGGGGATCGGCCGGCCGTCCTTCGCGGGGCAGGGGGCGTCGGAGGTCACGGCGCCGAACGCGACGCTGTCGTAGGTGTACTTCTCGAAGCACACCGTCCAGTCGTCGCCCGGGGAGGCGTCCTTGTCGCTCGCGTCGTGCGCCACGACCCGGTACCCGTGCCGCTCGGCGGCCTCGGTCGCCTCGGCGAGCGTGCTGTTCACCTGGCTGGTCATCGGTGCCGGAGTGACCGTGACGGTCGCGGTGACCGTCACGGTGGGCCTCGGCTTCGCCGCGGGCGCGCCGTCGTCGGCGGCGCCACAGCCGGTGAGAAGGGCGCATATCAGCGCGCCGACCCCGAGGCCCTCGCGCCACTTCCTCCCGGTCACGCGGAAGGGGAGGTGCGAGCGCCGCGCCTCCCGGCCGCCGGGCAGCGGATGCTGCGGCTGATTCATGGTCAGGTCCCCCCTGGGGCTGGAGCCGTGCCTTGCGTGTGTGCGACTCGTGAAGAAATCGCGAAGTTGCCCACACGCGGCAAGAGAGACCTGATCGTGACCAATGGGGCCCCGGCGCCCCGACAGAGCGACCGGCCGTGCCCGCCGGGCAGGCGCTAACGCAACTCCGCCCGGAACGCCACCGCCGTCTGACCGGTGTGCAGGTGGAAGAACTTGGAGAAGTTGCCCGCGTCGGGGAAGCCGACCGCGGCGCCCACCCGGCCGATCGGCATGTCGGTGTGGGCCAGGAGGCGCTTGGCCTCCAGGATCACCCGCTTGTCGATGAAGCCCTTCGGCGTCTGACCGGTGGCGGCGCGCACCGCGCGCACGAGGGTGCGGCGGGAGTAGCCGAGCGCGTCGGCGTAGGCGTTGACGCTGTGGTTGGTGGCGAAGCCCCGCTCGACCGCGTCCCGGAACAGGGTGAAGGTGGTGTCCGCCTGCTGTCGGGCCGCCTCCGCCGAGCTGGCGGCGAGGTGGGCGAGGCGCAGCAGGAACGCGGTGAGGCTGTGCCTGAGAACGGCCGTGTGCAGGCTCAGCGGCAGGGTGGTGGTGTCCTCGTACTCGCGGCGCAGGTGTTCGAGGGAGGCGTCGAGGGCGGCGAGCTGTTCGGGGCCGGGACGCAGCAGCGGCGGAAGGTCGTAGCGGTACAGGCCGGTGGCCTCGACGGTGGCACGCGGCAGGAAGCCGGGCTGCATGGTCAGGACGGTGCCGCGGTAGTCGCTGGTCCGGGAGAAGCGGTGGACCTGTCCGGGGCGGATCCACAGCAGGTCGCCGGCCGACACCTCGTACTCGGTGAAGTCGATCATGTGCCGCACCGGACCGCCGGTGAAGAGCAGGATCACGTGGAAGTCGATGCGGTGAACACGGTGCAGCGGGGCGTCGGCGTGCCAGGTGCGGTCGGCGCCCATGGTTCCGATCTGCATGCCGACGCCGCCCACGGCCAGGTCGGACGGGAAGGGGAAGGTCCTGATCCCGTCACCGTCTGTGGCATGGTTCACAGCTTGGGCCGTTCTGTCCGCCATGTTTGATTTGCCGCTCCTATCAGGCGATCGGTGTCCCAGATTCACCACAGGCTGACACACCCCGACCTTTCCTCAAAAAAGTCTGACTTTTAAGTTTGAACGCGAAAGACCAGCGATCATGCACTGAACGAGGACTTCTTGAAGATGACCATGCAGACATCCGACAGCTTCGAGTGGACCGATCTCGACCGGCGCGCCGTGGATACGGCCCGTCTTCTCGCGGCCGACGCCGTGCAGAAGGTCGGCAATGGCCACCCGGGCACCGCGATGAGCCTGGCTCCTGCCGCGTACATGATCTTTCAGAAGTTGATGAAGCATGACCCGGCCGACCCGGAGTGGACCGGCCGCGACCGCTTCGTACTCTCCCCGGGTCACACCTCCCTGACCCTGTACACCCAGCTCTTCCTGTCCGGCTACGAGCTGGAGCTGGACGACCTGAAGGCGTTCCGCACGCAGGGCTCGAAGACGCCCGGTCACCCGGAGTACGGCCACACCGCCGGCGTCGAGACCACCACCGGCCCGCTCGGCCAGGGTGCCGCCAACGCGGTGGGCATGGCCATGGCCGCCCGCTACGAGCGCGGTCTGTTCGACCCGGAGGCCCCCGAGGGCGCCTCCCCCTTCGACCACACCATCTGGGCGATCGTCTCCGACGGCGACCTGGAGGAGGGCGTCTCCGCCGAGGCCTCCTCGCTCGCCGGCCACCAGAAGCTCGGCAACCTGGTCTTCCTCTACGACGACAACCACATCTCCATCGAGGGCGACACCGAGACCGCGTTCTCCGAGGACGTCCTCAAGCGGTACGAGGCCTACGGCTGGCACACCCAGCGCATCGAGCCCACCGCCGAGGGCGACATCGACGTCGCCTCCCTGTACGCGGCGCTGAAGTCCGCGCGCGAGGAGACCGGCCGTCCCTCGATCATCGCCATGCGCACGATCATCGCCTGGCCCGCCCCGACCGCCCAGAACACCGAGGCCTCCCACGGTTCCGCGCTCGGCGCCGAGGAGATCGCCGCCACCAAGCGCGTCCTCGGCTTCGACCCGGAGAAGTCCTTCGAGGTCTCCGACGAGGTCCTCGCCCACGCCCGCCGCGCCCTGGACCGGGGTGCCGAGTCGCACGCCGCCTGGGACAAGAAGATCGCCGAGTGGCGCACCGAGAACCCCGAGCGCGCGGAGCTGTTCGACCGCGTCAGCAAGGGTGAGCTGCCCGAGGGCTGGCAGGACGCCCTGCCGGTGTTCGCGGAGGGCACGTCCGTCGCCACCCGCGCCGCCTCCGGCAAGGTGCTGCAGGCGCTCGGCCCGGTGCTGCCCGAGCTGTGGGGCGGCTCCGCCGACCTCGCCGGCTCCAACAACACCACCATCGACAGCTCCAGCTCCTTCCTGCCGAAGGGCAACCCGCTGCCCGAGGCGAACCCGTACGGCCGTACGGTCCACTACGGAATCCGCGAGTTCTCGATGGCCGCGGAGATGAACGGCATCGCCCTGCACGGCAACACCCGCATCTACGGCGGCACCTTCCTGGTGTTCTCCGACTACATGCGCAACGCCGTACGCATGTCGGCCCTGATGCAGCTGCCGGTGACGTACGTCTGGACGCACGACTCCGTCGGTCTCGGCGAGGACGGCCCGACCCACCAGCCGGTCGAGCACCTGGCCTCCCTGCGCGCCATCCCGGGCCTGAACGTCGTCCGCCCGGCGGACGCCAACGAGACCACGACCGCCTGGGCCGAGATCCTGAAGAGGCACGCCACCGACCCGGCCCCGCACGGCCTCGCGCTCACCCGTCAGGGCGTGCCGACGTACGCTCCCAACGAGGACGCGGCCAAGGGCGGCTACGTGCTCGTCGAGTCCTCGACCGAGGTCCCGGAGGTGATCATCATCGCGACCGGCTCCGAGGTGCAGCTCGCCGTCGCCGCCCGGGAGGCCCTGGAGGCCGAGGGCACCGGCACGCGCGTGGTGTCCATGCCGTGCGTGGAGTGGTTCGAGGAGCAGCCGCAGGCCTACCGCGAGAGCGTCCTGCCGCCCGCCGTGAAGGCGCGCGTCGCCGTCGAGGCCGGCATCGGCCTGACCTGGTACCGGTACGTCGGTGACGCCGGCCGGATCGTCTCCCTGGAGCACTTCGGTGCCTCCGCCGCCGCCGGCACCCTGTTCGCCGAGTACGGCTTCACCCCCGAGAACGTGGCCGCGAACGCCCGCGAGTCGCTCGCCGCCGCCCGCGCCTGATCCCACCGCGACAAAGAAACACGCGACGAAGAAAGATGAGCACTGTGACCGAAGCAATCGCCACCCCCGGAGCCCTCAAGCGTCTCGCCGACGAGGGCGTGTCGGTCTGGCTGGACGACCTGTCGCGCAAGCGGATCACCTCGGGCAGCCTGGCCGCGCTGGTGGAGAACGGCGGCGTCGTGGGCGTCACCACCAACCCGTCGATCTTCCAGGCCGCCATCGGCTCCGGTGAGGGCTACGACGCGGAGCTGGCCGACCTCGCGGTGCGCGGCGTCACGGTCGACGAGGCCGTGCGCATGATGACCACCGCCGACGTGCGGGCGGCCTGCGACATCCTGCGTCCGGTCTACGACGCCTCCGAGGGCCGCGACGGCCGGGTCTCCATCGAGGTCGACCCCCGTCTCGCCCACGACACCGTGGCGACGGTCGCCGAGGCCAAGCAGCTGAACTGGCTGGTCGACCGCCCCAACGTGATGATCAAGATCCCGGCCACCAAGGCGGGTCTGCCGGCGATCACCGAGGTCATCGGCCTCGGCATCAGCGTCAACGTGACCCTGATCTTCTCGCTGGAGCGCTACCGCGAGGTCATGGACGCCTACCTGGCCGGCCTGGAGAAGGCCAAGGAGCGCGGCCTGGACCTGTCGGTGATCCACTCGGTGGCGTCCTTCTTCGTGTCCCGCGTGGACTCGGAGATCGACAAGCGCCTGACCGCGATCGGCACCGACGAGGCCCTCGCGCTCAAGGGCCGCGCGGCTCTTGCCAACGCCCGTCTGGCCTACGAGGCCTACGAGGAGGTCTTCTCCTCCGACCGCTGGCTGGCCCTGGTCGGCGGCAACGCCAACAAGCAGCGTCCGCTGTGGGCCTCCACCGGTGTGAAGGACCCGTCGTACAAGGACACCCTGTACGTGGACGAGCTGGTCGCGCCGGGCACCGTCAACACGATGCCCGAGGCCACCCTGATCGCCACCGCCGACCACGGCGAGATCACCGGCGACACGATCACCGGCGGCTACGAGCAGGCCCGCGCCGACCTCGCCGCCGTGGAGGGCTTCGGCATCTCCTACGACGAGGTCGTCCAGCAGCTGGAGGACGAGGCCGTCGCCAAGTTCGAGGCGGCCTGGATCGAGCTGCTGGGCGCCGTCACCGAGTCCCTGAAGAGCAAGGGAGTGGACGCGTAATGACGACCAAGGCTGCTGAGCCGAAGGCGCCCGCCGCCAAGGCTGAGCCGAAGGCGCGCCCCGCCGAGGCGGTGCGCGTCCCGGTCACCCCGGTGGCCGACTGGGACAACCCGCTGCGCGACGCCCGCGACCGCCGGCTGCCCCGCATCGCCGGCCCGTCCGGACTGGTCATCTTCGGTGTGACCGGTGACCTGTCCCGCAAGAAGCTCATGCCGGCCGTGTACGACCTGGCCAACCGCGGTCTGCTGCCGCCGGGCTTCTCGCTGGTGGGCTTCGCCCGCCGGGAGTGGGAGGACCAGGACTTCGCGCAGGTCGTGCACGACTCCGTCAAGGAGCACGCCCGCACCCCCTTCCGCGAGGAGGTGTGGCAGCAGCTCGCCGAGGGCATGCGGTTCATCCCGGGTGACTTCGGCGACGACGCCGCCTTCGACCAGCTGAAGCAGGCCGTCGACGAGCTGGACGCCTCCCGGGGCACCGGCGGCAACTTCGCGTTCTACCTCTCGGTGCCGCCGAAGTTCTTCCCCAAGGTCGTGCAGCAGCTGAAGAAGCACGACCTGGCGGACGCGCCGGAGGGCGCCTGGCGGCGCGCGGTCATCGAGAAGCCGTTCGGCCACGACCTGAAGTCGGCCGAGGAGCTGAACAAGGTCGTGCACGAGGTGTTCGAGCCGGACCAGGTGTTCCGGATCGACCACTACCTCGGCAAGGAGACCGTCCAGAACATCCTGGCGCTGCGCTTCGCCAACCAGATGTACGAGCCCATCTGGAACCGCAGCTACGTCGACCACGTGCAGATCACCATGGCCGAGGACATCGGCATCGGTGGCCGCGCGGGGTACTACGACGGCATCGGCGCCGCCCGTGACGTCATCCAGAACCACCTGCTCCAGCTGCTCGCGCTCACCGCGATGGAGGAGCCGATCGCGTTCGACGCGGAGTCGCTGCTCACCGAGAAGCTGAAGGTCCTGAAGTCGGTGCGGCTGCCGGAGGACCTCGGCGAGCACACCGTCCGCGGCCAGTACGCGGGCGCGTGGCAGGGCGGCGAGAAGGTCGTCGGCTACCTCGAGGAGGACGGTATCGACCCCGACTCCAAGACCGACACCTTCGCCGCGATCAAGCTGGGCATCGACAACCGCCGCTGGGCGGGCGTGCCGTTCTACCTGCGCGCCGGCAAGCGTCTTGGCCGCCGGGTCACCGAGATCGCGGTGGTCTTCAAGCGGGCCCCGCACTCGCCGTTCGACTCCACCGCCACGGAGGAGCTGGGCCAGAACGCGATCGTCATCCGCGTCCAGCCCGACGAGGGCATGACCGTCCGGTTCGGCTCGAAGGTGCCCGGCACCTCGATGGAGATCCGGGACGTGTCGATGGACTTCGCCTACGGCGAGTCCTTCACCGAGTCGAGCCCCGAGGCCTACGAGCGGCTCATCCTGGACGTGCTGCTCGGCGACGCCAACCTGTTCCCCCGCCTCCAGGAAGTGGAAGAGTCCTGGAAGATCCTCGACCCGATCGAGGAGTACTGGGACAAGCACGGCACGCCCGCGCAGTACGCGTCGGGCAGCTGGGGCCCCAGGGAAGCCGACGAGATGCTCGCACGAGACGGACGGAGCTGGCGCAGGCCATGAAGATCGACCTGACCGACACCACGGCAAGCAAGATCAACAAGGCGCTGGTGGACGGCCGCCGCGCCCTCGGCACGCCTGCCGTGGGCATGGTCCTGACGATGGTCATCGTCACGGACGAGGAGAACGCCTACGACGCGATCAAGGCCGCCGAGGACGCCTCGCACGAGCACCCGATGCGGACCCTGGTCGTCATCCGGCGGCACGTGCGCAACCTGCGCGACCGCACCTCCTCGCGGCTGGACGCCGAGGTCCGCGTGGGCACCGAGGCCGGCACCGGCGAGACGGTCATCCTGCGCACCTACGGCGAGGTGTCCGACCACGCCGGCTCGGTCGTCCTGCCGCTGCTGCTGCCGGACGCCCCGGTGGTCGTGTGGTGGCCGGTGGACGCGCCCGAGTCGCCCTCAAAGGACCGGCTCGGCGCCCTCGCCCAGCGGCGGATCACCGACCTGTACGCGGTCGACCGTCCGCTCGAGCTGCTGGAGACCCGCAAGCGCAACTACGCGCCCGGCGACACCGACCTCGCCTGGACCCGGCTCACCCCGTGGCGCTCGATGCTGGCCGCCGCCCTGGACCAGGCGCGGGTGAAGGTGACGTCGGCGGCCGTGGAGGCCGAGGCGGACAACCCCAGCGCCGAGCTCCTCGCCCGCTGGCTGGAGGCCCGCCTGCACGTGCCCGTGGACCGGGTCGTCACCGCGGGTCCGGTCGTCACGGCCGTACGCCTGGGCACCGCGGCCGGTGAGATCGTCATCGACCGGCCCGAAGGCCCGCTCGCCACGCTGACCCTGCCGGGCCAGCCGCCGCGCACCCTCGCCCTGAAGGTCCGCCAGACCTCCGAACTCATCGCCGAGGAGCTGCGGCGCCTCGACGCCGACGAGATGTACGCCATCGCCCTGCAGGGCGAGGCCGCCAAGGAGAACGCCTGACATGTCCGACGCTCCGTCAGACACCCCCCTGCTCACCCGCCGCCCCCAGTGGACGGCCCTCTCCGACCAGCGCGCCAAGGGGGTTCCGTCGCTGCGCGATCTGTTCGCGGCGGACCCCGGCCGCGCCGAGCGGTACGTCGTCCGGGTGGGCGACCTGTACATCGACTACAGCAAGAACCTGGTCACCGACGAGATCCTGGCCCTGCTCCAGGAACTCGCCACGGCCACCGACGTCTTCGGGCTGCGGGACGCCATGTTCCGCGGTGAGAAGATCAACGTCACCGAGCGGCGTGCCGTGCTGCACACCGCGCTGCGCGCCCCGCGGGACGCCGTGATCGAGGTCGACGGCGAGAACGTCGTCCCGGCCGTGCACGCCGTGCTCGACAAGATGACCGCCTTCGCCGAGCGGGTCCGCTCGGGCGAGTGGACCGGCCACACCGGCAAGCGCATCAAGAACGTCGTCAACATCGGCATCGGCGGCTCCGACCTCGGTCCGGCGATGGCGTACGAGGCCCTGCGTCCGTACAGCGACCGCGACCTGACGTTCCGGTTCGTGTCGAACGTGGACGGCGCCGACCTGCACGAGGCGATCCGTGACCTGGACCCGGAGGAGACGCTGTTCATCGTCGCCTCCAAGACGTTCACCACGATCGAGACGATCACCAACGCCACCTCGGCCCGCTCCTGGCTGCTCGCCGCCCTGGGCGGTGGGGGCACCTCCCGCTCGAGCGAAGTCGAGAGTGGGGGAGAAAAGGCCGTCGCGAAGCACTTCGTGGCGCTGTCGACGAACGCGGAGAAGGTTTCCGGGTTCGGCATCGACGTCGACAACATGTTCGAGTTCTGGGACTGGGTCGGCGGCCGCTACTCGTACGACTCGGCCATCGGCCTGTCGCTGATGATCGCCATCGGTCCGGACCGCTTCCGCGAGATGCTGGACGGCTTCCACACCGTCGACGAGCACTTCCGCACCGCGCCCGCCGAGGCCAACGCCCCGCTGCTCATGGGCCTGCTGGGCATCTGGTACAACAACTTCTTCGACGCCCAGTCGCTGGCGGTGCTGCCGTACAGCCACTACCTGTCGAAGTTCACCGCGTACCTCCAGCAGCTGGACATGGAGTCCAACGGCAAGTCGGTGCAGCGCGACGGGCGTCCGGTGGAGTGGCAGACCGGCCCGGTGGTGTGGGGCACGCCCGGCACCAACGGGCAGCACGCCTACTACCAGTTGATCCACCAGGGCACCAAGCTGGCCCCGGCAGACTTCGTCGGCTTCGCCCGTCCCGCGGACGAGCTGAACGAGGAACTCAGGGCCCAGCACGACCTGTTGATGGCCAACTTCTTCGCCCAGACGCAGGCGCTGGCCTTCGGCAAGACCGCCGACGAGGTCCGCGCGGAGGGCGTCGCCGAGGAGCAGGTCTCGCACCGCACCTTCCGCGGCGGCCACCCCACCACGACTCTCCTCGCCGGCGAGCTGACGCCCTCGGTGCTCGGCCAGCTGATCGCCCTCTACGAGCACAAGGTGTTCGTCCAGGGCGCCGTGTGGAACATCGACTCCTTCGACCAGTGGGGCGTCGAGCTCGGCAAGGTCCTCGCCAAGCGCATCGAGCCCGCGCTCACCGAAGGCGCCGACGTACCCGGCCTCGACCCCTCCACCACGGCCCTCGTCGCCGCCTACCGTTCTCTAGGGAAGTGAACTGACATGCAGCTCGGACTCATCGGCCTCGGCAAGATGGGCGGCAACATGCGCGAGCGGCTGCGCCGCTCGGGCCACACCGTCATCGGCTACGACCGCAATCCCGAACTCTCGGACGCCAAGAGCCTCGCCGAGATGGTCGAGAAGCTCGAAGGCCCGCGCGTGGTCTGGGTGATGGTCCCGGCCGGCACCGCCACCCAGATCGTCATCGACGAGCTGCGGGACCTGCTGTCCCCCGGCGACATCGTCGTGGACGGCGGCAACTCCCGCTGGACCGACGACGAGAAGCACGCCGCCGAACTCGGCGTCAAGGGCATCGGCTTCGTCGACGCGGGCGTCTCCGGCGGCGTGTGGGGCCTGCAGAACGGCTACGCCCTGATGGTCGGCGGCAGCGACGAGAACGTGGAGCGGCTCCGCCCGATCTTCGACGCGCTCAAGCCCGAGGGCCCGTACGGCTACGTCCACGCGGGCCGCGTCGGCGCGGGCCACTTCTCGAAGATGGTCCACAACGGCATCGAGTACGCCATGATGCAGGCCTACGCCGAGGGCTGGGAGCTGCTGGAGAAGGCCGACTCCGTGGACAACGTCCGCGAGGTCTTCCGCTCCTGGCAGGAGGGCACGGTCATCCGTTCCTGGCTGCTCGACCTCGCGGTCAACGCCCTGAACGACGACGAGCACCTGGACAAGCTCCGCGGCTACGCGGACGACTCCGGCGAGGGCCGCTGGACGGTCGAGGCCGCCATCGACTACGCCGTGCCGCTGCCCGCGATCACCGCGTCGCTGTTCGCGCGGTTCGCCTCGCGTCAGGACGACTCGCCGCAGATGAAGATGATCGCGGCGCTGCGCAACCAGTTCGGCGGCCACGCCGTGGAGAAGAAGGACTGACCCGCTGTGGGCGATCTACTGCTGGTCCGCCACGGCGAGACGGAGTGGAGTGTGTCGGGCCGGCACACCAGCTGGACCGATCTGGCCCTCACCCCGAACGGTGAGGACCAGGCCAAGTCCCTCGCTCCGCTCCTCGCCGAGCGGCCGCGCGCTCTCGTGCTGACCAGTCCGCTGGCCCGCGCGGTGCGCACTGCCGAACTGGCGGGCCTGGCCGGGGCTGCGACAGACCCCGACCTGCACGAATGGGACTACGGCGGCTACGAGGGCATCACCACCGTCGACATCCGCCGTACCCGTCCCGACTGGTACCTGTGGCGGGACGGCGTCCCGCCCGGCCCCGAGGGTCACCCCGGGGAGTCGCCCGAGGAGATCGGGGCGCGTGCCGACCGGGTCCTGGCCCGGCTGGAGAAGGCGTTCGACGCGGACGACGGTGACGTGGTCCTGGTGGCGCACGGCCACTTCCTGCGGGTGCTTGCCGCCCGCCGGCTGGGCCTGCCGCCGTCCGAGGGCCGCCTGTTCCAGCTGGCGACCGGCACGGTCAGCCGGCTGTCCTTGGAACACGGCCGGCCCGTGATCGCCGAGTGGAACACGCGCCCGTGACGGCGAGCGCGTAACCACACACCGCGCAATCGCACAACCGCATCGCCCGCGGCCCGGGTCACCACGTGTGACCCGGGCCGCGGTGCTGCCGGCAACCGGTCCGGCGCGCTCGGCCCGCCCCGACAGCGGGCTCCGGGGGCAACACGGCGGGACGGCGGTGCGCGTCCGGAGCCGTCGGCGTGCCGCGCGCCCGGCGCACGGGTCAGCGCCTGGGCACCCCGTACGCCCGGTCGACGGGCAGACGCACCACCAGGCGGCGGTCGCGGACCATGGCGGCCCGGAAGTCGTCCCAGTCCGGGTGCTCGCCGAGGACGTCCCGGTAGAGCCGGACCAGCTCCTCGACGGTCTCGTCGTGCGGGTCCGCGGCGACCGGCGACAGTTCGGCCATCCCCTCGGCGACCGTGTACGCCCAGCGGTCCTCGCTGGTGACGTGGTACGAGGCCCGGGGGTCACGGCGCAGGTTGCGGGTCTTGGCTCGGTCGTCGGTGACCGAGATACGGATGAGGCGCTCGTCGGGGTCGTAGGCGTGGCTGACATTGGACAGCTGGGGGCGGCCGTCGCTCTTGAGGGTGACCAGCACCCCGCCGTGCCCTTCGGAGAGCAGCTTGAGCAGTTCGTCCTGCGTCGAGTCCTGAGTCATATCCAGGTCAACTTCTCGCGGCGGGCCCGGCATTCCCCCGGTACGGCGGTCAGGGCACACAAGGGGACCACCAGGATGGGTAGACAGTGTCTACCCATCCTGGTAGACACTGTCTATGACTGAATCCGACACCAGCCTGCGGGCGCGCCTGGTCGACGTCGGTGTGGCACTGGTGGCCGCCGAGGGCGCCGAGGCGCTGACGCTGCGGGAGATCGCCCGGCGCACGGGGGTCTCGCACGGGGCGCCGCGCCGCTACTTCCCCACCCATCTGGAGCTGCTGTCCGCCATCGCCCGCCGGGGGTTCACCGACCTGGCCGGCCGGGTGGGGGCCACGCTCGCCGAGAACGCGGGTGCCGGTCCGCGTGAGCAGGTGACCGCGCTGGCACGGACGTACCTCCGGTTCGCGCTGGATCACCCCGGCATGTACGAACTGATGTTCCGTCATGACGTGCTGGAGAGCGGCCACTTGGGACTGCGCGAGACGAGCCTCCCCCTCTTCGGGCTGCTCGCGGACCTCGTGGCGCAGGTCCGCCCCGACGCCGAGGCACGGCAGGTCGCGGGCGCCCTGTGGGCCAACCTGCACGGTCTCGCCCAGCTGTGGCGCTGGGGCAGCCTGCAACTCGCCACCGGTGACACGGACTTCGGCCCGCTCCTGGAAACGGCTCTGACCGCCCACCTCGGGTCGCGGGACGGCGAGCGGTGAACCTCACTCTGGTGAGCAGTGTGGCCGGTGCCGTTCTCGTCGCCCTGGACGGTACGGTCCTCACGGTCGCCCAGCCCTCGCTGCAACGGTCACTTGACGCGTCGTTCGCCCAGGCGCAGTGGACCAGTACCGCGTATCTGGTGACGGTGGCGAGCCTGCTGGTGTTCGCGGGACGGCTCGGTGACCGGTACGGGCAGCGGCGCCTGTTCGCGCTCGGCATGCTCGGCTTCGGCGTCGCGTCGGCGGGTATCGGCATCGCGCCCGGCATCGGCTGGGTGATCGGACTGCGCGCCGCGCAGGGCGTGTTCGGGGCGCTGCTCCAGCCCGCGACGCTCGGCATGCTGCGGGCGGCGTACCCGCCGGACAGGCTCGCGGCGCCCCTCGCGGTGCGGACCAGCGCGATCGGGCTGGCGGCGGCCGTGGGACCACTGGCCGGCGGGGCGCTGGTCGGCTGGCTGGGCTGGCGGGCGGTGTTCTTCCTGAGCGCGCTGCCGGCGCCGGTCTTCGGCCTGGCGGCCCTGCGGGGCCTGGACCGCGCCACCCCCGACCCGCACCCGTCCGGGTCCGGGTCCGGGTCCTCCTCGCACCCGTCCGAGGCAGGCGCCTCCCCACACGTGTCCGGTGCCGACTCTTCCCCGCACCCGTCCGGGTCCGGGTCCGGCTCCTCCTCGCACCCGTCCGAGGCCGGCGCCTCCCGCCCCGCCCTCGATCTGCCCGGCGCCCTGCTGCTCGCGGTGACCTTGGCCTGCCTCGTGCACACGCTGGTCGCGCTGCCCGCCTCCGGTGCCGCCACCGCGGCCGGACTCGGTGCCGCCGCGCTCACCGGTGCCGCGTTCCTGTGGCACGAGCGGCGTACCGCGAGCCCGCTGCTGCCGCCCGGGGTGATCGGCTCGCCGGTCGTGGGGGCGGCGCTCGCCGTCCTGGTCGCCGCGTCGGCCTCGCTCTTCGGCACGGTGTTCACGCTGACGTACGTCCTGCAACGGCGGCTCGGACTCGACCCGTTCCACAGCGCGCTGCGCAGCCTGCCGTTGGCACTCCTCATGGTGCTCTCCGCTCCCCTGTGCCCCGTGCTGCTACGGCGGTTCGGGGCACGGTGGACGACGGGGGCCGCTACGGCGGTGCTCGCGCTCGGCGTGCTCACGCTGTCCCGGTCGACCACAGCACTCGCGCTGGGCTGCGGATTCGCCTTGCTGGGCGCCGGGTTCGGCACGGTGATGGTGGCGGCCACACAGGTCGTCGTACGGCGGGCCGAGGTGGCGGCGGCCGGGGTGGCGGGCGGGCTGCAGCAGACCGCACTGAACGTCGGCCCCGTCGTGGGTGTCGCCACGGCCACGGCGCTGGCGGGCGCGGGAGCGGGAGCGGGAACCACGCTGCTCGTCCTCGCCGCCGTGGCCGCGGTCGCGGTGCCGGCCGCCCGCGCGCTGCCGGGTCGCGGCGTCGCGTCGATCACACAAACCCCTGATGAGCGGGTGTCCCCCGGGGTTCCTGCGCGACGATGAGGCATCGTGCGGCCGGCCGGGCCGATCTTGGCCACGCCGAATCTCGGCCAGGCCGATCCGGCCGGGCCGGCCGCACACGTACGACCGCACGCGTACGAACGTGACCGGAGGAGAGCGATGGCACAGTTGCGACAGGAAGCCGACCCGGCCGAGGCCGGGCTGGACGGGAAGGCGCTGGGCCGCCTCGACCGGTACTTCGCCCGCCACGTGGACGAGGGGCGGCTGCCCGGCTATCTGGTGGCCGTGGCCCGCGGCGGCCGCGTCGCCCACCTCACCACGTACGGGCACCGGGACCTGGCGGCCGGCCTGCCGGTCGAGACGGACACGCTGTGGCGGATCTACTCCATGACCAAGCCCGTCACCGCGGTCGCGGTGCTGCTGCTGGTGGAGGAGGGCAGGCTGTCCCTCGACGATCCGCTCGACCGGTACCTCCCGGCTTTTGCCAACCCCCGCGTGTACGAGAGCGGTTCGGGCGCGGACGTACGCACGCGTCCGGCAGCCGGCCCGATCCTGATCCGGCATCTGCTCACCCACACCGCGGGGCTGACCTTCGCCTTCTACCATCAGCACCCCGTCGACGCCCTCTACCGCGAGGCAGGCCTCGGCTCCTCCGTGCCACCGGGCGCGGACCTCGCCGAGACGATGGACGTGTACGCGCGCCTGCCGCTCCAGTTCGAACCGGGCACGCAGTGGAACTACTCGGTCGCCTCCAACGTGCTGGGCCGCGTGATCGAGGTGGTCTCGGGGCAGCCGCTGGACGTCTTCTTCGCCGAACGGATCTTCCGCCCGCTCGGCATGACCGACACGGGCTTCCACATCACCCCCGAACAGGGCGCACGGCTGGCCGAGTTGTACGGCGAGACGGAGGACGGCGGTATCGAGCCGATCCCGGGGCTCCCGGTGCGGGGCCGGCCGCGGTTCCTGTCCGGCAGCGGGGGCCTGGTGTCCACCGCCGGCGACTACCACCGGTTCACCGACATGCTGCGCCGGGGCGGCGAGTCGGCGGGCGTCCGCCTGCTGGAGCCGGACACGCTGGCCCTGATGACCCGCAACCAGCTGCCCGACGACGCCGTCCTGCGTTCCTTCGGCGCTCCCGCGCACCAGGAACGCGGCAACGACGGCCTGGGGTTCGGCTTCAACGTCTCCGTCGTCGTCGACCCCTCCCGCACCCTGTCCCCGTCCCGCCTCGGCACGTACGGCTGGACCGGCGTGGCCACCACGGCGTTCTGGGTCGACCCGGGTCACGACCTGACGGTGCAGTTCATGACCCAGGTGCGGCCGAAGAAGCTGAAGCTCTTCCCGGAGCTGCGGCGGCTGGTGTACGAGACCCTGGCGGACTGACCGGTCCGGTCACGGCCCCCGACGGGAGCGTGCGGGCCGCCGCCCTCCCGTCAGGAGCCGTGCGCGACGGCGTCCAGGTGGGGCAGGTGGTGGTCCAGGCGCTCCCGCTTCGTGCGCAGATAGGTGATGTTGCTCTCGCACGGCTCGATCAGCAGCGGCACCTGCTCGGCGACCCGGATGCCGTGCTTCGTCAACGCCTCGCGCTTGCGGGGGTTGTTGGACATCAGCCGGACCGAGCGCACCCCGAGATCGTGCAGGATCTCGGCCGCCACACCGTAGTCGCGGGCGTCCACGGGCAGCCCGAGCGCCAGGTTCGCCTCGACCGTGTCCAGGCCTTCCGCCTGGAGGGCCATCGCGCGCAGCTTGGCCAGCAGTCCGATGCCGCGGCCCTCGTGGCCCCTCAAGTAGACGACGATGCCGCTGCCTTCGGCAACCACCGCGCGCAGCGAGGAGGCCAGCTGGTCGCCGCACTCGCAGTGCTGGGAGCCGAACGCGTCTCCGGTCAGGCATTCCGAGTGCAGCCGGGTCAGCACGTTCTCGGCGGCGATATCGCCGTACACGAGGGCGACCTGCTCGTCGCCGCGGTCGTGGTCCAGGTAGCCGATCGCCTGGAATTTCCCGTACACGGTGGGAAGCGGGGCATTCACGACGCGTTCCGCACCCGAACGCCGCGAGGACTTCTTGCCGAAGGCACCGGTGTTTTCTGTCATGATCTGATTCCTCAACAGAGACGAAAGGCCGTGAAAAGATGAGTGGTTCGGGCGCGCGAACGGCGGCGGACGGGACGTCGTACGGAGTGGCTCACGGGGTGATGCCGGCGGACACCACGAAGGACGTACGGGCGCGGGGGGCTGGCGTCTCACCTCAGGTCGCCGTCCTTCCCGTCGGCAGCTTCGAACAGCACGGCGCGTACCTTCCGCTGGCGACCGACACGCTCGTCGCCTGTGCCGTGGCGCGGGAGATCGCCGCCGCGTACCCGGTGCACCTCCTCCCGCCCGTGACCATCTCCTGCTCGCACGAGCACGCGGACTGGCCGGGGACCGTCAGCATCTCCTCCGTGACCCTCCACGCGGTGGTCCGGGACATCGCGGCGTCGCTGCGCCGCTCCGGCGTCGACGCGCTCGTCGTGGTCAACGGGCACGGTGGCAACTACGTGCTGGGCAACGTCGTACAGGAGGCCTCCGCGCGAGGGGAGCGGATGGCGCTGTTCCCGGCCGCCGAGGACTGGGAGGCGGCGCGGGAGACGGCGGGGGTGGTCACCTCGCTGCTCACCGACATGCACGCGGGGGAAATCGAGACCTCCATACTGCTGCACGCTCATCCCGAATTCGTCCGCCCTGGTTACGAGTCCGCCGATTTCACCGCGGACGACCGCCGTCATCTGCTCACCACGGGAATGTCCGCCTATACCGAATCGGGTGTCATCGGCCGCCCGTCCCTGGGTTCGGCGGAAAAGGGGAAGGAACTGCTGGCCAGTCTGACGGAGGCGTTCGGACCGTATTTCCGGCTGCTCACGTCGGAGCCGGCCGGGGACCCGGGGGCCGTGCGCGGGTAGCCGGGGGCCGTCCCCGGGGAGCCGGGGGTCGTGACCGGAGAGCCGCGCAGGCCGGCGTACCAGCGGGCGACGAGGACGGCGGCGCCGGGCAGGCTCGCCACGAAGCTGAGCACGCCGTACACGACGGCGACCGCGACCCCGTTGCTCGCCCCCAGTCCGGCGGCGCCGAACGCCCAGGCGGTGGCACCCTCACGGGGGCCGAACCCGCCGACGTTCAGCGGCAGTCCCATGGCCACCAGGGCGACGACCGCGAGCGGCAGCAGCACCGGCACCGAGGCCGTGGCCCCGGCGACCCTGGCCGCGACGACGAACATCGCGAGGTGGCCGGCGAGCACGACGGCGGAGGACAGGGCGACACCCGGCCCGCTCTCCCGGGACAGCAGGCCCCGGCGTGCCTCTCCGAGGGTGGAACTCCCCCGAGCTCCGGTCCGCACCGGGCCCGGACGAGTCCCGGCGTCCGCGCCGCGGCGGGAGGGGGCCCGGTTCATCCGGACGGCGAGGACGACGGCCAGCGCGCCGAGGGCGGCGAGGGCCACCGGCGCGGCGAAGCCGCGGACGTCTGCCCGGACCGGGGACGGCAGCGCCAGCAGCACCACCGCACCGACCACGGCCAGCGTCACCTGCCCCGCGACCCGCTCCAGCACCACCGCCTTCACACCGCGCCGCATGTCACCGGCGCTCTGCCCGTGCCGCACCGCCCGGTGCACGTCCCCGAGGACCCCGCCCGGCAGCGCCGCGTTCAGGAACAGCGCCCGGTAGTAGTCGGCCACCGCAGGACCCAGCGGCAGCCGGATCCCGAGCCCGCGGGCCACCAGCTGCCAACGCCACGCGCTGAACACCGTGGTGACCACTCCGACCCCCAGCGCCACCAGCACGGTCACCGTGTCGATGCGCCGCAGCCCGTCGAGCAGGACGCCGGTGCCCAGCCGCCACAGCAGCAGGGAGAGGATGGCCACACCGGCGACGGTGCCGAAGTGGGTCCGCAGAGCACGGGAGCCCAGGCCGCGACGCGCCGGTGACTCCGGGGCGGCGTGCCCCTCACCGGACTCACCGGACTCACCGGGCTCGCAGTCCAGGGCGTCGGGGGACGCAGGCTCGCGCGTGGGCCGTGGCAGTACGGCCGTCGCGGTGCCGGGAGCCGGTGCCACGTCGTCGGCCCGCGGGCTCACGCGTGGCCTGCGCGCGTTCGTCACGCACAGGTGGATTCCGGCCCGTGCCGTACGGAGCCCGGCTCCCACGCCCACGGACGCCCCCGTCCGCCCGCTCATGCCGCACCACCCGCCGGCCGGGTCAGTGCGAGCAGGTCGCTGTGGTGCACCACGACCCGCAGCTCACCGGACTCGCAGGCGGCCAGGCGGTCACGCAGATAACGCTCGGCGCGTTCGCCCAGTTCGGGCCGGTGTTCGACGGCCGCGCCCACCCAGCCCCGCAGCCACTGGGCGGTCAGCTCGGACTCCGCCGGGCCCAGCCGCCACGGGCTCGGATGGACCCGGACCGTCGCGCCTCGCTCGGCGAAGGCCTCACAGGCGACGGTCACGGCATCGGGGCCGAGCAGTCCGCCACGGCGCTGGTGGGCGTTGAACGCCTCGGCGATCTCGGTGTCCAGCGGGTCGGACGGGGTGAGTTCGACGCGGCCCGCGACGGACAGCGTGAGCAGCGCCGGGACCTCGGCGTCCACGCAGGCGGCGGCGAGGGTCTCGATCTCCTCGCGGGTGAGGACGTCGAGGAGCGCCGAGGCCGTCACCAGAGCGGCCCCGGCCAGCGCGTCCGGGGTGAGCCGGGCGACGTCGCCGCGCCGCGTCTCGACCGTGACCCGGCTGCCGTCGGCGGCGACACGCGGGGAGGCGACCGCCGCGAAGTGCAGCAGATACGGGTCCCGGTCGTGCAGGACCCAGTGCTGGGCGCCGTCCAGCCGGGGCGCGAGCCAGCGGCCCATCGAACCGGTGCCGCAGCCGAGGTCGTGCACCACGGTTCCGTCCGGCAGCCCGGCCGCCCGGTCCCGCAACGGCTCCAGCAGCTCGTCGGCCCGGGCGGCCGCGTCGGCGACCTCCCGCAACTGCAGCCACTCGGGCGCGTACCGCGCCGGTTCCTCGGCCTCGTCCTGCCGCAGCCGTACGGTGGCCCGCTCACCGGGGCGGCCGACCGGCCCGGCACCGGCGATGACGGGGAAGTCCCCGGCCGCGGCCCCGGATTCCCGCTGTCCGCTGTCCATCCGGCTCTCCTCGTCCGAGCCCGCCTCGCGCGCGCCACCCGGGCCCCGACGGGAGGTCTGTGCCCCGCTCGGTCCCGGCTGGGCGGGGATTCCCTCGGTCACCGTGTGCGTGTCGCTCATGCCGCCCTCCTCGGGGTGCCGGGGAGCCGGCCCAGGACCCCGGCCAGGCTGCGGGCGGTCGTCGGCCAGCCGCCGAGTGCGGCGCGGCGGCCGCGGGCGGCGGCCTTCAGCCGGCGGCGCACGTCGGCCTCGCCGAACCAGCCGCGCAGTTCGGCGGCGAGCGCGGCGGGGTCCTCCGGCGGGACGAGGATGCCGGGCACGCCGCCGTCGGGGGCGCGGCCGACCGCCTCGGGCAGACCGCCCACGTCGGTCGCCAGGACGGGGATGCCGCGGGCGAGGGCCTCGGTGACCGCCATGCCGTAGGTCTCGGCGTAGGAGGTGAGGACCATCAGGTCGGCGGCGGCGTAGCTGGCGTCGAGGGCGGCGCCGGAGCGGGGGCCGGTGAGCCGGAGCCGGTCGGCGAGGCCGTACCGCTCGATCAGGGAACGCAGGTGGGTGACGTACTCCGGGTCGTGGCCGAGGCCGCCGACCAGGTCACAGGTCCACGGCAGGTCCCGTACCGCGGCGAGGGCCTCCACCAGCCGGTGCTGGCCCTTGCGCGGGGTGACCGCGGCGACGCACAGCAGGTGGGATACGCCGTCGGTGCCGGGCGCCGGCGGCGCGATGTCGGCGCCGGGGGTGGCCAGGTGCACGCGTTCGGGGGCGAGGCCGTGGTGGGAGACGAGGCGGCGGACGGCCCAGTCGCTGGTGGCGACGACCGCGGGCACCGCCCGCAGCACGGACCGCTCGCGGGTGTCGAGGTCGGCGGCCAGGGCCGGGTCGAGGCCGGTCTCGTCGCCGAGCGGCAGGTGCACCAGCACCGCGAGCCGCAGTCGCTCGGCCTCGGGGACGACGACCTCGGGCACTCCGCAGGCGACCAGCCCGTCCAGCAGGACCACCGTGTCGTCGGGCAGTTCCCGCAGTGCGCGGGCGAGACCGTCGCGGTCGGCGGTGCCGGGGCTCGGCCAGCTGCCGGGCGCGGCGTGCCGGACGACCTGCCAGCCGAACCCGGGCAGGTCCAGACAGACCCGGCGGTCGTAGGCGTTGCCGCCGCTGGGCGCGGCCGGGTCGTCGACACCGCCCGGCATGACGAAGTGCACGGTGCGCAGGGACATGGGGATGATCCCGACGTTCTCGGAGACGGAGGCCCGCGTGGGCATGCCGGCCAGCGGGGCCCTCTCGACGGTCAGATCGCTCACAGGCCACGCTCGTAACTCGCCCACGCGACGTGCGACTCGTGGAGCGTCACCGAGATCCCCGAAAGGCCGCGAGCGCCCTCGCCCAGGGCGCCCTTGTGGACGCGCTCGGCGAGGCGGTCGGCGATGACCTTGGCCAGGAACTCGGTGGAGGTGTTGATCCCGGCGAACTCCGGCTCGTCGTCGAGGTTGCGGTAGTTCAGCTCGCCGGTGATGGCGCCCAGTTCCTTCGTGGCCAGACCGATGTCGACGACGATGTTGTCCTCGTCCAGCGCCTCGCGGCGGAACGTGGCGTCCACCAGGAAGGTGGCGCCGTGCAGGCGCTGCGCGGGCCCGAACACGTCGCCGCGGAAGCTGTGGGCGATCATGATGTGATCGCGGACGGTGATGCTGAACAACGGACGACCCTCCAGGTGCGGCGCGTCTGATGCCCCTCGGTTCATGACGGGGGTTGCCGGGTAGTACGGCTCTTCGCTTCCCCGCGTTCAGCTCTTCCTCACTCTTTTCTCAGGTCAGGCCGGGTCGCCGTACCTGATGCGGTGACACAGCGCCGGGATCTCGCCCGCGGCGAGACGTGGCATGGCCTCGGGCAGTTCCTCGAAGTCGCTCTCTCCCGTGATGAGCGCGTCCAGTGCCGGGTCGGCGAGCAGGTCCAGGGCGAGAGCCATCCGTTCGGCGTAACCGCGGCCGGCGCGGGCGGCCGGGGAGACGGTGCCGACCTGGCTGCTGCGCACGGTGAGCCGGCGCGAGTGGAAGGCCTCACCGAGCGGCAGGGTGACGCTCCGGTCGCCGTACCAGCTCAGTTCGACGACCGTGCCCTCGGGCGCGAGGAGTTCCAGGGCGCGGGTGAGGCCCTGTTCGCTGGCGCTGGCGTGGATGACGAGGTCGCAGTCGCCGAGGGCGTCGTCGGGGGCCGCGAAGTCGACGCCGAGGGCCTCGGCGGTCTTCGCCCGGGCCGGGTCGGCGTCGACCAGTTGCAACCGTATGCCGGGGAAGCGGGCGAGCAGTGCCGCCACCGAGCAGCCGACCATGCCGCCGCCGATCACCGCGATGCGGTCGCCGATTTGAGGGGACGCGTCCCACAGGGCGTTCACGGCGGTCTCGACGGTCCCGGCGAGCACGGCCCGCGCGGCCGGAACCCGCTCGGGTACGACGGTCACGGCGCTCACCGGAACGACGTAACGGCTCTGGTGCGGATACAGGCAGAAGACCGTACGGCCGATCAGCGCATCCGGCCCCTCCTCCACCACTCCGACGCTGAGGTAGCCGTACTTCACCGGCGCCGGGAAGTCGCCCTCCTGGAACGGCGCCCGCATCACGCCGTGTTGGCCGGCCGGGACGCCGCCGCGGAACACCAGCGTCTCGGTGCCGCGGCTGACTCCGGAGTACAGGGCGCGCACCAGCACCTCGCCCTCGGCCGGCTCCGCGAGGGTGACGTCGCGCAGCTCACCGTGGCCGGGTGAGCGCAGCCAGAACGCGCGCGCCGAAGGGTTCATCGGCATCCTCCTGAACGATCGGGAACTTGTTCACGTACCGAGAAGTGCACAGGCCGCGCACAGTACGCGGCGTTGATCGACTCTGTCACTCGGCCGGAGGATGTGCGGTGGCCCTGAACAACACGTATGACGCAAGGCTCCAGCAGGAGACCGCTGTGGGGGCGGGGATACAGATCCTGCTGCTGGCCCTGCTCGGCACGGCCATCGGCATGGGTCCCGCCGGCTGGCTGACCGGGCTCGCCTTCGCGTTCGCCACCTGGGCGGTCCTGGCCCGCGCCCTGCACCGCTCCGCGCTCCGCTCCTTCGGTCCCGCCAACCGGGTCACGCTCGGCCGGGCCACGCTGGTCGGTGGAGTGACGGCGCTGGTCGCGGACTCCTTCGAGAGCTCGCCCCCGGTCACCCTGCTGGTCGGCCTGACGGCCGTCGCCCTCATCCTGGACGGCGTCGACGGCAAGGTCGCCCGCCGCACCGGCACTTCCAGCCCGCTCGGTGCCCGGTTCGACATGGAGGTCGACGCGTTCCTGATCCTCGTGCTCAGCGTGTACGTCTCCATGAGGCTGGGCCCGTGGGTCCTGCTGATCGGCGCCATGCGCTACGTCTTCGTCGCGGCCGCCCGCGTCGCCCCCTGGCTGAACGCCCCCCTGCCTCCCTCCTTCGCCCGCAAGACGGTCGCCGCCCTCCAGGGCATCTGTCTCCTCGTGGCCGGCGCGGAACTGCTGCCGGAGGCGGCCGACCTCGCGGTCGTCCTTCTGTCCCTGGGCTCGCTGGTGTGGTCGTTCGGCCGGGATGTGCTGTGGCTGTGGCGCAACTCCCGGCCGGCCGTGGCGGAGGAACCGGCCGCCGAGCCACGGATGCTGGAGCTGGAGCTGGATCTCGAACTGGAGCTGGCCACGCGCTGAGCGCAGGACACCAGGGGCCGCGGGTCCCGGACCGGAAACCGGTCCGGGACCTTCTCATGTGCCGGGGCTCACGACCATGTCGCGGGTGCGCGCCGGCTCACCGCTGTGTCGCGGGTACGCCCCGACTCGCGGCCGTGTCTCGGGGGCGACCCAGCTCGTGGCCATGTCTCGGGTACGTCCCCTACTCGTGGCCGTGTCTCGGGTACGTCCCGGCTCACCACCGGGTCTCGTGTACGTCCCCACTCGCGGCCGTGTCTCGGGTGCGACCCAGCTCGCGGCCGTGTCTCGGGTACGTCCCGGCTCACCACCGGGTCTCGTGTACGTCCCCACTCGCGGCCGTGTCTCGGGGGCGACCCAGCTCGCGGCCGTGTCTCGGGTACGTCCCGACTCACCACCATGTCGCGGGCGCATCCCCACTCACGACCGTGTCGCGGCTGCGTCCCGGATCGCGGCCGTCCGCGTCCGCTACGGCCGCGCGGACCGGCTCCGTACGATCGCGAAGGCGGCCGCCGCGAGTCCCAGCGCCCCGACGACCAGCCCGGCGATGCCGATCCCGCGCGCTGTCGAGTCGCTCGCGCCGCTCGCCGCGGCGGTCTTGGGCGCGCTGTCCGAGCCGTTCTTCGACGCCGCCGGGGCGGCGTCGCCGTCGCCCGCCGTGAGCTTCAGCAGCGGTGCGGGGTTCTCCGGCTCGTCGTCGCCGGCGGCGGGCTCCTCGATCCAGCGGACGACCTTGCCGTCGGAGTAGGTCTGCAGCGTCTTGAACGTCAGCTGTCCGGTGTCCTCGGGCAGTTGTCCGAAGGCGACGTCGAAGTCCTCGTACTGCCCCGCGCCGATCTTCCCGCCGGTCCAGGTGATCTCGGACACCGCCTCGGTGATGGTGCCGTCGTCGGTCTTCACCGGCGTCTTGAGCTTGGTGGTGGTCACCTTGGCCTTCCAGCCGTCCCGCGGGTGGACCAGCACCCCGAGCACCGGGTGGTCGGTGGGCAGGAAGACCTGCACCTTGCCGGTGCTGGCGGTGTCCTCCTCGTTGGGGACCCGGAAGGTGAGGACGCCGTCGGTGGCTCCCTTGGCGTAGCTCTCCGGGTGGACGGTGACGTGCGCCGAGGCGGCACCGGCCGCGGCGAGGAGCCCGGCGGCGGTCACGGCGGTGAGGGTCGCGGCGCGGCGCAGGGTGGTGCGGGCGCGGCTGTGCGTGCGGGTGTGCTTGCGCGTGTATGTCGTGGACATGGGTGGGTGGATCTCCGTACGAGTGAAGAGTGAGGGGTGGTCAGGCCGAGTACGGGATCGGTGCCGGAGGTCCGCGGCGGCTCACCCCGTGCCGCAGCGGAAGCCGGCGGGGCAGGTCGGCATCGGCCGGGAAGCGGAGCGGGGCGGGCCGGGAGACGGGGAGCGGCACGTCCCCCCACCACGCGGCGAGTCCCGGCAGGAGCGCACCGGCCCGGCGCAGCAGCCCCCACAGCGCGGCCTCCCCGCGCCGCAGCCACCAGGAGGCTATGAGAGCGGCGAGAAGGTGGGCGACCGTGGCGTGCGCGGCGAGGGCGTGCACATGGGCGGTGCCGGCGGGCGTGACGTGCATGGCGTCCATGGCATGGCCGTGCATGACGTGGCCGTGCGTGTCAGCCATCCGCATGGTGTTCATGCGCACGGGCGCGTGAGGTGCGCCGGGCCGGGCCGCGTCGAAGGCGGCGTGCAGAGCGCCCTGGGTCGCGAGCATCACCGCGCCGATCCCGGGCAGCGACCGCTCCCGGCCGCCCAGGAGCCAGCCCAGCCCGAACACGGCCAGGAACGCGACGCCGTCGACACCCGGCCGCGGCATGACGCCCATGGCGAGCCCGTGCCCCGCGGCCGCGAGCAGCACGCACACCGCGGCGAACACCGCGGCCCGCAGGCCCCGGACTGCCGGCGATGCGCTCATGACGGCCGATCCTCCCACGCACGGTGCATACGCGTGGGGACGGTCCTCGTGTTCACCGCTCGGCGCCCGTCGCTCGCTGCCGGGACTCGCCGCCCGTCACTGGATGCCCGTCGCGTCGAGCAGCCGCACCAGGGGACGGCGGCCACAGCCCACAAGCCGGGCTCGGTATACCGCCGCCAGCAGCAGGTGAGCCACGATCTCCCCCTGGTAGCCGTCTCGCCCCTCCCCGGACCACTCGCCGGGCTTCTCGACACCGAGGCTGTTCATGACCACCCCGTGCTCGCGCCGGATCTCGGCGACGGTGTCCGCCACCGCGTCGAGGAGCGTGGCGCCGGGCCGCTCGCATTTCAGCGCGAAGCGCCCCCACGTGGCCGGCCTGCATCCCTCGGGAGGATTCTCCTGAAGGCTCGCATAGCGAGGGTCATCACAGTCGGCGGCGTCGAACGCGTCATCGACCAGCGTGAACCGGTGATGCCCTGGAGGTACGGGAGGCGGTGGGGGGTGGTACTCCCACCCGGCGTCCTCGTAGACACGCCGCTTCACCTCCTCCGGGTCGGCGTTCGTGACGGTGAAGCCGCTGCTGTCGTTGCGACCCGTGGTCGTGCCGTCGGGATTCCGGTGGAAGGACAGACCCATGAGTGCCCCCGTGGATGATCTCTGATCCGGTCGTGCGTCGTCACTGATCCGAACGAGCCGCGATCCGGTCATGTCCCCACATCGGCAATTGTCACCCGAACGCGTGACCGCACGGGTGCGAGGTGACGGCAGACCCCCGACGGCCTCGGACCGGCAGGCGTGGGCGCCCCCCGGACCGGCGGGCATGGGCGCCCCCGGACCGGCGGGCATGGGCGCCCCCGGACCGGCGGGCGTGGGCTCCCCCGCCCCCGCCCGCCGGCCGTCCGGGCCGGGCTCAGGCGGCCCGGCGTCCCTGGTTCCGGTGCCTGCGGACGATGTCCGCGTACCGGTGTCCGCTGCCCTTGATGGTGCGTGCCTGGGTGCCGTAGTCGACGTGGACGAGGCCGAAGCGCTTGGTGTAGCCGTAGGCCCACTCGAAGTTGTCGAGGAGGGACCAGGCGAAGTAGCCGGCCAGCGGGGCGCCCTTGCGGGCCGCGGAGGCGCAGGCGGCGAGGTGGCGCTCCAGGTAGTCCTGGCGCTCGGGGTCGTCGATCGTGCCGTCGGGGGTGACCAGGTCCGGGTAGGCGGAGCCGTTCTCGGTGACGTAGATCTTGCGCGCGGCGTACTCGTCGGTGAGCCGCAGCAGCAGGGCCTCGATCCCGCCGGCGTCGATCTCCCAGTCCATGCCGGTGCGCGGCACGTCCTCACGGCGTACGGAGCGGACGTGCGGGGCGGGTCCTTCGGGGTCGTCGGTGACGTACGCCGGGAAGTAGTAGTTCAGGCCCAGCCAGTCCAGCGGGGCCGCGATGGTGTCCAAGTCACCCGGTTTCTCGGGCAGTTCGACGCCGTACGTCTCCACCATGTCGGCGGGGAAGCCGCGACCGTGCACCGGGTCGAGCCACCAGCGGTTGACGTGGCCGTCGTGGCGGCGGGCGGCCGCCACGTCCTCGGGGCGGTCGGTGGCGGGGTGCACGGTGGAGAGGTTGTTGACGATGCCGATCCGGGCGCCGGGCGCCGCGACGCGGATCGCCTGGGTGGCGAGGCCGTGGCCGAGGAGCAGGTGGTAGGAGGCGCGCACGGCGGCGGTGAGGTCGGTCAGGCCGGGGGCCATCCTGCCCTCGAGGTGGCCGATCCAGGCGGAGCAGGAGGGCTCGTTGAGCGTGGCCCAGTGCTTGACGCGGTCGCCGAGGCGTTCGGCGACGACCGAGGCGTACGCGGCGAAGCGTTCCGCGGTCTCGCGTTCGGGCCAGCCGCCGCGGTCCTGGAGCACCTGGGGCAGGTCCCAGTGGTAGAGGGTGACGGAGGGGGTGATGCCCGCGTCCAGCAGGGCGTCCGTCAACCGGTCGTAGAACGCGAGGCCCTTGGCGTTGACGGGACCGTTGCCCTCGGGCATCACCCGCGGCCAGGCAACGGACAACCGGTAGGCGTTGACGCCCAGTCGGCGCATCAGGCCGATGTCCTCGGGCCAGCGGTGGTAGTGGTCGCAGGCGACGTCGCCGTGATCGTCGTTGTCGATCCTTCCGGGGGTGTGCGAGAAGGTGTCCCAGATCGACGGCGAACGGCCGTCCTCGGCCACGGCTCCCTCGATCTGGTACGCCGATGTGGCCGTGCCCCACAGGAAGTCGTGCGGGAGTGCGGCGAGGTCGATGGGTTCGGACACGGAAGTCCCTTCGGAGCGGGGGGTGTGGGTCACTTGACGGCGCCCGCCGTCAGACCGGCGACGAGATAGCGCTGGAGCAGCAGGAACCCGGCGACCACGGGCACGCTGACGACCAGTGAGGCCGCCATGATCTGGTTCCAGTAGACGTCGTTGAGGGTGGAGTAGCCCTGGAGGCCGACGGCGAGGGTGCGGGTGGTGTCGTTGGTCATGACGGAGGCGAAGAGGACCTCGCCCCAGGCGGTCATGAAGGCGTACACGGCGACCGCGACGATGCCGGGGATCGCGGCCGGAACGACGATCCTGAGCAGCGCGCCGAGCGGGCCGCAGCCGTCCACCAGCGCCGCCTCGTCGAGGTCGCGGGGCACCGAGTCGAAGTAGCCGATCAGCATCCAGATGGAGAACGGCAGCGAGAAGGTGAGGTACGTCAGGATCAGCCCGCCGCGCGAGCCGAACAGGGCGATGCCGGTGGCGTTGCCGATGTTGACGTAGAGGAGGAAGAGCGGGAGGAGGAAGAGGATGCCCGGGAACATCTGGGTCGACAGGACGGTGACCGTGAAGACGCGCTTGCCGCGGAAGTCGTAGCGGCTGACGGCGTAGGCGGCGAAGACGGCGATGACGACCGAGCAGACGGTGGCCGCGCCCGAGACGATCAGCGAGTTGGCGAAGTACTTGGCGAGCGGGACGGTCGACCAGATGTCGATGTAGGGGCGGAAGGTCAGCTCGCTGGGCAGCCAGCGGAACTTGCCCGTGACGTCGGCGAGGGGCTTGAGCGAGCTGGAGACCATCACGTACACCGGCAGCAGGACGAAGCCGGCGAGCAGGGTGAGGAAGACCCGCCGGGTCCACAGGAACGAACGGGGCGGCGCCATGGGCGAGTTGCAGGCCGGCGTGTCACGCATCCGCCGCCCTCCTTCCGCGGCGCGAGGTGAGCAGCAGGTAGACGCCCGTGACGGCCAGCAGGAAGAGCAGCAGCAGCACGGACATGGCGGAGCCGGTGCCGAAGTTCCAGGTGACGAAGGACGCTTGGTAGATGTGCACGGAGATGAGGTCGGCGGCCTCGGGTGCGGCCCTGCCGAACAGGACGAACGGCGTGTTGAAGTCGTTGAACGTCCACAGGAACAGCACCAGGATCAGCACCTGGTTGACCGGGCGCAGCGACGGCAGCGTGATGCGCCGGATCTGCTGCCACATCCCGGCGCCGTCCAGGGCGGCCGCCTCGTACAGTTCGCGCGGGATGTTCTGCAGGCCGGCCATCACGATGAGGAAGGCGAACGGCCAGCCCTTCCAGACCGACACGGTCAGCAGGGCGTAGAAGCTGTTGTCGCCGATCAGCCAGAAGGACGGCTTGCCGGTGAGGTGCAGCTGGTCGTGCAGGACGTGGTTCACCAGGCCGTTGTCGTGCTGGAACATGAACACCCAGGTGATGACGGCCGCGTAGACGGGCAGCGCGTACGGCACCAGGAACAGTGCGCGCAGCAGGCCGCGCCCGCGGAAGGTGTCCTGCATGCAGACCGCGGCGGCGGTGCCGATCAGCCAGCACAGGGCGACCGACAGGAGGGTGAAGCCGACGGTGACGAGGAACGAGTGCAGCAGCGCCTCGCCGACGGGCGCGTCGAAGTCCACCGTCATCCGGTAGTTGCCGAGGCCCGACCACGGGGCGCTGCCCCAGTCGCGGATGTAGAACTGGGTGAGTTCCTTGAAGCTCATCACGATGCCGATGACCATCGGCACGAGGTGGACGAGGAGTTCGAGGAGCAGGGCGGGCAGGAGCAGCAGGTACGGCAGCCCGACGCGTTGGATCCGCCCGGTGCGGCGCGGGCCGCGCGCCGCACCGGGGGAGGCTGTGCGCACCGGCTCGTCGAGAGCGGTGGTGGTGGTCGTCATCGCGTTCAGGCCGCCGGCATCTGCTGCTGGGCCTTCTCCAGCTTGGCCTTGACGGAGTCGGTGGTGACCGCGCGTCCGGCGGCGGCGTCGGCGAACAGGTCCTTGACGGCCGTGCCGACCGCCGTCTCGAACTGCGACTCCGAGGCGACCTGCGGCAGCGCGGCGGCACTGGTGGCGAGGGTGCTCTTCAGTACCGCGTTGGCGGGTGCGGTGAACGCCGGGTCCTCCTGGGCGGACTTGACGGGCGGGATGGAGCTGTAGGCCTTGTTGAGGATCTTCTGTTCGGCGTCGCTGGTCATGAACTTCACGAATTTCGTGGCGCCGTCGAGGTTGTGGCTGTTGCGGAAGACGGCGAGGTTGATGCCGGCGACCATCGAGTTGACCTGGGTTCCGGTGCCGGGCGTGCCGGAGCCCACGGGCACGGGCGCGATGCCGTACGCGTCCTCGCTCATCCCCTGGGACTTGAGGTTGGCGGCGGCGGACTGCCACAGCAGCATGGCCTGGTTGCCCTTGGCGAAGTCGCTGACGGACTGGTTCTGCGCGTACTCGGCGTCACCGACCGGGATGACCTTGTCCTTCGCCATCAGGCCGACGTACTGCTGGACCGCCTCGACCACCTTGGGGTTGGTGAAGTCCGGCTTGCCGTCGGCGGTGAAGAAGTCGGCGCCGTGCTGCTTGGCGAAGACGAAGACGTGGTGGATGTTCTCCGAGAGGTTCGCCCCCTCCGCGCCGAGCGGGGACTTGCCCTTCGCCTTGATCTTCTTGCCGTCGGCGACCAACTCGTCCCAGGTGGCCGGGGGTTTGGTGATGCCGGCGTCGGCGAAGATCTTCTTGTTGTAGTAGAGCGCGTACGCCATCGAGTACAGCGGCACCGCGGCCGGGTCCTTGCCCTCGACCCCGGTGGATCCGAGCGCGGAGTCGACGAACCGGTCGCGGCCGCCTATCTTCCCGAAGTTCTTGGCGTCCCAGGGCAGCAGTGCCCCGGTCGCCTGCAGGGAGGCGCTCCAGGTGTTGCCGATGTTCAGCGCGTCCGGCCCCTGTCCCGAAGTGGTCGCGGTCAGGATCCGGTTGAGCAGATCGGACCAGGGCACGACCTCCAGCTTCACCTTGATACCCGTCTGCTTCTCGAACTTGTCCAGTTCGGGCTGCAGGACCTGCTTGTCGACGGCGACGCTGGCGCCCTGGTTGGAAGCCCAGTAAGTCAGCGTCTTCGGCGAGGCGTTGGACCCCCCGCCACTGGACGAACCCCCACCGCAGGCCGTGGCCGCGAGGGCGAGAGACATGGTGACGGCACCTACGGCCGCGGCTCGGATGCTGCGCATGGCTCCTGGTGTCCCTTTCCGGGAGTCGAGAACCAGGGGGGTGGTGTCGGGTGCCGGCACTCCGTTCGGCTCCCCAATCCCCTCATGGCTTAATTTAGGACGTGAGTTAAACCCTTGGACGAAGACCCGTCAAGGGATGCGGCAGGGGCCGATCGACAGTCGCCGACCATGCTCGACTCGACCGAGGCGAAGGGTTGCGCAAGAGTGCTCTTCAGAGCACTTTCCCGCCCCACGCCGTTCACTTCGTGAACGCGGAACACCGATCCCTGAAGGCCCGCCGGTGACCGGCCCCGGCAGACCGACCCCAGCGGGCCACCCCCGGAAGAGCGCCCCCGCCTGAGGGGCCCTCACACTCGCGGGCCCGCACTCGCGATGGCCCTCTCAGGCACCCGAAGGCCGGTACTCACAAGGTCCACTTCTGATTTTCACACCGTCACCATAGAATCCGTCCGTCCACGGGGGGCGAGTGCGACAAGGCGAACATGCCGCACAGAGGGAATCAATCGGAGAGCGCCGGGCCTGCCCGCGCGGCCGTGACCCTCTGGGAGAAGTCCGTGCTTCCCCTCCCTGGGCCTGAGTGGCGCAACGTGAGAGCAGGGGCAACTGTGACGACCAATCCGGGTGCATTCGGGGGCGACGGCGACCTGGAACGTCTCAAGACGGTCCTCGCGAGCTGGCGAACGTCACTCGTGGACCTCAGCGGACGCAACCGGCTGCTGAACTTCCGGCACACCCGCACCTCGACACTGGAGGTGTCGGCCCCCGAGCCGGCTGCCCTGGTGCGTCTGCTGGAGGAGAGCCGCGCGCTGCCGTTCGCCGCGCTCCCGGACGAACTGCCCGCGGAGAACGCAGAGGACGCGGAAGACGCAGAGAACGCGGAAGACGCAGAAGGCAGGGAGGCCGAGGAACGCGAGGAGCACGAGGAGCACGGCGAACTCCCGCCTCCCGGTGAGCACGACGTCGTCACGCAGAAGACCACGTCCCCGGCCCTGCAGAGGGCGTTGCGCTCGCTGCGTTCCAAGGCCACGCAGGTGTTCAACGACTACGGTCTGTGGACCCTGCACCTGGGTGTCGGCATCCTGCACTGGCGTGAGGACGGCGCCGCCACCGGCAGCCAGGCACCGCTGATCCTCTTTCCGGTGGAACTGGTGCGCACACCCACCGGGCAGGTGCTGCTCAAGGCCTACGAGGACGAGGACCCGCAGCTCAATCCGGCGCTGCCCATCAAGCTGGAGCAGTTCGGCATCGACTGGGGCCCCGTCGCCGAGGCCGACTGCCGTGACGTGACCGCGGTGATCGAGGCCGTACGCAAGGCAGTGTCCGGCAAGTCGCAGTGGGAGGTGGAGGAGCGGGCCGTCATGGCGCTCTTCGCCTCCCACAAGGAGTCGATGTACCGGGACCTGCTCGAGAACGAGGACCGGCTCCTGGCGAGCGACCTGGTGCGCGCGGTGGCGGTCGGCCCCGGCGAAGCGCTCGCCTCGGACCGCTTCGACTTCGAGGAGGTGCCGGCGGAACGCGTCGACGAGCTGGCACCCCCGGAGGACGCCCCGCTGGTCCTGGACGCGGACACCTCCCAGCGGCAGGCCGTCGCGGCCGCCGTGGCGGGCAGGTCCTTCGTGCTCGACGGACCTCCGGGGACGGGCAAGAGCCAGACCATCACCAACATCATCGCCGGGCTGATGCACGCCGGCCGCAGCGTGCTGTTCGTCAGCGAAAAGGCGGCGGCGCTCGACGTCGTTCTCCAGCGTCTGAAATCGGTGGGGCTGGACTCGTACGCCTTCGCCCTGCACAGCCGCAACACCAGCCGCAAGGCCGTGGCACAGGAACTCGGCCGGGCTCTGTCCGAGCAGCCCCAGGCCGCCGAACTGGCCGCCCAGGAACGGGCCCAGGCACGGCTCGACCGCGAGGCGCTGTCCGCCTACGCCGCCGCGATGAACGAGACCCGATCCCCGCTGGGCCGCACGCTGCACGACGTCATCGGCCAGGTGGGCCGGCTCGACGACGCTCCGGTCGCCTATCTCTCCGCCTCGGACGACGGCGGTTCCCGCAGCTTCGACGCCGCTTCCCTCTCCACCGCCGACCTGGAACGCGTTCTCGGCGCCGCCGACGCCGTCGCGGACTCCTGGCAGGCCGTGGCCGACCCGGGCTTTCCGTGGCGCGGCCTGCGCCCCGGCCAGTCCCATCCCGGTCCCGCGCTGGAGGAGGCGCGCACGGCCCTGAGCGGGCTCCTGTCCGCCCTGCACGGCTACGAGGCGCTCAACGGTGACGGCGCGCCGTTCGCCACGCCGGACCAGGTCGACCGGCTGATCCTGCTTCTCGCCCTGCTCGGTGAACGGCAGCCGGTTCCCGAGTGGTGGCTCACCGATGCCGACGTCGCGCATACCGTGACCGATCCGGTCGAGGCCTTCCTCGACGCGCTGCGCCACGTCCGCAACGCCGAACACTCCGCGCGGGATCTGGTCGGCGACCGCTGGCAAGAGGTGTCTCCCCGGCTTCGCTCCGGACCGCCCGCCGCCGAGCTGGCGCTGTCCTCCCTCGAACCGCGGGGTCTGGATCTGAGCGGGCTGACCGAGGAGCGGGCCCAGGACCTCGCCCGTGACGTCCGAGGTGCCGTGGATCTGCTGGGCGGCGCCATCGCCTCGGCCCGCGACGTCACCCGGCTGCTGGGCGTCGGCGAACCCGGCTCTCTCGCCGAGGCGACGGCCCTGTGCGAGCTGGCGGACCTGTCCGGGGTCCCGCACCGCCCGCTGGAGGCCTGGCTCACCCCGGAGGGTCTCGCGGCCGCGGAGCGGGCGGCCACCGAGCTCGTGACCGCCTCGCTGGGAGCGTTCGTGGTCCGCCGTGACCGTACGGTCGCGGCGCGGACGACCGCGCGGGAGCACGCCGGGCCGGGATGGGCGGACATCCCGTCCGACCTCCCCGAGGAGCCGGAGGCCGCGGAGGTGTCGCTCGGCACTCTTGAGCCGCCCGGCGCCGAACTGACCGTCCTGGCCCGGGAGGAGGCCGATTCGCTCGCCTCCCACTGGGACCGCCTCGCCGTCATGCTGTCCGGCACCGCCGACCGCATGACGGAGGCGGCCGGACTGCTCGGCCACGAGCTGTCGGACACCGCGTCCGCGGCACAGGCGGTCGCGGACCTGTCCGTGTTGGCGTCCGGGGAACACCGGGCGCCCGAGGCCTGGTTCGACCCCGCTGTACTGCCGCGGGCCACCCGCGCCGTGGACGAACTGCGCGGCCTCATGGACGCCCTCGACAGGGCCCGGCGGGAGGCGCGGAGCCTGTTCGGACCCGACACTCCGCACACCGCGGGCCTGCCCGAGGCCGTACACCGCCTCTCGGAGAACGGCCGCCGCTTCGCCGCCGGGCTGTCCTCCCAGGTCCGGGCCGACCGCAAGCTCGTGGGCGCGGTCAGCGCCAACGGCTCCTGGAGCAGCGGTCTGCAGGCGGAACTCCCCAAGGCGGCCGCCTGGTGGCAGGCGTACGAAGCCGTGCGGACCGCGGTCATCGGGCACGCGGAACTGCTCGGCGCTCACGCCGTCGACGGCCTGCCCGACCTCGACGCGCTGGACGGCGCGCTGCGTCAGGCCCAGGACGCCCATCGGCTCGCCCCGGCCGTGGTCGCCGACCCGGACCGGCGCCGTCGTCTGGCCGCCCAACTCGCCTATGGCCGCACGCCCGACGCCGCCCTCCCCCTGCTGGGCAGCCGGCTCCGGAGCGATCTCGCCACCTGGACGTCGGCGCTCCAGGAGCGGCGCCTGCGTGAGTGCGACACGGCGGCCCTGAGCCGTCTCGGGCCGGCGGCCGCCGCCGCGTGGCTGCGCGCGCACGTGCCGGTCCTGCGGGACGCCGTACGGTACGTCGACGTCGTACGGTCCGTCGGGGGACGGGAGTTCGGTCAGGAGGCGGGGCACACCCTCGCCTCGGCGCGCGCCGCGGTCGTCGCGGCGCACGCGGCGCAGCGGGAGAGCACGGCTTTCGCCGCCGAGGAGACCCACGACCGGGAACTGCTGGGCTCCTGGTACGAGGGCCTGGACACGCGCCTGGCGGACCGGCCGGCCACCGGCGACGACGGCACCGCCGCGGCGGAGGAACTGCTGCGCCGGGCCGTACGGCTGCCTGCGGCCGACGGCGGCACAGAGGCACGGCCCGCGGATTCCGCAGCGTCCGCGGCGGTGGACCTCCTGGGCGCGTACGCCCCCGGCGGCCGGCCCCGCACCGCCGCCCTGGCGACGGCGCTGACCGCCGCGTCCGACGCGCACCGGCTGGCCGGACCCACCTTGACGGAACCGGCCGTGCGCGGCGGCCTCGTCGGCGCCCTGTGCGCCGGCCGGCCCGTCGTTCCGGGCCTGCTGGAGTCGGCCGCGCGCCTGCGCGCGGAGTGCGCCGACTGGCAGGCGTTCACCGAGGCCCCGGCCCTCGCCCCCGCCGCCCCCGGCCTGCGGGCCCGCTCCCTGCCCGCGGGCATGGCCTGGCTGCGCGCCCACCTCGACCCCCTGGACGAGGCGGCTTCCCTGATCCACTCGGTGGCTCGTGCCGCCGGTCTGCCGGAAGGGAGCCCGGCCCGGCTGTCCCTGGGCTCCGCCCGGGCCTCGGTGGCGGCGGTGGTGGCGGCACGCGCCGCCGAGGAGGACCTCCTGAAGGCCGAGGCCGAGCACCGCCTCCTGCTCGGCGATCTGTACGAGGGGATCCGTACCTCCCGCGAGACGGTCCTGGGCGCGCTGGACTGGGTCCTCGCCGCCAGGCGCACCGCGTCCGGCACCGGCGCGGCCGCTCCCCTGGCAGCCGAGGCCGCCCGCCTGCTGCTGCGCGCCGAACCCGACTCGTCGGTGGAACGCCGCCACCGCGACTGGCTGGAGCGCACCGAGGTGCTCACCGGCCGCTTCGAACCCGGCCGGGCGGCGGAGATCCGCGCCGAGCTGGAGACCGGGTTCCCCTCCGCCCAGGCGCTCCTGGACCGGATGTCCGACGATCCCTACGGCCCCGACGCCTGGATCCGTTCCGCCGAGGCCCGCGAGGTGCTCAGCCGTTACGGCCTCGAGGAGTTGCCGGCCCAGCTGGCGGACCGCGACGTACCGTCGTCCCTGTTTCCGGTGGCCGTGGAGCGCACCGTGCTGCGGGCGTGGGTGGAGCATCAGCTGTCGGCCGACAGCCGGCTCGCGACCGTTCGGGCCACCGACCGGGACCAACTGGTGGAGCGCTACCGGCGCCTGGACCAGGGCCTGGTCCAGGCCGCCCACGCCACGGTGATCGCCGCGTGCAACGCGCGCCGTCCCCGCCGGGCGACGACGGGTCAGGCCGCGGTCCTGAGCCGGCAGGCCAAGCTGCAGCGCCGGCACAAGCCCGTACGGCGGTTGCTGGACGAGACACGGGACGTGGTCCAGCGGCTCAAGCCGTGCTTCATGATGAGCCCGCTGACCGTCAGCCAGTACCTGCCCCCGGACTTCCGCTTCGACGTGGTGATCTTCGACGAGGCGTCACAGGTCCTGCCGCAGGACGCCGTCAACGCCGTCTACCGCGGCGACGCCCTGATCGTGGCGGGCGACCCGCGGCAGCTTCCGCCCACGTCGTTCTTCAGCACCGGCGGCGACTCCGACGATGACGACGAGTGGGACGAGGAGGCGCCCGACTCCTTCGAGTCCATCCTGGACGCGTGCAAGGCCAGTGGCGTCCTGCGCGAACTGTCGCTGCGCTGGCACTACCGGAGCCGGCACGAGAACCTGATCGCCTTCAGCAACCACGAGTTCTACGACGACTCCATGGTCGTGTTCCCGGGCGCGGTCACCGCCGGGCACGACGTGGGCGTCGCCTTCTACAAGGCCGACGGCGTGTACGACCGCAGCAACCGGCGTGACAACGTCCGCGAGGCCGCGGTGGTCGCCGAGCGGGTCATCCATCACTTCTCGACCAGGCCCCATCTGACGCTGGGCATCGTCACGCTCTCCAAGGCGCAGGCCGAGGCCGTCGAGGACGCGGTCGCGCGGGCCCGCAAGGGCCGTCCCGACCTCGACGAGTACTTCACGGAGGACCGTCTCGGCGGGTTCTTCGTGAAGAACCTGGAGACGGTGCAGGGCGACGAACGCGACGTGATCATCCTGTCGGTGGGCTACGGCCGCGACGCGGAGGGCAAGCTGCGCGCCCAGTTCGGTCCGGTCAACCGCGAGGGCGGCTGGCGGCGGCTGAACGTCGCCGTGACGCGCGCGCGGCACCGCATGGAGGTCGTGGCCTCCTTCCACGGCTCGGAACTCCCGGACAGCGCGAACAAGAGCGTCCAGCACCTGAAGCGCTATCTGCAGTACGCCGAGCAGGGACCCGCGGTCCTGGCCACGGCGGCACCCGACGCGGACGCCGCTCCGGAGAGTCCGTTCGAGGAGGACGTGCTCGACACCCTGCGCGGCTGGGGCTACGACGTACAGCCCCAGGTGGGCGTCGCCGGCTTCCGGATCGACATGGCGGTCCGGCACCCCGGGGCCCCCGGCTCGTACGCGCTCGGCATCGAGTGCGACGGGGCGATGTACCACTCCTCGCGCGCGGCCCGCGACCGTGACCGGCTGCGGGAGGAGATCCTGCGCGGTCTGGGTTGGAACCTGCACCGGATCTGGGGCACCGACTGGTACCGCAACCGCCGGGACGCGCAGCGACGGCTGCGCGAGGCGGTCGAGGCCGCGTGCGCCGTCGATCCGCACGCGCCGGCCGCGAAGGCGGCCCTCTCGCCGGTGTCCGAGCCGGTGACCGCCGAGGTCGAGATCGTTCCCGTCGAGGAGTCGGACCGCTCGGAGTGGAGCATGCCCTACCGTGCGATGCGCCGCGAGGAACTGTACGAGCTGCGGCGTTCCCTGGGCCATCGGACCGGTTTGGGCGGCATCGATCTGCGCGAGCCCGAGGCGCTCGGTCTGGTGGCCGAGGTGGCCCGGCAGATCATCGAGGTCGAGGGGCCCGTCGAGGAGGACGTCCTGATCGGCCGGATGCGGGAGGCCTGGGACCTGGACCGTGCCGGGCAGATCGTCCAGGCCAGTGTCCGCAAGGCGTTGCAGCGCCTGGGGAACAGGAAGCGGGCCTCGCGGGCGGGAACGGCGTGGGACCTGCCGGACCGTGCGGTGACCGCGGCCCGTACGCCGAGCGCGGACTTCGACCGCAAGAAGGTCTCGCACGTTCCCCCGGCCGAGCGGCAGGTCGCCCTGCTGGGCGTCCTCTCCGAGTCTCCCGGGCTGACCCGTGAGGAACTCGCCAGGGAGACCGCCCGGTTCTTCGGCTGGCTGCGACTGGGGGCCGACATCCGGTCCGCCTTCGGCGCGGACATCGAGGCGCTCCTCGCGAGGAACGCGGTCGAGGAGGGGCCGTCGGGGCTGGTGCCCCTGGAGGGTCCCGCCGCCGGCGGCTGACCGGCAACGGGCGGAGGCGACGCGGGCGTCGGGCCGGGATTCCCGTCCCGACGCCCCGGCGCACTGCGGGAGGGGGAGCGCGTCGGCACGCTCACTCCGCACTGCGGGAGGGGGTGGAGTGCGCCGGCACGCTCACCCGCTCCCGCCCTTCTTCTGTCATCCGGCGCTCATGAGTTCCGCGTTGACGGCCTCGACATGTGTGTACAGCGGTCCGCCGGTGACGATCCCGTCACCCCGCCCACGGCGCCGGGGGTCGACGTCGATGACGGTGACAAGGGCGTTGCCCAGCCCCACCACCACCCACCAGTCGCGACCTTCGGCACGCACCCGCCAGGTCGACTTCACCCACTTGCCGGTGTCGGTGCGCACCTCCGCGGAGACCAGGGACCAGCACTCCGGATCGAACCGGGTCAGTTCACCGGTGGGCGCGCCCCTTCTCCGCAGCCGCTCGGCGACATGCGATCCGTGTGCCTTGAGGAGCGCGGGCTCCCGCAGGACGTGACGGACCCGGGTGAACAGCGAAGCAGGCCCGGACTCGACGTGGAAACGGGCGGTCTCGAAGCGGGGTGACACGTGGGAACTCCTGAACTCCGCGACGTGGTCGCACTCTTGGAAGCGGTGACGACACCTGGTCGGCAGGCACGCCGGGCACAGCCTACGCAGGGGCGAACCGGTGGATGCCCGTGCGGGACACTCGCCGGTTCGCCCTTGCTGTGGCCGGGACCGGGGCCGGGGCCGCGGTCCCGGCCACAGCCCCGGTCCCGGCCCGCCGGCCCGCCGGCCCGCCGGTCCGTGGCCGGCGCGAGCCGAGGACGGTCGGCCGCGCTCACCGGACCGGCACCATCACCGAACCGGGACCGTCACCGAACCGGCACCATCACCGGAGCGTCACCGCCGCACCCCCGCCCCGGAAGCCCCCGCGTCGGCCGACGCCGCGGCCGAAGGCGGTGCCACCGCGTAGCCGGCGGGCCGGGCCGTGAAGGTGCCCCGGCCCTGTGTGCGGCTGCGCAGACGGGTCGCGTAGCCGAACAGTTCGGCCAGCGGCACGGTGGCGGTGACCACCGCCGAACCGCCGCGGCTCTCGGAGCCGGTGACGCGGCCGAGCCGGGCGGCCAGGTCGCCGAGCACGCCGCCGACCGCGTCCTCGGGCACGGTGACCGTGACCTCGGCGACCGGCTCCAGCAGGGCCGTCGCGCAGGCGCGCAGGGCCTCGCGGAGTCCGAACCGGCCGGCGGTGCGGAACGCCGTGTCGGAGGAGTCCTTCACGTGGGTGGAGCCGTCGGTCAGCGTGACGCGCAGCCCGGTCACCGGGTGCCCGCCGAGCGGCCCCTCGGCCAGCGCGTCCCGGCAGCCGGCCTCGACGGCGCGCACGTACTCCTGCGGTACGCGTCCGCCGACGACAACAGACCGGAAGGCGAAGCCAGTTGCGCCGGGCTCATCGCCGAGCGGCTCCACGTCCAGGACGATGTGGGCGAACTGCCCTGCTCCGCCGTCCTGTTTGACGTGCCGGTGGACCAGCCCGCGCACGCCACGCAGCACGGTCTCCCGGTACGCGACCCCCGGACGGCCCACGCCGACCTCCAGTCCCCCCTCTCGCCGGATCTTCTCCACCGCCACCTCCAGGTGCAGTTCACCCATCCCGGACAGCACCGTCTGACCGGTCTCCTCGTCGGTACGCACCACCAGCGACGGGTCCTCCTCCACCAGCCGGGCCAGAGCCGTCGCCAACCGGCCGGTGTCGGTGGCGCGACGTGCCTCGACGGCCACGGACACCACGGGCTCGGCGACCACGGGCGGTTCCAGCAGCAGCGGGGCGGCGGGATCGCACAGCGTCGAACCGGCGCGCGCCGACTTCAGGCCCACGAGCGCGACGATGTCCCCGGCGGCCGCCCGGTCCAGCTGGGCGTGCCGGTCGGCCATGACCCGCAGGATCCGCGCCACGCGCTCGGTGCGTCCGCTGCGCGTGTCACGCACGGTGTCTCCCTTCTCGATCGTGCCCGAGTACACGCGCACATAGGTCAGCCGTCCCGTGCCGCCCGCGTTCACCTTGAACGCGAGTGCCGCGAACGGCGCTCGGGGGTCGGCCGCCCGCCGCTGTTCGGTGTCCTCGTGGACACCGCGTACGGCGGGCACGTCCAACGGCGACGGCAGGTAGGCCACCACCGCGTCCAGGAGCGGCTCGACGCCCCGGTTGCGGTACGCGGATCCGCACAGGACGACGACACCAGTTCCGGCCCGGGTGAGGTCGCGCAGGGCGCCGGCGAGGGTGGACGCGGAGAGCGTCTCCCGGTCGCAGAACTCCTCCAGCGCGGCCGGGTGCAGTTCCGCCACCGCCTCCTCCAGGAGCCGGCGCCGGCGCAGCGCCTCGTCACGCAGCTCGTCCGGCACCGGCCCCTCGGCAGGTACGGCGACGACGCCAGGCGCACCGGGTACGCCCCCGTCGCCGTCCCACACCACCGCCCGCATGCGCACCAGGTCCACGACACCGGTGAAGTCCTCCTCGGCGCCGATCGGCAACTGGACGACGAGCGGCGCCGGATGCAGCCGCTCCCGGATGGAGGCGACGGCGGCGTCGAGGTCGGCGCCCGCGCGGTCCATCTTGTTGACGAAGGCGATCCGGGGCACCCGGTGCCGGTCCGCCTGCCGCCACACCGCCTCGCTCTGCGGCTCGACCCCGGCGACGGCGTCGAAGACGGCGACGGCCCCGTCGAGGACCCTGAGCGAGCGTTCGACCTCGTCCGCGAAGTCCACGTGCCCGGGGGTGTCGATCAGGTTGATCCGGTGCCCGTCCCAGGCGCAGCTGACGGCCGCGGCGAAGATGGTGATCCCCCGGTCGCGTTCCTGCGGGTCGAAGTCGGTGACGGTGGTGCCGTCGTGCACCTCTCCGCGTTTGTGGGTGGTACCGGTGGCATACAGGATCCGCTCGGTGACAGTGGTCTTCCCGGCGTCGACGTGAGCGAGGATGCCGAGGTTGCGGATGGTGGCGAGGCTGTTGAGGGTGATGAGGTCGGTACGCACGGCCCGTGGCCTTTCTGCGGAGCAGGAGAAGGGGCGGCGCGATTCCCGGACGAGGGGCGGTGGGCCCGATCAGGCCCGCGGAACGGCAGCCCCAAGGCCCTGCCGACGGGCAGGACATGAGGGCCACACGTGTCAGAGACTCGTCGCGGGCATCCGGTGCCGGCCGCGCAGCGGGCACCGGACGGCCGAGGACACCAGAATCACCTCGGACCGCGAGGGGGGAACGACGACTGCGGTACGGTCACGCACGGCCGGGCTCCCCTCGGTGGTCGGTGTCAGCGGTACGGAAGCGCGCCGCCGAGGCATCCGTACGGCGCGTGATCCAAGGTGAGTGTAGAAACCGGGGCGAGGCGGTGCCCACTGGTTTTCTCCCCGGCTTCCCTCCCTCTCACAGGAGCGACGGAGTCAGTCGGCGTCCGGGACCGACCGTGCCGCGTCCGTGTCCTCGAGCCGTGCGAGTTCGTCGTCGAGCCACCTTCTGCAACGCCCGTAGACGTCGGCCACTCGCCGCCAGGCAGGGGCGTCGAACAGGGCGTCCCGTGCGTCCTGCAGGCTGTGGTGACCGGACCCGAGCAGCTCGCGCGTGATGACGACGGCCGCGAAGGCGGGCAGGCCGTCCGCATGCATCTGCTTCTGCGCGGTACGCAGGCTCTTGCGGTGGAGCACTTCCCGGTAGGCACGGATCCGGGGCTCCAGCCACCACACCGTGCGCGCGTACTCGCCGTCTTCTCCCGCGTCGGACAGGGCCGTACGGAAGGTCGGTGCGAGGGCCGCGCTCAGACGGCCGGCGAAGTCGGCCTCGTTTCCCGTGACATCCGGGTACTCGGCGATGAAGTGGTTCCACTCGACGGTCTGCGCGAGCGAGGCGATCTCGTCGAGCCCCACCGGACGGCATGCGTCGGAGGGTTCCGCGAGCAGGAAGACCTGCCGCAACAGCTCGTAACGCAGGGGTGTGTACTCGGCGAGCAGGACGGCGTCGTAGAGATCCTTGCCCTGGGGATGGGTGTCCGTCCACAACCACATGATCTTCCAGGCCAGTGACAGCTCGGCCGTGGCCGCGTTGAGGAGTATCCGCGTGTCGCCCGTCATGGCGGGCAGCGGGGTCGCCTCGGGGGCGGCGGGCAGGGACTCGTTGAAGACGAAGTCCAGTTGCACGGTTCCGCCGGGCAGCCCCTCGGCGGTCCAGGGCAGGACCAGACGGCGTCCGGGAACCCGGTCGTACGTCCAGATCTCGTCGCTGACCGCGCCGGCGGCATCGATCCGTACGGCGGTGCCGGCGCGGCGGGCGGCGGCCTCCGCGGCCTCGGCGATGCCGTCCAGCATGGCCGATGTGCGCGCCTCCTCGATCCGCCACGAGGCCGGCGTCACGACGAAGTCCAGGTCCCCCGGTTCCCGCGCCGCACCCCCGAACCAGGCCCGGAGCAGCACGCTGCCGCGCAGCACGAGCGAGTCCCCCCAGACCGAGTCGGCGACCGCCGCGAGGACCAGGTCGAGTGCGGTACGACGGGCCTCCCGCCATGCCTGTTCGACCTGCCGGTCGGCGAATCGGGGGTCGGCGGCCCGGTAGGCGTTGCCGTACTGCTTGAGCGCCGGCTCGAAGACGGAACGCTGCACGGCACGCGCGTCCGCCACCGGCCGCAGCGTCGAGGGCAGATCGAGCCGAGACCGTGTGCTGTCGTCCAGCGGAGCCTGAGGAACGGTGTCGTCGCGCCACCCGAACCCCTCCCAGGACCCGGTCACCGGCCGCCTGCCCCCTCCCCTGCTCTCGTTGTCCGCGCTGTCCGCGCTGCCTGCGCTGCCCGCGCTGTCCGCGTCATCTCTGTTGTCTCCGTCACCTGTCACCACGAACCTGCCTCCCCGCCAGTCCCGTTCTCGGTCACCACCCGCGACCGACCACCCCCGGGGGAACCTCCCCTGCCCGATCATCGCAAGCCTCCCCCGCCTACGGGCAGCGAGTTACGCCGGAGAAGGGCCCTGGGGGATCACCGGGGCCAAGGCCCGGTCGAGCCGCCGCAGCCACTCCTCCGCCGTGCCCGGGACCCACGGGTGCTCCGCCTGGAACCCGTCCCAATCCACGTCCCACCGAACCAGCGCGCCAGGGCGGAGAGCGGCCGCCAGGCTGTACCCCGCCCGCCGGAAGACCCTCCGCAGCAGGTGTGCCGGTAGGCGCGCACCCGCCGCCCCGGCGAGGAGTGCCGCGTCGTACAGGTCCTTGCCCCGCGCGCGGCCGCCGTCCCGGCTGTCGATGTGCAGCCACAGCAGCTTCCACGCCAGGGCGACGTCCCGGCTGACAGTTCGTACGGGGGTAGGCCCGCCGCCCGCACCCTGGGGTATCGGGGTCCACACCGGGGACTCGGGGAGCGCTTCGTCCCGCGCGAAGTCCAACTGGACCTCGCCCGGCCCCAGGCCGTCCGCGTGCCAGGGGACGAGCAGACGCACGCCTGGAGTGTCGTACTCGGTGTAGGTCCATGTGCCGTCCTCGCGCGCGGCCTCCGGGTCGAGGGTCAGTCCCGGGGCGACCTGCGGTGACCGGGCCACCCGCTCAAGCAGATCCCGGTACGGGGGGCAGGTCTCCGCGAGGTCCTCTTCTCCCATCCAGTGCAGGCCTTCCGGCGGCAGTACGGGTCTCTGCCCGGCGGTGTCGAACTCCTCGTACGTCCACATCTCGTACCGCGCCGCGCCGGCGGCCGCCTCGGGCCACTGCTGCACCGCCTCGACCCGGTCGACGTACGGAAACGGGTCCAGCGGGTCGGCCGCGACGGCGCCCTCCAGAACCACCCAGTCGAGATCGGCGGGTTCCCGGGCCGCGCCGCCCACCCAGGCCTGCATCGCCATGCTTCCGCGCAGGACCAGGCCCCCGCTCCAGGGAGCGTCCGCGACGAGACGGAGCACGTGGTCCAGGGCCGCGCGCCGGGCCGCCCGATGGCCGCAGGCGGCCGGTCGGCGGACCGCCTCACCGCCGTCCGACGGCGGCATGTCCCGCGTGGGTGGCACCGAGCCGGTCACACGGATCCCGACACGGATCCAAGCAGGGAGCCCGGCACGCAACCCGGCACAGACGTCCTTGCGGATGTCGGCACGGAATGGATGTCGAACTCTCCCGTGAACCGCACCACCGGCTCCCCATCACCCTCGCCTCGCTGTGTGATCACGCGACCGACCGTAACGCTCGCCACTGACAACGGGGGCGCCTTAGGAGTTCGGGTGACGCACAGGCGAAGTTGCCCAGAGCGTCACTTGTCCTGGTGAGGCTCGCGTCGACCTCCCAGAGCACCTTCACGCATCCGGAGTCAGCATCCTCGCCAGGCCATCGGTGTGGGCTGCCGACAAGCCCGAGCGCGGCGGTGCGGTGGCCGGCGCAGTTGCCGGCGCGAGAGGGCGCCCGTCATCGCCGCCGTCGCTGCCGTTGTCGAAGGTCGCGCTCCGTCGACGAGCCGCGTCACCAGCCGGCAGACCCCCTAGGGGGTGTCGTTTGGATCAGCTCGGGTCCGCGACGCCCGGCACGGCACCTCGCCGCGTTGTCGGATCAGCCGAGTACGTCCAGTACGCGGCAGATCCTCCGCCTTGCGAGGCACCGCACCGGACGCCGCGGCCTGATCCGACCTGACCCAAACGACACCCCCTAGCTCACCCGACCCGCTTCCACTCCTCGCACCGGTTGGTCTTGAAGTACTCCCCGTTGTTGAGGGTCACGCGCCCCGGTCCTTCCAGGTTGTTGTTGGCGATGATGGATCCGAACTCCCCGCTGGCGTCCTTGGCGCGCTCCCAGTAGCAGCCGAACTCGTCGGCCGGGCCGCTCGTCTTGTAGGTGCCGGCCTTGATGTCCTCGCCGACGAGGTACTCGCCCTCGCCCGAGAAGCTGGTCGCCGGGCCGGGCTTGCGGGTCTTCTTCGGCTTGGCGGTGACCGTCTCGGTGACGGTGGGCGCGGGCTGGGGGGCATGGGCTTCGGCGGTCTTGGTGACGGTGACCGCGGGCCGGGGCGCGGCCTTCGTGGTGGAGGCGCCCTTGCCCGGATCCGCCGAGCCGTCACTCGAGCCGATACCGACGCCGATGAAGAGGGACACCAGGGAGACCGCTCCGTACTTCAGCCACCGCTTGCCGCTCTTGGGGCCGGGGGTGGCGCCTCCGGGCCCGGCGGGCATGCCGACGCCGTAGGGGCCCTGCGGGACCGGTCCGGAGTGAGGGGCGGGCTGAGGGGCGGGGTGCTGGAAGGACATGGGAGTACTCCGTTTCCTCGGTGTGCGGTGAAGGGCGTGCGCAGTAGGTCGGCATCGCGGACGCAAGGTGTCGACGCGGACGCAAGGTCGCGTTGCGGCGTGACCCCGCTCAGGGACTGCGGATCTTGTAGTCAGCCACCTGGCGAATGCTTCCCTGTGGAAGCTCGAATATGAAAGCGCACGCCTGAAAGCACTGTCAATCGCGTTGACAGATTTGACGGGTGCTGTAGGTTGTTGACGTCCGCTACCGAGAGGCCGAGGACTTCACCCATGCCCCAGCCATCCGCGCCGTCGACGTCGTCGACGCCGTCCGCCCAGGTGACCGCCGCCGAGATCTCCCGCATCGCGGGGGTCACCCGTGCCACCGTCAGCAACTGGCGCCGCCGGCACGACGACTTCCCGCAGCCGTCCGGCGGCACGGAGAGCAGTCCGCTGTACGACCTGGAGGCCGTACGCGCCTGGCTCGCCTCGCGCGGTCACGCGTCGGCGGCGAGCCCGTCGGAGGAGTTGCGTACGACCCTCCGTCTGCACGCGCACAGCGGCGACGGCGGTGACACCTCGGCGCTCCTGCTCCTCGTCCTGGCGGCGGCGGGCCACTCGGCGGCCGATCTGACGGCCGCCCTGGAGCTGCCGGACGCCGGACTCGTCACCCACGCGGAACGCGACGCGGCGACCGCCGCGGAGGCGGTGCCGGGCGTGGCCGCGGTCCGCCTCAAAGGCGTCGACACGGCGGTGGTGCGCGCGCTGTACGCCTGCGTACGGGACGAGGGCGGCCAGGCGGCGCTGGGAGTGCTGGCGGAGCGGGAGCTGGAGGACAGCGCCGCGACCGGCGCCTACCGGACACCCGCCCCGCTCGCGGATCTGCTCGCACGCCTGATCCCCGGCACTCCGGCTCGCATCCTGGACCCCGCCTGCGGCAGCGGCACCCTGCTGGCGGCCGCCGCCCGCGCCGGCGCGCGCGAGCTGTACGGCCAGGACACGCTGCCCGTGCAGGCCCAGCGCAGCGCGGTGAGCCTGATGCTGACGGCACCCGGGGCCACGGTCGCCGTGCGTGCCGCCGACAGCCTGCGCGCGGACGCCTTCCCCGGCCTCGTCGCCGACGCGGTGCTGTGCAACCCGCCCTTCGGTGTGCGCGACTGGGGCCATGACGAGCTGGCGTACGACCCCCGCTGGGCGTACGGCGTTCCGCCCAGGGCCGAGTCGGAGCTGGCGTGGGTACAGCACGCGCTCGCCCACCTCGAGCCAGGTGGTTACGCCGCCCTGATCCTGCCACCCGCCGTGGCCGGCCGCGCTTCGGGGCGCCGGGTGCGCGCCGAGCTGGTGCGTGGCGGTGCGCTGCGCGCGGTGGTGGCACTGCCGGTCGGAGCCTCGGTGCCGCTGCACGTCGGACTGCAGATCTGGGTCCTGCGACGGCCCGAACCAGGCGGCGCGGAGCGGAAGTCGGTGCTGTTCGTCGATGCGGCGGAGACGCCTGGGGCCGGCGCCGGGAGCGGAAGCGGAGGCGGCGATACGGCCGGACCGCGTACGCGCGGCGGCAGCCGTTCCGTCTCTCTGGACTGGGCCGCGATCACGGCACAAGTCCTGGGCGCGTGGCAGGCGTTCACGGACGACCCTGACGCCTTCACGGGCGAGCCGGGCCTTTCCCGCGCGGTCGGCGTGGTCGACCTGCTGGACGACGTGGTGGATCTGACACCGGCACGCCTGGTGCGCGCCTCACGGGCCGAGATCGACCCGGCGGAACTGTCGGCGGAGGTGGACGCGACGCGCCGAGACCTCGTGAAGGCCACGAAGTCCTTTGCCAGGGCGGCCGGTTACGAGGGCTGGACGTCCGCGGGCGGCGCGGCGCGCGAATGGCGTACGGCAACGGCGTCGGACCTCGCGAGGGGCGGCGCGCTGGCTCTGCTGCGGACGGTTCCAGAGGGATCGCGGGGCCGAGCGGAGGACGAGAACCAGGGCGTGGACCGCGCGGGCGTCGCCGAGCGCCCCGTCCTCACCGGCGTCGACATCGCGAACGGTTCGGGCCCGACGGGGAATCCGGCCGAGGTGCGTACGGATGCGGCGCCCGTGATCGCCGTCGGGGATGTGCTGGTACGAGCACTGGCGGGCGGAAGCGGCCCGATGACCCGGGTCGCGGGCAAGGAGGAGGCCGGCGCGCTGCTCGGCCCTCACGTCCACCTCCTCCGACCGGACCCGGCGCGTCTGGACCCGTGGTTCCTCGCCGGGTTCCTGGGCGCGGAGGACAACATCGCGGGCGCGTCGACGGGCAGCACGATCCTGACCGTCAGCCCGGGCCGCCTGCGCGTCCCGCTGCTCCCACTGGAGGAGCAACGGCGGTACGGGGAGGCGTTCCGGCGCGTACAGGAACTCCGGGCGGAGGCGCAGCGGGCGACGCGGCTGGCGGAGGAGACGGCGGGGCTGCTGGCGGGCGGGCTGACCGGTGGCCAACTGCTCCCCTCGACGGGCGACGACAACAGGACGTCAGGATCACGGGGTGGCGGTTCGCCCCAGTAGGCGCATCACCCTTCACGCATCGACCACAATTGGACGCACCCGCACAGCTGGACGGCGCGGCAGGGGCGGGACAAGTTCGGAAGGAACTCGGGGATCGAATTGAACAGCAGCAAGCACACGGAGCTGGCGAACCACGCGTGGTCCGTCGCCGATCTCCTGCGAGGGGACTACAAGCAGTCCGACTACGGCAAGGTCATCCTGCCGTTCACGGTGCTGCGGCGGTTGGAGTGCGTGCTTGAACCGACGCGGGACGCGGTTGTCGAGACCGTGGCCAGGTTCGAGGGCCAGGACATCGACACCGACCGCTTCCTGCGGCGCGCGTCGGCTCACGCCTTCTACAACAAGAGCAACCTGACGCTCAGCAAGATCGCGGCTGACCCGCAGAACGCGGCGAAGAACCTGCAGATCTACATCGGCGCCTTCTCGGACAACGCCCGCGAGGTCCTCGACAAGTACGAGTTCGCACAGCAGGTGCGCAAGCTCGAGAGCGCGAACCTTCTCTACCAGGTGATCGGCAAGTTCACCGACCTCGATCTGCACCCGTCTGTCGTGTCCAACCACAACATGGGTTATGTCTTCGAGGAGTTGATCCGCCGCTTCGCCGAGCAGTCGAACGAGACAGCGGGCGAGCACTTCACTCCGCGCGAGGTCATCAGGCTGATGGTGAACCTCCTTGTGGCACCGGACGCAGACGTACTGACCATGCCGGGTGTTGTGCGTACGGTCCTTGACCCCGCCTGCGGCACGGGCGGCATGCTCAGCGCGATGGACGACCACATCGAGACGCTGAACCCGGACGCCACGGTCGAGGTGTACGGCCAGGAGCTCAACCCCGAGTCCTGGGCGATCTGCCGCTCCGACCTGATGATCAAGGGCCAGGACCCGGACCACATCGCCTTCGGCAACTCCTTCTCCGACGACGGCCACTCGCGCGCCAAGTTCGACTACATCCTGGCCAACCCGCCGTTCGGCGTGGAGTGGAAGAAGGTCAAGGACGAGGTCGAGTACGAGCACAAGTCCCTCGGCGAATCCGGCCGCTTCGGCGCGGGCCTGCCTCGCATCAATGACGGCTCACTCCTCTTCCTCCAGCACATGCTCTCGAAGATGAAGCCGGTGGACGTGAACGGCGGGGGAGGCTCCCGCATCGCCATCGTCTTCAACGGCTCCCCGCTCTTCTCGGGCGCGGCCGAGTCCGGTGAGTCCAACATCCGCCGATGGATCCTGGAGAACGACTGGCTGGAGGCGATCGTCGCCCTCCCGGACCAGCTCTTCTACAACACGGGCATCTCGACGTACTTCTGGATCCTGACCAACCGCAAGGCCCCTGGCCACAAGGGCAAGGTCGTGCTGCTCGACGCGCGCGACTACTGGGTCAAGATGCGCAAGTCCCTGGGCGACAAGCGCAAGGAGCTGGGCGACGGCACGAACGGGCGCCCGAACCACATCGGCGAGATCACTCGGCTGTACGCGGACGCCCTGCAGGTCGCGCACAACGTCGGTCATCCCCTGCACGGCAAGGTGAAGGTTTTCGCGAACGAGGACTTCGGCTACCAGCGCATCACGGTGGAGCGCCCGCTGAAGCTCCGCTTCGAGCTGACGGACGAGACCCTCGCGGCGCTGGCGGAGGCCAAGCCGGTGGCGAAGCTGGAGAAGAGCGAGGAGTTCGTCGCCGCGCTGCGCCCGCTGCTGGGCTCGACGTGGCCGACGAAGTCCGAGGCGTTCATCGCCCTCAAGGACGCGGTGGTCGCGGCCGGCCTGACGTGGCCGTCGGGTGCGCCGTTCACCAAGGCGGTACGCGAGACGGTCGGCGTCCGCGACCCCGAGGGCGAGGTCCAGAAGGCCAAGGGCGCGGCGGAGCCGGACACGGACCTGCGCGACTACGAGAACGTCCCGCTGGGCGAGGACATCGACGAGTACCTGACCCGCGAGGTCCTGCCGCACGTCCCGGACGCGTGGATCGACCGGACGAAGACGAAGATCGGCTACGAGATCCCCTTCACCCGGCACTTCTACGTGTACGAGCCGCCGAGGCCGCTGGCGGAGATCGACGCTGAGCTGAAGTCGCTGGAGGCGGAGATCCAGGAGCTGCTGAGGGAGGTCACGGAATGAGCTGGGCGGAGACGCGCCTCAAGCACCTGTGCACCGACTCGGGCCAGTACGGCCTCAATGTGCCGGCGGATCAGTACCGGTCCTCGGGCACGAGGCTCATTCGCACCTCGGACATCGCGGTGAACGGCGAACTCAAGAGTGCGCGCGAAGGCGTTTTCGTCGACGCCGTGCTGGAACCCCGCCATCAACTGCGCCAGGGGGACATCCTGCTGTCGCGAAGCGGCACGTTGGGGCGTTCCCTTCTTGTCCCGGCGGGAGCGGACGGCCACTCGTTCGCCGGGTTCCTGATCCGGTTCCGTCCGAACAGTGACGCTGAGCCCCGGTTCCTCAAGTACGCCACCCAGTCGGCCCCGTTCCAGGGAGTCGTGCACTCCGAAGCCGTTTCCTCGACGATCCAGAACTTCAACGCGGACCGCTACGCGAACATCCCGCTGCGGGCTCCCGACGTGGACGAGCAGCGCCGCATCGCCGACTTCCTGGACGTCGAGATCGCCCGTGTCGATGCCCTGATCACCGCACGGAATTCCCAGGTGCGCGGGCTGGAGCAGCTGTGGGAGGCCCGGTTGGCCTCCAGGGTCGACGGTCTCATCGCCACGTACGGGCTCGTCGCGCTGCGCCGCCTGGTCACATCCGTGGAACAGGGCTGGAGTCCGCAGTGCGAGGATTCCGAGGCCGCGCCTCAGGAGTGGGCGATCCTCAAGACCAGTGCCGTCAGTTCCGGCCGCTTCAAGCCCTTGGAGCACAAGCGGCTGCCCAACAGTCTTGAGCCCGATCTTCGCCACGAGATCACCGACGGCGACATTCTGATGACGCGTGGAAGCGGCTCTCCGGCACACGTCGGAGTGGCCGCGGTCGCCAGGACGGAGGGCCGGCGACTCCTGCTCAGCGATCTGCTGTACCGCGTGAGGCTTGCCTCGGGCTGGTCGCCGGAATTCGTCGCCCTGCTGCTGGGCAGCCGGCCTGTCCGTGGGCGCATGGCGCTTCTCTTCCGAGGGCAGTCGGGCCAGACCATCAAACTCAGGGCCGAGGACATCAAGGCCATCGAGATTCCGGCCGTCCCGAGCGACGTCCAGGACGAGATCTCGGATGCTCTCACCAGGGTGCGCCGCGACATCATCTCCGCCCAGCAGGCGATCCACCAGTCCAGCAGCCTTCTCGCGGAACGCCGCCAAGCCCTCATCACAGCCGCCGTGACCGGCCAGTTCGACGTCTCCACCGCCGGCGGGCGCAACGTCACGGACGGAGTCACCGCGTCGCCATGACCCCTGTCCACCACGAACTCCATGGACAGTCGCGGGAGGTCACCGAATGAGCTGGGACGAGACCCGCCTCAAGCACCTGTGCACCGACTCCGGCCAGTACGGACTCAACGTGCCCGCCGATCAGTACCGCTCCTCCGGCACGCGACTCATCCGCACCTCGGACATCACGGCGAACGGCGAACTCAGGAACGCACACGACGGCGTCTTCGTGGACACCGTCCTGGAACCCCGCCACCAACTGCGCCAGGGCGACATCCTGCTGTCACGCAGCGGCACCCTGGGACGTTCTCTCCTCGTCCCCGCCGCGGCGGACGGGCACTCCTTCGCCGGGTTCCTGATCCGGTTCCGCCCCAGCGGCGACACCGAGCCGCGCTTCCTCAAGTACGCCACCCAGTCGGCCCCGTTCCAGGGAGTCGTGCACTCCGAGGCCGTCTCCTCGACCATCCAGAACTTCAACGCGGACCGCTACGCGAACATCCCGCTTCGGGCTCCCGGCACGGACGAGCAGCGCCGCATCGCCGACTTCCTCGACACGGAGATCGCCCGCGTCGACCGCCTCGCTCTCGCGCGTGAGCGCCAGCTGGCACTCGCCTTCGCACGGCTGGACGCCCTCGCCGTGCGGGAGACAGGACGCCTCCACGTCCGCGCGGCCGGTGAACCGCCCGCAGACTGGCCGGTGCGCCCACTGCGCAGGGCGATCAGGGGCATCAAGACCGGCTCGACTCCCTCCGGTTCCGGGCCTGAGCTGTGGACCGACGGATCACAGCCGGACACCCTCCCGTGGTACGGCCCCTCCGACTTCGAAGGTCTCCTCGGCCTTGGGGTGCCGGCAAGGCTTCTGCCCAGCGGCGCCGTCGCCGAGCGGGTGGTACCGCTGTTCCCCAAGGGCTCGGTACTGATCGTGGGCATCGGCGCGACCGCCGGAAAGGTCGCCTACCTCGATCACGACGCATCGGGAAACCAGCAGATCACCGCCCTCACGCCCGAGCGTGATGTCTCCGGAGAGTTCCTCGCCTGGCAACTCTGGGCGGCCGCAAGGGAACTTCGGAGTACAGCGCCCTACACCACACTGCCCATCATCAATAACGACTTCCTCAAATCATTCCTCATTGCTGTGCCCTCCCTCGGCCGGCAGCAGGAAGTCGCCCGCCGACTGAACCGCGCCGCCGACCATGTGGGCGCGTTGCGGGCGGCAGCGGTTCGGGCCTCGGGTCTGGTCCGGGAACGCCGCCAAGCCCTCATCACAGCCGCCGTGACCGGACAGTTCGACGTGTCCACCGCCGGCGGGCGCAACGTCACGGACGGAGTCACCGCGTAGTCATGAGTCCCATCCACAACGAGTCCGCCTTCGGCGACGCCATCGTCGCCGCCATGACCGAGCGCGGCTGGCGCGAGGCCCGGCCCGAGGACTACCGGGCCGACCTCGGCCTGGACACCAACGAGCTGTTCACCTTCATCGGCGCCACCCAGCCCGACGAGTGGTACGAGCTGGTCACCCTCTACGGCAGCGACCAGGCGGAGGCCCAGCGCGGGTTCGCCCGCCGGCTCGACCAGGCCATCGCCACCGACGGCCTCCTCGACGTGCTCCGCAACGGCGTCAAGGACCGCGGTGTCCGTCTCCGCGTGGCGTACTTCAAGCCGAACCTCGTCGCACACGACTCCGTCCTCGACGGCTACCGCGCCAACCGCCTCACTGTCGTCCGCGAGTTGGCGTACGCCACGAAGCAGGCCGACTGGGGCAACCGGCTCGACCTCACCCTGTTCCTCAACGGAATCCCCGTAGCCACGGCCGAGTTGAAGAACCCCCTCACCGGCCAGGGCGTGGAGCAGGCCAAGGAACAGTACCGCTCCGACCGCGACCCCACCGAGCTGCTCTTCACGCGCCGAGCCGTCGCGAACTTCGCCGTGGACCCGGACCTGGTGTTCGTCGCGACCCAGCTCAAGGGGCCGAAGACCCGCTTCCTCCCCTTCAACACCGGTTCCAGCGGCCCCGGTCAGCCCGGCGGCGCCGGCAACCCGGCTCCCACCGCCTTCGGGACGTACTCCAGCTCCTACCTCTGGGAGCAGGTGTGGCAGCCGGACAACTGGCTGGACCTGCTCCAGCGGTTTGTACACCTGCACAAGTCGAAGACGCCCGGCGGCGGCACGACCAAGAAGCTGATCTTCCCCCGCTTCCACCAGTGGGACGTGGTCAAGAAGCTCACCGCGCACGCGGCCACGCACGGCGCGGGCCACAACTACCTCGTGATGGCCTCGGCCGGCTCCGGCAAGTCGAACACGATCGGCTGGCTCGCCCATCGCCTGAGCGACCTGCACACCCCCACCGACCCCCGCGAGCTCGCCCCCGAGGCCCTCGCGCAGGGCCTCAAGACGGGCGTGCCGGTCTTCGACAAGGTCATCGTCATCACCGACCGCCGCAACCTGGACGCCCAACTCCGGGAGACCATCGGCAGTTTCGAGCAGACGGCCGGCCTGGTCGTGAAGATCGACGAGAAGAACGGCGCGAAGGGCGAGCAGCTCGCCCGCGCCCTCTCCCGCGACACCGGGAAGATCGTCACCGTCACGCTGCACTCCTTCCCCGCGCTCCTCGACTACCTCCAGCGCAACCCCACCGAGATCCAGGGCTCGACCTTCGCGATCATCGTGGACGAGGCGCACTCCTCGCAGTCCGGCGATGCCGCCACCGCCGTACGGGCCGCGCTGCGTGACCTCGGCCTGGACTCGGACTCGGACGACGCGGGCGCGACCACCCTCACGCTCGACGAGAAGCTGGAGAAGAAGGCCGAGGAACGCTCCAAGGCCGCGAACCTCTCCTACTTCGCCTTCACCGCCACCCCGAAGGCCAAGACCCTCGAACTCTTCGGCACCCCGCAGACGGTGAACGGCGAGGCCGTGCACCGCCCCTTCCACACGTACTCCATGCGGCAGGCCATCGAGGAAGGCTTCATCCTCGACCCGCTGCGCACCTACGTCACGTACAACACGTACTGGAAGCTGGTGAACCAGAACCCGGACGAGAAGGAGGTCGACCCCTCCAAGGCCAACAGCCTGCTCGCCCGGTACGCGTTGACGCACGAGTCCACGGTCGCCCAGCACGCCCAGGTCGTCGTCGAGCACTTCGTCTCGCACACCCGCGGCCGGCTCGGCGGGCGCGCGAAGGCCATGGTCGTGACCGCCTCCCGACAGTCGGCCGTCGACATGGCGCGCGCGATCAAGAGCTACCTCAAGGACCGGGACTACGACACCAAATACCCCGACCTCGGCGTCCTCGTCGCCTTCTCGGGCTCGCTCACCGTCGACGGCGAGGAGACCACCGAGTCCAAGGAGAACGGCGGCCTGCCGGAGAGCGCGCTGCCCAAGGCGTTCGCGTACACCCGCGCCGACGACAAGACCGTCCGCGCCGGCGGTGCGGGCCAGCAGGAGTACAAGATCCTGGTCGTCGCCGAGAAGTACCAGACCGGCTTCGACCAGCCGCTCCTGACGACGATGTACGTCAACAAGTCGCTGACCGGCATCTCCGCCGTGCAGACGCTCTCCCGGCTGAACCGGACCGCCGAGCGCAAGACCCAGGCCGACCTGGCCGTCCTGGACTTCGTCAACAAGGCCGAGGACATCCAGGAGTCGTTCCGCCCGTACTTCGAGGAGGCGATGACCCTCCCCTCCGACCCCAACCTGCTCTACACCGCACAGAGCCGGGTCATGCGGGCGCCGATCCTGGCCGCCCAGGAGATGGACGAGTTCGCCGCGGCGTACTTCACGGCCAAGGAGAAGGCCGCCGGCTCTCAGGCCAAGTGGGAGAAGCTGCACGCCGAGCTGTACCGGCTGCTCTCCCCCGCCGTCACCCGCTTCGAGGCCCTCCGCGACAGCGACGACGAGGACGACCTGGAGACGGCGGAGGACTTCCGTGCCGACCTCAACGACTACGTCCGCAAGTACGGCTTCCTCGCGCAGATCATCCCGTACAGGGACGCCGAGTTGGAGCGCCTGCACCTCTACGGCCGCTATCTGCTCACCCGGCTGCGGGGCCGCACGGACGGCGGTGTGGACATAGGCGAAGTCGACCTCAGCCACCTGCGCGTCGACAAGACCGGCGAGTACGACGTCTCCCTCTCCGCCGACGGGCCGACGATGATGCAGGGCTTCGGCGACGGCTCGGGCGGCGCCAAGGAAGCGGAGAAGTCGCTGCTCTCCGAACTCATCGAGAAGTTCAACGAGCGCTTCGGCACCGAGTTCACCGAGCAGGACGTCATCCAGCCCTTCGAGGAGGCCAAGGCCGACCCGAAGGTGCGCGCGGCTGCCGTCGTCAACGACGAGGACAACTTCGGGCTCGTCTTCGACAACGTCTTCGCCGACAAGATGGCCGACCACATCGACACCATCGCCGGCCTCGGCCGCCAGTACTTCGGCCCCGACAAGGGCTTCAAGTCCAGCCTGGACCGCAGCGCCCGCAAGGCGGCGTGGCGGATGATCCGCCGCGAGGAGGGGCTGGATGACGACGTCTGAGGCGTACGCCCCGGCTTGATGCGTCGGCCGGGGCGCCCTTTGGAGAACGTCATCAGCACAGCCGAACCGCGATCGATCAGCTGCGGCCACAGCAAGACCGAACTCGTGAAAGTCAGGCTCGGGGATAGGCCGCACATGTTATTGGACTTCTGCGTGCAAAAGTGTGCGTAGTGCAAGTTGCCCTCTTCATGAGGTGCAACGAATCGGGAGGGGCAAATGAACCACGCGGCGGGCGAGCTCGACGGATCTCGGCTCCAGAAGGCCGTCGAGACAATCGTCATCACACCGGAGGCGGCCACAAAGCTCGTAGGCGGTTACCGTGCGACCTTCGAGGACAAGTTCAAGCGGAAGCCCGAAAGCCTGGAGGACAGGCGCCGGATCGCGGCCAAGATCATAGGCCGGTACTCCAAAATTTCGGCGGCCGCTGGGGCGGCCACCGCGGCCCCGAGCGTGATTCCAGGGATCGGGACTGCGGTCGCAGTCTTGGGCGGTGGTGCCGCTGACATTGCCGTGGCTCTCAAGCTCCAGGTCGACATGTGCATGTGCCTGGTCGAGGTGTACGAATCCGAGCTGAGCAGTGAGGACAAGAAGCACCTCGCCTTCACGATCGCGTTGGCGGGTTCCGCAGAACAAATGGCAACAAAGGGCGGCAAAGCCGCGGTACAGAAGATCGCCGAGAAGTTGGTCTACCAGTACCTGAGAGGGCCCGCCTTGGTCACGATCAAGCAGCTGTTCAAGCGGGTATCCATCACCTTCACCCAGAAGGCGATGGCCAAGGCGATTCCAGCCGGCATAGGTGTCGCCTTCAGCAGTTCGACCAACTACATCCTGACGACGGTGGTGGGCAAGGTTGCCGTCGCCGTCCTGGCCAAAGATGTGAAATAGCAACGACGTCGAAGCGTGGGCGAGGTCACCTGTTGATCGCGGCTGGGACAGATCTCGTACCGGGGGCCGCCCCTCACTCCGACGACTTCATGAGTTCAACCTGAGCAGCCGTTCAGACGCGGGGGCCAGCCGCCTGTGCGGCTGGCCCCACGGGGGTCACGAATGTACGGCTCAGATGGTCTGGTCGGAGGTCAGCCCGACAAATCTGGTCCACGCCTGGGGGGTGACCGTCAGGACCGGGCCGCCGACGACCTTCGAGTCCCGGATGTGCACGGCTTGAGCGGTGTCGGCGACCTCGACACACTCCCCGCCCTCGCCACTGCTGTAGCTGCTCTTGAACCACACAGGCTGAGCGGTGACCGGGGTCTCGGCGATGTTCATAGCTCTCCCAGCAGCTTCTCAATGAATTTCAGCGCCTCTCGCGGGGTGAGAGCCTGGGCCCGAAGGATCCCGTACTGCTCTTCGATCTCTCTGACCGCCGACCTGTCGGTGTGAAGAGTGCTGTCTCGCTGAACCTCAACGTAGGCCGTCCTCCGCCCTTCACCGTTCTCGATCAAGGTGAATGGACCGCCCAAGCCGCAGTGGTCCGTACGCTCGTTGGGCATGACCTGAAGCTCCACATTCCTGCGCTGGCCGTGCAGCATGATCTGCTCAAGCTGCCCGCGCAGAACCGACCGTCCGCCAATAGGGCGCCTCAACACCGATTCCTCGACGACGAAGCTCAGAGTCGGCATCGGCCTGCGCGAGAAGATCTCCTGCCTGGCCAAGCGGGCTGAGACCCTCTGCTCGACTGTCTCCTCGTCAAGAAGCGGGCGACGCATACCGAACACGGCCCGTGCGTACTCCTCGGTCTGCAACAACCCAGGTACAGCCAGCGCCGCGTACACGTGCAGAGCCACCGCTTCGGTCTCCAACCGCGCCATATCCCGAAAGAACGCCGGATACTGCGCGCGAGCCACCTCCTCCTTCAGCGCCTTGAGTACTCCCCCGGCGTCCAACACCTCGTCCGCCCGGTCGATGAACCTCGGTGCGGGGATGCGGCGGCCCTGCTCGAAGGAGGCGATCGACTGGGCGGCGTAGCCGGTGAGTCGGCCGAACTCCGCCCGTTCCAGGCCCGCCCGGACCCGTAGCAGCTTCAACTGGCGTCCGAAGGCCGCCACCACGCCCGACCCCGGGCCGTCCTCCGGCCTCGGTCCGGCATCTTCCCGTTCGCCCAGATCGCCTTCATCCAGGTCCCGTTCAGCCGGCTGTGTAGACGTCATCGGCTGGACCGCCTCTCCCGTTGCACACGGCGGGCCCGGCCCGGAACCCCGTCACGCCGCGCCGCGTACAGACCCCGCCCCGTCGCGTACAAACGGCACGTGTCGGTGCGTCACTCATGGTTACGCTACGCCACCACCGGGAGCATGCGCGGGCTGAACAGCGAATCCGTCAGCCGAACAAGTAGCTCGGACGGGCGGTCCGTTCCGTCAAAGGCTGACGGGGGATCAGTTCTCGTGTAACGCTGTGGCTCGGCACCGAAGGTGCCACCCATGACAAGTGACCCCCGAAGGCAGCAACCTCCGGGGGTCAGATTTCCCGTCCGCGAGACAGCAATCTCCGGTCGGGGCGACACCAGGAGCTGACACTCCCGATGCAGATTCATCGTATCCCGAAGCACGAACGGGACTTCGTCATCATCGCCAACAAGGCGATCCAGGACCCGCGTCTCAGCCATACCGCGCGCGGCATCCTCGCTCTCGTCCTCTCCTTGCCCGACGGGCACAGGACGAACGTCCGTACGCTCTCCGACAACTACCCGCAGGGCCGTTCCGCCGTGGGCAGGGCCGTCGAGGAGTTGCGCAAGCTCGGTTACTGGGTGACGAACACCGTCCGCGACGAGGAGACGAACCAGATCACCTCTTGCGTCGACGTGTACGAGCTGCCGGGCCTGGCCTCTTCCCCGGTTCCCACCCGGCCGGGAACCGGCCCCATGGACACCGGGAACACGGGCACGTCCCCTTACGGGGAAAAGGACTCCGAAAAGGACGGGAACAAGAACCCTCCCTTGCCTCCTACCGGACCCGGCGAAGGTCGAACCGCGCCGAGCGAAGCGGAGGACGGGGAGGGGGCCGGGAAGGAGGACGGGAAGGCCGCCGAAGGCGCCCGCATCCTGCGTCGCCTCGCCGCCGTGGACTCCCGGCTCCGCCTCTCCGACCGTCAGGTCGGCAAGCTGACCCCGGCCGTCGTCGACTGGCTCGACCGTGGCGCCACCGTCGGAGAGATCACCGACGCCGTCACCGAAGGCCTCCCAGCGAAGGTGTACTCGGCCTCTCGCCTGATCGCCGACCGCCTCGAACGCAAGAAGCCGGATCGCAGGCGCCAATGGAAGTCGTACGCCGAGTGCGGCAAGCTCTGCGGCAACCTGCTGCCCGCCGGTCAGGAGACCGGCATCTGTACCGAGTGCGCTCTCGGCAGCGGCCCGGTCGTGTTCGAGATCGACTGCACCACGGGCGAAGTCACCGACCGCACCCCACCGGTCCCGGAGCCCGTCATCACCTCCGCCGGTCTCGACGCCTTCCGCGCCGCCCGCGCGGTCATGACCGCACCCCGGACCTCGTCCAGGTCCGCCGGGCGCCCCGGAGCCGCAACTCCCTGGGGCGCGAGGTGACGAGAGAACACCAGCACCCGCACCAGCCGTCATCACGCGGCGCGGCGCAAGCCGCGTGCAGGCGCCGCCCCGCCGCGTACAAACAGCATCCGTCAGCGCGTCACCCCTGGTCGCGTATCCCCGTCACCGGCAGCGTGGAGGGCGTGAACAGTGAAACTGCCGAACCCCACGACGTCGCCGAAGCGGCCGTACATGGCTCCCACTTCGCCATACGGTTCAGCTCGACGCCGCGTGGTGCGAGGCTCGCCCGGCGGCTCGCCGGGCAGTGCCTCGACGCCTGGGGTGTCCCCTACGGCTGCGACGCGCACGACACCCTGACCCTGATCGTCGCCGAACTCGCGGCCAACGCCGTCCGGCACGGCAGAGTCGCCGGGCGCGACTTCCACCTGTCGCTGGCCTTCGCCACCACGACCGTACGGATCGAGGTCACCGACACGCGCGGCGAACGCCTGCCCGCAGCCGCCACACCGGCATACAGACAGGACACGGACGACACCGGCGGGCGCGGCCTGCTCCTGGTCGAGTGTCTCGCCGACAGCTGGGGCTGGCGCCCGCGCACGGACGGCCCCGGCAAGACGGTGTGGGCGAAGTACATCCCACCCTCGATGGCCGACCGGTGGCCGCCTCCCGGCCCCACCACCTCCGAGCAGGCCCGCACGGCGCGGTGACGGCCGGCTGACCGGCTGAACGGCTGGACGGCTGAACGGAAGATCGGTGTAGCGTCCGCACTTGTCCGTGACTGATCGTGTCTGTTCTTCACGCACACCGGGGGCAAGGTGCCGCAGCAGACGGTTTCCGACCGCTACGAACTCCTCGAGGAGCTCAGCATCGGCGGTACGGGGGACGTATGGCGCGGCTACGACAGCGTGCTGGACCGGCCCGTCGCCGTGAGCTCATCAGGCAGGCGTCGATCACCTCGCCGCAGCTCGCGGAGGAGTTCGCGAAGCGTTTCCACCGTGCCCGGCGAACACCCGCCACCAAGACCCAACCTGACGGAGTCCTGTCAGTACTCCTCGTTGAGGTCCGTGCCCTTCGGGGCCCGGAAGCAGCCGGAGACGACTGTGACTTGCAGGAGTGGTTCCTTCTCCTTGCCGGCCGTGGGGCTCGACACGATCAACTCTGCATTGATGGAAAACCGCTTCGTCTTCGAGTCCGCGGTAAGTCCGAGGGTCTTCGCCTTGCTGTTGTCGTGGCCGTACCGGACGATCTTCCAGCCGTGCTGCGGGAGCTTCTCGTGGAGACGCTCGAACCCCTGCTTGAGGACCTCTTCCGACGACACCTGATAAATCGACCAGGGATGGCGTGCCTTGTACAAGTGATCAGGGTCTTCGTCGCACGTGGAGATGCCGGGCCCCGTCTCGGTGACCTTGCCTTCCTTGATGCCGATCAGATCGAGGATCTGGCTGGAGACAGCGCCGGCCTCGCTGCGGGCTTTGTCGACTGAGAGTGTGGTGGGTTCGTAGCCGAGGTCATCCACGGACTTGGCACATCCTGTGATGAGGAGGGACAGAGTAAGGCCGACGGCCGCCGTACCGGTCAGCCACCACAGCCGCTGACGATTTGTGTTCACGAAGTTCATCAGTCTTCTTTCACCCGGTCGTATCGGCCGACCACGACGTTCGCCTGGTTCAACAGCGAGGTCGAGCCTGAATCCCAGTAGCCGCTGTGGCCGCTGGTGTCGACATCCATGCGGTGGGCTCCGAAGGATTCGTCGGAGGGGATCGAGATGATCAGGCCGGCATTGTAGGGAATTCCGTTCCAAGTCGACATACCCAACTTGCGGCCGCCCAGGGCCTCCTGCCCGAGGAGGGGCACCGGGTCGGTGCGGGCAGCTTCGGACCACACATGATCGCTTCCCACGTCGAGGTCGGAGGCATCACTGACCAGCATGCCGGGGCTGCCGGCTACGACGATGTCGTCGGCGGCGATGTGGTCGGGCATCTTGGCGGCGGCACCGATCGTGGTGGTGCCGTAGCTGTGGCCGATCAAGGTGGTGTGGCTGCTGTCGGGGCCACCCTGGGCGGTCTGAAGGCCGTCCATGAAGTTGTTGAGGGGGGCCGCACCGTCATAGGCATAGTGCCGGGCAGCGGCATTCGGAATCTGGTCCGGCGCGTCGTAGCCGATCCACGTGACCGTAGAGGTTGTCTGCCCGGGGGACTGTGTCTGGGCGGTGCGCCACAGTTCTGTCATCCGGCCGATGTCGCCGTGGGCCCCCTCCAGCCCAGAGCCCGTCCCCGGTACGTACACGGCCGTGTTGTCCGCGGTGTCCGGGTTGCCATTGGCGATGATGGCGCGCCCGTCGCCCTTGGTGTCGAAACCCAGCACATAGGCCTGGGGCAGGCCTGACTTCCCCATCTCTCCGGGGAAACCGCTCGCGTCGAGCCGGGCCTGGATCGCCTTCATGCCGATCATGTCGTGGTAGGGCTTGACCCACTTCTTCCATTCGGGGTTGACCACGGCGGAGGGCGGGTCTCCGACCTGGATGTACTGGGGCGGGTTCGCGGGCAGTCCGTCGAGGGTGATCTGGGTCTGGGCCATGGTCTGGGCCAGCACCATGCGGTTGGACGTGTCCCGCACCGTGCTCGGCAGCCCGTCCAGCGCACCGATCTCCGCCGGGTAGAGCGTCAGGTACTCATCCTGCTGCTCTCCGGTGAGGTGATCCCACCAGCCCCGGTTCTGAGCCGCGCTCTTGCCGTGCGGGATGTCCTCCTTCTCCAGGACGCCCCCGGCCTCCTTCTGGACGGCCTTCAGATCCTTCCCGGCGTCCGCGAGCATCTCGGTGGTGACTTCCAGCCCGGCCGGGGCCTTGAGTCTGCGCAGTAACCCGGCGTAACGGGTGTCGATCTCGTCGGCTTCTCTGACCGCGTCTGCGATGCGTTGGGCAATGTCCTCGGCCTTGCCCTTGTTGGCGTTGCCCTGTCCCTCGCCGGCGCCGGGCAGCAGGGGCACGGGTGCGCCCGGTGTGGCGGTGCTGTTGCTCGGGGCGAGGGGGACGGAGTTGGGGTAGGTGACCGAGCCGTTCTCGTTCACGGTGAAACCGAGGGACTCCGCGTCCTCCAGAGCGTGCTTCAACCTTCTTTGCGGGGAGGCGAGTTCGGTGGCGAGCGCGTTGAGGGTGGTACGGACCAGGCCGCACTCGCTGTGCAGGTACTGGTAGTTGTCTCTGAGCCGGTTGAGCCGGCCAACTGCCGCATCGGGCGTCTCGCCCTTCTGGGTGCTGCGTACCGGGATCGACATCTCCTGCTCGACGCGGATCCGGGCGGCATCGGAACGGTGGCTGATCTCGCCCCACTCGTCGGCGGCGTCCTGGTACTCGGTGAGCTTCAGATCGCGCAGTTGCTGCCAGGTGGTCACGCCCGTCACCTCAACCAGCCGGGCCTGCTGGGAGTCCTCACTCCGTCGACGCTCCTGCGCACGTCGTCGTCGGTCTCCCCGAACCGCTTGCCGGTCTTCTCCAACGTGCCGTGCAGCCGATCGCACTCATCCCGCACGGCGCCGAGCCGCTTCTCCCAGGTGGGCTGGATCTCGCGTAGCGCAGCCGTCGCTGTGAAGCCCTCGGTGCCGCCTCCCACGCCCTCGTCCGAGTCCCTGAGCGCGGTGAGCGCCCTCTGCATGGAGGTCTGCAGCTCCTGCGCCACACCGGCTGCGCGCAACCACGGGGCGTCAGTGATCCGCAGGTCCGGATTGCCGGCCGCAGTACCGCTGTTGCTCGGCTTTCCGTAGCCGCCGTCGACCGGGACACTGTTGATCTGCATGTGCGCGGTGTGCCGTTCAGCCGTCTCCGCTTTGAGCTGTTCCCACTCGTCCCACGCCATGCGTGATCGCCTCCCCGTGGACCGGGCCCTGCCCGGGTGAGCATCGTCCAACTTCCGTTGTGCCCCATGAGGTTTGCGAGAAAGACGCTACGGGCCGATCGTGCCGCGTCTCGTCCGCTCGGCACCTCAACCCGGCTGAGTATCCGTACTCAGCCGGAAATGAGCCGAACGCGACGCGCGCACGCCCTGTGGCACCGGCTCGTTCCCATCGGGCTGATTCAGGGCACGCCGGGACCGTTGTGCCTGTTGGGATCCACATACGGGGCGTGGCCGACGGGCGACCCACCGTAGGGGCTTTGGCCGGATGCGAACGGTGGGACGTATGGAGCGGCTGGGACTCCACGACGCCTGCGATGGACGACGAACGCTCCTGCGGCGCCGATGAGCACTACGGCGGCGACGCCGAGACCGATCCACAGCGGCGTGCCGTTCCCGCCATCGTCGTCCTTCGAGGCCGTAGCTACGAAGAGGCGGACTGTTCGGCTTCAGATTCTGAGGCTCTGGCCGCAGTTGCGCGCGTGACAGCGTCTGGTGGAGCGACCGGGGGACACGCCTACCGTCTGTGATCCCTGACCGTAGGGCATGCTGTTGGGGTGAGTGAGCAGCAACTGGCATGGCAGGAATGGCTGAACAGTCTGGACGGGCCGCGGAAGGCCGCTGCGGAGTCGCTGCGTGCCCAGTTCAGCACCCTCGGCGTGACCGATCCTCTCGACTTGATCAAGTCGGAGGCCATGGAAGACATTCCGCAGCTTGCGCGATTCGTGCTGCTGCGGAGTCTTTGGCGCAGTGCGATCGACGGCTGGTCCGACCCCGGCTCGCTGGATCAACTGCCCTCAGCTCAACGGCTTCTTGCTGCCGGGACGGACAGGGAGGACCTTGTTCGCCTGGTCCGGGCCGTTGCGTATGAGACCGTGTTCGTGACGCTCGACGAGCTGGATGCCGGCGGCGATGTGAACGTGTCGGGAGTGGAGGCCGGCTGGACGGTCACGGCGACGGGCGAGGACGGCTCCCCCGCTGGGCGGGTCCTGCCGGGACTCCATGAAGACCTCCTGGCGATGGATCCCAGTGGGCGTGACGGAGCTGACCTCTGGCAGTGAGCAGTTCCTCGGGCGGGCGATGCAGCTCCCGCCTCAACGCCCCGGTCTGCCCCACCAACACGCGCGCGCCACGCACACCCACGACCCCGTCGCGTACAACCACACGGCGACGGCGCGTCACCACTGGTTACGCTACGCCGTCACGCCGCACCGTGGAGGCATGACCAGCGAGACCATCCCTCCCAGCGACACCACCCAACTCACCAGTCCCGTAAGCACCTTCTCCATGTTGTTCAGCTCCACCCCGCGCGGCGCACGCCTCGCCCGCCGCCTCGCCGGGCATCGGCTCGACACCTGGGGTATCCCGTACGACAGCGACCCGCATGACGCGCTCACGCTGATCGTCGCCGAGCTGTGCGCGAACGCCGTCCGCCACGGCCACGTCCCCGGCCGCGACTTCCGCCTCCAATTGACGTGCGAAACAAAGGCCGTACGCGTGGAAGTCACCGACACCCGAACCGAACGGCTTCCGGCCACCCACACAACTGCCGACCCCGTCAGCGAGAGGGGCCGAGGCCTGCTGCTGGTGACGTGTCTCGCCACTCGCTGGGACTGGCACCAGCGCCCCGACGGCCCGGGCAAGACGGTCTGGGCGGAGTACGAGCTGCCCTCCGAAGGCTGCACCGCTCACGCCTGAGGCATCCACGGTCTGGCCTTCGACGGGGCGGGCGTTGTATAACCGGCCCTTTGATGCGCGGGGCGCGGACTGCCCCCGCGTCGGTCCGACGAGCCGAAGGTGTTCGCGTGCAAGGCGCTGCCCAGCTTTCCTACCTCCGCGATCTGGTGATGGTGACCTCACCCGAGCCCGTACCCGTCGACTGGGAAGCCGTCGAGTCATGGCTCGGGGTCGCACTTCCCGCGGACTACAAGGCCCTGGCGTCGTACGGCCCGCTCGACATCGGTGACTTCGTCTGGTTGCACACCCCGTGCGAGCAGGGCGGCCGCTTCGACTACGGCTCCTGGTTGAAGGCGACCCACCGGAGCTGCCGTATCGCCTCGCGGGGGGTCCCGCCGTACGAACCGCCCGTCTTCCGGCCCGAAACGGGCGGGCTGCTCGCGCTGGGCGAGACCCGGGCGACCAGTTGCCTCTTCTGGGACACCTCGGCTTCCGAGGACCCCGATGCGTGGCCGGTCGTCATCTTCCACAGGGACGCGCTGTACCGGGGTGTGAACCCGTGGCACAGCTACGGGATGCCGCTGGCGGAGACCCTCGTGGCGCTCATACGGACGGGACTGCCGCTTCCCGGCGGCGAGACGCTGGGGCCGCTGCCCGCCAGTGCGGGGCGGACGGCGTTCCTCACCGAAGCCCGGGTCTGGACGCCCCCGAGCCGGGACGAGGAAGCGTCGACGGAGACGCGCCGCCGGGCCGCGCTCACCCAGGGCGAGGGCCTGGAAGCGCTGCGGGTGCTGTTGCCGCCACCCTCGCACCCGTACCTCGGCGAGGCGGACTGGGCTTGGGTGTACGAGCAGTTGGGCACGCGGCTGCCCGCCGAGTACGTCACGCTGGTGGAGACGTACGGCGGCAGCACCTGGCTGGACTGGTTGGAACTGCACCCGCCCTTGCACACCGGGCGCTTGGGGCTGGTGGCCGAGCAGTGGTTCCGCGACGCCTACCGCTCGCTGCGGGAAGACCACCCCGAGTATCACCCGCTGCCCGTCTGGCCGGAGAAGGGCGGCTTCCTGCCCTTCGCGTCGACCATCGACGGCGACGCGATCTGCTGGCTGACGGACGGCGACGACCCCGACGACTGGCCCCTCATCGTGATACCCCGCCACGCGGACCAGGACGGGCCACTGCCGATGGGGCTGACGGACACCCTGCTGGCGTGGGTGCGAGGGCGTTTCAGGTGGGAGGGCTTTCCGGGACTCGACGTGGACGACGATCCACTGGAGTTCATCAGGCTGCAGAGCTTCGACTGACCGAACACCGACCTCCGTTTCACACCGCATCGACTGGACGCAAGATCTTCACACACGTCAGACTTGCCCCCTGACCACGACAGTTCACTCGTATCCGGGGGGCACCGTGCCGAAGCAGGCGATCTCCGACCGCTACGAACTCCTGGAGGAGCTCAGCAGCGGCGGCATGGGGGACGTGTGGCGCGGCTACGACGCCGTGCTGGACCGGCCCGTCGCCGTGAAGCTCATCCGGCAGGCGTCGGTCACCTCCCCGCAGTTGGCCGAGGAGTTCGCCAAGCGGTTCCACCGCGAGGCGCGCATCACCGCCCGCATCCAGCACCCCGGGGTTCCGCAGGTGTACGACGCGGTGCTCGGCGAGTCGTACGAGCGGCTGTTCCTGGTGATGGAACTTGTCGACGGCGTACCCCTGTCCGCGTACGTCCACCGCGAACGGCCGCTGCCGGTCGGCTGGGCGGTGGCCGTCGCCGCGCAGGTGGCGACGGTGCTGTCGCACGCGCACGACGTGCCGGTGATCCACCGTGACCTGAAGCCGGGGAACATCCTGGTCGCCCGGGACGGGACCGTGAAGGTGCTGGACTTCGGTATCGCGGCGATCCTGCGTACGGATGTCACCAAGCTGACCGCGACCGGCAGCCCTGTCGGCACCTACCAGTACATGTCTCCGGAGCAGGTGCGCGGCGGGCGTATCACCCCGCAGACGGACCTGTATGCCCTGGGCTGCGTCCTGCACGAACTGCTCTGCGGGCGGCTCGTGTTCGAGGCGGACAGCGAGTTCCAGCTGATGTACCAGCACGTCAACGCAGCCCCCACTCCCCTGCGTCAGCTGCGGCCGGACGTACCCGCGGAGTTGGAGGAGCTGGTCCTGCACCTGCTCCGCAAGGCCCCCGAGGCGCGGCCCGCCGACACCCAGGAGGTGTACGCGCGGTTGCTGCCGTTCCTCCCCGGTCCCGGCGAGAAGTCCGATGCCGGCGACGCGGGTCCGCCCGGCGCGCCCGACCCGACGGGCCTGTTCCGCCACCCCTACGCGCCCAGGCCGCGCGCCCAGGCCCCGGCTGCCGCCGGTCACACGGGGATCGCCTCCGTCGTCCCGCCGCAGGGCGGACCGGTGCCCGTGCCCGCCCAGTTGCGCGGGGACATCAAGGAGGCGTACGCCCACTCCGACGCCCTCCTGGAGGAGGAGCGCTTCGCACAGGCGGCCGAGGTGCTCGGCGAGATCATCGAGTCGGCCGCTCCGGCGCTCGGCTCGGAGAACAAGCAGGTTCTGAAGCTGCGCAGGCGCCGGGCCGCGATCCGGCTCCTCGGCGGCGACTACCGGGCCGCGCTGCCCGAGTTCGAAGCCCTCGCCGACGCGTACGCCCGGGTCAACGGCCCCACCAGCGAGCAGGCCCGCGACTGCCGCGCCCAGGCGGCCCGCTGCCGCGCCGACCTCGGACAGGTCACCGAGGCGCTCGCCGTCCTTCAGGACGTGCTGAACGTCGTACGGTCGGTGGACAGCGATCTCAGCGAGGAGGCCGTCGAGCTGCGGCACGACATCGGAATGCTGCTGCTCGCCCAGGGTCGCGCCATCGAGGCGCGGCAGATCCTCGAACCGCTCCACCAGGACATCTGCGTGGTGTTCGGCCCCGACGACGACATGGCCACCGCGATCGCCGAAGCCTTGGCCGTGATCCGGCTCGGCCTCGACGGCGGCGACGGCGCCGGTTACGCCGCGGGCGCGGGCTGATCCGTCACTCCCTGCCCCTCGCCTGTTGCTCTTCCCCTGTCGCCCGTTGCCGCGCACCGCACGTCACGCACAGAAAGCCGACCGACCTCATGCCGCACCTCGCCTTCGACATCGGTTTCTGCGCCCAGCTCGGCAAGCTTCAGGGCACCGTCAAGCAGGGTGTGTTCGACGCCTGGGAGAAGTTCGAGCGCCTCACCCTGGACCAGCTCTTCAAGGACCCCGGGCTGAAGCTGGAGTCCCTGAAGCGGGCCAAGGACCCGCACATCCGGACGATCCGCATCGACCAGGGCACCCGGGGCGTCGTTCTCGCGCCCGGCAGCGGCGACACCTTCGTACTGCTGCGCGTCATGCCGCACGACAAGGCGATCGACTGGGCCGTCAAGCAGAAGGCCAGCATCAACGCGGTCACCCGGGCCGTCGAGATCCGCGACATCGAGATGCTCGAGGAGCTGACGCCGGCCTACGAGCGGATCGCGCCCGCTCCGGACCTGCGGCTGTTCGCCAAGTTCTCCGACGGTGACCTGGCCGCGCTCGGCATCGACGAGACCACGCTGCGGCAGGTGCGGGCGCTCACCAGCAAGGAGCAACTGGAGGTCTTCGCGCCGTACTTCCCGCAGGACCAGCGGGAGGTCCTGGAGTATCTCGCGGAGGGCTTCTCCGCGGAGGAGGTCTGGCGTGACGTGGTGTCCGTCAACCTCGCCGCCACGACCACCGATCCGGTGGACACCGACGACTACGCGACGGCCATCCGCCACACGCGCACGCGTATCGCGCTCGTCACCGCGTCCGACGAACTGCGCGAGATCCTCGACAAACCCTTCGCGGCCTGGCGGGTCTTCCTGCACCCCTCGCAGCACAAGGTGGCCTACCGGGCCAGTTACTCCGGTCCGGCCCAGGTCACCGGCGGGCCCGGCACCGGCAAGACGGTCGTCGCGCTGCACCGCGTCAGGCACCTGCTGTCGTACCTGCGCGACGGTGACCGCATCCTGCTGACGACGTACACCAACGCGCTCGTCGCCGCCCTGCGCGGCGGGCTCGCGCAGCTCGTGGAGGACGAGCAGCTGCGTGACCGCGTGGACATCACGACCGTGGACGCCCTGGCCGGGCGGATCGTCTCCACCTCGCGCCGTCCGCTGCGCGGCGGTGAGGAGGAGGGCCGCTGGGCGGAGGCGGCGCGGGTGACCGGCTGTACGGGGAGCGCGCAGTTCCTCGCCCAGGAGTACAAGCACGTCGTGCTGGCCCAGGATCTGCGGAGCCTGGCGGAGTACGAGGCCGCCGACCGGCGCGGGCGGGGCAGTCGACTGCCGGCCGGGGAACGCCCGTCGGTGTGGCGCACGGTCCAGGAGTACACGGACCGGCTCGCCGCGGACGGCCTGCGCACCTATCTGGGAACGTGCGCGGAGGCAGCCCGCCTGCTCCAGGAGAGGGGGCCCCTTTACCGGCACGTCGTCGTGGACGAGGCCCAGGACCTGCACCCGGCGCAGTGGCGTCTGCTGCGTGCCGCCGCGCCCGCGCGCCCCGATGACCTGTTCGTCGCCGGGGACCCTCACCAGCGCATCTACGACACGAAGGTCTTCCTGAAGGCGCTCGGCATCAAGGTCGCCGGGCGGTCCACCAAGATGCGGAAGAACTACCGTTCCACGCACGAGATCCTCAGCTGGGCCACCGCCCTCCTCGTCGGCCGGCCCTTCGAGCAGCTGGAGGACGACGCACGCAACGAGACCCTCCTCGGTTACCGTTCCGCCCTGCACGGCAACGGCCCCGCCCTGTTCGCGGCGGCCTCGGAGGAGGACGAGCTCGACGCCCTCGTCGCGCGCGTCCACGCCTGGAACGCGACCGGCGTCGCCGCCGGGGAGATCGGTGTCGCCACGCGTTTCAACAAGGGTGCCGAGAAGGCGGTCGCGCGGCTGACGGCCGCCGGTATCCCCGCGGTGAAGCTGCGAGCGGACGTCCCCGAGGACATGGACGCCGTCCGGGTCGGCACCATGCACTCCGTCAAGGGCCTGGAGTTCCGCTGCGTCGCCGTCGTCGGCGTCAACGACGGTGCTCTGCCGTATCCGAAGGCCGTGACCCCCGTGGAACTCGACCGCGCCCAGCACGAGGCGGACCTGATGTCCGAACGTTGCCTGCTGTTCGTGGCGTGCACGCGGGCGCGGGACGGCCTGTACGTCTCCTGGACGGGTGCCCCCAGCCGCTTCCTGACCGAGGCGGGCGTCGCCTGACCGTGCGGTGACCGCACGTGCGGTCACGTGCCCGTGCGCCTCGTGGCGCACGCGTGCACTGCGACTCCGTCGCCGGAACACGCCTGCGGACGCCAGGCGTCGGCGCTCCGAGCCAAGTCCGCTTCCTGACCAAGGTGTCGGCTCAGCACACGCAACGCTCGACGATTGACAGTGCTTTCATGTTCATGGTTATCTTTCAATGCTTCCCGATGGGGGCGTCGCCCACAGGGTGATGTCGGGATCGCACGCTTTCACGCGCCCTTCGTTCGGCGATCGCCTACCGCCGTCCTCGCGCCGCCCACACAGCACCACTGTCGAGCGACAGGGAGAAGCCCAGCTTGACCGAGTCCGGTGAGCCCCAGCTCACCTTCTACTACCGGCACTTGGCCGCACTGCCGCAGCGCGGCGACGACGACAACTTCCGGGCCCTCCTGGACGAGGCCCGTCACGTCCACGGGGGTGCACGCGCGAGCAGTCTCTACGACCACCAGCAGTCCTTCCGGCTCCTCTGGCGGCACCTGGACCGCAGCGGATACCTGCGGCAGGCCCGGCACGCCGCCCGCGCCCGCCTCGCCTCCGGCTCCGCCACGCCGGACGAGGCTGCCGACCTGGAGCTCTTCCTCACCGTCTACGCACAGGTACACGCCACCGCACCCCGTACGACCTGACACGCGCGAAGCACTCTCCGAGCCGCAGCCGGGCAGCTTCTCCAGCCACCACCGGGCAAACCCTCGACAGCGGCGCACGCGCCCCCGGATCCCGGCCCTCGGACCCCGGAGCCCGGACCCGACTTCCCTCTGCTGCACCTGACTTGCGTCTCAGCTGTCACCGCCCCGCAAGAGGGCCCACCGCCGTATCCGACTCCGCACCGCCCGCACCGCCCGCACCGCCCGCACCGCCCGCACCCGAAGCAGTGCTGAAGCCGTCGCTCGCCGCGCTGAACGCCCGTTTCCGGCAGGGGGTTACGGCGCTACTCAGAACCCCACCAGCCTTACGCCACCTGGGAGTCACCGTGACCGTCATCGCGCGCCCCGAACTCGTCCGCCACCTCGCCGAGGACTTCACGGCGCTCCAGGACGCGGTCCTGGACCGGATGAACGGCACCGCGTCCCGGGAGATCCTGGCCGCGCTGGACCATCCGGCGCTCACCGGGGGCGCCGTCGCCGCTCTCGCCCACGCCGACGTCCTGGCCCGCGGAGCCGTACGGCGCGGCGAGCTCTCCGGTCTGCCCGCACAGCGGCTGCGCCCGCTGCGGGAGTACGCCCGCAGGGTCCGGCGTGCGCGGTCCCAGGCGGACGCCGTGTGGAAGGAACACCGCGCCCGCCGGGTCACCGGACGGCAGCGGCCGCCGACGGATCCGCTGGAGGCACGGATCGTAAGGACCGCGTACTCGGCGGCGTACTTCGCCGCCCTGAGCGAGGAGCTGGCCGAACGCGGCCTGTCCATGGGGCTTCTGGGTCCGGAGAAGCACGACCGGGCCCGATGGGCGCGCGAGCACGGGCTGATGCCTGCCGCGATACCCGCTCCGGTCCGCGAACTGCTGGCGTGCGACGACGACACCTTCGTACAGGCTCTGCTCGACGACGCCCGGCGGGCGGAGAACCCGCACCTCGGACAGGACGCGCTCGCCGAACGGTGGAGCCGCCACTCGCGTGCCTCGCTCGCCTGGGGCCGCTACGCGATCGCCCAGGCCGAACGCGCGGCGCTGACCCGTCCAGTCGCCGCTCGCGCGGTCCACCTCGACGCGCTCGACGATGCGCACCAGGACGCCGCGATCCTCACGGCCCGCGCAGTCGAGGCCGCGCAGCGAACCGCGGAACTCCACGACCGTATAGCGGAGTTCACGGCGGCCGGCCCCTTCGCCGATCTGGTCGCCGCGTGTCACGCGGGCGCTCTCACGCGCTTCGGCTCCCGTCATCCGGAACTGTGGCTGCGGGCCGGGCAGTTGTCGGCCGAGCACCGGACCGACTGCGCGGAGAGGGACGCGGGCTGCCCCCGCTGCCATTCCGCGCTCGCCGACGTCCTCGGCGAGGAAGCGTCCGGCCTCACGCCACGGGAGGGAAGCGACGGCGAGGAGGAGGCCGTCTCACCGCTCACCGGCGACCGGTACGCGCTCCTCGACGATCTCGACCCGCACGCGGTGGTGGCGGTGGCCGACGCCGCCGTGGGGGACGAGTCGGCCCTGTGCGGTTACGGCTGGGTCGCCGAGAACGGTGTCACGGGACATGGCGACTCCATGGCGTCGAGCAGTGGCGAGGCCGAGGTCATCGGCATCTGCGCGGCCGCGCTCGGGCTCCTCGACGGCACCGCGGACGCCCCCGTCGTCGTCCTGTGCGACAGCACCGAGGCGGTCTCCGTCGTCGACCGGGCGCTGGCGGCCGCCGATCCGGCGGCGGCCCACCGTACGGTGCTGTTCCCCGAGGGCAGGAGGCTGCTCGCCGAACTGCTGCCGCATCGCGACCGCGTCGAAGTCCGCTGGCTCAAGGGTCACATCGGCCACGACCTCAACGAGACCGCGGACGCGCTCGCGTCGCTGGCCCTGCGCCGCGTGACGGGGCGCGTTCCCGCCTCCGTCGCCCACAAGGAGCACGCGCGACTCCTGCGCACGCTCACGCCCACGCCCACGCCGGAAGGGCGGCAGTAGGGGCGGGCGTGAGCGAACCCGGCCGTTCGTCATGGGGCAGCGGGGCTCGCGGCTGTGCGCGTTGCCCCTTCGCCCGCATCGCCCGTCACCCCGTCACCCCGTCACCTGCGCCGCGCGGGCCGCTCCGGGCCGGGCCGATCCCTCCGCTCCGGGCCGGATCGTGGCCCTCCGGGCTGCCGATCCCTGCCGGTCACCGCTCCCTGCGCCTCTGGGTGTCTCACCCCACCCCGGGATCCCCACCCCCCGGCAACGGCAGCTCCGCCCAGATCGTCTTGCCGGTCTCCGTGTGCCGTGTCCCCCAGCGTTCGGTGAGTTGGGCGACGAGCATCAGGCCGCGGCCACCCTCGTCCAGGATGCGGGCCCTGCGCAGGTGGGGCGCGGTGCTGCTGGCGTCGGAGACCTCGCAGATCAGGGTCCGGTCCTTGATGAGGCGCAGTTGGATGGGCGGGGCGGCGTGACGGATCGCGTTGGTCACCAGCTCGCTGACCACGAGCTCGGCGACGAAGTCCAGCTCGTCCAGGTTCCAGGCGTGGAGCTGGGCGGCCGTGAGCGAGCGCGCCTCGGCGACGACGGCCGGGTCGGCGGGCAGCTCCCACTCGGCGATGTGCCGGCTGTCCAGGGCACGGGTGCGGGCGACCAGCAGTGCGACGTCGTCGGCCGGCCGCCCGTCGAGCAGCGCCTTGAGGACGATGTCGCAGGTGGTCTCCAGCGAGGGAACGGCATCGGCGAGAGCAGTGCGCAGGGCGCGCAGGCCGGCGTCGACGTCGTGATCGCGGGCCTCGATCAGGCCGTCGGTGTAGAGCGCGAGCAGACTGCCTTCGGGAAGCTCCATCTCGACGGACTCGAAGGGCAGTCCGCCCAGGCCCAGGGGCGGGCCGGTGGGCAGTTCCAGGAAGTCCACCGTGCCGTCCGGGGTGACCAGGGCGGGCCAGGGGTGGCCGGCGCTGGCGAGCGTGCACCGGCGGGAGACCGGGTCGTAGACGGCGTACAGGCAGGTGGCCCCGAGATCGGCGTTGGGGGCCTCGGCGCCGGTCTCCAGCCCGGTGCTGAGGCGGATGACCAGGTCGTCCAGGTGCGCGAGCAGTTCGTCCGGGGGCAGGTCGACGTCGGCGAGCGTGCGTACGGCCGTACGCAGGCGTCCCATCGCGGCGGAGGCGTGGAGGCCGTGGCCGACGACGTCGCCGACGACGAGGGCGACGCGGGCGCCGGACAGCGGGATCACGTCGAACCAGTCGCCTCCCACTCCGGCCTGCGAGCCCGCGGGCAGATAGCGGCCGGCGACGTCGACGGCCGCCTGCTCGGGGATTCCCTGCGGCAGCAGGCTGTGCTGGAGGGCCAGGGTGGTGGTGCGCTCGCGCGTGTAGCGGCGGGCGTTGTCGATGCAGACCGCGGCGCGTGCCGCGATCTCCTCGGCGACCCGCAGGTCGTCCTCGGTGTACGGCGGGGCGGACGGGTCCAGACGGGTGAACAGGGCGGCACCGAGGTTCACGCCTCGGGCGCGCAGAGGCACCGCCATCAGCGCGTGCGGACGGTGCTGGTCCACCCATACGGCCCGGTCCGGGTCCTGGGCGAGCCAGCGGACGATCTCGGGATCGGTGATCCGGTGCCTGCTGGCGCGACCGGTGGCCAGGCAGCGTTCGAGCGGCGAGAACTCCGGGTAGCGCGCCAGGGCACCGGTCTCCACGAGGAGCGGCGCGGTGGCGCGCACAGCCGTACGCCGCAGCACCAGCGGGGCGCCGACGGGGATCGGAGCGGGTTCGTCGCCGTGCAGCACGGCGTCGAGCAGATCGACGGAGACGAAGTCCGCGCAGGCGGGCACGGCCACGTCGGCCATCTCCTGGGCGGTACGGGCCACGTCCAGGCTGCTGCCGATCCGCCTGCTGGCCTCGTTGAGCAGCGCCAGCCGCTCGCGGGCCGCGGACTGCTCCGAGAAGTCGAGCGCGGCCACCTGGACGCCGCGTACCCGCCCCGCGGGGTCCTTGAGGGGGTCCACATGGACGACCCAGGCGTGCGCGTAGGGCTCCCCCGGTACCCGCACGTAGTTCTCGACACTCTCCGGCACACCGGTCACCGCCACACGGTCGATGGTCTGCTCAGGACCCTTGAACCGCGGATCGGGCATGTGCTCGGTGATCCGGAGCCCGCGCAGGTCCGCCTCCGACGCCTCGAGCTGCCGCGCCATCGGGGCGTTGATCCGGGCGAAGCGGCCCTGGGTGTCGTAGATGGCCAGGGCGAACGGGGACTGGTCGAACGACCAGCGCAGCAACGGGTCCGAGTCACGGTCGTCCGCCGCCTCCTCCTGCGGTACGTGCCGTTCCCGCGTCGGGCGGGCTTCCAGGAGCCAGCCGGTACGTCCGTCGGCGTCCGCCAGTGGGCGCACCCGCAGCCGGCACTCCACCGGGCCGCCGTCCCGGGCCCGGAGCACCACCCGCCCGGCCCAGCCCTCCTGTCCCACCCGTGCGGCGAGTGCGGCAAGTACGGCGGGTTCCTCGCGCGCGATCCCGGGCGCGGGGGACGCGAGCAGCTCCGTCACCGGCCGGCCCACGGCCTGACCCGCGGCGTATCCCAGCAACCGCTGCGCACCGGAGCTCCAGCCGGTCAGCACTCCGTCCGGATCCGTCACGGCCACGGCCTCACCGGCGTCGAAGGTTTCGCCGGGCTCTCGGTCGCTGGTCGCCGGTCTGTCCATGATCGATCATCTCCCCTGCGCGCAGGCTCGCCGACTCAAGAATCCCTCAGGTGGTTCACGTCGAGCACGCCGACACGTAGGGGCGGGCGCATGAAGCGGTGGGCTTGGTGGGGCGGAGGAGGTACCGGACCGGCATCGACTGCGGGGGCGGAGGAGGTGCCGGCCGGCATCGACTGCGGGGGCGGAGGGAGCCCCGGACCAGCGGGGACTGCCGCCCACCGCGCGGGCCCGCGCCCGCGCCCGCGCCCACGAGCCGCCCGCCGCGTGACCGCCGGCCAGGAAGAACAGCGGCATGATCTGGAACCCGAGGGTCAGCCACTGGGTCCAGGGAAGTGAGGCCAGCAGTTCGGGCGCGGCGATCGTCCCGTCGGGCCGGCGCACGAGGGCGGTGATCAGCCAGTGGCCGACCACGACCGATGCGATGGCCCACGCGCGCAGGAAGTCGACATAGCGGTCTCGGCTCATGTCCGGTCATGCTGCCGCTGAACCGGCGCGGGCACGGCGAAGAGGCACGGCCGCAACCAATTCGTGCCCGGCACGGCACCACCGCACCGCCGCACCGCCGCACTGCCGCACTGCCGCACTGCCGCATCCCCCGCGGGCCCTTCCGCGTCCTCCTCGCCCTCCTCACCTGATGCGGCTGGATTCGCCCTTCGGTACGGCGCCGCCCGCTGCTAGCGTCGGGGCGGACTGTGCGGCGGGGGCGGACCGGAACGGGGCGGGCGATGACGGCAGCCGAAGTGGTCGATCTGGTGGCGATGGGTGAGGACTTCGTCCGCGATCCGTATCCGGTCTACGCGGCCCTGCGTGAGCGCGGGCCGGTGCACAGGGTGCGGATTCCCGAGGGAGCCGAGGCGTGGCTCGTCGTCGGGTACGAGGCAGGGCGGGCCGCGCTCGTGGATCCGCGGCTGTCCAAGCAGTGGAAGAACGCCGCGCCGTCCTTTCCGATCTCCAGCCCGTCCGCGGGGCCGCACATGCTCAACTCCGACCCGCCGGACCACGAGCGGCTGCGCAAGCTGGTCGTCCGTGAGTTCACTCCGCGCCGGATCGAGCAACTCGCGCCGCGCGTACAGCAGATCACCGACGAGCTGCTCGACGCGATGCTGGCGCTTCCGGAGGGGCGAACGGATCTGGTCGAGGCCCTCTCATTCCCGTTGCCGATCTCGGTGATCTGCGAGCTGCTCGGTGTGCCCATGCTGGACCGGGCCGCGTTCCGAGGCTGGACCAGCACGGTCCTCAGCGATCCCGACCCCGGGGCGCGGCTGGCGGCTTCGGGCGAGGTGGCCGCGTACCTCGCCGATCTGCTGGAGCGCAAGCGCCTGGACCCGGGCCAGGACCTGATGAGTGACCTGATCCGCACCACCGACGAGGACGGCGACCGCCTGTCGGCGGATGAACTGCTCGGCACCGCGTGGCTGTTGCTGGTCGCCGGGCACGAGACCACGGTCAACCTGATCTCCAACGGCGTGCTGGCCCTGCTGACCCACCCCGATCAACTCGCGGCGTTGCGTGCGGACATGACGCTGATGACCAACGCGGTGGAGGAGATGCTGCGTTACGACGGGCCGGTGGAGACGCCGACGTTCAGGTTCACCACCGAGCCGGTCCGGATCGGGGACACCGTCGTCCCCGGCGACGGTGAGCTGGTCCTCGTGGCCCTGGCGGACGCCAACCACGACCCGGCCCGCTTCCCGGAGCCCGGCCGCTTCGACGTCCGCCGGCCCGCCGGTGGTCATGTCGCCTTCGGTCACGGCATCCACTACTGCCTCGGCGCGCCGCTCGCCCGCCTGGAGGCGCGGATCGCGGTCCGCACCCTCCTGGAGCGCTGTCCCGACCTCGCCCTCGACGCCCACCCGGCCGCCCTGCCCTGGCGCCACGGCATGCTCATACGCGGCCCCCAGCGGCTGCCCGTCCACTGGAAGCCGTAACCACCGCGACGCACGGCCACCCGACCGCCGCACCACCCGACCCACACTGTGGGACCGACCGCGGCGGGTGGACCGTTCGAACGCAGATCCAAACACGGAGAAGGCCTGGCCAGCTTGCGCTGACCAGGCCTTCCGCCTTGTGTCCGAGGGGGGACTTGAACCCCCACGCCCGATAAAGGGCACTAGCACCTCAAGCTAGCGCGTCTGCCATTCCGCCACCCGGACTAGGTGTCTGCCGCCTTTTGCGGTGTTCCCCGCGGCGACATGGATAACAATACCAAGGTTTCGGAGTGCCTTTCACCTGCGTATCTGTCCGGCGCGTGGCGACCCGGGCACGCTGCGCTCCCGGATCGCGCAGGTCGTACGCCACGCGATCACACGTGTACGTGGCGTGTTCACCGATCACTGATTCGCGGCGAGGGGGCGGGCGTGGCCCGCCATCCCGGCGATCACCCCTCGGAGGGCACCGCGGAGGGCACCGCGGAGGGCACCGCGGAAAGCACCCCGGGAAACCTCACGGGCACCGTACGACCTGGCCGGCGTACGACAGGTTGCCGCCGAAGCCGAACAGCAGGGCCGGGTCGCCGCTGCGCACCGCCCCCGTCTCGATCAGCTTGGACAGGGCGAGGGGGATGCTGGCGGCGGAGGTGTTGCCGGATTCGGTGACGTCCCGCGCGACCACGGCGTTGACGGCACCGATCTTCTGCGCGAGCGGTTCGATGATGCGCAGGTTCGCCTGGTGCAGGACGACGGCGGCGAGGTCGGCGGGTTCGATGCCGGCCCTCTCGCAGACGCGGCGCGCGATGGGCGGCAGCTGGGTCGTGGCCCAGCGGTAGACGCTCTGCCCCTCCTGCGCGAAGCGCGGCGGCGTGCCCTCGATCCGTACGGCGTTGCCCATCTCCGGCACCGATCCCCACAGCACCGGTCCGATCCCGGGCTCCTGGTCCGGTGCGCACGCCTCGACCACGGCTGCCCCGGCGCCGTCGCCGACGAGAACGCAGGTGGTGCGGTCGCTCCAGTCGGCGATCTCGGACATCTTGTCCGCACCGATGACCAGGGCGCGGGTGGCGGCGCCGGCCCGGACGGTGTGGTCGGCGGTGGCGAGGGCGTGGGTGAAGCCGGCGCACACCACGTTGACGTCCATGGCGGCGGGCTGCGGGATGCCGAGCCGGGCCGCGACCCGGGCGGCGGTGTTCGGGGAGCGGTCGATCGCCGTGGAGGTGGCGACCAGGACCAGGTCGATGTCGCCGGGGGCGAGACCGGCCGCGGCGAGGGCCTTGGCGGCTGCGTGCGCGGCCAGCTCGTCGACCGGCTCGTCGGGACCTGCGATGTGCCGGGTACGGATGCCCACCCGGCTGCGGATCCACTCGTCGCTGGTGTCGACCATGCCCGCCAGGTCCTCGTTGGTGAGCACCTTGGCGGGCTGGTAGTGACCGATGGCGGCGATACGCGAGCCGTTCATGTGGAGGTCCCCCTCGTTGGCCGATTCAGCGGGATTCTCCAGTCTTATCCGTGACCGGCGGGTACGAGGGCGCGTGAAGCGACAGGAATCGGGCATCCGGGTTGTCGGCTTCCCGCAGACCCGGGGGCATCCGAACACTCACCCCGTGAACAGTTGTGTCGCCTTCTGTACGAGTTCGTACACCCCGTAGGCGAGGGGCGCCCCCACCCACAGCCAGGACAGGGCGATCAGGCCCCGTCGGCTAGGCGGGCTGCTGTCGCTGGACATCGGAGGCCTCCCTCTGGGCGGGGATGTGGTGGCGGGTGTCGACGGGGCGGACGAACTCGTTGGCGGCGAATCCGACGACGAGCAGCCCGATCATGATGGAGAACGACAGCCCGTAGAGGCCGGCGCCGTGCTTCCCGGCTGCCTCCTGCCGGTCGGCGATCCAGTTGACGATCAGCGGCCCGAGCACACCGGCGGTGGACCAGGCGGTGAGCAGCCGGCCGTGGATGGCACCGACCTGGTACGTGCCGAAGAGGTCCTTCAGGTAGGCGGGGATCGTGGCGAAGCCGCCGCCGTAGAAGGAGAGGATCACCAGGGCGCACAGCACGAACAGCGGCTTGGCCGAGTCGCCGAACAGTGCGATGAGCAGGTACATCATCGCGCCGACGCCGAGGTAGAGGCGGTAGATGTTCTTGCGTCCGATCAGGTCGGAGGTGGACGACCAGCCGATACGGCCGGCCATGTTGGCCGCCGACAGCAGCGCGACGAAGCCTGCGGCCGCCGAGGCGGAGACCGGGGTGGAGCTGTCCGCGAAGAAGTCCGTGATCATCGGGGCGGCCTTCTCCAGGATGCCGATGCCCGCGGTCACGTTGGTGCACAGCACGATCCACAGGCACCAGAACTGCGGGGTACGCACGGCGCTGCGGGCGGACACCTGCACACCGGTTACGGCGCTCGGCCCGGCCTCGGCGGGCTTCGGCGCGCGCGGCACGCGGACCAGGAGGACACCGAGCGACATGAAGACCGCGTACGACAGGCCGTGCACGAGGAACGCGAGCGCGATCCCGGAGTGGTCACTGCCGAAGGACTCGAGCATCTGCGCCGACCAGGGCGAGGCGATCAGCGCGCCGCCGCCGAAGCCCATGATCGCGATGCCGGTGGCCATGCCGGGCCGGTCCGGGAACCACTTGATCAGGGTGGAGACGGGTGAGATGTAGCCGATGCCGAGGCCGATACCGCCGACGAAGCCGTAGCCGAGGACGATCAGCCAGTACTGCTGCGTCTGCGCGCCGAGCGCGGATATGAGGAAGCCGGAGGAGAAGCAGACGAGTGCCACGCTCATCGCCCAGCGCGGCCCGTTGCGTTCGACGAGTGTGCCGCCGAACGCGGCCGACAGTCCGAGCATCACGATCGCCAGCTGGAACGGAAGTGCGCTCTGGGTGCCGTCGAGGTGGAGGGCGGACTCCAGGGGCGGTTTGAACACGCTCCAGGCGTAGGCCTGCCCGATGGACAGATGGACGGAGAGGGCGGCGGGCGGAACAAGCCATCGGCTCCAGCCCGGGGGTGCGACAGGGGGGCTGCTCATGGGGCCGGACGGTAAGGCGGAGCAGGGAAGTTGAGAAGACGTCGCGTCGGCTGTATGCGGTGAACGGTAGGAGGCATGCGTCCAGCGGTCGCACCTGTGCCGCGCCGTTTCCCCGCGCCGACGGTACGGCGGCACGGCGGCACGGCGGCACGGCGGCACGGCGGCACGGCGGTGGCAGGGTCCGGCGGTACGGCGGTGGCAGGCTCCGGCGGCACGGCGGTGGCAGGCTCCGGCGGTACGGCGGTACGGCGGTACGGCGGTACGGCGGTGGCAGGCTCCGGCGGCACGGCGGTGGCAGGGTCCGGCCGGCGGGGTTGCCCGCTGCCGCGGGCGCTGGGGTCCGCCTCAGGCGTGGCCGCCCGGTGCCGCTCCCACGGCCGCGGCGACCTCGGCGAAGGCGGCGATCAGGGGTGAGCGGCGGCCGGCGGCCCAGGCCAGCAGGACCTGGTCGGGCTCGGCGTCGGTGACCGGTACGTAGCTGATGTCCGGGCGGGAGTACTGTTCGGCGACCGAGCGCGGGACGAGGGTGATCCCGGTGCCCGCGGCCACGCACTCGAACTTCTCCTCGATGGTGCGGATCGGCAGGTCGCCCGGCCGCGGGTCGGAGTACCGCAGCCAGGTCTCGCCGTCGAGGTCGACGAGGGACAACTCCTGTTTGCCGGCGAGCCGGTGGCCCTCGGGGAGCATGGCCACGCGGGGCTCGACGTACAGGGGGCGCAGTTCGAGGCCGTCCTCCCGGACGGGCCGTCGTACGTAGGCCATGTCGACGGTGCCGTCGAGGATCAGCCGTTCCTGGTCGTCCCACTCGACCCTGCGGGCGCTTCCCTCGACGTCGGGATGGCCGGCCGAGAAGGCGCGCAGGGCGTGCGTGACGACGACACCGGCGCGGAAGCCGACGACGAACCGTGCCGGCCCGCACGCCACCCGCAGCGCCCTGCGCCGCGTCGCGTCGGCCAGGGCAAGCAACTGCCTCCCGTCATCGAGGAGTTGCCGTCCCGCCTCGGTCAACGTCACGCCGTGGCTGTCACGTACGAACAGTTCGGCGCCCAAGTCCTTCTCCAGCGCGCGGATCTGCCGGCTCAGCACGGGCTGGGCGATGTGGAGCCTCTCGGCGGCGCGGCCGAAGTGAAGCAGTTCGGCCACCGCGACGAAGTAGCGGACCTTCCGCAGGTCCAGGTCCGCGTTCAGGCCGGACCTCGGCTCCGGGGTCGGTTCCGAGACCGGGTGCGAAGCCGGTTCCGAGGCCGGGTGCGTGGTCAGGTGCGAAGTCGGGTGCGAAGCCGGGTCCAGGCGCATGACAGCAGTCCCTTCCTCACCGGTGGCGGCGATACCTCCAGGGTATCGCCGCCACCGGAAGAGGTCTTGGACGACCGCACCCTCGCGGACGCAGGCTGGAAACCGTCCGAACGTGGTGGAACACCTGCTTGGAGAGGGATTTCTCATGGATCTGCGGGGACAGCGTGTCGTCGTCATCGGGGGTACGGCGGGCATCGGGTTCGCGGTCGCCGAGGGTGCGGCGCGGGCGGGCGCCGAGGTGGTGGTCGCCTCGCGCCGGCAGGAGAGCGTGGACGCGGCCCTGAAGCTGCTGCCGGAGGGCTCGGAGGGGTACGTGCTGGACGCGACGGACGAGGCGGCGGTGCGCGGCTTCTTCGCGGCGATCGGCACCTTCGACCACCTCGTCTACACGGCGGGCGAGTCGCTGCTGCTGGGGAGCCTGGCCGAGACGAGTACAGAGCGGGCGCGGAGGTTCCTGGACACACGGCTGTGGGGTGCGTACACGGCGGTGAAGCACGGGGCCGGGTCGATTCGCGAGGGCGGTTCTGTGGTGCTGACGACCGGCACGGCGGGGCGGCGCCCGCTGCCGGGGACGACCGCGGCGGCGGCGCTATGCGGGGCGATGGAGTCCCTGACCCGGGCGCTGGCCCTGGAGCTGGCGCCGGTGCGGGTCAACGTGGTCTCCCCCGGTCTGGTGCGCACCGAGCTGTGGCGCGACCTGCCGGAGACGGAGCGGGAGGGACTCTTCCAGGCCTCGGCGGAGTCGCTTCCGGTGGAACGCGTCGGCGACCCGGCGGACGTGGCGGAGGCCTACCTCTACCTGATGCGCAGCGGGTACAGCACCGGGTCGGTGGTGGTCGTGGACGGCGGCGGAACGCTGGTGTGAGGCGGGGCGCGGGGGCCCGGGGAACGGTCGCGGGGGCGTGGGCGAGCCTCGGGTGCCCGGCACCGGGCACCCGGCTCCCCGACGCCCCGGCGTCCCGGCGTCCCGGCGTCCCGGCGTCCCGGCGTCCCGGCGTCCCGGCGGCTCAGTGTGCCGCGAAGCGCACCTCAGACGCGGCGACGACGGTTCCCAGCCTCGGGAAGTCGAGCCTGACGGAGGCCTCGTGCTCGGCGGCGGTGAGGGCAGCCATGGCGTCTTCCACGAAGACGAGGTCGTAGCCGAGGTCGGCGGCGGCGCGGGCTGTCGACTCCACGCCGAGGTTGGTGGCGATACCGCCGAACACGAGCGTGCGGATGCCGTGTTGGCGCAACCGCTCGTCGAGGTTCGTGCCCTGGAAGGCGCCGATCGTCCGCTTGACCACCTCCAGGTCGCCGTCACGGAGCAGCCCGGCCACGAGGCCACTGCCGGGCGGTTGCTCGGCGACGGTGGGGCGCTCGACCCGGATCAGCACGACGAGGGCGCCGGCGGCACGGAAGGCGTCCACCAACTCCTCTGCGGCAGCCAGCACTTCGGTGCCTTTGCGGGGTTCGAGGGGCAGCGCGACGATGCGGTCCATCAGGTCGACGAGGACCAGGGCGGTGTGTCGCGGATCGAGGGCGGGAGCTGCGGTCATGACGGAACGTTAGCCGTCATCAGCCGTCCGTGCCGGAAATCCTGATCAACAGGCCCATGAACCGCTCGCGTTCGTTCACCCCTCCCCGTCCGGCGCACGCCCAGTCCGCCGCCTCCGCTCCCGAATCCGAGCAGCGGGTCCGCGTGTCCTGCGATCAACGAAGGACACCGCTCTGTGGCTGCCCCTGGGCCGGGTGAGGGGCTGACGGTTCCGGGGTCTCCTCGGCGTCATGGGCGCGGCGCTTGGCGATGACCGCGCACACCATCAGCTGCATCTGGTGGAAGAGCATCAGCGGCAGCACGGCCAGGGAGGCGTGGGCGCCGAACAGGACGCTCGCCATGGGCAGCCCGGCGGCGAGGGACTTCTTCGAACCGGCGAACTGGATGGCGATCCGGTCCCCCCGGCCGAAGCCGAGCGCCTTGCCCCCGTGCCAGGTCAGGGCGAGCATCACGGCCAGCAGGACGGCCTCGACGGCGAGCAGGGTGACCAGCCGGTCGAGGCCGACCTGGTGCCAGATGCCCTGGGCCATCCCCTCGCTGAAGGCGGTGTAGACGACCAGCAGGATGGAGCCTCGGTCGACCAGTCCGAGCACCTTCTTGTGGCGGGTGACGAAGCCTCCGATCCAGCGGCGCAGCAGCTGTCCGGCGAGGAACGGAACCAGGAGCTGGAGCACGATCTTCACCAGCGAGTCGGCGGAGAACCCGCCGCCGCTGTTGCCCAGCAGCACGGCCGCGAGCAGCGGGGTGACGATGATGCCGACCAGGGAGGAGAAGGAGCCCGCGCAGATCGCGGCGGGCACGTTGCCCCGGGCGATCGAGGTGAACGCGATGGAGGACTGGATGGTCGACGGCACCAGCGTCAGGAACAGCAGCCCCTGGTAGAGCGGGTGGGTCAGCAGCACCGGCACCAGGCCGCGCGCGGCCAGCCCGAGCAGGGGGAAGAGGACGAAGGTGCAGGCCAGCACCGTGATGTGGAGCCGCCAGTGGCGCAGCCCGTCCAGCGCCTCACGGGTGGAGAGCCGGGCGCCGTAGAGGAAGAAGAGGAAGGCGATCGCGGCGGTCGACGCCCCGGAGGCCACGTCGGCCCCGGTGCCCCGCGCCGGGAGGAGCGCCGCGAGACCCACGGTCCCGAGCAGCAGCAGGATGTACGGGTCGATCGGCATCCGACTCGGCCAGTGCAGGCGTTTCACAGTGCTCCGAAAGCTGTTCGTCAGTTACAGGCGCGGTCACATGCGCGGGTACGTGCGCCGGTACGTGCGCGGCTGCACTCACGGGCCCGGAGCCCCTTCATGGTCCCCCCGGGCGCGCCGATCGGGAAACCGGCACACCACTCTGACTGTCATCACGTCTCGCGATGACCGGGCTACCCTGCCCGTATGTACGACCCGACCCAGCTGCGGACGTTCCTGGCGGTGGCCCAGACGCTCAGCTTCACGCAGGCCGCCCGGCGGCTCGGGCTGCGCCAGTCGACGGTCAGCCAGCATGTGCGCCGGCTGGAGGAGGCCACCGGCCGGCAGCTGTTCGCGCGGGACACGCACTCGGTGGAGCTGACCGTGGACGGCGAGGCCATGCTGGGCTTCGCGCGCCGGCTGCTGGAGGTGCACGAGCAGGCGGCGGCGTTCTTCACCGGCACGCGGGTGCGGGGCCGGTTGCGGTTCGGCGCGTCGGAGGACTTCGTCCTGACCCGTCTGCCGGAGATCCTGGAGGCGTTCCGGTACGACCATCCCGAGGTGGACCTGGAGCTGACCGTGGAGCTGTCCGGCACCCTGCACGAGCAGCTGGCCGCCGGGAAGCTCGACCTGGTGCTGGCCAAACGGCGTCCGGAGGATCCGCGCGGCGAGCTGGTGTGGCGCGACGACCTGGTGTGGATCGGCGCCGAACGGCTCCGCCTGGACCCCGACCGGCCGGTCCCGCTGATCGTGTATCCCCCGCCCGGGATCACCCGGGCCCTCGCGCTGGAGGCCCTGGAGGCCGAGGGGCGCGACCGGCGGATCGTGTGCACCAGCGGCAGCCTCAACGGCCTGATCGCCGCCGCCCGCGCCGGCCTCGGCGTGATGGCCCACTCCCGCCGGCTGATCCCCCCGGGGCTGTTCCGGGTACCGGACCGCGCGGGGCTGCCCGAACTGGGGAAGGTCGACTTCGTCCTCGTCCACGGCCGGCGACCGCCCACCGCGGAGGGCGCCGCCGACGCGCTGGCCGCGGCGATCCTGGCGGGCGGCGAGCGGTTGCGGCGCCGGGGCGGCTGAGGGAACGCCACGCGGCTCCACCGGCGGCCACCACCGCAGGCCACCACCACAGGCCACCACCACAGGCCACCTCCGGAGAGGGTCCGCCGATCCCGAGCGGCCCGAATCGCCCCTCCGTCCCGAGCGGCCTGAATCGTCCGTACCCCGAAAGCGCCCGGGGCGGTGGGAGAGCGGGGAAAAGGGGTACGGCGGGCCGGTCCGGTCCTGCCGACGGGGCGCCCGGGAACGCCCTCGGGAACCGGCCCGCGCAGGGCGTCGGCGCGGCACGCGCGGATCGCCGCGGGCGCATGCGCGGAGACCACCGCCCCGTCCGCACGCATGCGCAGGGCCTCGCCGTATGCCGTGACCGGCAGGTACAGATTCGGTGGAGATTGCGCCAGCGGCGCTTACCGACCCGTAAGTGTTGTGTCCGTCCCTTCCCCATGTGCGGGCATTTTCCGGCCGCCCACCGGGGAGAACGAGTGGTTTGGCCGGTTTCGCGGACCCTCCCGCCCGGCTGGCCTGTGAGGTAGCTTTCACGGCGCCGTGCGGAGGATCGCTGGCGTGACCGAGGAGCGAGGAACGGGGAGCGACGTTTGCACGAGTTCACCAACCCTCTGTTGGCGCCGGCGCCGCAGGCAGGCGGTCTGGCCGACGCCGTCTTCGACCATGCGCGGACCGACCCGCTGCGCGTCGCCCTCGGCCGCAAGGACGAATCCGGACAGTGGCGGGACGTGACCGCGGCCGAGTTCCGCGACGAGGTCCTCGCCCTCGCCAAGGGCCTGCTCGCCCGCGGCATCCGCTTCGGCGACCGCGTCGCGATCATGTCCCGCACCCGCTACGAGTGGACCCAGTTCGACTTCGCGCTCTGGACGATCGGCGCGCAGGTGGTGCCGGTCTACCCGACCTCGTCGGCCGAGCAGTGTTTCTGGATGCTCTACGACGCCGAGTGCACGGCCGCGATCGTGGAGCACGAGGACCACGCGATGACCATCGCGACCGTCATCGACCGCCTCCCCCAGCTGCGCCAGCTGTGGCAGCTGGACGAGGGCTGTGTGCAGGAGCTGTACGACGCCGGGGCGCATCTGGACGACGAGGTGGTCCACCGGCACCGGCAGGCGGTGACTCCCGACTCGGTCGCCACGATCATCTACACCTCGGGCACCACGGGCCGCCCCAAGGGGTGTGTGCTCTCGCACGGCAACTTCATGTTCGAGGCGGACAGCGTGATCGGCCGCTGGGAGCCGGTGTTCCATTCCAAGAAGGGCGACGAGGCCTCCACCCTGCTGTTCCTGCCGCTCGCCCATGTCTTCGGGCGGATGGTGGAGGTCGCCACCATCCGCGGCCGGGTCCGCCTCGGCCACCAGCCGCAGCTGCACGCCGCCGCCCTGCTGCCCGATCTGCAGGCCTTCAAGCCGACGTTCATCCTCGCCGTGCCCTACATCTTCGAGAAGGTGTTCAACTCGGCCCGGCGCAAGGCGGAGAAGGAAGGCAAGTCGGGTCCGTTCGAGAAGGCGATCGACATCGCGGTGCGGTACGCCGACGCCCTGGAGGCGAAGGCGTGGGGCATCGGCCCGGGACCGTCGGCGGCGCTGCGGATGCAGCACCAGTTCTTCGACAAGGTGGTGTACTCCAAGGTGCGGGCGGCGATGGGCGGCCGGATACGCAACGCGATGTCCGGTGGTTCGGCGATGGACCGCCGGCTGGGGCTCTTCTTCGCGGGCGCCGGCGTGCAGATCTACGAGGGCTACGGCCTGACGGAGTCCACGGCCGCCGCGACCGCCAACCCGCCCGACCGCACCCGCTACGGCACCGTCGGCCAGGCCGTCCCCGGGGTGACCGTGCACATCGCGGACGACGGGGAGATCTGGCTGAACGGCGGCAACGTCTTCCAGGGCTACCTCAACAACCCCAAGGCGACGGACGAGACCCTGCACGACGGCTGGCTCGCCACCGGTGACCTGGGGGCGCTGGACGAGGACGGCTATCTGACCATCACCGGCCGCAAGAAGGAGATCCTGGTGACCTCCGGCGGCAAGAGCGTCTCCCCCGGTGTGCTGGAGGAGCGGGTCCGCGACCATCCGCTGGTCAACCAGTGCATCGTCGTCGGCAACGACCGCCCCTACATCGCCGCGCTGGTCACCCTGGACCAGGAGGCGGTCGAGCACTGGCTGCAGATGCGCGGCAAGCCGAAGCTGACCGGCACGCAACTGGTGAGCGACACGGATCTGGAGGCGGAGGTGCGGCGGGCCGTGGTCGCCGCCAACACCCTTGTCTCACAAGCCGAGTCGATCCGCACCTTCCGCATCCTGGCTCAGCCCTTCACCGAGGAACACGGCCTGCTGACACCGTCGTTGAAGCTGAAGCGGAAGGCGATCGAGAACGCGTACGAGCGTGAGGTCGAGGCGCTCTACCAGGCCTGACGCCGGCCCGTGCGCACGCGGGCCGGTACCGGATGCGCGTGCAGGAATGCATTCGGACCCGTGATCGTTGACCATGGGAGTACCACCTGTCGACAACCGAAGGATCAAGAAGCCCGTGAGCAGCAAGGTCCCCCCGATCATCCTGAACAACGGCGTCGAGATGCCCCAGCTGGGCTTCGGCGTCTGGCAGGTGCCGGACGACGAGGCCGAGCGGGCCGTCGCCACGGCACTCGAGGCCGGGTACCGCAGCATCGACACAGCGGCGATCTACGGCAACGAAGAGGGCACCGGCAAGGCCATCGCCGCCTCCGGCCTGGTCCGTGAGGACATCTTCGTCACCACCAAGCTGTGGAACAGCGACCAGGGGTACGACGCCACGCTGCGGGCGTTCGACACGTCGATGCGGAAGCTGGGTCTGGACTACCTGGACCTCTACCTGATCCACTGGCCGCTGCCGTCGCGGGACAACTACGTCGACACCTACAAGGCGTTCGAGAAGCTGTACTCCGAGGGTCGGATCCGGGCGATCGGCGTGTCCAACTTCCACCCCGAGCACCTGCGGCGGCTGATCGCGGAGACCTCGGTCGTCCCGGCGGTCAACCAGATCGAGCTGCACCCGCAGCTGCAGCAGCGCGCGGTGCGTGAGTTCGACGCGGAGCAGGGCATCGCCACCGAGGCCTGGTCGCCGCTGGGCCAGGGCAAGGGCCTGCTGGAGGTGCCCGCGATCGTCGCCATCGCGCAGAAGCACGGCCGTACGCCCGCGCAGGTCGTGCTGCGCTGGCACGTCCAGCTCGGCAACATCGTGATCCCCAAGTCCGTGACGCCGTCGCGGATCAGGGAGAACATCGACGTGTTCGACTTCAACCTGGACGACGAGGACCTCGCGGCGATCAGCGCGCTGAACGAGGACCGGCGGCTGGGCCCGGACCCGGCCGAGTTCGACATGGCCTGACGACCGCGCTCACCCAGGAGCCCCAGGGGTCACCCAGGGGTCACGGCCGTTCGCGTCGCCGGACGGCCCGGACGGCGGACCGCCGGGCACCGCGGTGCCCGGCGGTCGTGCCCCGGCCGCACCGCGGACGGCGTCAGCCGGGGTCCACGTCGGCGTGGACGACCTCGAACTCCTCCAGGCCGACGACGCTCACCCGGGCCTCGGCCGCGGCGTCGTGCCGGACGGCGGCCTGGGCGGCTCGCGACGCCGCCATGGACGCGCGGTCGGTGAAGAGGGTGCCGACCTGGCCCGTCCCCCGCTCCCGGTCGACGAAGAGGCCGACCGTGGCCAGGCCGGGCAGGTCCCGCAGCCTCGGGAGCACGGACGACCGGAAGGTCTCGGCGAACAGGTCGGCGTCCGCGGGATCGAACTGCACCCGTGTGACGCGCAGCCCGCCGCCCATCCGCGGCACCCCCACCGCGTGGTACGCCACCGCTTCGAAGTTCTCCACCGCGAGCGTGCCCGCGAACGGCTCCAGCATGGCCGGCCGGTGCTCACGCATCACCTCGTCGCTGTTGTGCCTCGCCTTCCGCGAGTCCCACCAGCTCACTCCCAGCAGCTTGCCGAGTTCCCGGTCCACGAAGACGCCGGCTCCCCGGTACCCGGGGCGTTCCTCGAGCAGCTCCCGCCCTTCACTGTTCAGCGCCCTGACGGCCGTCTCGATCTTCTCGGGGTCACCCGTCACGTAGATGGTGCGTACGAACATGAGATTTCTCCTCCCAGCCCGACACGACCAGTGTTCCGCCGGGAACATAACACCGCAAAACAGCACATTCGACCGTGACCCCGACGGCTCCCGCCGAACGCCCGGCCCGCTCGGGGGTTGACGCGGACATGCAGGCGGGGCCACCTTGTACGACACCCGGTAAGGAAACTTTCCTAACAGAAGGGTCCTCCACAGTGCGTCTTCGATCACTGACCCTCGCCGCGGCCTCCGGCGCCGCCCTGCTCGCCGCCGGAACGCTCCCCGCCGGCGCCGCGGACACCTCCCACACCCGCACACCGGCCTCGGTCCAGGAGGGCACGGTCAGCGCGGCCGACCTGCTCGCCAAGGTGACGTCCTGCTCGCAGATCTCGACCGGCAAGTACAAGACCGACGACGAGACCTCGGCCACGGTCCCCGTGTGCGGCAAGAACGGCGCGGTGTTCTGGAAGGCCGACATGGACATCGACTGCGACGGCCGGCGCAGCACCAACTGCAACGAGGACCGTGACCCCTGGTACCAGGACGACACCGCCTTCCACCAGTCCGACGGCAAGCCCCTGAAGGCCGAGTCGCTGCCGTACGTGGTGGTCCCCAGCTCCAGCAGCATCTGGAACTACTCGAGCGCGGGCATCAAGGGCGGCGGTGTCGTCGCCGTCGTCTACAACAACAAGGTCGAGTACGCCGTCGTCGGCGACACCGGCCCCACGAAGATCATCGGCGAGGCGTCCTACGCCACCGCCCAGGCCCTCGGCATCGACCCCGACCCGGCCACCGGTGGGGCCGACTCCGGCGTGACGTACATCCTGTTCAAGAACTCCAAGGTCTCCCCCATCGAGAGCCACAGCGCGGCCGTGACCCTCGGGGACCAACTGGCCAAGCAGTTCCTGCAGGACAACTGACGCCGTTGTCACGCCAGTTGGGCTGACCCGGCGGACGTACGACGACGGTGCTGGCGTCGACCCCGGCCGGTCGCCGGATCGCCCGGACGACCGGGCCGGCGATCCGGCCGGCGGTGAGCGGACACCCCGGGGGCAGGCTGCCGCAGCTGCCCCGGAAGGGGATCTCCACCCGGCCGGGGGAGGCAGGGCCCAGGCAGGACCTAGGCGGGGCGTACCGCGGTGTGGACCGTGTGCGCGCCCAGGACGAACAGGTCCGGGCGGTGGTGCACGCTCGCCGGGTCGGACGGGTCGAGCAGGCGGTCCAGGGTGGCGCGGTCCTCGGCGTCCAGGCACTCGTCGCCCGCGTCACGCAGGCGGGAGAGGGTGTCCGCGACGTAGGCGCGGGCGCTGTCGGTCACCGGGGCGGGCAGGTCGAGCAGGAAGCTGCGCGTGCGGGTGTACTTCAGACCGGCGGAGGTCAGCAGGGCCGGCCAGTCCTCGGTCTCGGCGACGGAGCCGGGCAGGCCGGCGCGCATGCCGGCGAACCACTCCTCCTGCACCACGTCCAGGCGCGCCTGGAGGCCGGGGCGGCCGATGCCGATGTCTCGGGGCAGGAAACGGACGGGCAGTCCGCCTTCGAGGATCGCGACGGTACCGCCGGGGGCCAGCCGCTCGGCGAAGGCGGCGAGTGCGGCCCGCTGGTCGCCCAGGTGGTGCAGGCTGCGGCCGGCCCACAGCAGATCGACCGGGTACTCCAACTCACCCAGAACGCCCGGGAGTTCACCGGCGAGCGTGTCGAAGCGGTCGGCCATGTCCCGCTCGGTGGCACGGGCGAGGGCGCGTTCCAGCAGCGGCTCGGCGCTGTCGACCGCGGCGACCCGGGCGCCGGGGAAGGTCTCGGCGAGGAGGCACGACACGACTCCGGGGCCGCTGCCCGCGTCGACGATCAGCCCCGGCTCGATCACCTCCTGCGCGAGCCAGGTCATCGCCTGCTCGTACAGGGGAGCGAACAGTTCCGCCTGCGCCTCCAGGTGCGGGCCCATCTCGCTCCAGTCCAGGTCGGAGTGGTGGTGGCCTCCGGCGTGCCCGCCCTGGCCGCCGTGCCCGCCCTTGTCCCCGTGCCCGCCCTGGTCCCCGTGGCCGTGCTTGTGGTCGTGCCCGTGCTTGTGGTCGTGGTCGGCGTGGTGGTCGTGCGCCATGATGGTCAGCCTCTCGTCCGCTTGCGGTCAGCGTGCGACGACACACCGGGTGCGGGCCAGTTCCTTTGCCGTTACGGCAAAAGAGAACGGCGGGAGGAGCGCATGGCGGCAAGCGGCCGTACCGCCGTCGTCACCCGGCCTCGGCCGGTTTCCGGAAGGCGCGTACGGCGAAGACCGGGTCCGGGCGGTGGCGGTGCTGGTCCGGGAGGCGGGCGAGGCGGACGGCGAAGTCCTCGGTGCGCGGATCGCCGGACGGCAGGACCGTGAACCAGCCGCGCCTGAGGTCGGCGACGGTGCTCGCGGGGGTGCGTCCCTGGCCGACGCCGGGGAAGACCGCCTCGCCGGACGGGGTCAGGCCCAGCCCGGCGGCGTGGGCGGCGACCGTGCCGGCGGCGTCGGGGGCGGCGTGCCGCGGACGTGTGGCGAGGACGGTGTCGATGTCGCTGCCGACGTCGTGCGACCGCGCCTTGTCGACGGTGGTGACGTACACCCCGCCGGGCCGCAGGAGGCGTGCGCACTCGGCGATCACGGCGTGCAGGTCGGCGGGGTCGGACAGCAGGTGCAGCAGCCAGACGGTGGTGACCGCGTCGAACGAGGCGTCGGCGAAGGGCAGTCGGCGGCTGTCGGCCCGCAGGATCGCGCCGGGCAAGCGGGCGGCGGCCATGCGGACCATGGCGGGGGCGAGGTCCGTGCCGGTCACGCGCAGTCCGGGCCGGGCGGCCGCCAGGCGCCGGGTGACGATCCCGGTGCCGCAGGCGGCGTCCAGGAGCCGGGCCGGGCGCCCGGGCCGGTGGGGTATCAGGCCGAGGACGGCCCGGGCGGCAGCCTCGGCGCGCGCCTCGCCGCCGCGGGACGCGTCATAGGCGTCCGCTTCCTTGTCGTAGTTGAGCACGGGCCTCAGTGTGCCGCCCGGCCCGGCGCGATGTCCTCCACCCTGCGGGCGAGTTCGAAGTCCTTCTCGGTGACCAAGCCGCCCACGCTGTGGGTGTGCACGGCGAGGGACACGGTGTGGTACCCGAGGGTGAGGTCGGAGTGGTGGTCCAGCTCGTCCTGGATGCCGGCGATGCCCATCACCAGCGCAGCCGCCGCGAAGTGCGAGCCGAGCCGGTAGCTGCGGGTGAGGCGGTCCCCGTCGAGGGACCAGCCGGGCAGTTCGGCGAGCCGGTCCTCGATCTCCTTCTGCGACAGCGGTTCGACGGGCATGTCGGTCTCCTCTCGGGACGGCACCGGTACGTGCGCCGGGGCGGCGCCGGCCGGACGTGCCCCGCCTGTCCGGTACGGCCGCCGTGACGGGTGGGGACGTGGTCAGCCTGTCACGTTCAGCCGCGTACGCGCTCCGCCGCGAGGTCGTCCGCCAGCGCGGCGATCCGGTCCCGGCCCTCCACCCGCCCGACCCACGCGTGCGGGAGGCCGACGTCGCCGTACCGGGCGCCGAGGAGGTTGCCGCAGACCGAGCCGGTGGAGTCGCTGTCGCCCGAGTGGTTGACCGCCAGCAGGAGGGCGTCCTTCACGCGCGGCTCGGCCAGAACGCAGTAGACGCCGATCGCGAGGGCCTCCTCCGCGACCCAGCCCGCGCCGAGGGACTCGACCTTCTCGGCGGTCGGTGCGCCCTCGGCGGCCAGGTCGAGGGCCTCGCGCAGGGCTGCCGTCGTCTCCTCGTGGCCGGGATATCGTTCCAGCAGCCGCAGGGTGCGCAGGACCGCGCCCTCCAGCGAGTCGCCCTCGACGAGGTGGGCGACGATCGCGGCCAGCGCGCCCGCCGCGTAGTAGCCGGTGGGGTGGCCGTGGGTGATCTGGGCGCCCCGGGCCGCCATGGCGAAGGCCGCGTCGGGGGTGTTGACGAGGCCGAAGGGCGCCGAGCGCATCACGGTGCCGCAGCCCTTGGAGTCGGGGTTGACCTGCCCCGGCCTGCCGTCGAGCGGGAGGGCGGGGTCGGGGGCGTACATCTGGGCGGCGCCGGACAGGCAGGCGTTGCCGGGTGCGCGGCGGGCGTACAGCCACGCCTCGGTGACGAGGCCGCCCTCGGGGGCGCCGCTCGGCGGCGGGTCGGCCTGCTCCGGGCCGGACCAGCGCTGGGTCTCCAGCCACCGCTCGTAGGCCCAGCGCAGCAGCAGGGCCCAGCCGCCGCCGATCCCCTTCTCCCGTTCCCGTGCGTGTGCCTGGAGCAGGGCATCGACGGTGAACAGGGTCATCTGGGTGTCGTCGCTGATCCGGGCGACCGTCGCGCTCACGCCGGTCGCCGGGCCGGTCACCCCACGCTCGCCGTGCTGGGCACGGATCCGTTCCAGCGAGGCGAACTCGACGGGGTAGCCGAGGGCGTCGCCGAGAGCCCCGCCGAGGAGGCAGCCCCGGACCCTGGCCCGGTACACGGCCTCGGCCTCCCACGAGGCCTTCCACGGCTGCTGCTTCATGGGTGCGCTCCTCAACTCCCCGTCCGGACACGGCAGCAGGGGATCCTTCTCTCGATTGCGGTCGCTCGTACGGCCATTGTCGCAACCCGCGCTTCCACTGCGCGTCGAGCAACACGGCAGGATCGCGTCGGCCGTCCCGTCGGTCTCCACCTTCAACACGTTCAGCACGTTCAACACGCCCGCGGACGTCACCGTCGCCGGACTCGCCGTCGAGTCACTCCTGCCGGCCGACCGGCGACCGGCGACCGTCAAGTATCTTCCCCTGCGGCCTGGTTGACCCACCGCCCCGCCTCGCGACCGACCCGTCTCAGACGCGTGTGCGAGGGCGCGGTCGCATGACAGACTGCACGCGTACGTCGGCGCGTACGTCGGCGCGTACGTCGGCGCGTACGTCGGCGCGTAGGGGAGGGCGTGGCGTGAGTGAGCGGCGGCCCGCGCCCACCGTGGGTCAGGTGGTGCTCGGCAAGCGGTTGCAGGAGCTGCGGGAGGCGGCCGGTCTCAGCCGCGAGGAGGCCGCCCAGGTGCTCCGGGTGGCGTCGGCGACCGTACGGCGGATGGAGATGGCCGAGGTCTCGCTGAAGATCCCGTACGTCCAGATGCTGCTGTCCGCCTACGGGGTGGCCGCCGAGGAGGCGGCCGCGTTCGTCCGGCTGGCCGAGGAGGCGAACGAGCCGGGCTGGTGGCAGCGGTTCCACGACGTGCTGCCGGACTGGTTCAGTCTGTACGTCAGCCTGGAGGGCGCCGCGCGGATCATCCGCTCCTACGAACCGCACTTCGTGCCCGGCCTGTTGCAGACCGAGGGGTACGCGCGGGCGGTGCTGGAGGCCGGGACGATAGGGCAGACCGGCCCGGAGACGGTCGAGCGGCATGTGTCGCTGCGCATGGAGCGGCAGCGGCTGCTGGAGCGGGACGATCCGCCGCACCTCTGGGTGATCATGGACGAGACGGTGCTGCGGCGCCCGGTGAGCGCCCGTCCCGAGGTGATGCGCGACCAGCTGGACCGGCTGCTGGAGTACGCCGAACGCGACCGGTTCACCCTGCAGCTCGCCGAGTTCGCGGCCGGCCCGCACCCGGGGACGTACGCGCCGTTCACGCTGTTCCGGTTCGGTGAACCGGAGTTGCCGGACATGGTGTTCACCGAGTACCTGACCGGTGCCCTCTATCTGGACTCCCGCCGTGAGGTCGCAGCGCACCTGGAGGTGCTGGACCACATGACGGCGCGCGCGGCGTCGGCGCGGCGCACGCAGAAGATCCTGCGGGAGTGCCGCGAGCGCCTGTGAGCTTCGAGGGGTGGGGAGCGCACACCGTACGACCGGTTCGGAGGGCACCCCGCCGGCCCGGCCGGACAGCGGGATGCCGCGCCCCGGGTGGGGGCGCGGCATCCGCCGGACGTACGAGCGTCAGGCCAGCTCGGCGGTCAGGGTGATGGTCGTGCCCGTCAGGGCCTGGCTGACCGGACAGTTCTTCTTGGCGTCCTCGGCCGCCGCCACGAAGCCCTCCGCGTCCAGTCCCGGCACCTGGCCGCGGACGGTGAGGTGGATGCCGGTGATGCCCTCGCCCGGCTGGAAGGTCACGTCGGCCTTGGTCTCCAGGCGGGTGGGCGGGGTGCCGGCACCGGCCAGCCCGTGCGACAGCGCCATGGAGAAGCAGCTGGAGTGGGCGGCGGCGATCAGCTCCTCGGGGCTGGTCTTGCCGTTCGCCTGCTCGGCGCGCGACGGCCACGACACCGGAAAGTCGCCGATGCCGGAGGAGTCGAAGGTGACGACGCCGCTGCCCTTGAGCAGGTCGCCTTCCCAGTCGGTGTGTGCGGTGCGCGTGGTGGCCACGGCTGATCCTTTCGCGAACGGGTGGGCCCCGGTTCCGGGTTCCGCCTCCCATCCGATCACATCCGGGCCCGGCGCACCGTGAAGGACCGGCCACGCGGGGCGCACGGGAGCGGGGCGGGGCCTTTTCCGACTTCCCGGACACGGCGCCCGACGGCAACGCGTTCGGTCCGTGTGACGCCTTGGCCGGCCGTTCCCCTGTTCGTCTGCCCGCGCAGCCGGAAGCGCGGGTTCTGGGCGTCTCTCTACTGCTGCGCCGTGGCGGTCTTGTTCGCGATGGAACTGCGGGACGCCAAGTTCATGATCGGCACCTTCTTCGAAGCCGCCGTGGTCACATCCGCCGTCAGAGCGATCGCGGAGGCCGCGGGCGCACTGGAGATCGCCCGCACCGCATGGCGGAGGCGACATCACGGGGAGACGGGATCTCCGGCACAGCACCATCGGTCCGGCTGAGGGAAGACCGGGGGTCAGGCCGCGCGGCGGTCCCGCTCCGGTTCCAGGGGCACCTGGGGGCCGTTCGACTCGCGCAGCCAGCGGCGCAGTACGTCGTGCACGTGCTCGGCGCCGAACGGCGCGGCGCCGTCCCCGGCCGGGGCGGACAGGGCGAGCGGGGAGAGCAGGAACGGGCGGGACTGGGCGCCGCCGAGACCGCCGTGGGAGCCGATCTGCTCCTCGAAGGCGAGGACTTCGCCGTCGGCGGGGTCGTAACAGGAGTTGACCATGATGTCGGCGGTATGCGGGAAGGAGTGGGTACGGCGGACGGCGTCGGCGGCGCCGGGGCCGAAACACTCCAGCGGTCCGGGCCGGCCGTCCAGTTCGGCCAGCGGGATCTCGGTGCCGTGCGGGCCGAGCACCACACCGCCGTGCTCCTCGCTGCGCACCAGCAGGAAGCCGATGCCGGGGTGGTTGGCGAGGGTGGTGAGCAGGGCCGGGTGGCGGGCGTCGATCTCCTCCTTGGTCATGCGGTGGTGCACGTCGGGGAAGGAGACGAGGCCGAGGTTGCCGGAGGCCAGCACGACGGGCTCCGAGCGCGGGGCGGGCCGGTGCCGGGCGCTCTCCTCCTCCACCGGCCGGCGCAGTGCGGCGCGCACGGCCGCCCGGGCCTCGGTGCCGCTGGCGGTGCGTTCGGCGCGGCGGGGCACCGGCAGCCCGCTGCCGGCACGGACCAGGTCGGCGAGGGTGAGGCCGTAGCGGGCGCGGAAGGTCTCGCCGGGGCTCTGGCCGTGGTCGGACAGGACCACCAGGTGGTAGGGGCGGGGGGCGTGTTCGGCCGCCTTCTCGATGAGCGCGAGGGAACGGTCCAGGCGCCGCAGGACCTTCTCGGCGTCGCCGCTGTGCGGTCCGGAGTGGTGGGCGACCTCGTCGTAGGCGACGAGGTCGGCGTAGACGGCGGTGCGGCCGGCGAGCAGGTCGCCCATCACCGCGGCGACGACCACGTCCCGTTCGACGACGGTGGCGAAGGCGCGCACGAGGGGGTAGAGGCCGCCGCGGCTCACCCGGGGGCGCTGTTTCCCGAAGCGGGCCCGGGTGGACTGGCCGATCTCGCGGGCGACCTCGGCGACGAAGGACAGGGCGGTGCGGACCGCGTTGGCGGGGTCGGAGAAGTAGGCGAAGTAGCCGGCGCGGGAACGGTTCTCCCGGCCGCGGCGGCGGGCGGCGATGGACAGGACGAGGGCCTGCTCGCCCGCGCCGCCGCTGAACAGGTTGCCGCGGCTGGCGCCGTCCACGGTGAGCAGTCCGCCGTCGCCGGTACGCGCTACGGCGCGGCGTTGCAGTTCGGCCGCGCTGGTCGGGCGGTTGCAGACCATCACCTCGCCCCGGTCCTTCTCGTACCAGCGGAAGGCCGGCACGTCGAAGGTGCTGCCGTGCAGGATGCCGAGCTGGCTGGCCCCGGTCTGGCTGGACCAGTCGGTGCGCCAGGGGGTGAGGCGGTGGGTGGGCCGCATACCGTCGGCCGGCGCCAGCCGGCGGGCGACCGTCGGCATGAGGCCCTTGCGGACGGCGGCGGTGAGCACGTCGTGGCCCACCCCGTCGAGCTGGATACAGACCAGGCCGGTCGTGTCCGGGCAGGGCGGGGTGGACCGGCGCCGGCGGTCGGCCAGGCGGAGCAGGCGCCGGCGGTAGGCGTCGTCGTCGCGGACGGCGAGGGCCGCTCCGGTGGCCGAGGCGACGGCGGACATCACGGCGGCCACGATGACGGCGGTCTCCGGCGCCACCTCGCCCCGGCCGGAGGGGTTGACGCGCAGGGCGAGCAGCAGCAGGGAGCCGTTGAGGAAGAAGACCAGCAGGCCGAGGACGAGGGCGGGTACGAGCAGCAACAGCCGTACCAGGAGCGGCCACACGACGGCCGACAGGACACCGAAGGCGCCTGCTCCGAGCGCGGCGGTGACGCCGATACGGGTGGCGCTGTCGCCGTCGGCGGACTGGAGCCGGAAGTCGGGCAGGAGACCGGCGAGCACGAGCATCGTGAGCGTGGACACGGCCCACACCGTGACGCTCCGTCCGACCTGACCGGCAACCCGCCGCCACCGCACGCCTCGTACACCTCACGTCCCGGCCCCGTCGCACGCGGGGCCGTGCTCCACCTTGTCATACCGGGCTCGGGAGCCCGGCGGAGCGGGGATCGAGAGCCCGGCGGAGCGAGGATCGGGGACGCCCTCACCGGCGCCCGACCCCGGCGCCCAACCCTGGGCCGGGACCGGGAACCGACGCCGGGGGGGCCGGGGTCGGGTGGGAGGGGCAGGGGCCCATGGCCTGGGACGCGGGTCCCGTACACGCACGGCCCGGTCGTGGCCGGCGGAGACGGCGTGAAGGCGTCCGTCCCTCGGTCTCAGCCGGCGCCACGTCCACGTGAGGGCGTCCGTCGGTCCCAGCCACCGCCACTTCCGCGTCAGGCCGCTCTCAGGACACGGTCGAGCGCTGCCCGGCCGGCCGGTCCCCAAGTCGGCTTGCCGCCGGGAAGACCCCGGTCCCCGTTCCGGCCCATCAGCATGAGGAACAGGCTTTTCAGAGCGGCCAGCCCGCGGGCGCGCCGGATCGTCGCCTCGTCCGCGTGCGCGTACACGTCGAAGAAGCGCGAGGCGGCGCCCGCGGGAAGGATGACCCAGGCGGCCGCGAGGTCCCACGCCGGATCGCCGGCGAACATGTCACCGAAGTCGATCACACCCGAGAGCGTCCCGTCCGAGACGACGACGTTCGCGGGATGGAGGTCACCGTGCACCCATACCGGCGGGCCCTCCCACTCGGGGGCCGCCACGGCGTCGTCCCAGACGGCCCGGACCTCGTCGGCGATGTTGTCAGGTACGACGGCTCGGAAGAAGTGGTCGAAGCCGTCCGTGCAGCTCCTGGGGTGCGCGCCGCGATCCGTACCGGTCGGCGCCTCTGCGGGTGCCTCCACATGGAGCGCCCCGAGGAAGCCCGCCAGAGTGTCGGCCGCGTGGTTGCCGCGGCTGATCGAGGTGTGGTCCAGAGGCTCGCCCGGAACCCACGTCATGACGGTCCAGGGCTTCGGGAAGCGCGCGGACGGTTCGCCGGTCCGCACCGGGTTCGGGACCGGCAGGGGCAGGCGCGGGGCCAGGACCGGCAGCCATCGACGCTCCTTGCGCTGAAGCTCCGGGGCACGCTCTGTACGCGGCATGCGTACGGCCAACTCGTCCCCGAGGCGCCACTGTTTGTTGTCCCATCCGCCGGCGACTTCACGGATGGCCAGCCCCGCGAGATCCGGATGCTGCTCCCGCAGCAGGTCGTGAACCAGGTCCGCGGTGATCTCGATCTCGGCATCGGTCATGCGAAGCCACAGTAATGGCGCAGGCGTGGCGGCGCCGGAACGGCTCTCACGCTCAGGGGCCGGAGGCCGGGGCTCAGGGCCGAGGCCGGGGGCTGTCAGCGGCCGTCGTAGCCGGCGGTCGGCATCGACAGGCGGCGGTGGACCTGGGCCTTCATCTGCGCGTCGTACGAGGGTTCGGCGCGGCCCACCGTCTCCACCCGCACTCCGCGGCGCGCGCACTCGGCGGTGAACTCCTCCACCGAGGCCAGGGCGCGTTCCAGCACGCGGTGGCTGGGGGCGACGAACACGTCGACACCGGACCGGACCCCGTCCCACAGGGCGCTGTGGTCGAAGCGCAGGCCGCCGACGAGGAGTTCGCGGGCCACGACGTAACCGCGCTCGGCCGCCCAGCGGGCGCACATGGCGTGCTGGCTGCGGGAGTCCACCAGGAAGGGGTCGGCTTCCAGCTCTTCCAGAGGGGTCAGGCTCGCGATGGCGGTGACCCGCACCGGCGCGCATCCGCCGGAGGCACCGCGTGGCTGTCCCATGGCGTCCCCCCTCACCTCCGGGTTTCGCCGCCGACCCTACTCCTGCCCGTACGCTTCGGGGGAGTCGCGCGAAGGAGGCGAAAAGGGTGCCGGTGGAGATCACCTGGTGGGGGCACGCCACCTGCACGATCGTGGACTCGAACACACGCGTGCTCACCGATCCGCTGTTCGCCGCCAGGCTGGCGCATCTGCGGCGGCGCCGGGGCGCCCTGCCCCCCGCCGAGGCCCACCGCGCGGACGTGGCGCTCGTCTCGCACCTGCACGCCGACCATCTGCATCTGCCCTCGCTGGCCGCCCTCGCCCCGGGCACGCGCCTGCTCGTGCCCCGGGGCGCACGACGGGCGGTACCGGGTCTGCGCCGGCTGCGGGAGCTGCGCCGGCTGCGGGTCACCGAGGTGGCGCCCGGGGACGAGGTGCGGATCGGGGAGCTGCGCGTCCGGGTGGTGTCCGCGCTGCACGACGGGCGGCGGCTGCCTCTGGGGCCGCACCGCTCCCCCGCGCTCGGGTACGTCGTCGAGGGCGAGGCGCGGACCTACTTCGCCGGGGACACGGGCCTGTTCGATTCCATGGCCCGGGAGGTCGGTCCGGTGGAGGTGGCGCTGCTGCCGGTGGGCGGCTGGGGGCCGTATCTCGGCGAGGGGCATCTGGACGCGGGGCGGGCGGCGCGGGCACTGGCCCGGCTGGCGCCCGGCAGCGCGGTGCCGGTGCACTACGGGACGTACTGGCCGATCGGCATGGACGCGGTGCGCCCGCACGAATTCCACGCCCCCGGGGACGAGTTCGTACGCCTGGCCGCCGAGGCCGCTCCCAAGGTTGCGGTGCACAAGCTGGGGCACGGGGAGAGCGTGCGACTGGAGGGCGCACGGTGAGGTGGCTGCCGGGTGCCGTCACGCTCGCCGCGGCGTCGGCGCGGACCGTACCGCCGGAGTCGACACAACAGGCGCTCGGATACCCGTCGTTGTTCCTGCTGATACTGATCGGCGCGCTGGTGCCGGTGGTACCGACCGGGGCGCTGGTGAGCTCGGCGGCCGTGGTGGCGTTCCATCAGACGGCGCCGTTCTCACTTGCCCTGGTGTTCGTGACGGCGTCGCTCGCGTCCTTCCTCGGGGACGCCGCGCTGTACTGGCTGGGGCGGCGCGGGATGCGGTCGCGGAACGGTTCGCGCTGGCTGGAGGCGATACGCTCGCGGGCGCCGGAGGAACGGCTCGCTGGAGCACAGGAGAAGCTGTCCGAGCACGGGGTGGCGGTACTGGTGCTGTCCCGGCTGATACCGGCGGGCCGCATACCGGTGATGCTGGCATGCCTGATGGCCGACTGGCCGCTGCGGCGCTTCGCCCGCGGCAACCTCCCGGCGTGCCTGGCGTGGGCCGTGACCTACCAGTTGATCGGGATCCTGGGCGGGTCACTGTTCAGCGAGCCGTGGGAGGGCGTGGTGACCGCCGTCGCCCTGACCGTGCTCGTGGGCGTGGTGCCGGGTGTCGTACGACGCCTTCGGGGCACTCCACGGTAAAACCGGTGCGAAGCGCCGGAGTTGGGCTTCCCGGAGTTGGGCCGCCTTTCCCTCAGCCCAGTACACGCGATCCGCCGATCGGCAGGTCCCACAGATCCTCCTGCTCCAGGCCCGCCTTCTCCCAGGCCGTACGGACCCGCGTCAGGGGTTCGAGGACCGGTTCGGCGGAGAGGACGAACGTGCCCCAGTGCATGGGGGCCATCCGTCGCGCGCCCACGTCCTGCGCGGCCTGGACGGCCTCCTCCGGGTCGCAGTGGACGTCGCTGAGCCACCAGCGGGGGTCGTAGGCGCCGATGGGCATGAGGGCCAGGTCGATACCGGGGTAGCGGCGGCCGATACGGGAGAACCAGTGGCCGTAGCCGGTGTCGCCGGCGAAGTAGACGCGCCGGCCGTCGGACGCCGTCAGGACCCAGCCGCCCCACAGGCTGTGACAGGTGTCGGCGAGCGTGCGCTTGGACCAGTGGTGGGACGGGACGAAGTCGAAGCGCACACCGGACAGTTCGGCGCCCTCCCACCAGTCCAGCTCGGTGACACAGGTGAACCGCCGCCGCCGGAACCAGCGCCCGAGGCCCGCCGGGACGAACGCCGGTGTGTCGCGCGGGAGTCGGCGCAGGGTGGGGGCGTCGAGGTGGTCGTAGTGGTTGTGGCTGATGACGACCGCGTCGACCCGCGGAAGACAGTCCCACGCGACCCCGACGGGAGTGATACGGGCCGGGGTTCCGAGGATGCGGCGGGACCAGACGGGGTCCGTGAGTACGGTCAGGCCGCCGATCCGGAGGATCCAACTGGCGTGTCCCGCCCATGTGGCGGCGAGGGTGCGGGTGTCAGTACGGGGCAACGGGCCCGGTTCGTAGGGAAGTCGGGGGATGTCGGCGACGCTGTCGGGGCCGGGCCGCACCGCGCCCTCGCGGGCGAAGCGGGCCAGGGCCTTGAGACCGGGCAGCGGTGCGGTGAGCCGGTCGTGGAAGGTCCGTGGCCACACCCGGCGTTCGCCGAGCGGGCGGGGCTCGGCCAGTGGCGGGAACGGGGGCGCGGGGGCGATCGGGACCGAGGGGGCGCCGGCCGCTCCGCTCGGGGTGGCCGGGATCGAGGGGACACCGCCGGGCGTTGTCGAGGTGCCCGGAGTGCCCGGGGTAGCCGGAGTCGTAGTGGCCGTCGTGGCCGTCGTGGATGTCGTGGCCGTTGCGCTCGCGCCGGTCGTCGTAGCGGTAGTGGCGGTCGTGGCGGTGGATCCTGGCTCATGCGTCTGCTGCGTCATCGAGGCGGCTCCCATCGCTGAGCGTCGTCGCGGAGATCACCGAAGACCGATCTCAAGGAGTTCAACGCACGTTGCACGTGTGGCAGTTCCAACGGTTCGGGTGACGTGAGGCATTCCGAGCGTTCCTCGTCGGAGCCGTCCAGCAGGGGCCCCGTGTCGAGCCGCACGCGCAACGCCCCGAGGTGGTCGCCGAAGCGGTGACCGCCGGGCGCGGGCATGCCGAGTCGGGCGGTGAGGAAGTCCTCCAGTTCCTGCGCGTCGCCGACGCGGTGCTCGCCGAGCGCTTCGCGCAGCGGGCCCAGGTCGGCGTACAGGTGGCGGCCCGCGCACGGCGGTCTCGAGAGCGCGCCGGAGGCGACGACGGCGCAGTGCACGGCGGCGGCCAGGCGCGCGTGCAGGCGTACGGCGGCTTCGCGGCGCTCGGTGACGGGGTCGGGTTCGTCGAGCGCGTACCCGGCCGCCGCGGCGACCGGCGTCGCGACGCGCGCGCCGAGCGCGGTGAGGACGTCGAGCACGCGCGCGTGGAGCCGCTCTCCCGCCTCCCCCGCGGGGAAGCGGGCCACGGCCGCGGGCCAGCCGGCCGGCAGCAGGGCGCCGGCCAGGTCGGTGACGACGGTGACCCGGTCGGGCAGCATCTCGGCGGGGCTGAGCAGCACGGTCTGGTGCGGGTCGTGCAGGGTGTCGCGCCAGGTCTCGTCGCTGACCAGGTGCATGCCTTCGGCGGCCGCGGCCTCCACGGTCTCGTGCAGCAGTTCCGGGGGCGCGACGGTGGCCGTCGGATCGTCCGCGACGGACAGCACCAGCACCCGGGGGTCACCGCCCTCCTCGCGGACCCGGCGCACGGTCTCCAGCAGCGCGTACGGGTCGGGCACGCCCCCGCTCTCGGCCGGGGTGCCCACATGGAAAACGGGCCTGCCCAGCAGGCGGACGCACGGCTCCCACCAGGAGGCGCTCGGGCGGGGCACGAGGACGTCGCCGCCGTCCCCGGCGAGCGCGGCGGCCACGGCGAGCAGCAGAGGCGGGGTGCCCGGGGCGGCGGCCACCCGGTCGGGGGCGCAGGGCAGCCCGCGCCGGGTCCAGTAGCCGCAGGCCGCCTCCAGCAGGGCGGGGGCCCCGCCGACGGGCTGGGCACCGGCGTCACCCGCCGCGGCGGCCAGGCGGGCGGCGAGTTCCGGGAGCACCGGCAGGCCGTCGGCGGGCAGCGGCGGCCCGTAGCGGACGGGGCCGTGGTCCCCGGGGTCCGTGCGCCGCATGTCCGCCTCCGCGCAGTCCGTGTGCCGTGTGCTGTCCCTGTTCCGTCCCGGCCGCCGCGTGCGTGCCGTCGGCCGCGAGACCCGTGCGTACGGTGTCCGTGGGTGGTGCGGGTGATTCGGGTGGTGCGAGTGGTGCCCCGGCGAGGGCCGCCAGTGGTGCCCCCGCAGGGTGTACCCGGGCGGCCGTGCGCCATGGTCCGTGACCCGCGTCGCCCCGGTCACGGTCACCGCCCGGCCCGGCGCGTCAGGCGTCCGCCGCCCGCCTGCGGCCGTAGAGCCGGTACGCGGCGCCACCGCCCGCGGCGACGATCAGCATCCCGCCGGCGACCAGCGCGGGAAGCGAGTCGTTGAACGCCCCTCCCGTTCCGGCCTCCACTCCGCGCTGTACGGCCGCGGGAGCGCAGTCGGCTTCTTCGTCCGGCTCACGGCAGTCGTCACCGCCGGAGCAGGAGGCGCTGCGGGACTCCGCGCACTCGGAGTCGTCGTCGGAGTCTCCTCCCGGGACCTGCCCTTGCTCCCGGCCCTGATCCTGATCTTGGCCTTGTCCCTGGCCCTCTCCCTGGCCCTGATCTTGGCGCTGTTCCTGGCCCTGCTCCGGCGTCTTCCCCTGACCCTGCCCCTGACCCTGACCCTGACCCTGTCCCGTGGCGCAGCCCTGCGCTTCGGCACAGGAGCTGTCCGTGTCCGCGCCGGGGACGCCGGTCTCCGCGCTCCACACATCCGCCCGCGCACCCGAGCCGGGCGGGCAGGCGCTGTCGACGGTGGGCGGGGTGCTGATGCGGGCCGCCGCCGGATCACCCGGCTTGTCGCCCTCGACGCGCGTGGCGATGCCCGTACCGCCACCGAGGGCCGCCCCGGAGACACTGTCGTCCGTGCCGGAGTCCGGCGGGCGCAGACGCGCGACACCGTCCCCGGAGGTCGGCGCGGTGTCGGGACCCGTGCCCATGCCCGTGCCCGTGCCCGTGCCGGGGTCGGTGTCGATGTCGGGAATGGCGCCGGTTCCGGTGCCGGTGCCGGGGGCCTTCGCTATCGGTCCGGCCGGATCGTCGCAGGTCACGGGAGCGGCGAGCGGGCCGGTGGGCCGGAAAGTGCCGGGGGCCGTCCGGGCCGTGGGGGTCGCGGACATGGCGGGCGCCGCCATGCCGAGCGCGGCCGCCCCGGCCAGGACGGTGACGGACAGAGCACAGGCGGTGCGGCGCATGGGGCGGGCTCCTCGGCAGAACGGCGGTCGACGGCGGGCGGCAGAACGGCGGTCGGCCTCCGACGATCAGCGGTCGACGGTCGGCGGTCGGCGGTCGGTGGTCGGTGACCCGCGGTCGAGGATCGGCAGCCGGCGACGTACGTGTCACCGGTCGGCAGTGGTCGGTACACCTCAGGGGCACGGCTCTCGCGCCCTCGCTCTGCCATCACAGCCCGCCGGAGGCCTCAGCGCTCGCGGCCGGACCCCATTAGCGGGACGCGAACCGCCTGACGGGTGACGCCGGCCCCGCGCCCGCCCACCCCGTTCCGTCGCCGTCCACCCGGCCCACGCTCGCGTCGGCCCACCCGCGCGGGCACACGTGCGGCGGCCGTCCCACCCGCCGGCCGGAGGTCGGAGTCCGCCTCAGGTGCCGGAGGCCGGAGGCCGCCTCAGGTGCCGGAGGCCGGAGGCCGCCTCAGGTGCCGGACGCCTCAGGTGCCGGACGCTTCAGGTGCCGCCGTTTCGCCGCAGCCGCGTTCCCGGGCGCCCTCGCGGGTGCGGCCCGCGCTGACCAGGCGGCGCGGGTTGCGGCGCAGGTACTCGCCCTCCAGCTGTGCCATGCGCTCGTTGTGGGCGCGCAGCGCGTCGTTGGAGCCGTACAGGAGGGTGTCGTGGCGTGTGCGGTGGATCGTCTCCAGCTCTCTCATGAGCTGCTGGTCGTCCAGTCGGCTGGGGTCGACTCCGGTCATGGTGGTGCCCCGCTCGTCGAGTGCGTTCCTGCCTCCACTGTACGGAGATCCCCGCCCCCGGGCCTCCGCTCGGGGACGGGCCCGGCGACCTGCGGGGTTACCGGGCCCGCTCGACGCGGCGTTCGTCCCAGACGGGCTCCGGGGTCTCGCGGAGGCGGCCGTCGGTGCCGAAGACCAGGAAGCGGTCGAAGGAACGGGCGAACCAGCGGTCGTGGGTGACCGCGAGTACGGTGCCCTCGAAGGCCTCCAGCCCTTCCTGGAGGGCTTCGGCGGACTCCAGGTCGAGGTTGTCGGTGGGCTCGTCCAGCAGCAGGGCGGTGGCACCGGCGAGTTCCAGCAGCAGAATCTGGAAGCGGGCCTGCTGTCCGCCGGAGAGCCGGTCGAAGGACTGTTCCGCCTGGCCGGTGAGTTCGTAGCGGCGCAGCCGGGACATGGCCGCGCCCCGGTCCTGGGCGTGTTCCTTCCAGAGGATGTCGAGGAGGCTGCGGCCCCGCAGCTCGGGGTGGGCGTGGGTCTGCGCGAAGTGGCCCGGTACGACCCGCGCGCCGAGCTTGAACTCGCCCGTGTGCGCGACGTCCTCACCGGCGAGCAGGCGCAGGAAGTGCGACTTGCCGGAGCCGTTGGAGCCGAGGACGGCCACCCGTTCGCCGTAGAAGACTTCAAGATCGAAGGGCTTCATCAGGCCGGTCAGCTCGAGTCCGGCGCAGGTGACGGACCGTACGCCGGTGCGGCCGCCCTTCAGGCGCATGGTGATGTCCTGCTCACGCGGCGGCTCGGGCGGCGGTCCGGCTTCCTCGAACTTGCGCAGCCGGGTCTGAGCGGCCGCGTAGCGCGAGGCCATCTCGTGGCTGACGGCGGCGGCCTGACGGAGGGTCAGCACGAGCTTCTTCAGCTGGGCGTGCTTCTCGTCCCAGCGGCGGCGCAACTCCTCGAAGCGGGCGAAGCGTTCGCGGCGGGCCTCGTGGTAGGTGGCGAAGCCGCCGCCGTGCACCCAGGCGTCCGCGCCGGCGGGGCCGGGTTCGACGGAGACGAGCTTCTCGGCGGCGCGGGCGAGGAGTTCGCGGTCGTGGGAGACGAACAGGACCGTCTTACGAGTCTCCCTGAGCTGCTCCTCGAGCCATCGCTTGCCGGGGACGTCGAGATAGTTGTCCGGCTCGTCGAGCAGCAGCACCTCGTCGGTGCCGCGCAGCAGCGCCTCCAGCACGAGCCGCTTCTGCTCACCGCCGGAGAGGGTGTTCGTCTGCCGCCACTGGGCCCGCTCGTAGGACATGCCGAGGGCCGCGGTGGCGCACATGTCCCACAGGGTCTCGAACTCGTAGCCGCGCACCTCCGCCCAGTCGGAGAGGGCCTGGGCGTAGGCGAGCTGGGCGGCCTCGTCGTCGACGGTCATGATCGCGTGCTCGGCGACGTCGACCGCCTTGGCCGCCGTACGGATGTGGGGCGGGGCGACGGAGACGAGCAGGTCACGCACGGTCGACTCGTCGCGTACGGAGCCCACGAACTGGCGCATGACGCCGAGGCCGCCACTGACGGTGACCGTGCCGCCGTGCGGTTTCAGCTCGCCGGAGATCAGCCGCAGCAGGGTCGTCTTGCCCGCGCCGTTCGGGCCGACCAGCGCCACGACGGCGCCTTCGCCGACCCGGAAGGAGACGTCGCCGAGCAGCGTCCTCCCGTCGGGGAGGTGGTACTCGAGATGCGCGGCTTCCAGGTGTCCCATGAAGAGGCATTCTGTGCGGCACCCCCGACCTGGGGCAAACCGTTATGGGACGGGACCCGGCAGCCCTCCCCGCCCGGCCGGTCGCAGCCGCGTCCTTCCGCGGTCAGCCGGCCGCCTCCACCGGCTCCCCGGCCGGCCCGCTCTCGCCCGCCGGTACGACGGTGGCGCCGGCCCAGGTCAGGACCTGGAAGCCGGTGGACGGGGAGCCCTCCAGGATCACCGCGCCGGTGTTGGCCAGCGGGCGGGCGGCGGCGTAGGCCACGTCGATGTTGCCGGCGCGGGCGGCGGTCCACACGCGGATGGCGGCGCCGTGGCTGACCATGGCGACGGTTCCGGCGCCGCTCGCGGCGGCCTCGGCGATCACGGCGTCGTACCGGGCCAGGGCCTCCTCGCCGCTCTCCCCGCCGGGGACGCGCAGCCCGGTCTCACCGGCCGCCCAGGCGAAGACGGTGCGCAGGTAGCGCTCGCCCTCCGGGGTGTCGCCGCGCCGCATCTCCAGGTCACCGGCGGCGAGTTCACGGATGCCGTCCCGGACGATGACGTCGAGGCCGCGCGCGCGGGCCAGCGGGGCGGCGGTGAGCCGGGCGCGGAGGAAGGGGGAGGCGTAGAGGGCGCGGATGTCCTCGTGGGCGAGGGCTCCGGGCAGGGCGGCGGCCTGCCTGTGGCCGAGCGGGGTGAGGCCGGGGCCGGGCACGGCGGTGTCCAGCAGGCGGTGCACGTTGGACGGGGTCTGGCCGTGGCGTACGAGGATCAGGCGCATCGGGGTCCTCCCGCGTCGGTCGGTCCGTCGGCGTCTCCCCGGGCGCGGGGAGACGCCGCTTCAGGGTAACCGCGTCCGCGCGAGCACGGCCGCCGGCCGACCCGCCGCCCCCTCTCCCCCGCCTTCCCCCGCACCTCCACGCCCACACTTCCCTGACGCTCCGTCAGTCCACATGGCAAAACACGGGTCTCGCCATACGACACACGGGCGTACCGTTCACCGTGCTGCCGGACGAGGCCGAGTCGGCCTCCGTGCCGGTAGGCGTACGCCGACGAGGTGCGAAGGGGCACAGCCATGTCGAAAGCGCGGGAGACCGCCGTCTACACGCACGGTCACGACGAGTCGGTGCTGCGTTCGCACACCTGGCGGACCGCGGCCAACTCCGCGGCCTACCTCCTCGGATCGCTCAAGCCCCACATGAAGGTCCTGGACATCGGGTGCGGTCCGGGCACGATCACCGCCGACCTCGCGGAACTGGTCCCCGACGGCCATGTCACCGGCGTCGACCACGCGCCGGACATCCTGGCCCGGGCCCGGGCCACCGCCGCCGGGCGCGGCCTGACCAACGTCGACTTCGCGGTCGCGGACGTCCACGCGCTGGACTACCCGGACGACACGTTCTGCGTGGTCCACGCCCATCAGGTGCTCCAGCACGTCGGCGACCCCGTACAGGCACTGCGCGAGATGCGCCGGGTGACGAAACCGGGCGGCCTCGTCGCGGTGCGCGACGCGGACTACGGGGCGATGACCTGGTCTCCGGCGGTGCCGGGCCTGGACGACTGGCTGGACCTGTACGAGCGGGTCGCCCGCGCCAACGGTGGCGAGCCGGACGCGGGGCGCCGGCTGAAGGAGTGGGCCCTGGCCGCCGGCCTGACGGACGTCACCGCCACCTCGGGCACCTGGACGTTCGCCACCGCCGAGGAGCGGGACTGGTGGAGCGGGCTGTGGGCGGACCGTACCCTCGCCGCCGCCTACGCCGACCGGGCCGTGGCGGCGGGGCACGCCACGGCCGGGCACCTGCGCGCGGTGTCCGAGGCGTGGCGGGAATGGGGGCGGCGCGAGGACGGCCGGTTCACGGTCCCGCACGGGGAGATCCTGTGCCGCAAGGAGGTCTGACCGGGGCCCGGGGCGTCGGTCCGATCGCGGCAGTCCCGCAGTCCACGCCCACGGCCGCCTCCTCGGGCATGTCCACGGCCGCCTCCTCGTTCATCTCCACGGCTCCTCTCCCGTGAACGAGTAAGCGGCCCGGGGCCCGTCGAGTTCGATCCGGACCCCGAGCTCCTCGGCTCTCGCCCTCTCGATCATTTCCACGAACTCCTCGGAACGCGCCCGGGGCACCAGATAGGCGGCGTCGAGGACGTTCCGCTCCGCCGCCTCCGCCGGGACGGAGCTCTCCGGAGCAAACAGCCGAGAGTCCTCGGCGAGCCAGGCGAGCGCCTGGTGCAGGGTCCGTGCGAACGCCTCGGCCGCGTCGTCCGCGTCGCCGCCTTCCGCCCCCTGCCCCTGCCCGCGCCCGTGCTCGTGCCCGCGCCCGCGCCCGTCAGCCGCGTACAGCCGCACGCCCCACTCCACCCGCCCGTGCAGCCGGTGCAGAAGGCGCCGGAAGTCGTCCTCCCGGGCTTCGATCATGGCGCGCACCGCGCTGTCGTCCCGGAAGAGGGCCGCGGGCGGCAGCGGCACCGGAGTGGTGACCGTGCTGAGCGCGTCGACGACGCCCCGGTGGGCGCGGACCGTGTCGGCCAGCCAGTCCGCCAGCACCCCCGGGCTGTAGTCGGCCTCCGGAACGTCGCTGACGACCACGACCAGCCCGTGGTGGTGCAGCAGCGTCGGCGGGGCGCCCCCGATGCCCGCCAGCTGGACCTGCAGGGGCGCGTCCAGGGGGCGGCAGACGGCGTAGACGTACCGCGGACCGGTCACGACTGCCTCCTTCGGACCGCCACCGGAAGACGGCCGGTGTACGACCGTGTACGAACGACCCGGTCACGGCTCACTCGATCTCAGCCCCCTGGGCCAGCCGCCTCGCCGTGGTCGCGATGCTCACGGCGTCGATGCCGGCCGCGTGCAGCTGCTCGTCGGGCTCGGCCGAGCCGGGCATCGTACGCACCGCGAGCCGGACCAGGCGGGGCACCGGACGGCCGTCGGTGAAGGCCTCCAGGACGGCGTCGCCGAGTCCGCCCTCCTCGTGGTGGTCCTCGACGGTCACCAGGCACCCGGTCTCCGCGCCGGCCGCGCGCAGGGTGTCGACGTCGACGGGCTTGACCGAGTACAGGTCGATCACGCGGATCCGGATGCCCTCCTGGGCGAGCCGGTCGGCGGCGGCCAGCGCCTCGTGCACGGTCACGCCGGCCGCGACCACCGTCAGCCGGTCGTCGTCACCGGAGCGCAGCACCTTGCTGCCGCCGGCGTGGAACTCCTCGTCGGGGCCGTAGATCACCGGGCTCTTGCCGCGCGAGGTACGCAGGTAGCGGATGCCGTCGAGGTCCGCCATCGCGGCGACGAGCCGTGCCGTCTGGTTGGCGTCGCACGGGTACAGCACGGTCGAGCCGTACACGGTCCGGAACATCGCCAGGTCCTCCAGGCCCATCTGCGAGGGGCCGTCCTGCCCGATCGCGACACCCGCGTGCGAGCCCACCAGATTGAGCCCGGAGCCGCTGATGGAGGCCATGCGCACGAAGTCGAAGGCGCGGGTGAGGAAGGCCGCGAACGTGGAGGCGTACGGCAGCCAGCCGCGCGCCGCCATGCCGGTCGCCGAGGCCACCATCTGCTGTTCGGCGATGTAGCACTCGAAGAAGCGTTCGGGGTGTTCCTTGGCGAAGAACTCGGTGCGCGTGGAGTCGCCGACCTCCCCGTCCAGGGCCACGACGTCACCGCGGGCCGTGCCGAGTGCGGCGAGGGCCTTGCCGAAGGCGTCCCGGGTGGCGACCTCGTCACCCTCGGCGTAGCGCGGAAGTTGGAGGACCCCGGTCGAGTCCGGGCGCGGCACGGCCGAGGCGGGCGGCTCGCTCACGCTCACGCGGATGTCGCGTGGTCCGCCGAGTTCCGCGACGGCCTCCTCGGGGTCGGGCAGGGGTTTGCCGTGCATGCCCTCGCGGTCCTCGACGGCGGCGACGCCCCGGCCCTTGAGGGTGCGGGCGAGGATCGCGGTGGGCACTCCGGTGGTCGCCAGTGCCTCCTCGTAGGCCCGGTCGATCGCCTCGACGTCGTGGCCGTCGACCTCGATGGTGTGCCAGCCGAAGGCCTGGAAGCGGCGGGCGTAGGCGTCCAGGTCGTGGCCGTGCCGGGTGGGGCCGCGCTGGCCGAGCCGGTTGACGTCCACGATCGCGGTGAGGTTGTCCAGGTTCTCGTACGCGGCCGTCTCGGCGGCCTCCCACACCGACCCCTCGGCCATCTCGCTGTCGCCGCACAGCACCCACACCCGGGAGTCGGTGTGCTCCAGGCGTTTGCCGACGAGGGCGATGCCGACGCCGACGGGCAGGCCCTGGCCGAGCGATCCGGTCGCCGTCTCCACCCAGGGCAGCCTGCGCGGGGTCGGATGCCCCTCCAGACGGCTGCCGAGCCTGCGGAAGGTGAGCAGCTCCCCGTCGTCCAGGACGCCGGCCGCCTTGTAGGCGGCGTAGAGCAGGGGTGAGGCGTGGCCCTTGGAGAGGACGAAGCGGTCGTTGGCAGGGTGCTCGGGGCGCTCGAAGTCGTAGCGCAGATGGTGCGCGAGCAGGACGGCCATCAGGTCGGCGGCGGACATCGAGGAGGTCGGGTGCCCGGACCCCGCGGCGGCCGCGGCCCGCACGCTGTCCACCCGCAACTGCTGGCCCAGTTCGGCGAGTTCATCGGTGTTCATGAGTCTCCTTCTGCACGGTCTCCGCGCGGCGCGAGCGGGTCGGACGCTCCCCGGTGCGGCTCGTCCGAGACTTTCCGCGTAACCGGGCACGGGGCACCCAAACGCCGCGCACGTCACCCGGACGCCGGTCGCCCGCCTTCCGGCCGGGCGGGCGGGGCATCGCCGGGGGCGTGGGCCTCGACGGGCCCCTGCCGGGTTTCCCGCTCCGGGCGTCTCACCCGCGCCGGACGATCGAAGGCTCCCCTCACCTGCGGGGACCCGGCACGCACACAACGTGACGGCAGGGCGGTCGCGACAGTTCCACGACTGCGGCCTGTGCGCGCCCGGATGCCCCAACTAGGCTTCTGCGCATGGAGATTCTGGGCGCCACACTGCGCATCTGCGTCGACGACCTCGACACCGCGGTCCCGTTCTACGAGCGTCTGGCGGGCGGCACGGCGCTGCGCTTCGAGCGCGGTGGCGTGCGGGTCGCCGCGGTCGGCTCCTTCCTGCTGATGAGCGGGCCCGAGTCCGAGCTGGAGGTGCTGCGCAAGGTGGCGGCCACGATCGCGGTCAAGGACGTCGAGGAGGCCCACCGGCTGCTGACGGACCTCGGCGCCCACATCCTCGCGGGGCCGGTGCCGACCCCGGTGGGCCGGAACCTGCTGGCGATGCACCCGGACGGATCGATCTTCGAGTACGTCGACCAGTCCGGCTGACCGGCGGCCGGACTGGTCGGGAATCCGGGACACGGCGCCTCAGCCCGAGGCGTCGTGCACCGGATCAGCCGAGACTCCCCACCCCAGCCCGAGGCGCCCCGGATCACCCGAGACTCCCCACCCCAGCCCGAGGCCACCCCGGATCACCCCGAGGCGCCCCGGATCAGCCCGAGGCCGCCCCGGACCAAGCGGTCCGCGGCCCGCGCCGTCCTCCGCAGGTCACGGCAGGCCGCTCAGGGCATGTCGGGGTGCATCCGGAAGTCGTAGCGGGCGGGCAGGGGGTCGTCGGTGAGGCGGGCCCACAACCGGCCGATGACGTCCGCGCCCTCCCGCAGGTCGGCCACGTCGAAGCCCTCGTCGAAGACGGCCCGGGCGTCGGCGTGCCGCCCCTCGGCGAGCAGCAGCTCGGCCTCCAGCAGCCGGAAGCGGCCGCGCCGGCGCACGGCGGGCAGCAGCCGCTCCCACACGACGCGTGCGTCGGCCGTCCGCCGCACGCGCAGCAGCGCCCGGAGGGCCTCGCCGCCCAGGGCGGCGAGGGCGGCCGTCCAGGTCTCGCCGTCGTCGCGCCGCTCGCGGCACAGGTCGTCGAAGGCGTCCGTGTACCGGTCGGCGGCGCGCTCGTGGTGGCCGCTCTCCTCGTCGGCGACGGCCAGGCAGCGCAGCACCGGCCACAGGGACGGGGCGAGCGGCAGGGCCCGTTCCCAGCTGCGGACCGCCTGGGCGCGGTCGCCGGCGTGCCACTGGGCGACGCCGAGGTGGTACTCGGTGTGCGGGGTGGCGGGCGCGGTCTCCAGCATGTCCCGCCAGTGCGGGGCGACCAGGGTCTCGCCGGGCGGCCGTACCCGGCGCGGTTCCGGCAGCGAGCCGGTGCGCAGCAGCTCCCGCCAGGGCGCCTGTTCCTCGCCGAGGGTGGACTCGGGAAACGGCGTGCCGGGCAGCTTGCGGTCGGCACGCAGCACTTCGAGCGCGCCCCAGCCGGAACCGGTGGCGAGGCTCTCGCCGGGTTCGGTGTCGGCGTACGGCCTCCAGGCCGCGTACGCCTCCTCGACGCGGGCGCGGGGAAGCACCGCCTCCAGCCGCTCCTCCGTCTCCTGTACGGCGGCCGGCCACGTGCCGTCGCCTTCCTGTACGGCGGCCGGCCACGTGCCGTCGCCGGGGGCCGCGAGGGGGCCGTACGCCTCCAGCCAGGAGATCTCGCTCTCCGGTTCCATCCGGACGTGCTCCAGCTGGGTGCGGGCGAGCCCGGCCTGGATCTCGCAGTAGCCGCCGGTGCCGGGTTCGGTGAGCCAGTCCTGCCAGCGCCGCCCGCCCGGTCCGCTGCCCCACACGAACAGCTTGCGGCCGCGCAGCACGTCGGTGGACGTCTGCACCAGCCCGTTCCCGTCCGTGTCCAGCGCGGCGATCCAGCGGCGCCGGCCGTCGGCGATCTCGTAGAAGTAGTCGGCGGCGTAAGGGCTGTTGAGCGGGCGGGTGCGGTCGACGCCGTCGTACGACGGAACGGGCACCCGGCGCAGGCGGCGTTCGTAGCCGAACTGCCATGCTTCCTCGGCCGGGGTGAGGATGCGGCGGTCCTCGGGCACCGCGATGTTGGACCACCAGTAGGTGGGCACGGGGCGCTCGTGCGGGTTGCGGACGCGGACGCCGACGTAGAGGAAGTCGGAGCCGTCCGGGAGCCACAGGTCGACCTGGAAGGGGATGTCCCGCAGCCGCTCCCACTCCCACAGGCGCAGCAGTTCGCCGCCGCCGGGGGCGGGGACCCGGGCGGCGTGCACGGGTGCGCAGGAGAGGGTGGTGTGGCCGGTGGCGCCGATGTTCCATTCGATGCCGCCGGAGTACCAGGCGCCGTTGAGGGCGAAGTTGGCGGGCTGGAACACCGGGTTGCGGTAGAGAAGTTCGCGTCCGGTGGGAAGGTGGACCAGTGAGGCGATCCGGCCGCCGAGGCCGGGCAGCACGGTGGCGCGCAGCCGGTCGTTCTCGATCACCAGCGCGTCGAGGGAGCGGAGTTCGCGGTCTCTTCCGTATCCGTCACGCACGCCGACCGGGAGCAGGCTGCGCAGGGGGGCATGGCCGAGCTGCCGGGCCATGTCGTGGGGCATGCCCTCGCGATCCCGGTCGTCGATGCGGTGGACCTCGTCGAGGGGGCGCAGTGGGGGCAGCGGGTTGTCGGGGCCCAACCGCGCGGCGGGCAGGGTCAGTACCTCACGTCGGATCCTCGTCACGATGACCATGCAACCTCCCGGCCGGTGAGTCGGCCAGGGGAGCTGCCGGTCAGGATTACGCAAAGGCCGCCCGGTGGACGGGAGATTCCGTCCGGTGGACGGGGGAATGCCTGCGCTGGACGGGAGGCCGCCGTGTCCGACGGATCAGTCCGCGGCCCGCATCTCGGCGGTGAGCGCCCAGCGTTCGTGGTCGCGCCACGCACCGTCGATCCGGATCATGGCGGGCGAGAATCCCTCCAGGCGGAAACCGGCGCCGCGCGCGAGCGCGATGGACGCGGTGTTGCCGGGCTGCGCGTTGATCTCCAGCCGGTGCAGTCCCAGCGGCCCGAACGCGTACCCGATCACCAGGTCCAGCGCCTCGCGCATCAGTCCGCGCCCGGCCGCGTGCGCGAAGGCGCCGTAGCCGAGGGCGCCGCACTGGAAACCGCCCCGCACGATGTTGTTGATGTTGATGTAGCCGGCGAGGTCCCCGGAGTCCTTCTCGCACACCAGGAACCCGGCCCGGGCCGGGTCCTCGATCAGCGCGGCGGCGTAGGAGGCGTAGGCCTCGTCGCTGTCGGGCGGGAACAACCACGGCCGGTGCAGGTCCTTGCTCTCCCTGACCCGGGCCGTGAACTCGGCGCCGTCGTCGGCGGTGATGCGACGGATGCCCACGCGCGGGCCCTCGGCGAGATAGTGGGGTGTGGTCTGCGGCATCCGGTCAGCCTACGCGTCAACGGCTCTTGCGCTTCATGAACCAGACCCCGCACACCGCCCCGATGGCCCCGGTCCCGAGCAGCGCCGTCCACAGCGGCATCGTGACCTCGGAGCCGAGCAGCCGGATGCGTGTGGCTCCGGTGTTCTCGGAGACGAAGACCAGCACGAAGGCCGCCAGGGCCAGCACGGAGGTACGGGCGGTCTTCATCAGTCCGCCCTTGGCGCCCTCGGCGGCGGCGCTGTCCGGGGTCTTCGGACTCATACGACCAGGGTGGCCCGGACGGCGGGGGGCCGCACGCCGGGCGGCCCTTTCCGGGTGACCGGGCCACGCGGCGGGGGGCGTCCCCCGGGAGGGCGGACCGGGTGCCGGGCGCGGGGGCCGCTGGGAGAGCGGACCGGACACCAGGCGCGGGGCCACTACGAGGGCAGGCTTTGCGCCGGGCGCGGCGATCACCGGGAGGGCAGGCAGGCCGTGCACCAGGCGCGGGGGCCGCCGGGAGAGCAGGCCGTGCGCCGGGACCTGCCCTCCCGGCTGAGCACGTCAGGGCCCCGGCCACCGCGCCTCGGGACACCGGCCGCCGCGCCTCGGAAACCGTGCGCCCGGAAGGCGCCGCGCAGGTGGTCGAACCCTGTACCGGGCGCCCCCGACGTACGCGGACGCCCCCGACGTACGCGGGCGCCCCCGACGTACGCGGACGCCCGCACACCACCCCGGCCGCCGGATGGCGGCCTCACCTCAGCGCGGGTTCCTCCAAGGTCAACGTGCCCGCCTCCGCGTCGAGTTCGGCCGCGACACCGAAGGGGACCGTCAACGCCCCCGCGCAGTGGCCGAACCCGAACTCCTCGACGACGGGGACGCCGAGGGGCGCGAGGCGGTCGGCGAGCAGGGGCCGGAGCCGTTCGTAGGGGGCGCACTTCTCCCAGGAGCCGAGCAGGATGCCGCGCACCCCTTCGAACCAGCCCGCGCGCAGGAGTTGGGTGAGGTACCGGTCCAGTCGGTACGCCTCCTCCCCCACGTCCTCCAGACAGAGCAGACCGCCGGCCGCCGAGGGGCGGGCGTGCGGGGTGCCGCGGTCGGCGGCGAGCAGGCACAGGCAGCCGCCGAGGGTGACGCCCCGGGCCCGGCCCGGGACGAGGGCCGGGCCGCCGGAGCCGAGGGTGCGCACGGTCTCCGGGGCGAAGAGGGTGGCCCTGAGGTGGTCCTGGGCGCGCTGGTTCTTGACGAAGTCGATCCCGGCGGCCATCGGTCCGTGCAGGGTGACCAGCCCCAGACGGGTGGCGATGGCCTCGTGCAGGGCGGTGGTGTCGCTGAAGCCGACGAACACCTTCGGTCCGGCGGCGCGCAGCGCGTCCCAGTCGAGAAGGTCGGTCATCCGCTGGACGCCGTACCCGCCCCGGGCGCACAGGACGGCGTCCACCGTCGGGTCGCACCACGCGCTCTGGAAGTCGGCGGCGCGGTCCGCGTCGGTGCCCGCGAGATAGTCGAACTCGCCGTGCCGGTCCAGGACATGGGGTGCGACGACCGGGTCGAGGTCCCAGCCGCGCAGCACGTCGAGCCCGGCCTCCAGGCGTTCCTCGGGCACGGGCCCGCTGGGGGCCACCACGGCGACCCGGGCTCCGGCGGCCAGCCGGTGCGGCCGTACCAGCTCTTTCACCTGTGCGTCCTCGGCGTACTTCACGTGTGCAGCTCCAGCGTCGGGACTCCGGGCACGTCCAGCCCGAACACCTGAGCGTAAAGGGACAGTTCGGCCTCCAGCGCGCGCACCAGCGTGCCGGCCCGGCGGAAGCCGTGCCCCTCTCCCTCGAAGGTGAGGTAGGCGTGCGGCACGCCGCGACCCGCGATGCCGGCCAGGAGGCGTTCGCACTGGGCGGGCGGGCAGATGACGTCGTCCAGGCCCTGGAGCAGCAGGAAGGGGCGGGTGAGGCGGTCGGCGTGGCTGGTGGGCGAGCGCTCGGCGTACCGGGCGGGCACCTCGGCGAGCGGGCCGACCAGCGACTCCAGGTAACGGGACTCGAAGTCGTGGGTCTCGCCCGAGGCCCAGGCGGTCAGGTCGAGGACGGGGTAGATGACGGTGCCGCAGGCGTAGACGTCGGTGGTGGTCAGGGAGACGGCGGTGGTCCAGCCGCCGGCGCTGCCGCCCCGGATCGCCAGCCGGTTCCGGTCGGCGGTGCCCTCCTCGGCGAGGGCGAGGGCGACGGCCGCGCAGTCCTCGACGTCGACCACGCCCCACTGCTCGCGCAGCCGCTCGCGGTAGGCGCGGCCGTATCCGGTGGAGCCGCCGTAGTCGACCTCGACGACGCCGATGCCCCGCGAGGTGAAGTAGGCGATCTCCAGGTCCAGCACGAGTGGGACCCGGCCGGTGGGGCCGCCGTGCGCCCAGACGACGTACGGCGGCAGCTCGCCGTCGGGGGCGGTGCGGCGGGGGTGGTGCGGCGGGTAGACGTGGGCGTGCACCTCGCGGCCGGCGGGACCGGTGAAGGTGCGGATGTACGGCTCCGGATAGTAGGCCGGGTCGACGGGATCGTGGTGCCGGGAGCCGATCGCGCGGGCCCGGCCGCTGCGGGTGTCGAGTTCGACGACTTCGTGCGCGGTGCGGGGGCCGGCGCCGACGGAGACGACCCGGGAGCCGTGCACGGCGACCGTGCCGGTGAACTCGGTCCACGGTCCGGCGACGTCGACGACCTCGCCGGACTCCGGATCCAGGATGCCGAGCACGGCCGGCCCACGGCCGTGCACGACCGCGACCAGCCCGTTGTCCAGGGGCGCGAACCAGCGGGTGCCGAGCTTCCACAGCGGCCCGGCGAACTCCTCCTCGCGCGGGCAGAGCGGGGTGTCGTCCCGGTAGAGGTTCCACCAGCCGCCGCGGTCGCTCGCGTACAGCAGCCGGCCGTCCGCGGACCACTCGACCTGTGCCACGGACTCCCCGGGGCCGCCGGCGACCGGGTGGACGTCGTGCAGGACGCCGTCGTCCCCCACATCGCCGACCAGCAGCTCGGTGCCCTCCCAGGGCATCCTCGGGTGGTCCCAGGCGAGCCACGCCGCGCGTCGGCCGTCCGGCGCGATCCGGGGGGCGGTGACGAACCGGTGCCGGTCGTCGGTGAGTTCGCGTACGGCCGTACGGTCCCGCGCCGCGGAGCCGTCCAGCGGTACGGCGGCCAGGACACGCCGCACGTCGCCCGGGCCGTCGCCGGTGAACTCCTCCAGCACGCACCACACTTCGTCCCGGTCGGCGAGGATCTGGGGTTCGGCCCAGCGCAGTCCGCCGCCCACCGGGGAGACGGGGGTCAGCGGGCGCGGTTCGCCGCCGGGCTCGTACCGGTAGAGCCGCTGGTCGGCGAAGTGGGTGAACAGCACCAGGGGCTCGCCGTCGCGGGGTACCGCGGCCCAGGGGCTGCCGCCGTACTCGATGACACGGTTGCGCACGTTCCACGGCGCCGGCAGCACCGGCTGCTCGGCGCCCTCGGCCGTGCGCCGCACCAGGGCCCGGCGGCCGCCCTCGGCGGGCCGGGGTTCGGTCCACCAGACCTCGTCGCCGACGAACCCCACCCATTCGGGCTGCCCGTCGTGCGCGGCGGCCAGCGCCGCGTCGATGGGCGACGGCCAGGAACCGTACGCCGACCTGAGCATCTCGTCCCCCGTCCCCTCGGACACCTCGTCCGCGCTCCTCTTCAGCACGCCGTCCGCGCTCCCCTTCAGCACGTCGTCCCCGCTCCCCTTCAGCACCGTCTCGCCTTTCAGTTCCGCCCTCAGGATCCCGTCCGCCGCCGCCTACGCCGTCCGCAGGAACCGGTCGAGGACACGGACACCGAAGTGCAGCGCCTCGACGGGAACGCGTTCGTCGACGCCGTGGAAGAGCGCCTGGTAGTCGAAGCCCTCGGGAAGCTTCAGCGGTGCGAAGCCGTAGCCGGTGATGCCGAGCCGGGAAAACTGCTTGGCGTCGGTGCCGCCGGACATGCAGTACGGCACCACGTGCCCCTCGGGCGCGAACTCCTCGACGGCGGCCCGCATTCCGGTGAAGAGCGGCGCGTCGACCGGGGCCTGCAGGGCGACCTCCCGGTGGTGGAACTCCCAGTCCACGTACGGCCCGGTGAGCCGGTCGAGGGTGGTGACGAACTCGTCCTCGCCGCCGGGCAGACAGCGGCCGTCGACGAAGGCCACGGCCTCGCCGGGGATGACGTTGACCTTGTAACCGGCGTTCAGCATGGTCGGGTTGGCGCTGTTGCGGACGGTCGCCTCGACCAGCTTGGCGGCCGGGCCGAGCTTCTCCAGCAGTAGGTCGACATCGCCGAAGTCCGGCTCCAGGCCGTAGAGGGCGGCGAGTTCGGTGAGGGCGGCCCGCACGGTCGGGGTGATCCGCAGCGGCCACTCGTACTCGCCGATGCGGGTGATCGCGGCGGCGAGACGGGTGACCGCGTTCTCCTCGTTGACCTTGGAGCCGTGTCCGGCCCGGCCGCGCGCGGTGAGCTTGATCCAGCAAGTGCCCCGCTCGCCCGCCGCGATGGGGTAGATCTCGCGCCCGGCGCCGTCGTGGAAGGTGAAGGCACCGGACTCGCCGATGGCCTCGGTGCAGCCCTCGAAGAGTTCCGGGTGGGTGTCGGCGAGGAACCCGGAACCGTCCTCGGCGCTGGCCTCCTCGTCGGCGGTGAAGGCGACGACGATGTCACGGCGGGGCCGCACGCCCTGCCGGGCCCAGCCGCGGACGACCGCGAGGATCATCGCGTCCATGTTCTTCATGTCGACGGCACCGCGCCCCCACACGACACCGTCGCGGATCTCCCCGGAGAACGGGTGCACGCTCCAGTCGGCGGCCTCCGCGGGCACCACGTCGAGGTGGCCGTGGACCAGCAGGGCGTCGGCGGACGGGTCGGTGCCCTGGACGCGGGCGACG